>NZ_JBBYXK010000002.1:0-600000 GCF_039655875.1 Emcibacter sp. SYSU 3D8 | reverse complement strand
CCGGTACGTACATCGCATCCGCCCAAAACAAAAAACCCCGACCGGAACGGGTCAGGGTTTGCGCCCGACCGTTTAGCTGTTTTTTTAACGTGGCCGCAAGCTGGTCGCCAAATCGCCACGGGCAAAGTGTTAGGCGTTTTCCTCTGCACGGTCAAGCAACTGGCGCAGCTGGGCGGCCAGTTCCTGGTTGCGGAACGGCTTGCGCAGCACCGGGTCGTCCAGCCCGATCTGTCCCATCTTGTCCGTCGCGTTCTTCGGATAGCCCGACATGAACAGCACCTTCAGGCCGGGCCTGAGCGCCCGCGCCTGTTCCGCCAGCTTGTCGCCGTAGAGGCCGCCGGGCAGCACCACGTCGGTCAGTAGCAGATCGACGGCGGATGTCTCGCGCAGCATCTTGAGCGCCTTCACCGCATTGTCGACGGGCACCACCTCATAGCCCATGCCGCTCAACCGGCGCACGAGCAGGTCGCGCACCGCCGCGTCGTCTTCCACCAGCATGATGCGCTCGCCGTAACCCGGCGGTCCCGCCGCCGCGTTCCTTGTGCTGGCCACGGCCCCGGTCTCGTCGCGGTGACGGGGCAGGTAGAATGTCAGCCGGGTGCCCTCGCCGGGCTCGCTGCGCGCCTCGATGGCGCCGCCCGACTGGCGCACGAAGCCATAGGCCATGCTCAGGCCAAGGCCGCTGCCGCGGCCGGTGTCCTTGGTGGTGAAAAACGGCTCGAAGATGCGGTCGAGCACGTCCGGCGGCATGCCGGTGCCGGTGTCCGAAACCGTGATGGTCACGTAGTCGCCCGCCGGCAGCGAATCCTTTCCGGCCATGGTTTCCTCGGCGAAACAGTCATTGCGGGTGACAATGGTCAGATCGCCGCCCAACGGCATGGCGTCGCGGGCGTTGATCGCCATGTTGAGAATCACCGATTCGAGCTGGGTCGGATCGACCCGCACCAGCCACGGTTCCCGCGTCAGGTCGCGCCGGAGACGGATGCCGTCGCCCAAAGCATGGTCGAGGATGTCGCTCAGGCCGAGGAGCAGGGCATTGACGTCGACCACCTTGGGCGACAGCGCCTGGCGCCGCGAGAACGCCAGCAGGCGCTGGATCAGCAACGCGCCGCGCTCGGCGGCATTGAGCGCCTTGCGGAGCAGCGATTTGCTGGCGCCCGGGGCCTCGGCCAGGGTTTCCTCGGCCAGTTCCATATTGCCGATGATCACCGCGAGCAGGTTGTTGAAGTCGTGCGCCAGCCCGCCGGTCAGCTGGCCGACGCTCTCCATCTTTTGCGCCTGGAACAGGGCGTCGGCGGCATCGATCTGTTCGGTGATGTCGCTACAGGCGCCGCGATACCCCACGAACAGGCCATGATCGTCGAAGATCGGCTTGCCGCTCGCCATCAGCACCTTGCGCTCGCCGGACATGGTGGTGACCGGCACGCGCATGTTGCGGTAGCTTTCGTGCTGCCTGATATGCTCGAGCAGGATCGGCCAGTCGGGCTCGGTGGCACTGGTCACCTCGTCCATGAACGCCACCCGGCCCAGCAGCAGCTCGGTCTGGCTGCCGACGAATTCGGCGAAGCGTTCCGACACATATTGCAGCCGCCCCATCGCGTCGGTCTCGAAGAAGAAGTCACTGGCGCTGTCGGCGATATCGCGCAGGCGGCGCTCGCTGGCGATCACTTCCCGCTGCATGCGCCGCATGGCCTCCATGGCGGCATAGAGCAGCAGCGCCGTCAGGGTCGACAGGGTGCAGAACGAAGTCAGGGTGGTCCACTGGCCGCCGATGGTGAAGCCGTGCAGCGGGCCGGCGCCCTGGGCGGTGCCGAACTGCGCGAAGACCAGCGACACGGCGATCAGGATGCCGACGCCAAGCAGGTTGAAACGGACCGCCATCCAGGCGAGCAGCGGAAACTGGCTCACCACCAGGGCAAGCTGAACCGAGTTGGGCAGCGCGGGCGTGTTGATCAGGGCCGCGGTCAGGGCCTTGATGCCCAGGATGCCGGCGAACTCCAGCCAGCGGAGCGGCCGGGTGGCGATGGCGGTGCTTTGGTTCATGCCCATCAGCAACGGCACGAAGGCAAATCCGCTGAACACGCAGCCGAGCCAACGGCCCAGGATCGCGTCGCCCGGATCGGCGGCCGTGGGCGAGAGTTCCGGCACCAGAAACAGCAACGCGTCGCCCAGCGCGGCGACGAGAGCCGTGGCCGGCACGATGACCGCCATCAGCAGTCCCACGTCGCGGAACCGGTCGAGACCGGTGCCCAGGCGCAGCCTTGCCGCCAGCCAGGCGCCCCCGAGCGCGGCCGCGGTGCCGGTGCCGGCCGAAATTGCCGCAGCGGGGCCCAGACCGGCGATCAGGGCCCCGGCCAGCCAGCCCAGGAACACGCCAGGCCACGCGACGCGGCCCAGGACGATCAGGCCGCCCAGGGCAATGCCCAGCGGCCACCAGGTGGCGGGCGGCACGATGCTGGCAATGGAGAACAGGTGACTGAAGGCGGCGATAGCCGCGCAGGCGAGCGCGACAAGGAAGACCTTGCCGGCCTCGGCCCAATTACGTGGAATCATCGCGGAACCGCACGCCGTTTCCCAATCACGGTGCTGTAGGCAATCCCCAAGTCCACTCCATCATAAGGTCATCTACCCGGATCGGGCATAAAATTCGCGCCGCTCACACCGCTGGCGGATTGTGCAGCCGGTGTTCGGCCAGCGCGATCTGGACGCCTTCGTCGTCGAATCGCTGCTTGAGTCGTTCGACCAGATCGTAGCGGAAAACCAGATAATCGGCGCTCCTCACCCAGACCCGGATGATGATCTGCACGGCCATATCGCCCAGCGCACCGGCCACCACCTGCGGCTCGGGCTGGGGCAATGGCCGCGGATCGGCGGCGATGGTGTCGCGGATCATGGCGAGGACCGCGTCCAGCCGGTTACCGTAGCCCACATTGACGCTGAGGTCGACGCGCCTGGTCTTGTGGGCGCTGAAGTTCTTGATCGCCGCGCCCCATACCATGCCGTTGGGCAGGTACAGCTGCACATTGTCCGCCATGGCCAGTTCGGTCGCGAACAGGCTGATGGCGCGCACGGTGCCGATGCTCGAGGCAACCTCGATGTCGTCGCCGATCCGGAATGGCCGGAAGATCAGCAGCATGACGCCCGAGGCGAAGTGACTGAGTGTCCCCTGCATCGCCAGCCCCACGGCGATCGACGCGGCGCCCAGCACCGCGATCAGGCTGGTGGTCTCGACGCCGAACTGGGACAGCACCGCGATGATGGTGAAACCCAGGATCGCCCAGCGCGAGACGCTGGCCAGGAACAGCGACAGGGTCGGGTCCAGCCGGCTGGCGCGGCCCGACAGCCGCAGCATGGCCCGGTTCGCCCAGGACGACAGCGTCCAGCCGACGATCAGGATCACCACCGCGCCGATCAGCTTCAGGCCGTAGACCGTCAGCAGCGTGGTCGCCGATCGTACTATTACGTGCATGTCCATGTGGTTCTCCCGCTGGAACGCCCTTCAATACGGGATTTCTGCAACGCGCGGGAGATATGAAAATGCTCGACAGCACCGGCCCATATGCTATCTCAGACCGGCTGGACGCGCGGGTGTAGCTCAATGGTAGAGCAGAAGCTTCCCAAGCTTACGACGAGGGTTCGATTCCCTTCACCCGCTCCACCCTACGCCCTCACGGGCTTCGGGTGGCAGGCCACCACACTTGACGGCGTAGGGTGATCTCCCGAAGCTGCGAAGCAGCGCAGGGAGACTTTATGTGGTACGTCTATTTTCTTAAGTTGAGCAATGACGATGTCTATGTCGGCTCGACGAATGATCTGAAGCGACGATTCTCTTCGCACAACGCGGGTAAGGTGCTTTCGACCAAAGCATATCTCCCCGTTGTTCTGAAATCCTATGTCGCCGTCGAGACGGAACAACACGCGCGCGAACTCGAGACGTATTTCAAGTCTGGATCGGGAAAGGCTGTCGCGCTCAAACGCCTGATCCGAAGCCCCAAATCGACCGACTATTTTTACCCCGACTTCGTTGCCGAACTGCAGGACGGGCGGCAGCTGGTAATCGAATACAAGGGGGTGCGAACCCAAGATTCAGAGGAAAAGGACAACATCGGGCGCAAGGCGGAAGAGACGAGCGGCGGCAAATTGCTGTTTCTCATGGCCTTCAGGCGTGACGAGGCTGGCCGCAGCGTAACCGATCAGATTCTGCATAAGATCGGTCAGGGTGGATAGACGCGGCCACCTACTTGATCTCGACCATGATTTCCCGGTAGCGGCCGGTGCCGACATTCTTTGCATCATGCACCGCCGGGGTGCTGAGGCCGCCCGACGTGGCGACGCCGCCGCTGATCTCGAAGAAATGGGTGTCGTTCGGCTGGAGGGTGACGTCCACCTGATTGCCGCCGTCGCCGTCGGTGGCGCGCAGGGTCGAGCCCTCGATCACATGGACCATGTAGCTGAGCTCGTGCCGGTGCACGCCGGTGCTCTCGCCGGGTTCCAGCACCAGTTCCCAGACGATGACCTTGTCGTTCTCGAGCAGTTTTCTTGTCGCGACCTCTGTCATGAATGCCTCCCTGCGTTCAGGCGGCCTAGAATCCGTAGCCGCCGGATTCCGGCGCCGGCCGGGCGCGCTGGTTGTAGAGCATCTTCGTGCGGCGCTCGATTTCCTCGGGCGGCAGGTCGGCCAGGTTGGCCGCGAAGTCGGCGCCGACGGCCATGCCGCGCTGGACGGCGGGACGTTCGCTGAGCTCGTCGAACCAGCGTTTGAAATATTTGAATTCGCCCAGGTCCTGGCGGTGGAATTTCCAGTTCACCGTCCATGGATAGGCGGCCATGTCGGCGATGGTATAGGTGTCGCCGGCCAGGTAGCGGCGGTCGTACAGCCGGTTGTTCAGCACGCCGTACAGCCGGTTGGCTTCGTCGGTGAACCGGCGCACGGCGAATGACTGGTCGCCATGCTTGTCGCCGGCGCGGATGAAGGTCCCCAATTCACCCAGCTTCGGTCCCTGGTTCGCCATCTGCCAGAACACCCACTGCACCACGTCGTATCTGGTGCGCAGGTCCTGCGGCCAGAACTGACCGGCCTTCTCGGCCAGATAGAGCAGGATCGCGCCGGATTCGAACACGCTGATCGGTGCGCCGCCGTCGGCGGGCGCGTCGTCGACCATGGTCGGCATCCGGTGATTGGGATTGATCGCCAGGAATTCCGGCTTGAACTGGTCGCCAGCGCCGATGTTGCACGGCACGATCACATGCTCGATCCCGGCTTCCTCGAGCAAGATCGTGACCTTCTTGCCGTTCGGCGTCGGCCAGTAATGAAGATGGATCATGGAATGGTCCTCCGTTGCTGCCGCCGGCCGTGCCGTGGCATGTCCCCAGGCCGCGAAGCGTAAACCGCCGCCTGGCGACCGGCCAGCCTTGTGTGCCGGCGGGGAGGACTAATTCTTCATCGGCGGAATCCGCCCGGCCGCATGCGCATCGCTGGGGCGCTTGACGTCGATCAGGCGGCCATCGCGCTGCATGCGGCGCCCGGCATCCTGCCAGAACGGCAGGCGGGCCGTCTCCTGTTCCCAATGGAGCACCGATGCCTCGCTGCACCAGCGGTGCAAATGGGGCATGATCGCCTTGTGGGCGCCCGACGTCACAAAGGCCCGCATGGATGCCTCGTCACGCCAGGCCGACTTGGTCCAGAACGTCATGCCCGCATCCCGGAACACCTCGGCGCCCATATTGCCGGGCGCGGCCCGGGTCTGCCGCGTGATCCGCACCGAATGCAGCAGAAAGTCCGGCAGGAACCGCCAGGACCTTACGCGCAATCGGGTGACGGAGATAATGGCCATGGAATCCTCAGGGTGCCGGGAACGTATATATAGTCGTTGTCACGACACCAGCAATAACGGCCCCGGGCGGTTTCCGGTTTCAAAGATTTGCTGCAGCTGGCGCGACGCGGCGGCGGTGCGGCCCATCACCAGCAGGCCGGGTTGCAGGTCTGCCAGTTCGGCGGCCAGCGCGGCGGGGTCGGGCTCGGAGAACTGCAACAGGCGCGTCGGCAGGCCGCGACGGCCCAGCCAGTCCTGCGCCCGGCGGCGGGCGCGGGCATCCATGCCGTGGGGCAGCACCACGGCCAGGTCCTTGGCGAATGCCCGGGCCATTTCGCGGGCAACGCCCAGAACGCTGGTGTCGCCCTCGTACAGCGCGATCACCGGCCGGTCCTGCCCCATGCCGTCGCCCAGCAAGAGCAGCGAACAGGCAAGCGCGCCGATCGTGTCGCTGACCCGGGTGGCGGTTCGCGACGAGATCGCCAGCAGGTCGCCCTGCAGCGCCTCCCGGGCGGCCACCTGTTCGGTGTGGCCGGTCGTGGTGCGGAACGACCAGCGCACGCCGGACGCCGCGCGGGCCAGCAGCGCCTCGGCCTGGTGCGCCAGCCGGTCCAGCCGGTGTTCCAGCATGGTCCGGTCGATCTGGCGGGTGACGCCGGCGCGGCTGGTCAGCGTGGCGCCGAACGGCAGCGAGACCATGTTCATCATGTCGCTGGTCTTGACGAACAGCGTGACCAGATCGGCCTCGTAGGCGCGGGCCAGACGCACGGCGGTGTCGATGGCCTCGCCGCCCATCGATTCGGCTTCGATGGTCAGCACGACGCGGCTGACCGCACGCCGCCTTCCGGTGGTCCCGGGCCCGGTGGCGGCCGCGGCGGTCACGTGCCGGATTCCCACCGGGGCGGCTGGCCGAATCGCTGGCGCGCCTCGGCGAAGCCGTGCAGCCGCGCGGCGACGCGGGCGTTGATGCTGCCGGGCGGAAACAGGCCATTTTCGTCGGCCTTGCCGGCCGCCACGCCGGTCAGGATCTCGATGCCCTGGTCAATGCTCGAGACCGCGTGGATGTGGAACTTCCTGGCCTCGACCGCCTCGACCACACGGCGGTCCAGCATCAGGTGCTTGACGTTGGCGGTGGGGATCAGCACGCCCTGCTTGCCGCTCAGCCCGCGCCTGTCGCACAGGTCGAAATAGCCCTCGATCTTCTCGTTGACGCCGCCGATCGCCTGCACCTGGCCGCGCTGGTTGACCGAGCCGGTTACCGCGAAATGCTGGAAGATCGGCGCCTCGGCCAGCGCCGACAGCAGCGCGTAGAGCTCGGCAGACGAGGCGCTGTCTCCGTCGACTCCGCCATAGGATTGCTCGAACACCAGGCTGGCCGACAGCGACAGCGGCATGTCCTGGGAATATTGCGCGCCCAGATAACCCGACAGGATCAGCACGCCCTTGGAATGCAGCGGCCCGCCCAGCGCCACGGTGCGCTCGATGTCGAGCACGTCGCCGCGGCCCAGCCAGACCCGCGCGGTGATGCGGCTCGGCTTGCCGAACGCCGCGGCGCCGATGGTATAGACCGACAGGCCGTTGATCTGCCCGACGACGGCGCCCGCCGTGTCGATCAGCATGGTCTGGCGCATGATCTCGGCCTGCATGCGCTCGTTGATCCGGCTGACCCGGCGGCGCCCGGCGTCGACGGCGTCGTTCACGTCGCCGGCCGTCACCACGTCGTGGCCGGTCTTGCCGGCCAGATAATCGGCCTCGCGCATCAGGTCGGTAAGGTGCTCCACATTGGCCGACAGGCGCTCGGAATCCTCCTCCTCGCGGGACATGTCGTCGATCAGCCGGGCCACGGCGTTGCGGTGGAACGGCCTGAGACTTTCGCTGCGCGCGCGGGCGGCGATCAGCCGGGCCATTTTCTGCACCGTCGCGTCGTCGCGGACCACCCGCTCGTCGAAGTCGGCCATCACCTTGAACAGGCCGGGAAAGTCCGGATCGTAGGCATGCAGCGGGTAATAGATGTTGCCCTCGCCCAGCAGCACGATCTTGACCTGGAGCGGGATCGCCTCGGGCTCCAGCATGGTGGTGACCGGCAGGCCCATGGCGCCGAACACCGGCTCGATGCGCACCTCGCCCGCCCGCAAGGCGCGCTTCAGCGCCTCCCAGGCCATGGGCTGCATCAGCACTTTTCTCGCATCGAGCAGCAGATAGCCGCCATTGGCCCGGTGCAGCGCGCCGGCGCGGATCATGCTGAAGTCGGTCACCAGCGTGCCCATCTCCACCCGCTGCTCGATGCGGCCGATCAGCCGCTCGTAGGTGGGCTCGTCCTCATAGACCACGGGCGCCGGTGCGCCGTCCTTGTGCTCGACGATCAGGTTGACGAGGTAACGGCGGAAGAACGAATCGGCTTCCGGCCCCCTCGACGGTCCCCTGTCGTCTTCCGGCGGTTTTTGGGCCTTCAGGAACAGGTCGACGCTGTCCTTCAGGTCGGCATGGACCCGCTCGAGATAGGTCGCCACCGCCTCCAGATCCGAAAAGCTCTGTTGCACGGCGCGCACCAGGCCGCCGGTCGCGAATTCGGCGGTCTCCTCGTTCAGCGTCTCGATGCGCTCGCGCACCTCGCGCAGCACCGCCGGCATCTTCTGCATGGCGACGCGCAGGCCTTCCTGCAGGTCGCGGATATCCTCCTCGATGCGCTTGCGGTCTTCCTCGGGAAGCTGGTTGAAATTCTCCGGCTCCATCACCTTGCCATCGGCCAGCGGCGCGAATCCCATGCCCATGGGCGTGTTCAGCAGGGTGATGTTCTTTGCCGCGGCCTGGGCGCGCAGCTCCTCCAGGGCGGCGTTCTGGCGCCGTTCCACATCGTCCTGGATGGCCTGGACGGCGTTGCGGTAGTCCTCGCCCGAAAAGGCGCTGGTCAGCGCCGCGCGGGAATCGTGCACCAGCTTCTTCATCGCCTCGGCCAGGACCTCGCCGCGCCCGGCGGGCAGGGAAAGGGCGCAGGGCCGCCGCTCGTCGTCGAAATTGTACACATAGGCCCAGTCGAGCTCGCCGGTGCGGTTCGCCGCGGCCTGCTCCACCAGCCCGCGCACCAGCCGGTACTTGCCGGTGCCGCGCGGACCCACGGCGAACAGGTTGTAGCCGGGCTTGTCCATGCCCAGCGCGAACTCGATGGCCTCGATCGCGCGCTGCTGGCCGATGACGCCGTTGGCCTCGGTGATCTCGGCGGTGGTCTCGAATCCCAGCGTCGACGCGTCGCATTGCCCGCACAGGGCGCTGGCGGGCAGCGGCAGGTGGACCGGTGCGTCGGTTGCGGTTGGCTTCTTCGTCGGCATGGCGTTCCTCCCAAGCGGAAAATAGGGCGGCTGACCGGAAAAGTCTTGATTGAACGCCCGGGGATGCGAGAAACGACGCTGGTTCCGCACAGTGCCGAGACTGCCATGCCGCCGAAAATCTCAAAGCGCAGCGACATTCCCGCGTTCCGCGTCATGGACGTGATGACGGCGGCCGCCGCGCTGGAGGCGCAGGGCCGGCGGATCATCCACATGGAGGTGGGCGAGCCGGGCACGCCGACGCCCGCGGCGGTGACGGACGCCGCCGAGCGCACCATGCGCGCCGGACGCGGCGGCTACACCGTGGCGCTGGGCATCCCCTCCTTGAGGGAACGCATCGCCCGGCATTACGGCGACGCCTATGGCGCCGACGTGGATCCAAAGCGGGTGATCGTCACCACCGGCTCGTCGGCGGCGTTCACCCTGGCCTTCACCGCCTGCTTCGACATCGGCGACCGCATGGCGATCGGCCGGCCGTGCTATCCGCCCTATGAGCGGATCATGCGCACCCTGGGCATCGAGGCGGTCGAGTTGCGCACCACGCTGGCCGACAATTTCCAGCCCACGCCGGCGCATCTGGCGTTCGTCGACCGGCTCGACGGCCTACTGGTCGCCAGCCCGTCCAATCCCACGGGCACCATGATCGACGCCGCCGGCATGGCCGCGCTGGGCGCGGCATGCCAGGAGCGCGGCGTCCGGCTGATCTCGGACGAGATCTACCACCGCATGGTGTTCGACGGCGACGAGGTCACCGCCCTGTCGTTCAACCCGGAGGCGGTCGTGATCAACAGCTTCTCGAAATATTACTGCATGACCGGCTGGCGCATTGGCTGGATGGTGGTGCCCGAGGCGCTGGTCCGGCCGGTCGAGCGGCTGGCGCAGAACCTTTTCATCTCGCCGCCGACGGTGGCCCAGCATGCGGCGCTGGCGGCGTTCGAGTGCACCGAGGAGTTGGACCTGCGCGTCGCCGCCTACAAGACCAACCGCGATCTGCTGCTGGCCGAACTGGCGCCGCTGGGGCTCAGCTTCGCCAACCCGCAGGGCGCGTTCTACCTCTATGCCGACGTGTCGCGCTTCACCAGCGACAGCGCCGCGTTCTGCCGCGCCATGCTGGACGGCGCCGGCGTGGCGACCGTGCCGGGCACGGATTTCGACGAGATCGACGGCGACCGGTTCATCCGGATGTGCTTCGCGGGCACGGCCGAGGACATGGCCGAGGCGGCGCGGCGGCTGAAGGCGTGGCTGCCTGGGCAGGCCGCCTAAGTTCGCCCACGCCAGCCACTACCGCCGCCCATGCGCCGGCAACACGGCGCGGATGGCGCACAACAGAAAACGGCTCCCCGTCCGCACACGGGAAGCCGTTTTCCGAAAGAGACCCAAGCCGAGTTCCTGAAAACCTCAGGCGGCCCAGGCCGTCGGCATGTCCGGGGCGCGCATGATGCGCTTCAGTTTCTCGAAGGCGCGCACCTCGATCTGCCGCACCCGCTCGCGCGAGATGCCGTGTTCCTGCGACAGGGCGTCGAGGGTCGGCGGATCGTCGCGCAGCCGGCGATTGATCAGGATATGCTGTTCGCGCTGGTCCAGATGGGTCAGGCAGCGGGTCATCAGCGCCCGGCGCTTGGCCATCTGGTCGTTCTCGATCAGTGCGTCTTCCTGCGTGACCTCGCCGTCCTCAAGCCAGTCCTGCCATTCGGTGTCGTCCTCGTCCGAGATCGTCACGTTCAGCGACTGGTCGCGGCCGAACAGCCGCTGGTTCATGGAGATCACGTCCTCCTCGCTCACCTGTAGCTGGTGGGCGATGAACGCGACCTGCACCGGCGTCAAGGTGTCCTCCTCGATGGCGCGCAGGTTGGTTTTCAGCCGGCGCAGATTGAAGAACAACTTCTTCTGCGCCGACGTGGTGCCGAGCTTTACCATGGACCACGTCCGCAGGACGTATTCCTGGATCGTCGCCCGGATCCACCACAACGCGTAGGTGGACAGCCGGAAGCCGCGCTCGGGCTCGAAACGGTCGATGGCCTGCATCAGGCCGACATTGCCCTCGGCGACAAGTTCACCCAGCGGCAGTCCGTAGCCCCTGAAGCTCTTGGCCACCTTCACCACGAGGCGAAGATGGCTGCCCACCAGCTGCTCGGCGGCATGGGGGCAGCGCCGCTGCTGCCACGCTACCGCCAGTTCCCGTTCATTAACTGCGTCCAGAACCGTGAATCGCCGCATTTCCTTGAGGAAGCGACCAAGATTCTCATCCGCGACAAAAGTTGCTCTCGACATCGTCACCCCGATGGATCGTGGAACCTAGGGTATCCGTGCCCTCGTCACGATGAAGAATGGTGCCGGACAGATGAACGCTGGCTGAACATGAACGGTTCCCGGCGTTCAGATTTCAGGTGAAGACCGGGTTCCTGAGACTTCGACTCGTGCGCGGAATCAGCGGCGCCGGAAAGCCGCCGCGGCGGTCCATCCGGCGGCCACCGCGAGCACGATGGCGGCCAACCCGTAGGCGAACGGATGGTTATGGGCGACATTGTAGGTCCACTGCTCCAGACCCTGCTTGCCGACAGTGAGAATCGAAATGGTCCGGCCGATCTCCTTGCCGCCGCGGAACATGCGGACGATCACCCGGTAATCGCCTACCGGCACGCGGGCCGGGAAATAGATGTCGGCGCGAAACAGGTCGCCCGACGGGAAGGTGACGGCATCTTCCTGAATCTCGTACAGGCCGGCGCTGGTGCGGTTTTCGATGATGGCCTCGCGCAACCCCTGCAGCTCGTCGGTGCTCACCTCCTCGACCGACAACAGCACCAGATTGCTGGGGCCGATATTCTCGCGGCGCAGATAATTGGCGCCCGCGATGTCGGCAAGGCGGCGGTTGCTGGCCACCGCGTAGAAGCCGGGCACGTTGTGAAAACGCACGGGCCGGCTGTTCATCCAGATGCCGGCAATCCGCTGCTTGCGGTAGATCGTCATGGGCTGCTCGGGGCCGTGCACCACGGCGATGATGTCGACGGGCCCTTCCTTGGGGCCGGTGTTCTTCGACCCGAACAGCAGCAGGCTGGTGCCGTTGAAATTGGACCGGATGGCGATCTCGCGGCTCGACAGGTCGCTCGACAAGGTGGCTGCGTGTGCCGGGCCGCCGGACAGCGCCATGGGAAGCAGCAGGAGCAGCAGGATGTGCAACCGCGTCATTCGTCATCCACCAGGGTCGAGACGAAGTACATTTCCCGCGGTGTCACCACCAGCCCCCAGGCCAGGCCCAGGCAGACGGCGACGACCACGCCGGCGAGCATCAACCGCAGGTGCTCGCCCTTGACATTCAGGCCGGCGCGGGCGCCGAACTGGGCGCCGACGACGCCGCCGGCGATCAGCAGCAGCGCCAGGATCACGTCGACCGTATAGGTGGTCGTGGCGTGCAGCATGGTGACCGTGGCGGTGACGAAGATGATCTGGAACAGCGAGGTGCCGATGACCACGTTGGTGGCCATGCCCAGCAGGTAGATCATCGCCGGAACCATGACGAAACCGCCGCCCACGCCCATGATCGCCGACAGGACGCCGGTGACGAAGCCGATGGCGACGGGGGGAATGACGCTGATATAGAGTCGTGACTTGCGGAACCGCATCTTCCACGGCAGCCGGTGCGCCAGGTCGTCGTGGCGGCGCCGGGAAGGCACGACGCCCTTGCGGGCGCGCAGGATGGCGCGAATGCTCTCGTTCAGCATCAGGCCTCCCACCGTGCCCAGGAACACCACGTAGCTGAGCGAGATCAGCAACTCCACATGGCCGACCGAGCGCAGATAGTCGAACAGCACCATGCCCGCGCCCGATCCGAGCACGCCGCCGACCATCAGCACGGTGCCCATCTTGAAGTCGACGCCGCCACGCCGCCAGTGGGCCATGACGCCGGAGACCGACGAGGCGAGGATCTGATTGGCCTGGGTGCCGACGGCGACCGCCGGGGGGATGCCGGCGAAAATCAGCAGGGGCGTCATCAGGAAGCCGCCGCCGACGCCGAACATGCCCGACATGAATCCCACACCCGCGCCAAGACCCAGGATCAACAGCCAGTTGATCGACAGTTCGGCAATGGGCAGATAGATCTGCATGGGAAGGTGGGCGTTTCCGCTTTTCTACCGTGTGTATGCGCCGAAACGCCTCGTGGCGCAACGGATGGTAGGGGAATTATACGCCAGCCATGTCCATTTCCAGCGGGATTACGGCGTGGGCTCGGCCGGCGGAGGCGGTCCGTCGCCGCGCCGCTCGTCGCCGCGGCGTCCCCTGGCCTTGTCGCCGTCGCGGCGCGGGTCCAGCAGCCGGCGCATATAGCGTTCGCCGCCCTTCGCCAGCTTCACCCGTTCCTCGACGGGAAGACGGCCGGCGGCCTCGATGAAGCTTTGCTGGACGGTGGCCTGGATCGCGTCACGATGCCTGCCCGCCTCGGCAAAGGCGGCCTCCAGCGCGGCGCGGTCGAACGGCTCCTGCTCCAGGGCCCGGGCGATGCCGTCGCGGGCGGTGCGCATGGCGTCGAACTCCAGCCTCAGCGCGTCACGATTCTGGGCGACGGCCTCGCGCAGCACGTCCCGGGATTCGGGCGCCAGGTGCTTTTCCAGCCGACCGACGCGCACGTCGGGCCCGCGATGCCGATCGTGATGCGGGCCGGGATGGAAGAAGATCAGCGCGGCAAGCAATCCGTTGAGGGCGAGCGACAGGCCCAGCCCGCCCAGCAGCCATTTCTCCGATCGGGTCATAGTCCTGCTTCTCCGTCAATGCCGCCGCCGAACACGTAGTCGCTGATGATGACGGTGTCGTTGTCCGCCGCCATGGTCTGGACCGGCTGGAACAGGCTGGTGGTGCCGATGTAGAAGCCCAGCATCGCCGCCGCCGCCAGTCCCGCGAAACGCGGCAGCACCGGCAGGAATCCGAAGCGCCAGCTGCCGGCCTTGCGCGTTTGCCGCGCGGTCCGGGGGATCGCCAGAACGCTGTCCAGCAGCGCGGCGCTTGGCGCGGCGGGCGGCGCGCCGGCGAGCAGCCCGTCGAACGCCGCCTCCTCGGCCAGCAGGCGCCGGGCCTCGTCCGAGACCGCGAGCAGCGCCTCGGCAGCCTCGCGCCGTTCGCCGGGCCAGCGCCCGGGATCGGCGCCCCAGGCGTCCAGCAGGCTCCTGAATTCCTCCAGCCTCATAGTCATTGGGCAACCCCCGACACTTCAGTTCGCAGCGGCGCCAGATGCTGCTTCAACGCGGCCCTGCCACGGGTGAGCAGACTCTCGAGCGCCTTGATGTTGACCTGCAGCACGGCGGCTGCCTCCTTGTTGCTCAGCCCCTGCAGATAGCAGAGGCTGATCGCCTCCCGCTGCCGCTCGGGCAATTCGGCCAAAGCCCCGTCGATCCGTTGGCGGACCTGCCGGTCGTGGATGCCGGCGTCGGCGCTCTGCCGCCCGTCGGCCAGTTCGCCCGCATCCTCAAGCGGCACGTGCCGGCCGCGCCGCTTGCGCTGGCGGTCGATGCACAGGTTCAGCACGACCCGATAGAACCAGGTGGTGAACCGCGCCCCGCCCGGCTGCCAGTTCGCGGCACCGCGCCAGAGATTCAGAAACGCTTCCTGCATGACTTCCTCGCCGTCGGCCCTGTCGCCCAGCACCCGCACGGCAAAACCCAGATTGCGGCCCAGATGGCGCTCGACCAGCACGCTGTACGCCGGTTGGTCGCCCACGCCGACGCGCTGCATCAGCGCCTCGTCCGAGAGGATATTCAGGGCGGCGGTACCAGCGGCGATAGTGGGCGGCGCGGGACGCGCATTGTCCGTGGTCAATCCGGTCATCTCCCAGGACGGTTTCACCCAGTCTATCCGATCGCCAATCGTTGCTCTAAGTCCTGTTCTTGGCTATTAAACGATGGCCTGCGGGAAACCCTTCGGCATGGACGGCTATATTCCGGTATAGACTTCCGGACGAGGCCGGGGCATGGGGATTTGAAGTGAGACGTCATAGGGGAGAGGTGGGCTGATGGGCCTGACCGTTGCCATTATCGGGTCCGGGCCCGGTGGATTTTACACGGCCGCCGCGCTGGTCAAGGATATCCCGGACTGCAGGGTGGACGTCATCGATCGACTGCCGACGCCGTTCGGCCTGATCCGTGCCGGCGTGGCGCCGGATCACCAGAGCAGCAAGAAGATCGCCAAGATCTTCGAGCGCACGGCCCAGTCGCCGCAGGTTCGCTTCCTGGGCAATGTGGAAGTGCCGCGCGACGTGACCATCGCCGAGTTGCGCGGCCTCTACGACGCCGTCGTGCTGGCCACCGGTGCACCGCGCGACCGCCGCATGGGCATTCCCGGCGAGGATCTGGCCGGCGTCTACGGCTCGTCCGAGTTCGTCGGCTGGTACAATGCCCATCCCGACTTCCGCGAATTGTCGCCCAGCCTGGAAACCGGCACCGCGGTGGTGATCGGCGCCGGCAACGTGGCGCTCGACGTGGCCCGCCTGCTCGCCAAGACCGGCGAAGAGGTGCGCGCCACCGACATGGCCCATTATGCCGCCGACGCCATCGACACCTCGCCGGTGAAGGACATCTATGTGTTCGCCCGCCGCGGGCCGCTGCAGGCCGCTTTTACCCACAAGGAGGTGAAGGAGTTCGGCGAACTGGAGAACGCGGTGACCCTGGTCGATCCGGCCGTGCTGCCTGACGAGACCGTGGCGCTCGAGGACAAGGGCCGCGGCAGCCAGGAAAAGAATATCGGCTACCTGCGCGAATATGCCCTTCACACGGGTGACGAGAAGGGGGTGCGCATCCACCTGGAATTCTACGCCATGCCCGTCGAGGTGCTGGGCGCGGACGGCAAGGTGGCGGCCATTCGCATGGAACGCACCCGGCTGGATGACGACGGCCGCGTGGTGCCCACCGGCGAGACGTTCGAGGTGCCCTGCAACATCGTGGTCGCCTGTATCGGCACCCAGTCCACGCCGCTCGACAACGTGGCCTATGATGACCGGAACCAGCGGTTCCAGAACGAGAACGGCAAGATCGATGACGGTCTTTATGTGGCCGGCTGGGCCAAGCGCGGCCCCAGCGGCACCATCGCCACCAATTTCCCCGACGGCAGCCAGGTGGCGGAACACGCCAAGGCACTGACGCCGGACGCCTTCAAGCAGGGTCCGGCGGGTCTCGACCAGCTGCTGTCCGATCGCAAGGTGCGGGTGGTGACGTTCGAGGACTGGAAGCGCATCGAGGCGGCCGAGGAAGCAGGCGCCACACATGGCGCGCCGCGCCGCAAGTTCACCACTATCCCGGAGATGATCGGCTCGCTGGGCTGAGGCGCGGTTTCCCGAGGCAGGTTCTGATGTCGCAGAATGGTCCCGATAACCCGATCCGCCCGCTCGGCGTCGGCGAGGCCGCGTCGCTGCGGCGGAGGTAACCTTTTCCGCATGCGCGCGTTAACAGGCTCGGGAAGACTCCCGAAACTGTTCGAGGCTCGCCATGCGCTACATGCTAATCGCCGTCGCCATTCTCCTGGTGCTGATCGTCGGTGCGATCGTGTTCGACAGGGACCATACCCCAATGGCGTCGCGCGACGACGCGCTGATCGTGCGCACGGAAGGCCGGTGCGGCATGGTCGACCGCGACGGCAAATGGGTGCTCAACCCGCAATTCGATGCGCTGTGGCCCTATGAGAACGGCCTCGCCGTGGCGCGGCAGGGTGACCGCTGGGGCTATGTGGACAAAAGGGGTAAGTGGGCGATCCCGCCCGATTTCACCGCAGCCTACCTGTTCGGCGATAATGGCCTGGCGCCGGTCGAGACCGAAGACGGCGCCGGCTATATCGACAAACAGGGACAGTGGGCAATCGAGCCGACAATCGAGTCCGCCGGCGATTTCTCCGATGGCGGCATTGCCGCCGCCATGCAGGCGGGCCTGTGGGGTTATATCGACAAGACCGGCAAGTGGGTGATCAATCCCCAGTTCACACAGGCCAACATGTTCAACGAGGGCCGCGCCGCCGTCCGCCAGGGTGACCGCTGGGGCTATATCGGCAAGGATGGCAAATGGGTGGTCAACCCGCAGTTCTCCTCGGCCGGGACCTATGGCGACGACGACAGGGCGCGGGCCGGATTTGAGGGACGTTACGGCTTCATCGACGGGAAGGGCGTCTGGATGATCAACCCGGAGTTCGACCAGGCCGGCGTCGAGTTCGAGGATGGCCTGGTGCCCGCGTCCCAGAACGGTCTCTGGGGCTTCCTCGACAAAGACGGCAAGTGGGCCGTCAACCCGCAGTTCCAGTACGCCGGGCCGTTCGAGGACGGCCTCGCGCCCGCGGCGCTGAATGGCCGCTGGGGCTTCATCGACCGGAAGGGCCACTGGGTGGTCAACCCGCAATTCGACGACGCCGGACCGTTCGACGACGGCCTGGCGCTGGCCAGTTTCGGCGGCAAATGGGGCTTCGTGAACAAGAAGGGCAAGTGGGTCATCAACCCGCAATTCGACGGCAACGCCGGCGACTGCGCGCGGTAGGCCTCGTCAATCCAAGAAAAAAGGGGCGCCGCGCGGCGCCCCTTCGTGTTTCCGGAGGCTGAAAGCCTCAGTCGACGGTCCAGGTGCTGCCGGCGAACAGCAGCTCCTTCATGTCGGCGTTCGGCTTGGCGCTCTTGGCCGACTCGACCTGCGAGGCGACGCCGCCGTCATAGGTGTCGGCCGGATTGCAGTAGATCACGCCGACCACGACCGGCGCGTCGGGCCCGTCGAGGGTGACCAGCATCTGTGCCAGCAACGCATCGGTCTCGTCATGCACCAGGATGTCGTCCTCGGTGATGCCGTTCTCGCCGATGGTCACGATCTCGATCGCCACATTGTCGCGGTCGAGGCGCAGGCCCTTCTCGTTGTTGGGGCCGAAGACCAGCTTGTGGCCATGCTCGGCGCGCAGCTGGCGCTCCGGTGCGTTCTTCTTGTCGGTGAAGTCGGCGAACACGGCGTCGTTGAACACGATGCAGTTCTGGAAGATCTCGACGAACGACGCGCCGCGGTGTCCGTGGGCGCGCTTCAGGATCTCGGGCATGTGCTTCTGGTCGGTATCGACGGTACGCGCCACGAAGCATGCGCCGGCGGCCAGGGCAAAGTTGCACGGATTCAGGTTGCGCTCGATCGAGCCGCCGGGGCTCGACGGCGAGCGGGTGCCCGGCCGCGACGTGGGGGAATACTGGCCCTTGGTCAGACCATAGATCTCGTTGTTGAACAGCAGGATCTGGATATCCACGTTCCGGCGCAATACGTGCAGCAGGTGATTGCCGCCGATCGACAGGCCGTCGCCGTCACCGGTCACCATCCAGACGTCGAGTCCCGGATTCGCCAGCTTGATGCCGGTGGCGAAGGCCGGGGCGCGGCCGTGAATGGTGTGGAAGCCGTAGGTGGCCATGTAATAGGGGAAGCGCGACGAGCAGCCGATGCCCGATACGAACACGGTGTTTGCCGGATCGGCCTCGAGGTCGGCCAGCGTCTTCTGCACCGATTTCAGGATGGCATAGTCGCCGCAACCCGGGCACCAGCGCACTTCCTGGTCGGTGGCATAGTCCTTGGCGGTCAGCTTCTGCGGGGAGAGTTCGTTCATGATTGCTTTCCTCAGCCCAACGTCTCGGCGATGACGTCGTTCAGGTGGCTCACCTTGAAGGGCTGGCCGTTGACCTGATTCAGCCTGACCGCGTCCACCAGGTAATTATCGCGCAGCACGGTAGCGAACTGGCCCTTGTTCATTTCGGGGACCAGCACCTTCTTGAAGCCCTTCAGCAACTCGCCCAGGTTCTTCGGCAGCGGCCACATGTAGCGGACGTGAATCTGCGACACGTTCAGGCCCTTGGCGCGCGACTGCTCGACGGCGCGGTAGATCGGGCCGAAGGTCGAACCCCAGCCCACCACCACCAGTTCGCCCGAGGCATCGCCCTGGGTGATTTCCTGCAACGGGATATCGTCGGCGATGCCGAGCACCTTGTTCCAGCGCGTATCGGTCATCAGCTGGTGATTGTCCGCGGCGTAGGAAATGTTGCCGGTGTTGAAGTCCTTCTCGATGCCGCCGATGCGGTGCTCGGTACCCGGATTGCCGGGGATCGCCCAGTTGCGCGCCAGGGTCTTCTGGTCACGCGTGAACGGGCTGAACCCTTCGGCCTCGGTGTGGAACGCGACCGGGAATGGCTTCAGGCTGTCGAAATCCGGTACCGGCCACGGCTCGGCCGCATTGGCCAGATATCCGTCGGTCAGCAGGATCACCGGAGTCATGTACTTGACGGCGAGGCGCACGGCCTCGATGGCCACCTCGAAGCAATCGCCCGGCGTGGCCGAGGCGATTACCGGCAGCGGCGCGTCGCCGTTGCGGCCATAGATCGCCTGGTACAGATCCGACTGTTCCGTCTTGGTCGGCAGGCCGGTCGACGGACCGCCGCGCTGCGAATTGACGATCACCAGCGGCAGTTCGGTGGTGATGGCAAGACCCATGGCTTCGCCCTTCAGCGCGATGCCCGGACCGGACGAGGACGTCACGCCCAGCGAGCCGGCGAAGCTGGCGCCGATGGCCGAGCAGATGGCGGCGATTTCGTCTTCCGCCTGGAAGGTGACGACGCCGTGCTCCTTCAACCGCGCCAGCTGATGCAGCAGGGTCGAGGCGGGCGTGATCGGGTACGAGCCGAACATGATGTTCAGTCCGGCCAGCTTGCCGCCGGCCACCAGACCCAGCGCCAGCGATTCCGCGCCGGTGATGGTGCGGTAGACGCCCGGCGCCACTTCGGCGCGGCCGACCGTGGAATGGCTCATGTCGCCCGCCAGCTCGGCGGTCTCGCCGAATGCATGGCCGGCATTCACGGCGGCGACGTTGGCGTCGGCGAGCTGCTGCGACTTGGCGAACTTGCCGCGCAGCCAATCGACCACCGACTGGCGCTGACGGCCGTACATCCACAACATGAGACCCAGGGTCCACATGTTCTTGCAGCGGATGGCGTCCTTGTTGGACAGGCCGAATTCCTTGACGGATTCCAGCGTCATCTTGGTGATGTCGAGCAGGATCACCTGATAGGGCGCGATGGTGCCGTCCTCGAGCGGGTTCGAGGTGTAGCCCGCCTTGGCCAGGGTCCGGCTGTTGAACGAGCCGGTGTCGACCACCAGAGTCCCGCCCGGCTTGAGCGAGTCCAGATTGGTCTTCAGCGCCGCCGGGTTCATGGCGACGAGCACATCGGGCTGGTCGCCCGCTGTCAGCACGCGGCGTGCGCCGAAATTGATCTGATAGGCCGAGACACCGAACGTGGTGCCTGTAGGCGCCCTGATCTCCGCCGGAAAGTCGGGGAAGGTCGCCAGGTCGGTGCCCATCAGCGCCGTCGAGTGCGTAAATTGCGTGCCCGTCAATTGCATGCCGTCGCCGGAATCACCGGCAAAACGGATAACGACGGATTCGAGGCTTGCGGGGACGCGATCGTCCACGCTCGCGGTCGGCTTTTGAGCGAGATTGGTTGCCATCTTCTCCCAGCCCCATCCTTTCGGGGTCGAATTTTCGGCAGACGTGCTTAAACGCGCGCTGTCACACGGCTTACATACTACCACGCGTACCCTGCGGCAAGGCGAACAATAGCGGTAGAGCCTGCGCGCATAACTGTTGGGGTATCTAGTGTTACGCGCTGGACTAATCAACAAAAATGTAAAATATAATTTAATACACAATTTATATGTATTATTGTGCGCCGCCCGCCTGATCTGTTAGCGCCCGCAACAATCCGGCCGATCCGGCCTCGATCAGATCCAGCACTTTGTCGAACCCGCCGGTGATGTAGGGATCGGGCACGTCGTCCAGGCCGACGACAGGCGCATAGTCCAGAAACAGCCTCGGAACCGTGCGCCCCGAAGCGGCCATGCGCTGCACTGCGGCAAGGTTGCTGCGGTCCATCACGAGGATATGATCGAACTCGACGAAGTCTTTTTCGTGCACCTGCCGGGCCCTGAGGCCGGTGATGTCGATTCCCCGTTTCGCGGCCGTCGTGATGGCGCGGCGATCAGGTTGTTCGCCGATATGCCAATCTCCGGTGCCGGCTGAATCGATGGCAATGACCTCCTTGAGACCGGCTTTCACGACCATGTCGCGGAACATCCCCTCGGCCATGGGCGAGCGGCAGATGTTGCCCAGACAGACGAACAGGACGCTGGTTGGAGACATCGGGGCTACTGTTTCACGGCCATGGTGAGGCCGTCGCCGATCGAGACCAGCACGCTGAACACGCGCGCATCGTCCCTGATCTTCTCGTTCAGCGCCCGGATCGCGGCGGTGCTCTCGTCCTGCTTCTCGGGATCGGCCACGCTGCCGCCCCACAGCACATTGTCGACCAGCACCACGCCGCCCGGCCGCAACAGGGTCAGGCTGTATTCGTAGTAGCCGTCATATTCCTTCTTGTCACCGTCGAGAAAGATCATGTCGAAGGTGCCGGCCTCGGGACCGTCCGCCAGCGCCGCCATGGTCTCGAGCGCGGGCGCCAGCCGCAGGTCCACCTTGCCGGCGACACCGGCCTCGGCCCAGTAGCGCTTGCCGACCGCGGTCCATTCCTCGCTGATGTCGCAGGCCACCACCTTGCCGTCATCCGGCAGCGCCTGGGCGACCACCAGCGCGCTGTAGCCGGTGAAGGTGCCGACCTCCAGGTATTTTTTTGCGCCCATCAGCTTGACCAGCACCTGCATGAACCGGCCCTGGTCGCGGGAGATCTGCATGCCGGCCCACTGGCCGGTCTTTTCGGTGGTCTCGTCCCGCAGCCGCTCGAGCAGCGGCTCGGGCGCGAGCGTCGCCTTCAGCAAATAGTCGTAAAGGCCATCATTGAGAAAACTGCCTCTGGACATATCTCATCTCCATCCGGTCATATCGACATAGCAGCGGCGGCGAGAGGCATCAACATGACAAAACTCGAGGGACCCGAGCGCACGGCGGCGCTTGCCACCCTGCCCGGCTGGTCCGACGTGCCGGGCCGCAACGCCATTACCAAAACCTACAAGTTCGGCGACTTCAACGAGGCATTCGCCTTCATGGCGCGGGTCGCGCTGGCCGCCGAGAAGGCCGATCACCATCCCGAATGGTCTAACGTCTACAACCGGGTGGAAGTGACCCTGTCGACCCACGACGCCGGCGGCGTGACGAAGAAGGACATCGCGCTGGCGACGTTCATGGACAAGGCGGCCAGATAGTCCGGGACGCGGCCTGCTTGCGGCGCAACGGAATGCCCAAATCCCTGAGCGGGGATTCGGATAAAAAAAGGGGCCGCGAAGGCCCCTTTTCCCGTCCTATCTGGACAAGCTCACTTCGGCGCCATGCGCAGCGCGCCGTCGAGACGGATGGTCTCGCCGTTCAGCATCACATTGTCGAAGATGAACATGGCGGTCTTGGCGTATTCGCTGGGATCGCCCAGGCGCGGCGGGAACGGCACCGACTCGCCCAGCGCGTCCTGCACGTTCTGCGGCAGGCCCTTCAGCATGGGGGTGATGAACAGGCCCGGCGCGATCGTGCAGCAACGGACGCCGTCGCGCGACAGGTCGCGGGCGACGGTCAGCGTCATGGACACCACGCCGCCCTTCGACGAGGCATAGGCCACCTGGCCGATCTGGCCTTCATAGGCAGCGACCGAGGCGGTGTTGACGATCACGCCACGCTCGCCGTCGGCCAGCGGCTCCATCTGGGTCATGCGCGCGGCCGCCAGGCGGATGCAGTTGAAGGTGCCGATCAGGTTGACGTTGATCACCTTGGTGAACACAGCCAGCGAATGGGGCTCGCCCTTGGACACGGTCTTGCCCGCGTCGGCGACGCCGGCGCAGTTCACCAGGATGCGGGCGTCCTGACCATGGGCCGCCTTGCCCTTGTCCAGGCCGGCGATGACGCTTTCTTCGCTGGTCACGTCGACCTTGGCGAAGACACAGCCCATTTCCTTGGCCGCCTGTTCGCCCAGGGTTTCATTGACGTCGAAGATGGTGACTTTGGCACCCTTGGCCAGCAGCGCTTCCGCGGTGGCCCGGCCCAGGCCGGATGCGCCGCCGGTGATCACGGCGGCAACTCCATTCACATCCATTCTGTGTCCTCGTTTTTCGTTGTTTCGTGTTTAGGCGCGCCGATTTAGCACAGTGGTTTCACGGAGTCGAGGATGCGGCGGGTGGTGAAATTCACGTTACCGCCAGACGCTGGCGGTCATCGCCTCGAATGTTGCCCTGTCGGCGTAGACCTGGCTGGGGGGCGTGCGCATGACCAGATTCCAGTGGGCGAGAATGGTTTCCTGGAAGGCGCGGAACCGGGGCTGCAGCGCCTCGAGCGGCTGGCCGAACACGGCCTCGAGATAGGTCGGGTACATCTTGCGGTCGCGGGCCCTCAGCGCCGCCATGAAGGCGGGCAGCTTGCCCTCCTTCCAGATGAAAATCATCAGTAGCCGCTGCTGGCTCTGGTACCGGGTTCCGTCCACGGTTGGCGTGTCCGAGACCAGATTCGCCAGCTTCAGGTCGGGCAGCAGCAGCCTGATGTCCTGCAACCGCCAGGGATTGTGATAGCCGTGGGCGAACCGCACCACCCGCTGGCCGGCCGCGGCGTCGGTCTCCCAGAAGCCGTAGAACTTCTCGAAATAGGTGCGCAGCCCGGTCACTGCCCATTGCGGCAGGTCGTCGTATCCGTCGCGCAGCAGGCCAGGCAGCAGCAGGCTGGTGACGGTGCCCACACCAGAGCGGCTGTAGGTCACCAGCCGGCCGTCGCTGACAAAAACACCGTATTTGGGGATGTCGATCGCCGGATAGTTCCGGCGCATGTAGGACGCGAAATGCGCGGCATCGTCGGTCATCACGATCTCGATACCGGCATGGGGATCGCGGGGCAGGAACTCGTTGTCGACCATCGCGGCGAAGCCGTCGATGACGGCCTGCATTTCGGCCTTGCGCCCGGGGGTTTCCAGATACTCCCAAGAGATGGTGATCTCGGGTCCGGTGCTGTCGAAAACGCCGGCCATGTCGAGCGCTGCCGCCACGCGGGCGGGCATCGCCGCCAGCGCGAGACTCAACGCTGCCGCCAATATTCTCGCCGCCATGTTGTTCCCCTCGCCGGCCGTTATGCGGCCTCAGGCATTGTAAACGGCCCGTGTGACGGGTGGCCAGCCGTTAATCTGCCCGCGTGGGTCAGGGATTGGTGGACACGGCGGGCGGCTTGCCCGCCTTTGCCAGCCGGTGTTCGCGCCGCGTGATGTAGAAGGTCGAGCCGATCAGCAGCAGCGCGCCGGCGCCGGTCCAGATGTCGGGATATTCGGCGAACAGCAGCAACCCGGCCGTCGTAGAGAACAGCAGCCGCGTATATTCGAAGGGCGCCATGGAGGACGCCTCGGCCAGCCGATAGCCGCGCACCACACAGGTTTGCAACAGGGTGGCGACGACGGCGATGGCCGCGAGCAACGCCAACTCGCGCAGGTCGGGCGTGTGCCAGTTCAGCGCGGCTGGGATGGCGAGCACGATTGTCTGCGCCAGCACCGCATAGAACACCAGCGTCTCGGTGCGGTCCGTTCGGGTCAGGATGCGGACGAGCACGATATTGACCGCCGCCAGCCCCGCGGCGGCCAGCGCGATCAGCGCCGCCGGTTCCATGCCTGGCCCGGGCCGCATGACAATCAGCACGCCGACGAAGCCCACCAGCGTCGCCGTGGTCCGGTACCATCGCAGCCGTTCGGACAGGAACAGCGCCGCCAGCACCAGCACGAACAGCGGGCGCGAGAACAGGATCGAGGTCACCTGGGCCAGTGGCAGGTGCACGAACGCATAGAACGCCGCCAGCAGGATCATCCCCGAGCTGACCGCGCGCACCAGTTGCAGGATCGGCCGGTGGGTCTTGAAACCGCCCAGGCCGACGCGCCACATGAACGGCAGGACGACCGCCAGACCGAACAGGCCCCGAAAAAATGCGATCACCGTCGGCGGCACGGTCTCGCCGGTCACCTTCACCAAGGCCATGAGCACTGTGTTGAGCACCGCCGCCGCCAGGATCCATACCGCGCCGCGCAGATTGTCGCGGGCCTGTTCGGGCCTTTCAAGCGCTGCGGCCACCTATTCGGCCGGATCCGGCACGGCCTTGGCCGCCGCCCGGCCCGCCGCCTCGCGCCGGGCGATGTACACCGTGCTGAACACGATAAGTCCGCCGCCGACCACGGTGAGCAGATCGGGCGTTTCGCCGAACAGCGCAACACCCAGAAGGGTCACGAACACCAGCCGCATGAAATCCAGGGGCAGCACGGCGCCGGCGTCGGCCATGGACAGTGCCTTGGCGAGGAACCACTGGGCGGTGCTGGACACCGCGCCGATGATCGCCAGCACCATGAAATTGTGCCAGGTCATGGCCTGCCAATATATCAGCGCCAGTCCCAGCGAGATGGGCAGGCACAGGGTGTTGCCGTAAAGGATGATGGTCTGGGTGGCCTCGGTGGCCGACAGCTTCTTCACGCACAGGAGCGAACTGGCCATGGCCATCGCGCCCATCAGTGCGGCCAGGATGCCGAGATGGACGTCCTCGATGCCGGGCCGCACCACCACCAGCATGCCGAGGAAGCCGACCAGCACGGCCACGATCCGCCGACGGTGCAAGGTCTCGCCCAGCAGGATCGCCGCGCCGATGGTGGCGAACAGCGGCGCCGAGTAGTTCACCGCCATGCCCTGCGCCAGCGGCACGTGGGCGATGGAATAGAAGATGCCGACCATGGCGACGAGGCTGCAGGTGCTGCGCAGGAAATGCAGCGGCAGCCGCCGCGTCCGCAGCCCCGCGCCGCCCGATTTCAGGAACAGCGGCGCCAGCACGATTGCGCCGAACAGCGAGCGCCAGAACACCATGTAGATCGGATGCATGGTCTCGGCGCCCCAGCGCAGCAGCGCCCACAGCACCGAAATGGTGGCGCTGGCGCAGATCATCAGCAGTACGGCCTGGACCGTCCGGGATGGGGCGGCGATTTTCAGCATGCGCGCAGGTTATGCCGATCGTTGTGGCCTGCCAAGACTCTGGTAATATCCGTTCGAATTTTCGAGATGACGGGCTTGATGTTGACGCGATTGATTTTCCTGCTCGCCGCGCTTGCGTGGTCAACGTGCTTCTCCGCGATGGCGGACGAACCGGCTCTGGACGCGACCGTATCGGCCCTAAACGCCGATCCTTGGGGTTATCACGGCAAGCGGGTTCGCCTCACCGGCACGTTCGGAGAATGTTATGGCTTCAATTGCGTGCTGTGTGACGGCGAACAGCAGCCGAGGCCGGGCGCGGCATGCGCCTCCGTTTCGTTCTCTGCCAGAGGCGCATCGCGCCAGGAACTCGATCTCGCCGAAGCCCTCGAAAGGCGACTGCGTTATGCGACCGCGACCATCGAAGCGAGCTACGATGCCGCCTGCTCCGGGGTAAAGCGTCCCGGAAGCCCGCCGAATTTGATCACAGTCTGCACGGACAAGGGGAGCACGCTCGAAGGCGTGACTCTGGTGCGCGTCCTGGCCTTCCGCGACGGGATATCGCAGGTGCCTCGTGGGGGTGGCAACCCACTGACCAAGCCCTTGCCGAAGGACGAACGGGGATTGCAGGCCGCACTGGCTGACATATTGCCAGGAGGCGACACCTACGGGTTCGAGCAGCCGTTCCTCTTCGTCGTGGAGGAACACCCGCAAGCACCGCCGGAGTTGCCGGTGGAGGCCCGTGGCGGTGCCTGCATCTGTCTGGCCGCTGCATGCGCGGTCTGGCCGTTCACCCATGGACAGACCTACATCACCACCGATATCGATCCCTATCGCTGCTGGCAGGCGGAACGCCGTGACGGAAGATGGCGTTTCGTGCTGTCCGATCCGCTGCGTTGAGGGCCAGAACAGGAACCCGGGCGTTTTCGCATCCTGCTACTCGCACGGCGTGCTGAACGGCAGGGTTGGTCTTTTCGACCGTATAGCGTAACTTGACACCGAACATATGCGCCCATATCGAGATCATCGACCTCGATTATGAAGATTGCCACTAGGAACCCGCCGTGAACGCGACCGCAGGTATCCGGCTGAAAAACCCCGCCCATCCCGGCGGCTTCATCCGGCACGAGATCATCGAGCCCCTCGGACTGTCGGTGACGGCGGCGGCAGCGGCGCTCGGGGTGACGCGGGCGACGCTGTCGACCCTGCTCAACGAACGCTCCCACCTGTCTCCGGAGATGGCCTTGCGGCTGGAGAAGGCCTTCGGCGTGTCGATGGATACGCTCATGCGCATGCAGAACAGCTTCGACATCGCCCAGGCCCGCAAGCGCGAGGGGGAGATCGATGTCGCGCGGTTCGGGGCACCCCTGTAGCCGGCTGGATTTGCGCCATCGCCGCGCACCCTGTATAAGCCGCGCGAAACCGGCCTTTCAGGCCATGGACGGAGCGCATGCGCGGGTTTTTCGGCATCGGGGTCGAGAGCGGCGACAAATCGGGCAATCTGGGCAACCTGATGCGTACGGCGCACGGGTTCGGCGCCAGCTTCCTGTTCACGGTCGGGCGCGACTACAACAAGGACGACACCTTCTCGGACACCAGCCGCACCGACCGGGAAGTGCCGCTGTACCGGTTCGACAGCGTCGAGGCCATCATGCTGCCGGCGCGCTGCGTGCTGGTCGGCGTCGAGCTGACCGAGGATGCGATCGACCTGCCCAGCTTCGCCCATCCGCGCCAGGCCGCCTATGTGCTGGGTCGCGAGCGCGGGTCGCTGACGCCGGAGATCCTGGCGCGCTGCGCGCATGTGGTCCGCATCCCCACCAGCTTCTGCCTCAACCAGGCGACGGCGGGCGCGGTGGTGATGTATGACCGGGTGCGCACGCTGGGGCGCTGGCCGGTACGCCCCGTGACGCCGCGCGGCGAGCCGATCCCCATGCTTGAGCATCGCTACGGCGAGCCTATCTCCCGGTTGAAATCTTGACGGCCGTGAAAAACAGGACGATCCACAGCTCTGTGGTGGATGTCGTGGAAAATCGGCGCCGCGCCTTATATGGTAGGTCCATGAAAACTATCCTGATTCTGGCCGGACTCGCGGCCTTTGCCGCCGCCGGGCCCGCGCTCGCCGCGCAGCCCAAGCTGCTCGGAACGTTCACCGACTGGGACGCGTTCACGAATGGCAGCGGCAACGCGAAGACGTGCTGGGCCATTACCGTGCCCAAGCGCACCAAGCCCCAGGAAGTGGATCATACAGGCGTGTTCTTCATGGTGTCGCACAAGCCCGGCAAGAAGATCAGCGACGAGGTGCGCTTCGGCGCCCGCTACACTCTCAAGTCCAACAAGGACGGCACCGCCATCATGGGCGGCTTCAAGGAGCCGCTGTTCAATTCGGGCAAGGATGCCTGGGCTTATGACGCTGCCTCCGACAAGCGGATCGTCGCCACCATGAAGGGCGCGGCGCTGCTGACGGTCAAGGAAATGGCGGCCAACGGCGACAACACCGAATACGACTTCTCGCTGTCCGGATTCACCGCCGCGATCAATGCGGCAAAACAGGCGTGCGGCTCATGAACATGCTTCGTACGCTGAACACGCCCGAAACGTCCGGCAAGAGCAATCTATGCGGCCTGTCGCGCGACGAACTGCGCGCCGCGCTGGCAGTCGCTGGCGTGCCCGAGGGCCAGACCAAGATGCGCGCCCAGCAGTTGTGGCACTGGATCTACAACAAGGGCGCCACCTCGTTCGACGTCATGACCAATGTGTCGAAGGACATGCGGGCCACGCTGGAAAAGACCTGCGAAATTCGCCGGCCCGAGGTATCCGTTGCCCAGCTGTCCGAGGATGGCACGCGCAAATGGCTGGTCCGGCTCGACGATGGCAACGAGGTCGAGGCGGTATTCATTCCCGAGGACGACCGCGGCACCTTGTGCGTTTCGTCTCAGGTCGGCTGCACGCTGACCTGCAAGTTCTGCCACACCGGCACCCAGCGGCTGGTGCGCAACCTGACCGCCGCCGAGATCGTGGGCCAGGTGCTGATTGCCCGCGACGCGCTGGGTGAGTGGCCAAGCCCGTCCGACGGACGGCTGCTGTCCAATATCGTGCTGATGGGCATGGGCGAACCGCTCTATAATTTCGACAACGTCAAGCAGGCCATGAAGATCGTCATGGACCCGGAAGGCATCTCGCTGTCGAAGCGCCGCATCACCCTGTCGACCTCGGGCGTGGTGCCGATGATGCAGCGCTGCGGCGAGGAGATCGGCGTCAACCTGGCGGTCTCGCTCCACGCGGTGCGCGACGAGACCCGCGACGCCATCATGCCGATCAACAACAAGTATCCGCTGAAAGAACTGCTGACGGCCTGCGCCAATTATCACGGCGTGTCGAACGCCCGCCGCATCACCTTCGAATACGCCATGCTGAAGGGCGTCAATGACAGCCTGGAAGACGCTCAGGAACTGGTCCGGCTGCTGAAGAAGTACGACATCCCGGCCAAGGTGAACCTGATCCCGTTCAATCCGTGGCCCGGCACCGCCTTCGAGTGCTCGGACTGGGACACCATCCACGCATTCTCGGAATATGTGTTCAATGCCGGCATCTCGGCGCCGATCCGCATGCCGCGCGGCCGCGACATCATGGCTGCCTGCGGCCAGCTGAAGTCCGCCTCGGAAAAGATCCGCAAGGCCGATCTGCCGGCGTCCGGCCCGGCGGCCACCTCCGCGTAGAGCTGGCCGCATGGTGCCCTTGAAGCTCCTGCTACGCAGGCTCATCAGGAAGGGTACGCTGGCTGTCACCGATCCCAGCGGCAAGACCGAGACCTTCGGCACGCCGCCGGGCATTTCCTCGGCCATCAGGCTGCACGACCCGAAGCTGGCGTGGCGCATCCTGCGCGACCCGACCCTGGCGGTGGGCGAGGCCTATATGGACGGCACCTTGACCATCGAGCAGGGCGATATCCTCGATTTCCTCAACCTGGTGGCGGTCAATTCCGGGCGCGCCACCGACGCCAGCGCCTTCCGCCTGGGCGCCGGGCCGTTGATCCGCGGCGTACGGCGCGCCAACAGCCGGCGGCGCGCCAAGCGCAATGTGGCGCAGCACTACGAATTCACCACGGAATTCTACGACCTGTTCCTCGATGGGAACCGGCAATATTCCTGCGCCTATTTCCGCAATCCCGGCGACACGCTCGAGCAGGCCCAGCGCGACAAGCTTGACCATGTGGCCGACAAGCTGCTGCTGCAGCCCGGTCACCGGGTGCTCGATATCGGTTGCGGCTGGGGCACGCTGGCCCGGCACATCAACGCGGTCTCCGGCGCTCATGTCACCGGCATCACCCTGTCCGAGGAACAGTGCCGCGCCGCCCGCGAAATGGCGGCTGCCGAGGGCAAGGAGGATGTCCTCGATTTCCGCATCGAGGATTATCGCAAAATCGAGGGTCCGTTCGACCGCATCGTCTCGGTGGGCATGTTCGAGCATGTGGGCATGGCGCATTACGACACGTATTTCCGCCGCATCCGCGACCTGCTGACGCCGGACGGGCTCGCCATGGTGCACACCATCGGCCGCAGCGACGGACCGGGCGGCACCGACGCCTGGACCGAGAAATACATCTTTCCCGGCGGCTATTCGCCCGCCTTGTCCGAGGTGATGCCGGCCATCGAGCGCTCCGGCCTGTTCATCAGCGACATCGAGGTACTGCGGCTGCATTACGGCCGCACCACCGAAGCCTGGTACCGCCGTTTCCAGCAGAATCGCGACCGGATCAGGGCGCTCTATGACGAGCGCTTCTGCCGGATGTTCGAGCTGTTCCTGGCCGGCTGCGTCGGCAGTTTCGACTATGGCGGGCTGGTGGTGTTCCAGATGCAGCTGGGCAAGCAGGCTGATTCGGTGCCGCTGACCCGGGATTATCTGTACCGGTAAATCTTTGGTGCTTCTGCGAGCGTAGCGAAGCAATCCAGCCAGGCCGTCGCACAGCCGTCAACGGCACGGCTGGATTGCTTCGCGTTGCTCGCAAAATCACGGGAATTCAAGGTAGGAGGCTCTCGAACAGCCGCAGTTGCCCCTGCGTCGTCGCGTCCCAGCTGAAGCCTTCGGCGTAGGCGCGCGTCGCTGTCCGCTCCGGCGGATGGTCGAACAGCGCCTTCAGGCCAGCCGCGATACCGGCCGCCGACCTGTCCTTCACCAGCACCCCGGCCTCGGGCGCGGCGACCACCTCGCCGGTGCCCCAGACGTCGGTCGCGACCACGGGCGTGCCGCAGGCCATGGCCTCAAGCAGCACATTGGCCCAGCCTTCCCGGCTCGACGCCAGCACCAGCGCGTCGGCCGCGCTGTAGAGCGATGGCAGGCTGTCATGGGGCACCTGGCCCAGCAGCCGCACCCGCCCGGTCAGGCCCAGCTCGGTGATCTGCCGCTCCAGCGCCGGCCTTTCCTCGCCGCCGCCGGCGATCAGCAGCGAGGCGTCGGACACCGACTTCATCGCCTCGATGGCCAGATGGTGTCCTTTGCGCTCGATAAGGCCGCCGACCGAGACGATGGTGCGGCCGTCGGCGCCCCAGCGGTTACGGGCGGCCATGCGGTCGAGCGGGCGGAACAGCGCCAGATCGACGCCGTTGCGCAGGGTGGTGATCTTGCCGGCATCGATGCCCATGTCGAGCAGCGGCTGCTGCAGCGCATCGCAAACGGTGATGATCGCATTCGCCGCCCGTGCCGCCTGCTCGATCTGCAGCCGCGGTATATCGAATTGGGGGATCAGGTTGAGATCGGTGCCGCGCGCGGTGATGGCAAGCGGCAGGTCCAGTTCGCCGGCCAGCTTCGCGGCCGCCACGCCGTCGGGATAGAAGTAATGGGCATCGATCAGCTGGGCGCCGCGCTCGCGGGCCAGTTTCCGTACGATCGTGCGCGCGCCGCGATAGAGCAGCGCCGGCGCGATATTCATGCCGACCTTGGGAATCACCTTGTAGCGTGGGTGGAAGATTTCGATGCCGTGGCGCACTTCGTGCGCGGGCACGCTGGCATAGGCCGCATAGGTACCGAACGCCTTCGCGGTGAACGGGAACCAGGGCACCGGCGCGACCACGGTCAGGTTGACCCGGCCGCTCTCGGTCAGACGCCGCAGCCGGTTCTCCACGAATATGCCCAGCACCGGCTGGGCCGCGTTGGGATAGAGCGTGGTAAAACTGAGGATGTTCATGGCCGGCTCGCGGCATCGTGCCGCAGGAACCCCTGGAACATCAGCAGCAGCCAGAGAATCCTCGAATTGTCGCGGTAGCCGCCCTGATGCTGGTTCAGCAGCATCTCGACCGCCTGCGCATCGACAAACCCCGACTCGCTGAGCAGGCTGCCGGTCAGCGCCTCGCGCACCATGTCCCTGAGCGGCCCGCGGAACCACGGGCCGATGGGCACGGAGAAGCCCTGCTTGGGCCGGTAGAGAATGTCGGCCGGCACGAACGGATCCATCGCCTGCTTCAGGATGGCCTTCTTCTCGCCCCCGGCGATTTTCACCGAAGCCGGCAGGTTGACGCCCCATTCCAGCAGGCGGTGGTCGAGGAAGGGTGCGCGCACTTCCAGGCTGTTGGCCATGCTGGCCCGGTCCACCTTCACCAGGATGTCGCCGGGCAGCCAGGTCTTGATGTCGGCGTATTGCGCCTGCTTCAGCGGGTCGGCGCCATCGGCCTTGCGCCAGTGATCGCGCAGCACCTCGATGGGATGGTAATCCGAGCGGTGCAGCTGGCCGCGCACATCGAGGCTCAGCAGGTTGCGTCGCTGCCGCTCGGTGGTCGCCGAGACGCTGAGGAAGTACGCGTCGACGTCGTCGAGGGCCAATTCCTGGAACGTGGTCCTGGCGCGCAGCATCCGCGGCGCCCAGTCGGCCCTGGGGTAGATCTTGCCCAGCGTGCCGAACAGCACGCGGCGAAAGCCGGGCGACAGCAGCCGGCGCACCCGTGCCTCGCGCTCATGCCACAGATAGCGCCGGTAGCCGCCGAACACCTCGTCGCCGCCGTCGCCGGACAGGGCGACGCTCACCTTCTCACGCGCCAGCGCGCAGACCTGGAACGTGGGAATGGCCGAGCTGTCGCCGAACGGCTCATCATAAATCCCCGCCAGCCGATCGATCAGTCCGAACGAATCGGGGTCCACCTGCCGCGCCGTGTGATCGGTGCCGTACCGGCTGGCGATGACGCCGGCATAGGCCGATTCGTCATAGGCCCTGTCGCCGAAGCCGATGGAGAATGTCTTTACCGGCGTCTCCATGCCCAGCGCCATCTGGGCGACAATGGCGCTGGAATCCACACCGCCCGACAGGAACGCACCCAGCGGCACGTCGGCGATCAGCCGCCGCCGGGTGGCGATTTCCAGTTGGGCTGCCACGTCGGCCGGATCGCCTGCGGTCGGCGCCAGCTGCAGGTCCCACCACTGGCGCAGCTGCGGCTCGCCGCCGCGCCGCCAGCGCAGGCAATGTCCCGGCGCCAGCTTGCGCGCCGCCCGGTAGATGCTTTTCGGGTCGGGCACGTAGCCATAGGCGAAGAAGTCGGCGACGGCCTCGGTGTCGATGTCGCGCGGCAGGTCCGGATGGCAGGCCAGCGCCTTCAGTTCGGAGCCGAACAGGCACAGGCCGCCGGGCAGGATGGCGTAATAGAGCGGTTTCTTGCCCAGCCGGTCGCGGGCAAGGAACAGGGTGCTCTCGCGCGGGTCCCAGAGGGCGAAGGCGAACATGCCGTCGAGATGAGACAGGCACTCGGCGCCCCATTGCTTCCAGCCATGCAGGATCACCTCGGTGTCGCACCGGGTGCGGAAACGGTGGCCGTGACCGGCCAGGGTGTCCATCAGCGCGGGGAAATTGTAGATCTCGCCATTGAACACGACTGTGACGCCGGTTTCCGGATCGGTCATCGGCTGGGCGCCGCCGGCCAGATCGATGATCGACAGCCTGCGGTGGCCCAGCGCAATCCCCGGCTCGGCGAACAGTCCCGACCCGTCGGGTCCGCGATGGACAAGGGTATCGGTCATGCGCCGGAGGAGGCCCCGGTCCATGGGCCGCGTCCCCGTGCCGTCGAACATGCCCGCCAATCCGCACATAGGCTTGTTTTCTATCAGAATCAGGCGCTTGGCGGGCGCAAAAAGCGCGCCTTGCCCGTCGGCGTCATTTCCCTATACTCCGCCGCCAATCCGATCCCCGGGAACACACGCTAATGAGCAAGAAAATCAACAAGGTCGTGCTTGCCTATTCAGGCGGGCTGGACACCTCGGTCATCCTGAAGTGGTTGCAGGCCACCTATGATTGCGAGGTGGTCACATTCACCGCCGATCTGGGCCAGGGCGACGAGCTGGAGCCGGCGCGCAAGAAGGCCGAAATGCTGGGCGTGAAGCAGATCTACATCGAGGATCTGCGCGACGAATTCGTGCGCGACTATGTGTTCCCCATGTTCCGCGCCAATGCCGCCTATGAGGGTATCTACCTGCTCGGCACCTCCATCGCCCGACCGCTGATCGCCAAACGGCAGATCGAGATCGCCCGCGAAGTGGGCGCCGATGCCGTGTGCCACGGCGCCACCGGCAAGGGCAACGACCAGGTCCGTTTCGAGTTGGGCTATTACGCGCTGCAGCCCGACATCAAGGTGATCGCGCCGTGGCGTGAATGGGATCTGACCTCGCGGACCACGCTGATCAAGTTCGCCGAGGAAAACCAGATTCCGATCCCGAAGGACAAGAGGGGCGAGGCGCCGTTCTCGGTCGACGCGAACCTGCTGCATATCTCGGCCGAGGGCAAGGCGCTCGAAGACCCGTGGTCCGAGCCCGAGGAATTCGTGTTCTCGCGCACCGTCGCGCCCGAGGATGCGCCCGACAAGCCGACCTATGTGGAAATCGACTTCGAGAAGGGTGACCCGATCGCCATCGACGGCGTCCGGATGGGCCCTGCCGACCTGCTGACCCGGCTCAACGAACTGGGCGGCGCCAACGGGATCGGCCGTCTCGACCTGGTCGAGAATCGCTTCGTCGGCATGAAGAGCCGCGGCATCTACGAGACACCGGGTGGCACCGTGCTGTATGCGGCGCACCGGGGCATCGAAAGCATCACCCTCGACCGCGGCGCGGCGCATCTGAAGGACGAGATGATGCCGCGCTATGCCGAGCTGATCTATAACGGTTTCTGGTTCAGCCCCGAGCGGCGCATGCTTCAGGCGCTGATCGACGAGAGCCAGGAAAAGGTCTCAGGCACCGTGCGGCTGAAGCTGTACAAGGGCAGCGCGACGGTGGTGGGCCGCAAGTCGCCCAACACGCTCTATTCGCTGCAGCATGTGACCTTCGAGGAAGACGCCGTCTACGACCAGCGCGACGCCGAAGGCTTCATCAAGCTGAACGCCCTGCGGCTGCGCCTGCTGGGGCAGCGCGACCAGAAATAAAAACTCGCCGGTTCTGCGAGCGTAGCGAAGCAACCCGGCCAGGCCACCGCACAGCCGTCAACGAGACGGCTGGATCGCGTCGCTATGCTCGCGAAGTTGGGCTCGGGCGATGGTCTAAACCTTTGGCTCCTCGACCCCTGCCTGCCGGCAGGCCGCGATCACCGTGTTGTGCAGCAAGGTCGCGATGGTCATGGGGCCGACGCCGCCGGGCACCGGCGTGATCGCCGCCGCCCGGTCCTTCGCCTCGGCAAAGCACACGTCACCCACCACGCGGGTGCCGCCGCCATCCTTGGGGATGCGGTTGATGCCCACGTCGATGACCACGGCGCCGTGCTTGATCCAGCCGCCGCGCACCATGTCCGGCTTGCCGACGGCGGCGACGACGATGTCGGCGCGGCGGCATTCGGCCGGCAGGTCGTCGGTGCGGGAATGGGCCATGGTGACCGTGGCGTTGGCGCGCAGCAGCATCTGGGCGATGGGCTTGCCCACCAGGTTGGAGCGGCCGAGCACGATGGCGCGCTTGCCCGACAGGTCGGCGCCCAGCTGGTCCTCGATCAGCATCATGCAGCCCGACGGCGTGCACGGGAACAGGCCCGGCAGGCCGCTCGCCAGCCGGCCGGCGTTGATCACATGCAGGCCGTCGACATCCTTGTCCGGGTCGATGGCCTGGGTGACCGGCTGCTCGACCAGCGGTTTGGGCAGCGGCAGCTGCACCAGGATGCCGTGGACGCGGGAATCGGCGTTCAGCTCGCGCACCAGGCCCAGCAGCGCGTCCTGGGTGATGTCGGCCGGCCGCTTGAACTCGAACGAGTTCATGCCGGCCTCGGTGGTCTGGGTGTGCTTGTTGCGCACATAGATCTCGCTGGCCGGGTCGGCGCCCACCAGCACCACCGCGAGGCCCGGCGTCAGGCCGTGGTCCGCCTTGAGTGCCGCCACCTGCCGCGCCACCTTGCCGCGAAGATTCGCCGCGAACGCCTTGCCGTCGATGATCGCCGCTTCAGACACCCAGCTCTCCTGTCAGTTTTTCCAGCAGGACGGCGATCTCGGCGGGGTCGCCGCGCACCAGTACGTCCTTGTTCCGCGATGTCGTGCCGCCAACCACTTCGACCCGCCCGCCGGCGACGCCCAGCGCCCTGGCGAGCAGTTTCTCCAGCGACGCGTTGGCCTTGCCCTTCTCGGGCACGGCGGTGACCTTGACCGCCAGCGCCCGGCCGCCCGCCGCCTCGTCCCGCAGGCCTTCGATGACATTCCGCGACGCCTTGGGCGTCAGCCGCACGGGCACGACCACCCCATCGGCTGTCGCCCGGCCGATCACATGAACATCGGCAGGATGTCCTGCAGCAGCAGCGTCTGGATCACCCAGATGATGATGATCAGCACCATCGGCGAGAAGTCGATGCCGCCCGCGGTGGGCAGGAAGCGCCGGATCGGCCGCAGCAGGGGCGTGAAGAGCGCCTCCAGCGAGCGCATCACGCTCGACACGAAGGGGTTGCGCGCGTTGACCACGTTGAATGCAATCAGCAGGCCCAGCACCGCCCAGATGATGAGCATCCAGATCAGGAGCTGGCCGGCCAGATAGATGAGCTGCGCAAGTGCGTTCATGGAATTCCCGCCTGTTGTGAGGCTGGTTTAATATGGGCTTGGGTCTGCGCGCAAGTAGGGTTGTTCACCCGGCGCCGCGCATCTGCCGAAAGCGCGTGGACGGCTCTTGACTTTAGGGGCGCGCCGTCACAAGGTGCGCGCCGTTTCGTCGGAGGGGCCGTAGCTCAGTTGGGAGAGCGTCGCGTTCGCAATGCGAAGGTCAGCGGTTCGATCCCGCTCGGCTCCACCAGAAACACTTCCCTGAAATCAATGGGTCATTCCGGACAGAATTGATTGTCTGGAGCGGCGGACAAATTGGCCGGCACGATCCGGACACAGCGCCGCAGAATTTTCTTTTTGCCAAGTTCCAAAAAGGACGCCTTGTCGCCGTCCGGGCATTCCGCAGCCGCCTTTCTGAGTTGATGAGCCAGCGCGGTGTTTTGCCTGCGGCCTCTCCTGCGCCTTGGTCTGGCGGTCCAAAATCACCTACGGTGGCACTTCCGCGCGCCGTCTATTGAGCGCGGGGGCTTCAATCGGGCGCAGCTTTGCGCAGGCAGGACAATTGACCGACTCAAGAAGCAAACTCGCCGCGTCTTCCCCCGAGCGCCGCCGCGGCATGCTGTCACACTTTGCCCGGCGCATGCTGGGCGATGTCGGCGCTGTTTTCCTTGTCTCCATGATCGTGATCCTGGGTTTTGCCGCCCTTGCGGCGTTGGTGCCGGTGTCTGTCGCCGCGGTTTCAAGTCGGCTTCTCGATGTCACGGCCCACAATTTCGGGTGGCTCTATCTTTTCGTGACCAGTGGCTTCGCCTGCTTTGCGATCTTTCTTGCCGTCTCCAGGTTCGGGACCATCCGGTTCGGCCCCGACCACGAGCCGCCGGAATTCTCGTATACCGCATGGCTGGGCATGATCTTCTCGGCGGGCATGGGCGTGGGCCTTGTGTTCTGGGGGGTGGCCGAGCCTCTGACCCATTTCAACGAGCCGCCCCTCGGGATCGGCACGCCCCGCTCTTTCGAGGCGGCGCAGACGGGGATGCGATATTCGTTCTTCCACTGGGGCATTCATCAGTGGGCAAACTTTGCCATCGTCGGCCTTTCCATTGCCTATGTGCGGTTCCGGCACAACAGCCGCGGCCTGATCAGCGAGACCTTCAGACCCCTCATCGGCAGTGGCGTCGATGGGACCTGGGGCAAGGCGATCGACATCCTGACCGTGGTCTCGACGGTTTTCGGGGTTGCGACCACCCTCGGACTCGGGGCCCTGCAGCTGAACAGCGGGGTCGTCCGGTTTCTGGATGTGGACTATGGCTATTCCACCCAGCTCGCCATCATCCTCGGGCTGGGCCTTGTGTTCCTCGTTACGGCGGTGACGCCGCTGGAAAAAGGCATCCGTTACGTCAGCAACGCCAACATGGCGATCGCGGCGGCGTTGCTGGTTGCGGTCGCCGTTCTCGGCCCGACCTCATTCATTTTCGGCGTGCTCACCCAGACGCTGGGTGAGTATCTGGGAAACATCGTCGAAATGAGCCTGGTGACGTCACCATATTCCGGCGGCCAATGGGTCGAGCAGTGGACCATGTTCTATTGGGCGTGGGGACTCAGCTGGGCGCCATTCGTGGGCAGCTTCATCGCCCGTATCTCGCGAGGACGGACCATCCGGGAGTTCGTGCTGGGCGTGATGATCGTCCCCGTCGCGCTCAGCATGCTCTGGTTCTCGGTCTTCGGCGGGTCGGCTGTGTATTTCGAGCTGTTCAAGCAGGCCGGTATCGCCGACGCCGTGGCCAATGAGGCGCCGAGCGGCCTCTACGTCCTGCTCGACCAATTGCCGGCCAGCCGGATGCTGGTCGCCGGTACGGTCCTGCTGGTCGCCATGTTTGTCATGACGTCGGCCAATTCGGCGACCTTCATCCTGGGCATGTTCACTTCCAAGGGCGTGCTGAACCCGACGCGTTTCGTGCGTGTCTTCTGGGGGGTGATGATCCTCGTTCTCGCCGCCGCGCTGCTCTTCAGCGGCGGGCTGGGCGGCTTGCAGACCATCTCGATTATCACCGCGTTTCCGTTCATGCTGCTGATGATCCTGATCGCGTTTTCCCTCTACCGGGACCTGTCCAAGGAATTCGCCATACGCGACGAAAGTGCCCGTGTGCTCAACGCGCGCATCGAGCAGTTCTTTTTGCGAGAACCCGAACGTGAGGCGGCGCGCGAAGCCGAGGAGGAGGTCCACCCGACCGCGCCCGAGGCAGACATGCCCGATCCAAAAAGCGACCCGACGCAGGGGATCTCGCGCTGAATGTGCGAATCCTCCCGCTACGGGCGCCGGCGATCAGTCGCTGCCAAGTTCCTTCGACGATTCGGTGATGTTGCGGAGAACGCGCGCCTCGGCTTCGTCAAAGTTCGGGTGCGATGTGGCGACGACATCGCCGGCCGGTGAAATGGTCACGGCCAGATAGGGAAGCCCTGGTTCCGGCGGCCCATAGACCGCCCTGATTGCTGTCGCACTGCTCATGGTCGCTCTCCTGATGTTCGGATGGGACGGACTGCGCCGGCCGGGCTGGATTTCCGCGGGTGGCGGGCCTTACTGGATGGCGTGCACATGCACGTCCTTGCCGGAATGTTTCTCGAGGATGCCGACGGCCCGCTTTTCGCGATCCGCATCCCAGGTTCTGACCCAAAGCAGCAGTCCGCCATGATCCAGCTGTTCCTGCAGATATTGGGCATGATGTTCGCCGACCACCACGGCAAGCACCGTACCGATGGCGCCGCCAGCGCCGCCCATGAGTGCTGCACCGGCGATGACCGCCGCCAGCGTGCCGCCGGTGGCCACGATCGCGCCCGCACCGGCAACGGCACCGACATACAGCAGGGCGCTGACCAGCGCGCCCTCAGCGGCGCCGACCGATTCCGGGTTCACATAAAAGGCGCGGGGAACGGTCTCGTCGTCTTCAAGCTGGGCAACCCTGCGATAGGTATGGCCAAGCTTCTCCTCGACCGCGTGCTCGCCCGCCAGCAGGCTGAGCTCGGCCCGGTCGAAGCCTGACGTGAGCAGCTCGTCGATGGCACTCTGAAGCGACTCGAATGTGGTGAACACGCCTACCGCTTCCCGAATTGGTTCCACCGGCTGTTCGGGCATCATCTGACTCCTTTTGAATGACTTCATTGTATCGCGCATCCGGAGGGATCGGCCATTGAGACAGATCAATCCGTGGCCGGCTGACCCGGCGCCGGTGGAACCGCAGGCCCCAGCGGCGGCGGCGACTTCTCCAAGAAACGTCCGGTCGGACCGGGCACGGCGTCCCGGCCGGCAAGGCGCTATCCGACCGGCCAGCGCAACGCCAGGTTCTTCATGGTCCGGAGTTGGCCGCTCTCGTAGACAGGCGGTGATCCCGGGACCAACTCGAACGCCGGGATGCGGCGCAGGAATTCCTCCACCGTCACCTTGATCTCAAGCCGCGCGAGATGCTCGCCCAGGCAGCGGTGCGGGCCGACGCCGAAGGTGGTGTGGACGATCTGGCTGCGCTTCGGATCGAAGGTGCCGGGGGCATCGCAAGCCGCCGGATCGCGGCTGGCGGCGGCGAAGTTCAGCGCCACCCGATCGCCCGGCTTCAAAACCACGCCAGCCACCTCTGTGTCGGCGCGCACGGTGCGCGCGGCGGCCACCACGGGCGGATAGAGCCGAATGACCTCCTCGACAACTGCGTCGATCAGACCCGGATCGGCCCGCAGCATATCGCGGGTTTCGGGATGGGTCGCAAGGTGATGGATGGCGCCCGACATGACATGCGTCGTCGTCGCCAGCCCGCCGAACACCACGTCGAGGATAATATAGACCTTGTCCTCCCACGGACACGGCGCGCCGTCCTTGTCCACGCCCGCGACGATCAGGTCGACAAGGTCGCCCTGGGGCGGTTGTGCGCTGCGGTCGCGGAGGAAGGCCTCGAGATAGGCGTGGACCCGGGCAAATGCCGGTCCGCGCTCCTCGACAGGGCCGAACGAGAAGGTGTCGATGTCCTGGAACAGCACCGGCAGGTCGGCCACCGGCACCGGCAGGATGCGCTCGAACAGGATGCGGCCCGGCAGGATGGCCGCGTAGTCGGCGATGAACTCGCACGCGCCCCTGGGCGCCAAGGCCTCGATCAACTCGCGGGCGCAAGCCCGGGCGAAGTCCTCCAGGCCGCCGACCTTGCCGCGGCTGAAAAAGGGGTTCAGCACGTGACGCCAGGTGTTGTGATAGGGCGGGTCGGAATCCTCGGGCAGGATGGGGATCGAGCCTTCGGGTGCGTTCAGCATCCAGCCATCGGCGCTGGAGAAGGTGCGCCAGTCGCGGGCGCAGCGGTACACATCCTCGTAGCGATTGATCACGAAATAGCCGCTGCCATCGCGGCTGCGGGCAACTGGGCAGCCGTCCAGCAAGTCGTCGAGCGTTTCCTCGAAGTGCTCGTCGAACAGCGGGTCCTCGATGTGGAAGTCCGTGTAAAGACGCCGCGCCACTTCCGAATCGGTCATGCTCTGGTCCTCCGGCATCGAGACTAACCGAGAGTTCCCGACGATTCGACTGCATATGGCGCTGGCGTTCCGGCGCATTGGATCCGGCCACAGATATTGTGGCCGCGCCAATCCGCGCATTCAGCTGCTTTCCGGCGGGCTCCCGCAGGAACCATCCGCGCCGGGCGAGGTTTTTCACGCGGCCAGACCAGTGGAGACACATGCATGGGGACCGACAGCGGATTTGGGCCGCCCGACGAGCGCACGGTGCATCTGTGCATCGACATGCAGCGCCTGTTCGCGCCGGGCGGGCCATGGGCCGCGCCCTGGATGGACTCGGTGTTGCCAGTCGCCGCCGGGATCGCGCAGCGCAGTCCCGAGCGCACCGTGTTCACCCGGTTCATACCGCCGCTCGAACCCGAGGATATGCCCGGAGCCTGGCAACATTATTACCGGCGTTGGCGCCATATCACCCGCGACCGGCTGCCGGCCCGCATGCTTGATCTGGCGCCTCCCCTCGACCGGTACGTGCCGCCCGCCGCAATCGTCGACAAGGCAACCTACTCGGCGTTCGGCACTCCGGCGCTGGACCGGCTGTTGCAGGCCAAGAACGTGGATGGCCTGATCGTGACCGGTGCCGAGACCGATTCCTGCGTGCTCGCGACCGTGCTGGGCGCGGTCGACCGGGGGTACCGGGTCTATCTGGTGACCGATGCGGTGTGCAGCTCTTCCGACGAGGGGCACGATGCGCTGATGGGCCTCTATCGCCGGCGGTACAGCCAGCAGATCCAGACCCTGAGCGCAGCGGAAGTGATCGAATCCTGGCGCCTCTAGCGGCTCGTGACGGGAAGGCGCCCGGCAGCGTGCCGGGCAGGCAGGTTTTCGCGGGCAGAAGCGAGGGCGTGTCGCGGCAAATTTTTCTCTGGAAAAGCGCGGCTGGCGGGCGCCATGCTTGGGACCGCCAGAAACCGGGAGAGCCTCATGTCATCACCGCTTTATCTGCACGTCACCCTGAAGGTCCGCATGGACGGTTACCACCGCTTCTGCGAAGGCATGGCCAAACAGGTGCCGATCATCGAGAGCTACGGCTGGAAGCTGATCGGTGCGTGGGTAACCACGGTCGGCCGGCTTCACACGGTGATCGACATCTGGGAAATTCCCGATGCGAACGCCTATGCCGAGGTGATGAAGAAGGTTGCCGAGCGTCCCGATTATCCGGCGTTCTGGAAGCTGCTCGAGGAAACGCTCGAGGAAGAAGTGGTCACCATGGTCCAGAAGGTGCCCTACGCACGCTGACGTCGGCCCCGGATCAAATGATCCGCAGCCGCATGGCCTGAGCCACGGCATGGGCGCGGGTCTCGACGCCCAGCTTGGTCTTCAGGTTCGCCACATGGTAGTTCACCGTCCGCTCGGCGATCTGCATGATCTCGGCAATGTCCTCGGTGGACTTGCCGTGGCTCAGCCAGCTCAGGATTTCGACCTCGCGGTCGCTGAGCATCGGCGTGTTGTCGCCGCCGCCGGCCGTCAGTTGGCACCAGGTCTCGTGCGCCTGATTGCACAGCGCCGGCATCAGCATTTCCGCGTGCTCGAAATGTTGCGGGCCCAGCGCCTCGTAGTCGGCCTTGGTCGGCGTCACGGCGAACAGCCCCATGTAATTGGTCTGGTCGCGCACCGGAAAGTGCCAGGCCGGCGAATAGATGCCGAAATCCTTCAATCCGTGGAAAATGTCGCTGGCCCAGGAGCCGTCGTCGTCGATGTCGCTGCGCCGGACGGGCGTGGTCTTGGTGATGACGTAGGCGATGAGCGGGTCGCGGACGGCGACGCTGGTATCCGCCCAGACGCGGCGGATCTCGTCCGGATAGGTCGAGCAGATCATGTACAGCCGCGGCTGGCTGACGTCGATCTGGGAATAGATGTAATGGGAAAAGCCGAGACTCTGGATGACCTTCTGAAAACGGCGGCCCAGCGCGCCTTCGTCGGGCGCCTTGCGCACGAAGTCAATGAGCGAACTGTTCGGCTCAACCCCCTGAATGGGAGCAAGCCTCTCAACGTGAATTTGTCTCAAAATAACCCTCGGTAAACCTGTTGCCGCGCCAAATGCGGCGCGATTAGTCTGAAGCCGCCTGGTAGGTCCTGCGCTGGAAAATGAACAACAATTCTTGATGGTTGGCCATGAAGTCCGATGTTCCCACCTTGAACATGTTCACCAGTTCCCACGCCGACCCATGTTCAACATAGAATTCATCGAGCATTTTTTCCAGCCTGTGCGACTGGTCGTGCAAGGCGCCGCCCGTCGCCGCCACCATGACGCGGTGCTCGATGCGCAGCCTTGGCTGTTCCCTGACCACTGACGTGGGTTTAGCCACCGGCATTCCCTGGGACCCCCGATCTCGTGTTCCGAGCCGCTTTTTACGGCGTTTCCACCCAGGGGATAGGACACGCCAAAATTCGCTTCAGGGGAACTGTAAGAATTTACAGTCTGGGCGTCCGGCCGGGTCCGGCGTGCTACATCGCGCTGATTCCGCCGTCCAGCACCAGCTCCGAGCCGGTCATGAACTTGGATTCCTCGGACGCCAGGTAGACCACGCCCCAGGCCACGTCGTCGGGCTCGCCCACCTTGCCCAGCGGAATCTGGCGGCCGAGCTTTCCGAGGGCTTCTTCGCGACTCATGTTGACGGCAATGTCATCGAGAATCGGCGTGTCCACGAAGGCGGGGTGCACCGAATTGCAGCGGACACCCGGCGCCTTGCGCGCGCAATGCAGCGCCACCGACTTGGTCAGGTGCCGGACCGCCGCCTTGGCGGAATTATAGGCCGGCACATTGTGCCCGGCGACGATGCCGGCGATGGAGGAGATGTTGACGATGGCGCAGCCCCGTTCGGGCGTCGCCGCCGCGCGCAGATACGGCACCGCGTACTTGCAACCCAGGAAAACGCTGTCCAGGTCGATGGCGTGAACCCTTTTCCACTCGGCGAATTCGGCCTGCTCGATGTTCCCCACCGAGCCGATTCCCGCGTTGTTGACCAGCACATGGATCGCGCCGAACCGGTCGGCCGCCGTCTTGAGGACTTCCTGCCAGCGCGTCTCGTCGGTGACGTCGTGCTGCAGGGCAAGGCTGCCGGGAATTTCCGAGGCGATGGCCTCTGCCGCGGCCAGGTTGATGTCGGTCAGCACGACGCTCGCGCCTTCCTGCGCCAGCCGCCGTGCGATAGCCGATCCCAGCCCGCCCGCCGCGCCGGTCACGATTGCCACCTTACCGGCGACCCGGCCAGTTTTCCCGTTCGTCATGTCGATTTCCTTAGTGGGCTTCGTCCCAGTTGTCGCCGACGCCGACGCCGACCGTCAGCGGCACGGACAGATCGACCGCCGGCGAGGCTGCGCCTTCCATCACGGTGCGAACCAGATCGCCTGCGGCATCGATCTCGTTGGCGGGCACCTCGAACACCAGTTCATCGTGCACCTGCAGCAGCATCCTGGTGCGCAGTCCGGCTTTCTCCAGCGCCGCGGGCATGCGCACCATGGCGCGGCGGATGATATCGGCGGCCGAGCCTTGAATCGGCGCATTGATCGACGCGCGCTCGCCGAACTGGCGCAGCGCGGGGTTCTTGTCGTTGATGGATTTGATATGCACCCGGCGGCCGAACAGGGTGGTGACGTAGCCGCGCTCGCGCGCCTGGGCGATGGTCTCGTCCATATAGGCCCTGATGCCCGGGAAGCGCTCGAAATAGCGGGTGATATAGGCCTTGGCCTCGCTTTGCGGGATCGACAGCTGGCGCGCCAGGCCGAAGGGCGAGATGCCGTAGATGATGCCGAAATTGATCGCCTTGGCGCGGCGGCGCTGTTCCGGCGGCATGCCTTCCATGGGAATGCCGAGGACTTCCGACGCGGTCATGGCATGGATGTCGAGGCCGTCTGCAAATGCCTGCTTCAGGGCCGCGATGTCGGCCATGTGCGCCAGGACACGCAGTTCGATCTGGCTGTAGTCGGCCGACATCAGCTTGTGTCGTTCCTTCGGGATGAAGGCCTGGCGAATCTTGCGGCCTTCCGCCGTGCGGATCGGGATGTTCTGCAGGTTGGGCTCGGTCGACGACAGGCGGCCGGTCGTGGTCGAGGCCATGGAAAAGCAGGTGTGAATCCGCTGCGTGACCGGGTCGATCTGCTGCTGCAGGGCGTCGGTATAGGTGCTTTTCAGCTTGGACAGCTGGCGCCAGTCCAGCACGCGGGCGGGCAGGTCGTGGCCTTGCGCCGCCAGGTCCTCGAGCACATCGGCGCCGGTCGAACGGGCGCCGGATTTGCCGGTGCGGGTACTGCCCAGGCTCATCTCGTCGAACAGCAGCTCGCCCAGCTGCTTGGGCGAGCCGATATTGAACTCGCGCCCGGCCAGCCGGTAGATTTCCTTCTCCAAGGAGGCCATGCCGTCGGCGAACTCCCGCGACAGGGTGGCAAGGCGTTCCCGGTCAACCTTGATGCCGTCGCGCTCCATGGCGCCCAGAATCGGCGACAAGGGCCGCTCCAGCGTCTCGTAGACCGTCACCAGATGTTCCGGCACCAGCCGCGGCTTCAGCGCCTGATGCAGCCGGAGCGTGACGTCGGCATCCTCGGCCGCATAGGCGGTGGCGGTGTCGATGGCCACCCGGTCGAAGGTGACCTGGCTCTTGCCGCTGCCCGCCACCTCGGAGAACTTGATGGGCTTGTGGCCCAGATGCAGTTCGGACAACTCGTCCATGCCGTGGCCGTGGGCGCCGCCTTCCAGCACGTAGGAGATCAGCATGGTGTCGTCGATCGGCGCGACCGAGATGCCTTCCTTGGCGAACATCACCGCATCGTACTTGATGTTCTGGCCAATCTTCAGCACGCCCGGATCCTCGAGCAACGGCTTCAGCCGGTCGAGCACCGCCTGCTTGGGCAGCTGCTCCGGCCGGTCGCCGTCCAGATCCAGCGTGCCCGCGCCGCCCGAGCCGGTGTGACCGACCGGAATGTAGCAGGCCTTGCCGGGCTGGATGGCGAGCGAGACGCCGACCAGGCTGGCCAGCATGGGCTGCACCGATGTGGTCTCGGTATCGACCGCGACAAATCCCTGGTCCGCTGCCGACTCGATCCACATGTCGAGCGCCTCGAGGCTCAGGATGGTGTCGTAGCCGGTGGTCTCGATCTTCTGCCGGGGGTGCGCCGGCATGGGGCCGGACGCCGCCGAGCCGCCGCCGGCACGCGCCCCCAGCTTGGTGGCCAGGCCGCGGAAGCCATTGGCCTCGACGAAGGCGACCGCCCTTGCATAGTCGATGGGCCGCACCTTGATGTCGTCGATGCCCTCGGGTATCGGCACCCGGTCGTCGAGGCGCACCAGATCGCGGCTGATGCGGGCCTGGTCGGCGAAGGCGATCAGGGATTCGCGGCGCTTCGGCTGCTTGATCTCGCCGGCCCGGGCCAGCAGCGTATCCAGATCGCCATATTCGGTGATGAGCTGGGCGGCGGTCTTGACGCCGATGCCGGGAACGCCGGGCACGTTGTCGACGGAATCGCCGGCCAGCGACTGCACGTCGACCACCTTCTCGGGCGCCACGCCGAACTTCTCGAACACTTCGGGAATGCCCAGCCGCTTGTTCTTCATGGTGTCGAGCAGCATCACGCTGTCGTCGACCAACTGCATCAGGTCCTTGTCCGACGAGACGATGATCACCGTGGCGCCCCGTTCGCGGGCCTGCCGGGCATAGGTGGCGATGATGTCGTCGGCTTCGTAGTTTTCCAGCTCGATGCAGGGCACGTCGAAGGCGCGGACCGCGTCGCGGATCAATGCGAATTGCGGGACAAGGTCCTCGGGCGGCTCGGGCCGGTTGGCCTTGTAGGCCGGATAAAGTTCGTTGCGGAAGGTGATCTTGCCGGCATCGAAAATCACCGCCAGATGGGTCGGCGCCTCGGCGCCGCTGTCTTCCAGCAGCTTGTACAGCATGTTGCAGAAGCCATAGACCGCGCCCACCGGCGTGCCGTCTGACGGCCGCGAAAGCGGCGGCAGGGCGTGGTAGGCCCGGAAGATGTAGCCGGACCCGTCGATCAGGAAGATGTGCTCGCGTTCGCTCATGGGGCCGCATCATGCCGAGCCGGACACGCCGAGGCCAGCCCTTCGTGCGGCTGGCGGATGAACGCGGCTGCGCACAGCGGCTTCAGACCTGTTAGATCAGAAGAAGTATGCTTGACGTACATAATACATATCCGCAATATCAAAGGGTTGTGGTGTTCAGGAGGCGATATGTCAAAGGCGCCCGTCCATCCCGGCCAGTATCTTGCCGATGCGTTGCAGGACATCGGGGTGACGCCGACCGAGTTGGCGCGGCAGATCGACGTACCCGCCAACCGACTCTCGGAGATCATCCGCGGCCGACGCTCGATCACCGGCGATACCGCCCTGCGGCTCAGCCACTGGCTGGGCACGACGCCGCAATTCTGGATGAATCTTCAATCCGCCCACGACCTCCGTGTAGCCGCGCTTCGGGCGGGCGAGGCGATCGGCAAATTGCCGCGCCGGGGAGATGAAGGGGCGTGAAAGCCTAGTGGCTGCCGTCGCCGTCGAGAATGAACAGCCGGTCGCAATAGGGACACTCTACCCGGCCGGTCTCGTCCATGTGGAGGTAGACGCGGGGATGGCCCAGCGCGCCGTCGCCGCCGTCGCAGACGACCTCGATCGTATGGGTGTGGATGACTTCTGGCGCCTCGGGCGCGGGTGCTGCGGAATTCGGCACAGTGATTGTTCGCTTTTTATGACGCCAGGGTCGTTGAGGTTTGCCTGAGCGGATGATACGGATTGCCGCTCGCACTTCAACCGATAGTGCGCGCCACACAACAGGCATGCAGGAAATCCGTCGCCCCATGATCGCGCCCGATAACGCCATCGAGATCCGGGGACTGCGGAAGCAGTATCGCGGCGGCAAGGGTTTCAGTCCGCACGAGGCGCTGAAAGGCATCGACCTCGACATTCCGCGCGGCTCGTTTTTCGGTCTGCTGGGCCCCAACGGCGCCGGCAAGTCCACCCTGATCAACATCCTCGCCGGACTGGTCAACAAGACCGAGGGCGAGGTTCGGGTGTGGGGTTACGACATCGACAAGCATCCGCGCGGCGCCCGCGCCAGCATCGGCGTCGTGCCGCAGGAGATCAGCTTCGACGCGTTCTTCACGCCGTTCGAGGCGCTGGAGTTGCAAGCCGGCCTCTACGGCGTGCCCAAGTCCGAGCGCCGCACCATGGAAATCCTCGCGGCCATGCACCTGACCGACAAGGCCAACGCCTATGCCCGCGCCCTGTCGGGCGGCATGAAGCGCCGGCTGCTGGTGGCCAAGGCCATGGTGCACAGCCCGCCGATCCTGGTGCTCGACGAGCCCACCGCCGGTGTCGACATCGAGCTTCGCCAGCAGCTCTGGGAGCATATCGAGGCACTGAAGAGCGGCGGCGTCACCATCATGCTGACCACTCATTACCTCGAAGAGGCCGAGCGTCTCTGCGACCGCATCGCCATCATCGACAAGGGCGCGGTGGTCGCCAACGAGCCGACCCAGACCCTGCTGCAGCGGATCGACGAGCGCGAGCTGGTGTTGCGTCTCGATCGTCCGGTGACGGGCGTTCCGGAGGGGCTGCTCGGTTTCCAGACGAAAACGCTGGCCGACAACGAGCTGTGCGTGCGCTACTCGGCCAGCCTGCACAAGGTGGACGAGGTGCTCGGCGCGGTGCATGGCGCCGGTTATTCCATCCTCGACCTCACCATGCGCGAGGCTGATCTCGAGGACATCTTCATCAGTCTGACCAGCCGGAAATAACATGGCCAACGATGCCGTTTTCGATGTTCTGGTGATCGGCAGCGGCGCGGCCGGCCTGACCCTGGCGCTGTGCGTGGCGGACCATTGCAAGGTGGGCGTCGTCTCGAAGGCCGGGATCGATTCGGGCAGCACCAACTGGGCGCAGGGCGGCATCGCCGCCGTGCTCAGCGCCACCGACACGTTCGATTCCCATGTGCAGGACACCGAGATCGCCGGCGCCGGACTGTGCGATCCGGACGCCGTCCGCTTCACCGTCGAGGAAGGTCCCGCCGCCATCCAGTGGCTGCTCGATCAGGGCGTGCTGTTCGACACCACCAAACGTGGCCCCTGGCACCTGACCCGCGAGGGCGGCCACAGCCACCGCCGGGTCATCCATAACAAGGATGCCACCGGCAAGGCGGTGCAGCGGACGCTGGACGAACAGGCCAAGCTCCATCCCAACATCACCGTGCTGGAGGATTACGTCGCCGTCGACCTGATCAACCGGGACGCGTCGGGCGAGCGCGGCCCCTGTCAGGGCGCCTATCTGTACGACCAGACGGAATCGCGGGTGAAGACCTTCGGCGCCAAGGCGACGGTCATCGCCACCGGCGGCGCCAGCCGCGTGTATCTCTATACCTCGAACCCGGACGGCTCGACCGGCGACGGCATTGCGATGGCCTGGCGCGCCGGCTGCCGGGTGGCGAACATGGAGTTCAATCAGTTCCATCCGACCTGCCTCTACCATCCCGAGGCGCGGACCTTCCTGATTACCGAGGCGGTGCGCGGCGAAGGCGGCAAGCTGCTGTTGCCGAGCGGCGAGCGGTTCATGAAACGATTCGATCCCCGCGGCGAGTTGGCGCCCCGCGACATCGTCGCCCGCGCCATCGATCACGAGATGAAGCGGCTGGGTCTCGAATGCGTCTATCTCGACATCAGCCACAAGAAGAAGAGCTTCATCAAGGAGCACTTCCCGAACATCTACAAGCAGTGCAAGAAATACGGCATCGACATCTCCAAGGAACCGATCCCGGTGGTGCCGGCCGCACATCATACCTGTGGCGGCGTCATGGTCGACCGGCACGGCCAAACCGACGTGGAGGGGCTGTATTGCATCGGCGAGGCGTCTTATACCGGCCTGCACGGAGCCAATCGCCTGGCCAGCAACTCGCTGCTGGAATGTGTCGTCTATGCGACCAGCGCCGCCCAGGACATCCTGGAAAAGCTGGAGAGCCTGCCGCCGCCGCCCGACCTGAAGCCGTGGGATGAAAGCCGCGTGACCAATTCCGACGAAGAGGTCGTCGTGTCCCATAACTGGGACGAGCTGCGCCGCACCATGTGGAACTATGTCGGCATCGTGCGCACCGACAAACGCCTGCGCCGCGCCCAGCGCCGCATCGACCTGCTGCGCGCCGAGGCCCAGGAATATTACGGCAATTTCCGGGTCACCTCCGATCTGCTGGAGCTGCGCAACCTGGTGACCGTGGCCGACCTCATCGTCAAGTCGGCGGCCTCGCGCAGGGAAAGCCGGGGTCTGCATTATACGCTCGACTATCCGGATACATTGCCGGAAGCGGTGCCGACCGTGCTGGCGCCGGCCTGATCATGTCGCGGGTCGCCTACGTCAACGGCCGCTATGTGCCCTATGCCCACGCGGCGATCCATGTGGACGACCGGGCGGTACAGTTCGCCGACGCGGCCTATGAGGTGATCGCGGTCATCGGCGGCCGGATCGCCGACCTGGAGCCGCATCTCGACCGGCTCGACCGGTCGCTCGCCGAGTTGCGCATCGAAGGCCAACCGGGCCGCGCGGCGCTGATGGTGATCGCGAACCAGATGCTGCGCCGGAACCGCCTGCAATACGGCCTGCTTTACGTTCAGGTGGGACGGGGCGCACCCGGCCTGCGCCATTCGCCGCGCGACAGCGCCTTTCCCCTGAACGTGAAGCCTTCGGTGATCATGACCTGCCGCCCGCTGGATTTTTCCAGGGTCGCGGCCCGGGCGGCGTCGGGCGTCGCCGTCGCGACCATGCCGGACCAGCGCTGGGGCCGGGTCGACATCAAGGCCGTGTCGCTGCTGCCCAATGCGCTGGCCAAGCAGGCGGCCCGCGAATCCGGCGCGTTCGAGGCATGGATGGTCGGCGCGGACGGCAAGGTGACCGAAGGCGCGTCCACCAATGCCTGGATCGTCGAGGCGGATGGAACGATTGTCACCCGGCCGCTGTCCAACAACATCCTGGCCGGCATCACCCGGCAGGTGGTGATCGTCCAGGCGCGGGATGCGGGCCTGAAGGTTGACGAGCGCGCCTTCACCGTGGCCGAGGCACAGGCCGCGAAGGAGGCGTTTTTCACCAGCACCACCGGCGGCCCGATCCCGGTGGTGACCATCGACGGCAAACCGGTGGCGAACGGCGCGCCGGGCGAGATCACTGAAAAACTGGTTGGCCTCTACCGGCGGCACCTGGCGTCGTTCGCGGCCGACCCGGAGGCGGCGTTCCAGACGCTGGGCGGTTGATGGCACACGAACTCCACGGCAAGGCTACCTGGATCTTCGATCTGGACAACACGCTCTATCCGGCGGCCTGCGACCTGTTCGCCCAGATCGACGTGAAGATGGGCGCCTATATCTCCAGGCTCCTCAGCGTTGACCTGATCGAGGCGCGCCGGGTGCAGAAGGACTACTTCATGCAGTACGGCACCACGCTCGCCGGCCTGATGCGCCATCACGACATCGATCCGCATGATTACCTCGACTATGTGCACGACATCGACGTCAGCGTTGTCATGCCCGACGAGCGCATGGCGAAGGCGCTGGCGGTGCTGCCGGGGCGCAAGATCGTCTACACCAACGGCTCGGCCGGGCACGCGGCGCGGGTCATGGAACGGCTGGGGATCACCCACCTGTTCGAGGGCACCTTCGACGTGCTCGCCTCGGATTTCATCCCGAAGCCCGATCCCGGTGCGTTCACCGCCTTGATCGAGGCCTATGCCATCGACCCGGACGACGCGGTGATGGTCGAGGATCTGGCCAAGAACCTGATCCCGGCCCACGACCTGGGCATTACAACGGTCTGGGTGCCGACCGCCTCCGAATGGTCGCGCGCGGGCGCCGACGGCGGCTTCATCGATTATGTGGCCGACGACCTGTCCGCCTGGCTGGCCGAGGTGGCCGGTCTAGCCGATTGACACGACCTCCGGCGCGGCTATGGTCTCCGCGCCTCAAGATTTAAGGATAAAACCATGAGCCTGACGAGCCTGGAGCCCATCATCGACCGCGCCTGGGACGAGCGCGACGGGATTTCCCTGACCACCACCGGCGAAGTGCGCGACGCGGTCGATTCGGCGCTCGATGCGCTCGACGCCGGCAAGGCGCGCGTGGCCGAGAAGGCCGATGGCGGCTGGGTGGTCAACCAGTGGCTGAAGAAGGCGGTGCTGCTGTCGTTCCGGCTCAACGACATGGAGCCGATCATGGGCGGCCCGGGCAACCACGCCCGCTGGTTCGACAAGGTGCCGTCCAAGTTCGAGGGCTGGACCGGCGAGCATTTCCGCGCTGCCGGTTTCCGCGCCGTGCCCGGCTGCTTCGTGCGCCGCTCGGCCTATATCGCGCCCGGCGCGGTGCTGATGCCCAGCTTCGTCAATCTGGGCGCCCATGTGGGCGAAAACACCATGGTCGATACCTGGGCGACGGTCGGTTCCTGCGCCCAGATCGGCAAGAACTGTCACATCTCCGGCGGCGCCGGCATCGGCGGCGTGCTCGAGCCGCTGCAGGCCGACCCGGTCCGCATCGAGGACCACGTGTTCATCGGCGCCCGCTCGGAAGTCGCCGAAGGCGTCATCGTCGAGGAAGGCTCGGTGCTGTCCATGGGCGTTTATATCGGCGCCAGCACCAAGATCGTCGACCGGGAGACCGGCGAGGTGTTCTTTGGCCGCGTGCCCGCCTATTCGGTGGTGGTGCCGGGAACACTTCCCGGCAAGGCCCTGCCCGACGGCTCGCCCGGCCCGAGCCTCTATTGCGCGGTGATCGTGAAGCGGGTCGACGCGAAGACGCGGTCGAAGACCTCGATCAACGAACTTCTGCGGACTTAACCGCCTCTCTCTGCCATCATCCCGGCGTGTGCGGGGATGACGATTTTGGGGTGTGGTGTGGCAGGCATTGATCCAATCAAGCTGACCCAGGAACTCATCCGCTGTCCGAGCGTGACGCCGGCGGATGCGGGGGCGCTCGACGTGCTGCAGCGGGCGCTGGAGCAGGTCGGCTTCGTGTGCCGGCGGTATGTGTTCTCCGAGGAGGGCACGCCCGACATCGACAACCTCTATGCGCGGCTCGGCACGGCGCTGCCGAATTTCTGCTTCGCCGGCCACACGGACGTGGTGCCGGTGGGCGACCTGGCCGGCTGGACCGTCGATCCGTTCGGCGCCGAGATCATCGACGGCGTCCTGTTCGGCCGGGGCGCCGCCGACATGAAGGCGGCCATCGCCTGCTTCGCCGCTGCCGCCGGGCGCTTCGCCGAAGCGGCGCCGGGCTTTCCAGGCTCCATCAGCCTGCTGATCACCGGCGACGAGGAAGGCCCATCGATCAACGGCACCAGGAAGGTGCTGGAAGCGCTTCGGGAGGAAGGCGAGCAACTCACCCATTGCCTCGTCGGCGAGCCGACCAATCCCATCCGGCTGGGCGACATGGCCAAGATCGGCCGGCGCGGCAGCCTCAATGGCCTCATTACGGTCAACGGCGTGCAGGGGCACGTGGCCTATCCGCACCTGGCCGACAATCCGGCGCCAAGGCTCGTGCGGCTGATGACCCGGCTGGCCGGGCTGGAGCTCGACCGGGGCAATGCCCACTTCCAGGCGTCGAACCTGGAGATCACCGCCATCGAGACCAGTCCGGGGGCCGAGAATGTCATCCCGGCCTGGGCCCGTTGCCGCTTCAACGTGCGCTTCAACAGCGACCATTCGTCCCAGGACGTCGAGCGGCTGGTGCGCCACGCGCTCGACCACGAACTGATCCCTTACGACCTCGCCGTCAAGGTCAGCGGCGAATCCTTCCTCACGCCGCCCGGCAAGCTCAGCCGGCTGGTCGTCGATGCCTGCAAGGCCGTGCTGGGCAGGGAGCCGGAGTTGAGCACCACCGGCGGCACGTCCGACGCGCGATTCATCAAGGATTATTGCCCGGTGATCGAGTTCGGCATGGCGAGCGGCACCATGCACAAGGTCGATGAACGGGTCGCGGTCTCCGACATCGACGGCCTGACGACGATCTATGAGGAAGTCCTGCGGCGTTATTTCGCCGGATAGACCACCCGCGTCAGGTAAAGCCCGTCGGGCGGCGCATTCAGCCCCAGCCGCTGCCGGTCCCGCGCTTCCAGCGCCGCCGCCACGTCGTCTGGCGTCCATTTGCCTTCGCCCACCAGCTTCAGGGTGCCGACCATGGAGCGCACCTGGTGATGCAGGAACGAGCGCGCTTCGGCGATCACGGTGAGTTCGGCGCCGTGGCGCGAGACGTCCAGCCGGTCCAGGGTCTTGAGCGGCGACTGCGCCTGGCAATGGGCCGAGCGGAACGTGGTGAAGTCGTGTCTGCCGACCAGGTGCTGGGCCGCCGCGTGCATGGCGCCCGCGTCGAGCGGTACCGGCACCTGCCAGGCGAGGCCGCGGTCCAGAGTCAGCGGCGGGCGCCGGTTGACGATGCGGTAGCGGTAGGCGCGGCCGACGGCGTCGAACCGGGCATGGAAGTCCGGCGCGGCGACCGCCGCGTCCAGCACGGCCACCGGATCGGGCTTCAGGTGATGGTTGAGCGCGCCCTGGACCTCGTTCGGACCCTTGTCCGCCAGCAGGTCGAAATGCACCACCTGGCCTTCCGCGTGTACGCCGGCGTCGGTGCGGCCGGCGCCGATGATGGTCACCGCCTCGCCGCTGAACCGCTCGATGGCGCGCTCCAGCGCCGCCTGGATCGATGGTCCATTGGTCTGGCGCTGGAAGCCGACGAACGGCCCGCCGTCATATTCGATGGTCAGCCGATAGCGGGGCATCAGGCGAGCGCCTCGCCGCATGCGACGGGAAAACCGCGCAGCAACGATCTGGCGTCCATGGCGCCCTTCCCGGCTCGCTGCAATTGGGTCAACGCGACCGCGCCGTCGCCGCATGCGACGGTCAGCAGGTCGTCGAGTACCGTGCCGGGCGCGCCCGATCCGGCGGCGAGCCGGCTGCGCAGCGCCTTGATACGCTCGCCGCGCAGCTCGAACCACGCGCCGGGAAACGGGCTGAGGCCGCGGATCTGCCGGTCCACCTCGATCGCGGGGCGGGTCCAGTCGATGCGGGCCTCGGCCTTGTCGATCTTCTTCGCGTAGGTGACGCCGTCCACGGCCTGCGGCACGGGCGCCGCGCCGGCCTCGAGGTCGGACAGTGCCGCGAACAAGGGCGCGCTGCCCAGCGCGGCCAGGACGTCGTGCAACTCGCCTGCGGTCATCTCGGGACCGATGGGAATTTCCTCGCGGCGGTAGACCGGGCCGGTGTCGAGGCCTTCCTCCATGCGCATGATGCACACGCCGGTAGTCTGGTCGCCGGCCATGATCGCCCGCTGGATCGGCGCCGCGCCGCGCCAGCGGGGCAGCAGCGAGGCGTGGACGTTGAGACAGCCAAGGCGCGGCGCATCGAGGATCGGCTTCGGCAGGATCAGCCCGTAGGCGGCGACAACCGCCACGTCGAGATCGAGCGCGGCGAAGTCGTGCTGGTCCGTAGCGGATTTCAGGTTCCCGGGCGTCAGGACGGGAATGCCCAGCGCGTCAGCCAGGCGGTGCACCGGCGACGGCTGCGGTTTCTTGCCGCGGCCTGCCTCGCGCGGCGGCTGGCTGTAAACGGCGACGACCTCGTGTCCGTGGATCCGCGACCAGTCGGCAAGATCGGCGAGGATGCGCGCCGCGAAATCGGGCGTGCCCATGAAGGCAATGCGCATCGTTGGCGTCCGGTTACTCGGCGGCTTCGATTTTGCGCGCCTTGGTCAGCTTGCGCACGATGATGTCGCGCTTCATCCGCGACAGGTGATCGATGAACAGCACGCCGTTCAGGTGGTCCATCTCGTGCTGGATGCAGGTGGCGAGCAGGCCGGTCGCGTGGATTTCGCGCGGCTCGCCATTGTAGTCCAGGTAGCGGACCTTGACCTCGGCCGGGCGGTCGACGTCGCCGAAAGACTCCGGCACCGACAGGCAGCCTTCCTGGTAGGAGGCCAGTTCCTCGGATTCCCAGACGATCTCCGGGTTGACGAAGTGCCGCGGCATGCGGCCCTCCTCTTCCGTGGCGATGTCCATCACCAGCACCCGCTTGGGCACGCCCACCTGGATGGCGGCGAGACCGATGCCGGGCGCGTCGTACATGGTCTCGAGCATGTCATCCATCAACGCGCGGAGCGCGTCGTCGACCGTCTCCACAGGCTTTGACACCTGTTTCAGGATTGGATCGGGGACAGTGACGATGGTGCGGATGGCCATGTTTGCTCGCTGGTCTGTTTGCCGGTAGTTAGTACGGGTGGCCGGGAGCGTCAAGCGGCGCTGGGCACGGCGAATCCCGGCATGGTACCCTATGTCACGGATTGGCCGCCAATATCGGGAGCGACGACATATTGATGGAAGACACAGGCGCCTTGCTCGTTTTCGGCCTGATCGTTGTCGTCCTGCTGGTCGCCGGCGGTTTTTGGCTGGTGCTCAATCATCTGAAGCAGCCGCGCCAGGACCCGATGGCCCAATGGCAGGCCGAACAGCTCGCCAGCCTGACCGCGCGGCTCCAGGCGCTGGCGGAAAGCCAGGTCAACCTGCAGGGCGCCATCAACCAGCGGCTCGACAGCGTCACCCACCGGCTGGGGGAAGGCTTCAGCCAGAACGCCGAGAAAACCGCCAAGTCGCTGGGCGAGATCCAGGAACGGCTCAACGTCATCGACAAGGCCCAGGACAATCTGGTCAAGCTGTCCAACGACGTGGTCGGCCTGCAGGATATCCTGTCCAACAAGCAGGCGCGCGGCGCCTTCGGCGAGATCCAGCTCAACGACCTGGTATCCCAGGTCCTGCCGCCCTCGGCCTACGAGTTCCAGGTGACGCTGGCCAACGGCAAGCGCGCGGATTGCCTGATTCACCTTCCCAATCCGCCAGGCTCGATCGCCATCGACGCCAAGTTCCCGCTGGAAAGCTATCGGCTGCTGCGGGCCGCCGAGCGCGGTGACGAACGCAAGCTGGCCGAGCGCGCCTTCCGGGTCGACGTGCTGAAGCACGTGGCCGATATCGCCGAACGCTACGTGGCGGTCGAGGGCACCGCCGATTCGGCGCTGATGTTCCTGCCGTCCGAGGCGGTCTATGCCGAGTTGCACGCCAATTTCCGCGAGGTGGTGGAAAAGTCGTTCGCCGCCAAGGTGTGGATTGTGTCGCCCACCACCATGATGGCGACGCTGAACACCGTGCGCGCAATCCTGCGCGATGTGCGGATGCGCGAGCAGGCCGGCCTGATCCAGAAGGAAGTGGCCGTGCTGATGGAGGACATCCGCCGGCTCGACAAGCGGGTCGACAATCTGCAGACCCATTTCAACCAGGCCAGCCGCGACATCGACGAGATCGTCATCTCCAGCAAGAAGGTGACCAGCCGCGCCGGCAAGATCGAGGAGCTGGAGCTCGACAAGGCCGAACCGGTGGTGAAGCTGGTGGTGGAGAATTAGGGCCTAGAACGGCCGTCTCGCCCTGAGCGCCGTCGTCAGCGTCCCGTCGTCCAGGTAATCCAGTTCGCCGCCCATGGGCACGCCGTGCGCCAGGCTGGTAACGGTCACGCCCGCATCCTGCAGGCGGTCCGTGACGTAGTGGGCGGTGGTCTGGCCGTCGACCGTGGCGTTCATGGCCAGGATGATCTCGGTCACTTCGGGGCGGCTTGCCCGGTCGATCAGCCCGGCGATGTTGAGGTCGTCGGGGCCGACGCCGTCGAGCGCCGACAGCACGCCGCCCAATATGTGATAGCGGCCCTTGTAGGCGGCCCGCTCCAGCGCCCACAGATCGGCCACCTCCTCGACGACGCACAGGATCGACGGGTCGCGCCGGGGATCGGTGCAGATGTGGCACGGGTCCACTGTATCCAGATTGCCGCAGACGCCGCAGGGCTTGATGTTGATCGCCGCCTCGGTCAGCGCCCGGGCGAGGGATTCCATGGCCGACGGGCCCTTCTTCAACAGGTGAAGGGTCGCGCGCCGGGCCGAGCGGGGGCCGAGCCCCGGCAGCTTGGCGAGAATCTGGATCAGCCCGTCGATCTCCGGGCTGATGACGGGCGCGGCCACTAAAGCGCAGCCCTGCGAGGCGGGCTCGCCCTGCTGCCCGAAAGCCGCGACAAACCGGAAAGGCGTGGTGGGGTCTTCAATGAACCGCTCTAGAACGGCAGGCTCATGCCGGGCGGCAGCTCAAGGCCGCCGGTGACCTTCTTCATTTCCTCGGCGGCATATGCCTCGGCCTGGGCCTTGGCATCCTTGTGGGCGGCCAGGATCAGGTCCTCGAGCATTTCCACGTCGTCGGGCGTGGCGATCGACTTGTCGATGCGGATGCGCTTCATCTCGCCCTTGCCCGACAGGGTGACAACGACCATGCCGCCGCCGGCGCTGCCGTCCACCTCGGCACCGTCAAGTGCGGCCTGCATATCGGCCATCTTCTGCTGCATCTGCTGGGCCTGTTTCAGCATGCCGGCAAGATTCTTCATAGGTCCAGTTCCTCCAAATCGTCCGGGTCCGCGTCGATAACGGAATCGGCCTCTGACGGTGCCGGGTCCGCCGCGGCGGTATCGATGATCGATGTTACCTGTGCGCCGGGAAAGGCGCGCAGCGCGGCCTTTACCAGCGGATGCTCGTTGACTTCATCGTGGCGCTGGCGCTCGGCGGCCTGCCGCTGCTCGCGCAGGGTCGGCTCGCCCGGTTCGCTTGAGACCGTCACCACCCAGCGCACGCCGGTCCATTCGTGGAGGCGCTGGCTGAGCTTGCCGATCAGGTCGGGCGGGGCACGGCCGGCCGGGCGCAGCTCGATGCGACCGGGCTGGAAGCGCACCAGGTGCACGTTGTCGATCAGATGGGCCTCCAGCACGCCTTCCTTCTGCTCGACGGCTAGCGCGACCAGATCAAGGAAGCTGCGCGGCTGCGGCAAACCGCTGGCCTGCGGCTGCGGGGCGGCGTGGGCCATGGGCGCGGTCTCGGCACGCGCCGATCCGCCATGGGAGACGGCCGAGGCGCCGCCATTGCCGCCCGACGGCTGGGGTGCGGCTGGCGCAGACGGCGCGGCGCCCGCGCTCGTGGCCGGTGTACCCTGCAGCTTTTTCACGAGGTCGGCCGGGCTAGGCAGGTCGGCGGCATAGGCGAGGCGGATCAGCACCATTTCTGCCGCGCTGATCGGCGCTGGCGCGGCGCGGGTTTCCTCCAGGCCCTTCAGCAGCATCTGCCAGGCGCGGGTCAGCGACGGCATGGTGAGGCTGCTGACGATCTTCTCGCCGAACTGGCGTTCGGCCTCGGGCAGGCCGTCGGTGCTGGCCTCGGGGGCGAGCCTCATCTGGGTCAGCCAGTGGGTGACGCCCAGCAGGTCCTCGATGATGGTGGCCGGATCGGCGCCCGAATTGTATTGCTCGCGGACATTGGCCAGGGCGGTGCGGATGTCGCCGCTTATCACCGCCTCGAACAGGTCGAGCACGCGGGCCCGGTCGGCCAGGCCCAGCATGTCGCGCACCTGCGCTGCGTCGACCTTGCCCGCGCCGTGGGAAATGGCCTGATCCATCAGCGACAGCCCGTCGCGCACCGAGCCGTCGGCCGCGCGGGCGATCATGGCCAGCGCGTCGTCGTCGATTTCCACATTCTCCAGTGCAGCGAGCGAGGCGAAGTGCTGCTTCAGCGTGGCGCCTTCCACCCGGCGCAGATCGAATCGCTGGCACCGCGACAGCACCGTGATCGGTACCTTGCGGATCTCGGTGGTGGCGAAGATGAATTTCACGTGTGGCGGCGGCTCTTCCAGCGTCTTCAGCAGGCCGTTGAAGGCCTGCTTCGACAACATGTGGACCTCGTCGATGATGTAGATCTTGTAGCGCGCGTCGCCGGGCGCATAGCGCACGCCGTCGATGATCTCGCGGATGTCGTCGATGCCGGTGCGGCTGGCGGCGTCCATCTCGATCACGTCCACATGCCGCGATTCGGCGATGGCGAGACATTGGCGGCAGACGCCGCAGGGATCGACCGTCGGACCGCCCTGCCCGTCGGCGCCGACGCAGTTCAGCGCACGGGCGATCAGCCGCGCGGTGGTGGTCTTGCCCACGCCGCGCACGCCGGTCAGCACGAAGGCGTGCGCCAGGCGGCCGCTGTCGATGGCATTCTTGAGGGTGCGGACCATCGGCTCCTGGCCGATCAGCGCCGCGAAGGTACCCGGGCGGTACTTGCGCGCCAGCACCCGGTAGGGGGTGGCCTGCGTGTTGGTCTCGGGGATCTGGGCTGTGCCGTCCGTCATCCGTTCCGCGCGCCGGGGCGGCCTGCTGTCTGGCGGTGCCGCGATGTATGGGAGGAGGCTGGACGAGTGACCCAAATCGGGCTCGTTACGGCTGCTTCCTTCCGGACCTGACCGGGTTGGCGAGTGATCTGCCCACCGCCAACCTCCCGCCCTCTATATCGGGCATTTGTTTCAGCGTGGCAAGGGCAGGTGCAAAAATCGAAGGGCCGCCCCTTTCGGAGCGGCCCTTCCATTGTCAGCCGTTATGGCGCGACTAGCGACCGAACTCCACGGCGGAGGTCAGTGCCCTCAGTGCACCTTTCGGCGTGTGACAATGAGACATCGGACCACCTCCTTTCTATATGTTGACGACACCATCCATATTGAACGAACCGAGCGAAATATCAAGATACGGTATGTCGCTTCTTCATCAGCGTTGAATTACCCGAAATTCGCGCCTCGTCCGGCAGGCCGGTTTCCCGTCCGGATCCGGAACGACCCGCGCGCTCCGGCGTGGAACCGACCCGCCTCGCGGGCGTTCGTGTGTCGGCGAGTCTGCAGCCGCGGTGAACTCGTCCTGTAAGGGAGTAGCGGGTGGCGGCAATCGGTTTGGACATGCAGCGTCTGGTCTGGGATTGGTCGTCCTGGCCTTTCTGCTGGTGCTGCCGATTGGCTGGGAGCGCGGGCGGGGCCGGCACAGTGTCGGCTTTCGCACCTTCCCGGTCGTGGCCATGGCCGCCTGCGGATTTGCCATGATCATAGACGCCGAGGCGGCGAACAACGTGGAGGCGCGGGCGCGTGTCCTGCAGGGTGTGGTGACGGGGATCGGGTTCATTGGCGGCGGCGCCAATGTCCGCGGACTGGTCACCGCCGCCAGCATCTGGAACGCCGGCGCGATCGGCACCGCGATAGGGTTCCAGCGGGCGAACATCGCCGTCGTCCTGGCATTGATAAACATCCTCAGCCTGCTGGTGCTTTCCCGGGTGAGTGACAGGGTGGTGGGCGATCCTGGGGAGGACGAGTCATGACGCCTGACATTTTCTTCAATAGCTGGAGCGGCCTGGGCCGGGCCCTGTTGATCGGCGTGCTGGCCTATGCGGGCTTGATTGTCCTGCTGCGCATTTCCGGCAAGCGTACGCTGAGCAAGATGAACGCCTTCGATCTGGTGGTGACCGTTGCGCTGGGCTCGACCCTGGCGAGCGTGTTGCTGGACCGTTCGGTGCCCCTGGCGGAAGGGCTGCTGGCGTTCGCGCTGCTCATCGTCCTCCAGTTTGTCATCACCTGGATGTCGGTCCGGAACCGGTGGTTTCGCGGCATGATCAAGAGCGAGCCTTCGCTGCTGGTGCGCGATGGCGCCTATCTGCCCGGGGCCATGCGGCGGCAGCGGGTTACCCGCGAGGAGATCGAGGCCGCCCTCCGGAAACACGGCCACGACGACATCGCCAAAGTGGCCGCCGTCGTTCTTGAAACGGACGGCGCGCTGAGCGTGATACCCAGCCGCAGCTCTTAGATTTATTGGAGTTTCGCCCCGGCGAATGAGCGGCTAATCTGCGCGCCATGCTGAACCATATTCCCGTTCTCGAAACCCATAACGTGTTCGCCGGCAGTCCGCTCGATCGCTGCGAGATCCTGCGCGGCGATTCGGGCAGGGTCGATGCCATGATGCGCGCGGCCGATACACGCTTCATCTGCATCTGGCGCACCAAGCCGCTGATCAAGCCAGGCGAGACCCTGCGCATCCAGTGGGTCAACGGGTTGATGGCACTGCCGATCATCGACGCCGGCGCCGCCTGGGTGTTCCTGGGAACGGCCGACGGACGCGCCCATTTCGCCGTCGACATCTCGGCGGAGAAGGATCCCGAGAACAGCGGCGATTTTGCCGGCATGGGCATCTTTCCCGACCTGCGCATGAGCGCGGCGAGCCTCGACCGGGGCGACGCGGCGATCATCGCCCAGGCCAAGCCGCTGATCGACTGGCACAGCCGCCGAACCTTCTGCTCGGTATGCGGCTCGCTGACCGCGATGCGCCAGTCCGGCGCGTCGCGCATCTGCACCAACGAGGCGTGCAAGGCGTCGCACTTCCCGCGCACCGATCCTGTGGTGATCATGCTCGCGATCCATGAAGGGCGCTGCCTGCTGGGCCGGCAGAAAATCTTTCCACCGCACATGTATTCGGCGCTGGCGGGCTTCATCGAGCCGGGCGAATCCCTCGAGGAGGCGGTGCGCCGCGAGATCCAGGAAGAATCGGGCGTGCCGGTCGGCGAGGTGCGCTACCACTCCAGCCAGCCCTGGCCGTTCCCCGCCTCGCTGATGATCGGCTGCCATGCCATCGCGCTCGACGACAAGATCGAGCTGCCCGGAGACGAGCTCGAGGAAGCGGTCTGGTTCGAGAAGGGACTGATCCGCGAGGCGCTGGAAGGCAAGCACCGCGACCGGGTCTGGATGCCGCCGCCTCATGCCATCGCCCACCAACTCATCAAGAGCTGGGCGTCGGTAGACTAGCCGGTCGCCCCTTTATCGCCGTTGCCAGGCGCGTGGCGACGCGGTCATCCAGCCGTGCTGTTGCCGCTCGCGCGGAGAATAGCCTGGTCTGCTTCGCCTGGCGCACGACGACGGCGGCGCACAAAGAACGCTAGTCCAGCGTGTCGCGGAACGCATTCTTCGGGTAGACGCCCAGCACCTTCACCGTGGTCGAGAAGAACCGCAGCTCTTCCATGGCCAGCTGCACCGCTCGGTCTTCGGGGTGCCCTTCGATGTCGGCATAGAACATGGTGGCCTTGAAGCTGCCCTCGAGCTGGTAACTTTCCAGCTTGGTCATGTTGACGCCGTTGGTGGCGAAGCCGCCCAGGCTCTTGTAGAGCGCTGCCGGCACGTTCCGCACCTCGAACACGAAGCTCATCATGGTGGGCGTGCCGGGCGCGGGCACAGCGGGCTCGCGCGACAGGATGACGAAGCGGGTGGTGTTGTGTCCCGCGTCCTCCGCTTCTTCCAGCAGGATGTCGAGGCCGTAGATCTCGGCGGCGAGCGAAGAGGCCAGCGCGCCGAGAGTCCTGTCGCCTTTCCCGGCGATCATCTTGGCCGCGCCCGCGGTATCGGCATTGGCGACCGGCCTCAGGCCCAGCCCGCGCAGCCGTTCGCGGCACTGTCCCAGCGCCTGGACATGGCTGTGGACCTCGCGCAGGTCGGCGATGGTCGTACCCTTCAGACCCAGCAATTTATGGTTCACGCGCTGGAAGTGCTCGCCAATGATGTGCAGGCCCGAATCCGGCAGCAAATGGTGGTTGTCCGCCACGCGTCCGGCCAGGGAATTCTCGATCGGGATCATGGCGAGTGCCGCGCGGCCATCGGCAACGGCCTGGTAGGTATCCTCGAACGTGGCACAGGGAAGCGGCGACATATCGGGCCGTGCATTGCGGCACGACAGGTGCGAATACGCGCCCGGTTCGCCCTGGAAGGCGATGGTCCTGTTGGGGCTGGCGCCGTCCGCGATGGTCACGCTCTGCTCTTTCCGTGCAATCCTAGGCCGCATAAATGTGCGGGCAGGTGGCCGGTTATACGGCTTGCAAACGAACGGGGGAAGCGGCTAAATTCCGCGCAAATTTCGGACCCCAGGGGCCTGAAGCACGGCCTGAAGAAGAAGGGCGGAAACAGTGGACAGTTTTGAGTGGAACAAGATCGCGGGCGCGGTGCTGTTTGCGATGCTCGTGGTCATGGGCCTTCGCCAGGTCAACGAGATCGTGAATCACGAACCTGAAGTGGCCGAAAAAGGCTGGCAGGTTCCCGGCGTCGAAGCGACCGAGACCGCGGCCGAAGCGCCGAAGGAGGAGCCGCTGGCCGTGCTGCTGGCCAAGGGCAGCGCCGAGGACGGCGCCAAGGTGTTCAAGAAATGCCTGGCATGCCACACGATCGAGCAGGGCGGCGCCAACAAGGTCGGCCCCAATCTGTACAACACCGTGGGCAATCATTTCGCCCACATGGAAGGCTTCTCCTATTCCGAGGCCCTGAAGAGCCATGGCGGCACCTGGGGCTACGAGGAAATGGACCATTGGCTGGCCAGCCCGCGCTCCTACATCCCCGGCAACAAGATGGGTTTCGCCGGACTGCCCGATGGACAGGACCGCGCAAATGTCATCCTCTATCTGGCTGCCAATGCGGCAAATCCGCCGCCGCTGCCGGAGCCGCCGCCCGAAGCACCTGCCGAGGAACCGGCCGACGAGGCAACGCCGGCCGACGGCGCCGCGCCTGCGGACGGCGCGGCCCCTGCGGACGGCGCGGTCCCTGCGGAAGAGGCCGCTCCGGCGCCCGCGCCGCAAGGCTGAGGCACCCGGACATTCCCGGATCACAAGGGTCGCTTCGGCGGCCCTTTTTGCGACCAGCCGACAAGGTGTTATATCTTGCCGAACGGGTTGGGTATCGAGGCGAGACGTTGATGAAGAACATGATTCTGGCTGGCGCGCTGATTCTGGCGGCCATGGTCCCGGCGCTGGCGCAGCAGCCGGTCACGACGAAAACCGTCAACGCCCTGTCGCTGATCGGCGAGCCCAAATACAAGCCAGGCTTCGACCATTTCGATTTCGTCAATCCGGATGCGCCCAAGGGCGGCAGCGCGCGCCTTTCCGTGGCGCCGGGCAGTTTCGACAGCCTCAATCCCTATATCGTCGCCGGCACGCCGCCGCGGGGCGTCGGCCTGGTGTTCGAATCCCTCACCCAGGACAGCTTGGGCGAGCCGTCGACCGCCTACGGGCTGATCGCCGAGACCATTACCGTGCCCTCCGATTCTTCCTGGGTGGAATATGCGCTGAACCCGAAAGCGAAGTGGCATGATGGCAAGCCGATCACGCCCGAGGACGTAATCTTCTCGTTCAATACGCTGATGGACAAGGGCACGCCGTTCTGGGCCCAGTATTATCACAATGTGAAGAAGGCCGAGAAATCCGGCCCGAGAAAGGTGAAATTCACCTTCGATCAGGCCGGTAACCGCGAGCTGCCCATGATCATGGGGCAGCTGCCCGTGTTGCCGAAGCATTATTGGCAGGGCCGCCGTTTCGATGCGCCGACCCAGGACCCGCCACTGGGCAGCGGGCCGTATCGCATCGCCGAGGTCAAGCCGGGCCGGTCGATCTCCTATGAGCGGGTCAAGAACTACTGGGGCAAGGACCTGCCGGTAAACAGGGGTTTCTACAACTTCGACCGGATCAGCTACGAGTATTTCCAGGATGAGACGGTCGAGCTGGAGGCGCTCAAGACCTACAAGTTCGATTTCATCAACGAGAATACCGCCAAGACCTGGGCAACCCAGTACCAGCCCGGCAGCTTCCCGGCGCTGAGGGCCGGCCTGGTCAAGAAGGAGGAGCTGCGCCACAAGAACCCGACCGGCATGCAGGCCTTTGCCTTCAATATCCGCCGCGACGTGTTCAGGGACGTCCGAGTGCGTGAGGCGCTGAACCTGGCCTTCGACTTCGAATGGACCAACAAGAACATGTTCTACGGCCAGTACACCCGGACGCAGAGCTTCTTCTCGAATTCCGACCTGGCCAGCAGCGGCCTGCCCTCGCCGGCAGAACTGGCCCTGCTCAATCCGCTCAAGGGCAAGATTCCGCCGGCCGTGTTCACGCAGGCCTACAAGGCGCCGGCCTCGGACGGCACGGGCGGCAACCGCGCCAACCTGCGCCGGGCCGCCATGCTGCTGCAGCAGGCCGGCTACGAGATCAAGGGCCGCATTCTGGTCAACAAGCGGACCGGCAAGCCCCTGGCATTCGAGATCCTCAACGCCCAGCCGGCGTTCGAGCGGATCATGCTGCCGTTTGTCGAGACGCTGAAAAAGCTGGGCATCGAGGCTCATATCCGCACCGTCGATCCGGCTCAGTACGAGCAGCGCATGAAGGACTTCGATTTCGACATGACGGTCGAGACCTTCCCGCAGTCGAATTCCCCCGGCAACGAGCAGCGCGAATTCTGGAGTTCCGGCGCGGCGGCCCGCGCGGGCAGCCGCAATGTCATCGGCATCAGGAACCCGGCGGTGGATGCGCTGATCGACAAGGTGATCTATGCACCCGACCGGGCCGGCCTGCTGACCGCGACGCGGGCGCTGGACCGGGTGCTGCTGAACAACCACTACGTGATTCCCATGTGGCACACCCGCGTGTTCCGAATCGCCTATTGGGACAAGTTCGGCCGCCCCGCCAATCCGCCGGAATATCATCACGGCTTCCCGCTCATCTGGTGGCTCGATGCCGCCAAGGACGCGGCGCTCAAGACGAAGATGAAATAGAGGCGTCCAGCAACATGGTGGCAGCACGCGCCGATGCCGGTATGATCGCCGCATGAGAGCCTTCGCCGTGGCCACGCTCGTGGCCTTTCTGTCCATCTGCAGCACCATCACCGGACCGGTCCAGGCTGCGCCTGTTCATGGCCTTTCGGCGTTTGGCGCATTGAAATACGGGCCGCATTTCAAGCACTTCGATTATGTGAACCCGCGGGCGCCAAAGGGCGGCGCCATGGCGCTGCTGCCGGTCAGCGGCAAGACCACCTTCGACAGCCTCAATCCATTTATTCTGGCGGGCACCGGCGCCGAGGGCATCGACAACGATGATCCGCGCAGCCTGGTCTACGATTCCCTGATGACCCGCGCCTATGACGAGCCGGATGCGGTCTATGGGCTGGTCGCGGAAAGCGCTGAACTGGCGGCCGACCGGACCTGGGTCGTGTTCAATATCCGGTCCCAGGCCAGGTGGCATGACGGCACGCCGATCACGGCGGCCGACGTGGTGTTCACGTTCAAGGCGCTCAAGGACAAGGGGCATCCAAAATACGCGGCCAAGCTGGCCGACGTGAAGAACGCCGTGGCCCTGTCGCCCTCGAAGGTGAAGTTCAGTTTCGATCCCAAGGGGGCGGTGCGCGACCTGCCGATGACGGTCGCCCAACTGCCGATCCTGTCGAAAGCCTGGTACACGGCGCATGAGTTCACCAGGCCCTCGCTGCAGCCGCCCCTGACCAGCGGGCCCTACCGCATCGGCAAGGTCGTGCCGAACCGCTCGGTGAGCTACGAGCGCGTCAGGGACTATTGGGGCAAGGATTTGCCGGTCAGCGTCGGCCGCATGAACTTCGACACCATCCGTCTCGAATATTACCAGGACCGCGCCATCGCCATGGAGGCGTTCCTGGCCGGCGCCTACGACTTCCGCGAGGAATTCACATCGAAAACCTGGGCCACCGAATACAAGGGCCCCGGCATCGACAGGAAATGGATCCTGCGCGACACATTGAAGGACAACCGGCCATCGGGGGCGCAGTTCTTTTTCATCAATCAGCGCCGCCGCACCTTCAGCGACATCCGGGTACGCGAGGCGCTCGATTTGGCGTTCGACTTCGAATGGACCAACAGGGCGATCTTCTATGGCGCCTACGGCCGCACCAGCAGCGTGTTCGAGAATTCCGACCTGGCTGCGACCGGCATGCCTGGCCCGGCCGAGCTTGCGCTGCTCGAGCCGTTCCGTAACCAGCTTCCGCCGGCCGTCTTCGGTCCCGCTTTCGAGCCGCCGAAAAGCGACGGCAAGGGCCGGAACCGCGAGAATCTGCGCAGCGCCGTCATCCTGCTGCAGCAGGCGGGCTATGTGACGAAGAACGGCGTCCTGACGGGCAAGGACGGCAAGCCGCTTACCGTCGAAATCCTGAACTACGAGCCCGGCTTCGAACGGGTGCTGCTGCCCTATATCGAAAGTCTCAAGCGGATCGGTGTCGTGGGAAGCCTGCGTACGGTCGACCCCGCCCAGTACGAGCAGCGGGTGAAGGACTTCGACTTCGACCTGACCATGGAACGCATTGCGTGGCCGAACACGCCCGGAGTCGAACAGCGCGCCTACTGGTCATCGACCGTGGCCGATGTGAAGGGCAGCTTCAATCTGGCCGGCATCAAGAACCCGGTGGTCGACGTCCTGATCGGCGCGATCCTCGACGCCAGGGACCGGCCCGCCCTGATCGCGGCGACTCGCGCGCTGGACCGGGTGATCATGTTCAACCACTACATGGTTCCGCAGTACTTCAAGGGCAGCCACACCATCGCCTGGTGGGACAAGTATGGCCGTCCCAAGGTGAAGCCGCCGTTCGAGCGGGGCGTGGAGGATCTGTGGTGGTACGATGCCGCCAGGGCCAAGGCGCTGGCCGCCGCACGGGGACGCTGATGGCCGCCTATATCCTCCGCCGCCTGCTGCTGATCATCCCGACCCTGTTCGGCATCATGGTCATCAACTTCGCCATCGTCCAGGTTGCGCCAGGCGGCCCGGTCGAGCAGATGATCGCCCAGATCACCGGCACCGATGCGGGTTCGACGGCGCGCCTTGGCGGCGGCACCGGCGGCGACATGGGCTCGGCCGCGCGCCAGACCGACGTGGCGGGCCAGGGCGCGGGCAGCGACGTCAAGTACCGGGGCGCGCAGGGGCTCGATCCGGCGCTGATTGCCCGCATCGAAAAGCAGTTCGGCTTCGACAAGCCGGCCCATGAGCGCTTCTTCATCATGGTGCGCGACTACGCCACGTTCAATTTCGGCGAGAGCTTCTTCAAGGGCAGGCCGGTGATCGACCTGATCCTCGACAAATTGCCGGTATCGATCACGCTGGGCCTGTGGACCACGCTGATCGTCTACATGGTCTCGATCCCGCTCGGCATCCGCAAGGCGGTGCGCGACGGCACCCGGTTCGATACCTGGACCAGCGCGGCGATCATCGTCGGTTACGCCATTCCCGGCTTCCTGTTCGCCGTGCTGCTGATCGTGCTGTTCGCGGGCGGGTCCTACTGGGACATCTTCCCGCTGCGTGGACTGACCTCGGACAACTGGGACCAGTTGAGCTGGTTCGGCAAGACGCTCGATTATCTCTGGCACATCTGCCTGCCGGTGCTCGCCATGACCATCGGCGGCTTTGCCAGCCTGACCATGCTGACCAAGAACTCGTTCCTCGACGAGATCAACAAGCAATATGTGATGACCGCCCGCGCCAAGGGCCTGACCGAACACCGGGTGCTGTACGGCCACGTGTTCCGCAACGCCATGCTGATCGTCATTGCCGGCTTTCCCGGCCTGTTCGTCTCGATCCTGTTCGCCAACTCATTGCTCATCGAATACATCTTCTCGCTCGACGGGCTGGGCCTGCTGACCTTCGAGGCGCTGATCCAGCGCGACTATCCGATCATGTTCGGATCGCTCTACGTGTTTACCCTGATCGGACTGATCGTGAAGCTCATCGGCGATCTCACCTATGTCTGGGTCGACCCCCGCATCGATTTTGCCACGCGAGATGTCGGATGACCGGTCAACCCGCCGCCCGCCGATTCCTGTTCTGGAAGATGACGCCGCTCAACGAGCGGCGCTGGACCGTGTTCAAGCGCAACCGGCGCGGCTACTGGTCGCTGTGGGTATTCGGCGTGCTGTTCGGCCTGTCGCTGTTCGCCGAGCTCATCGCCAACGAACGGCCGCTGGTCCTGCAATATAATGGCGGCATCTACGTGCCGGTGCTGCGCGACTACCCGGAAACCGAGTTCGGCGGCTTCTTCGAGACACCGGCGGACTACCGCGATCCCTTTGTCCAGAACCTGATCAAGGACAGCGGCGGCTGGATCGTCTGGCCGCTGATTCCCTACAGCGAGAACACCATCAACCGGAAAATCCCGGTGCCGGCGCCCGCGCCGCCGAGCTGGGACAACCCGCTGGGCACCGACGACCAGGCCCGCGACGTGGCCGCCCGCGTCATCTACGGCTTTCGCATCTCGGTGCTGTTCGGCCTGTTGCTGACGATCGCATCCTCGATCATCGGTGTGTGGGCCGGCGCCATACAGGGCTATTTCGGCGGCAAGATCGACCTCGCCGGTCAGCGGTTCATCGAGGTGTGGAGCGGGCTGCCCGAGCTGTTCCTGCTGATCATCCTGGCGAGCATCGTCACGCCAAGCTTCTGGTGGCTGCTGGGCATCATGGTGCTGTTCAGGTGGACCAGCCTGGTCGATGTGGTCCGCGCCGAGTTCCTGCGCGCGCGCAATTTCGATTATGTGCGCGCCGCCCGTGCGCTGGGGCTGGGCAACGGCAGGATCATGGTCAAGCATGTGCTGCCGAACGCCATGGTGGCGACGCTCACCTTCATGCCGTTCATCCTCAATGGCTCGATCACCACCCTGACGGCCCTGGATTTCCTGGGCTTCGGACTGCCGCCGGGCTCGGCGTCGCTGGGCGAGTTGCTGAAGCAGGGCAAGAATAACCTGCAGGCGCCGTGGCTCGGCATCTCGGCGTTCCTGGTGCTGGCGTTCATGCTGTCGCTGCTGATCTTCATCGGCGAGGCGGTGCGCGACGCGTTCGATCCGCGCAAGACCATGGGTGAGCGCAAGTGAGCCTGCTCGAGGTCAGGGACCTGTCGGTGAATTTCCGCTCCGAGGACCGGATCGTCGAGGCGGTGCGCGGTGTCTCGTTCTCGATCGACAGGGGCGAGACCCTGGCGCTGGTGGGCGAATCCGGCTCGGGAAAGTCGGTCAGCGCCCTCTCCGTCCTGCAGCTGCTGCCCTATCCAACGGCCTTCCATCCGACCGGCTCGATCCTGTTCGAGGGTCGCGAACTGGTGGGCGCCGACGAGAAGACCCTGCTCTCGATCCGCGGCAACCGCATTTCCATGGTGTTCCAGGAGCCGCTCACCTCGCTCAACCCGCTGCATAGTGTCGAGCGCCAGATCGGCGAGGTACTGGCGCTCCACAAGGGCATGAAGGGGCAGCAGGCGCGGGCCCGGATCATCGAACTGCTCAATCTCGTCGGCCTCGGCGACGTCACCGCACGGCTGAAGGCCTATCCCCATGAACTGTCCGGCGGCCAGCGCCAGCGGGTGATGATCGCCATGGCGCTCGCAAACGAGCCCGATCTGCTGATCGCCGACGAGCCGACCACAGCGCTCGACGTCACCATCCAGGCCCAGATCCTGGCGCTGCTGCGCGACCTCCAGCGCCGCCTGGGCATGGCCATCCTGATGATCACCCACGACCTGGGCATCGTCGAGAAGTTCACCGACCGGGTCTGCGTCATGACCGACGGCGAGGTCGTCGAGAACGGCCCTTCGCAGGAGGTATTCTCCCGGCCGCAGCACCCTTATACCCAGAAGCTGCTGGCCTCGGCGCCGCGCGGCCGGCCGGCAGCCAAGCCGGACGGCCTGCCGGTGCTGGTCGAGACCGATCACCTGAAGGTCTATTTCCCGATCAAGGGCGGCCTGCTGCGCAAGACCGTCGATTACGTGCGCGCCGTCGACGACGTGACCATTTCCGTGAAGGCCGGCACGACGCTTGGCGTCGTCGGCGAATCCGGTTCGGGCAAGACCACGCTCGGTCTCGCCATCCTGCGGCTGATCTCCAGCGACGGGCCGATCCGTTTCGCGGGCCAGGATATCGCGGGCCGGTCGTTCGGCGACATGCGTCCGCTCAGGCGCGAGATGCAGATCGTTTTCCAGGACCCGTTCGGCTCGCTCAGTCCGCGCCTGTCCGTCGCCCAGATCATCGAGGAAGGCCTGACCATCCACGAGACGCAGCTGGACGAGGCCGAGCGCGACGTGCGCGTGGTGCAGGTGATGGGCGAGGTCGGTCTCGACCCGGACATGCGCCACCGCTATCCGCACGAATTTTCCGGCGGCCAGCGCCAGCGCATCTCTATTGCCCGGGCCCTGGTGCTGAAACCGCGCTTCCTGGTGCTGGACGAGCCCACCTCGGCGCTCGACATGTCGGTGCAGGCCCAGATCGTCGATCTGCTGCGCGATTTGCAGGCGCGCCACGACCTGACCTACATGTTCATCAGCCACGATCTGCGGGTGGTGCGCGCCCTGTCCGACCAGGTGCTGGTGCTGAAGGACGGCAAGGTGGTCGAGCATGGCCCCGCCGACCGCATCTTCGACAGCCCCCAGACCGACTACACCAGGGCGTTGATGGCCGCCGCCTTCAACCTGGAAGTGGCCCACGCGGACGCGGTGGGGACCTGACGAACCGCCGGCCTAGACCAACCGCCGGATCGCCGTGATCGGCACCGGGTTCTTCTTGGCGATTTCGGCGGCCACGTAGCGCAGCGGGTGGGGCGAGACCATCATGTCCCAGGCGTTGGCGTGGAGCAGCACGCCGTCGTCGATCACCAGACCCACATGGCCGGGGAAGAACACCAGGTCGCCGCGCCGGGCGAGGCGGGCGTCGGGCTCGATGGGCTCGCCGAGGCCGGCGGCCTGCATGTCGCTGTCGCGCGGGCAGTTGAGGATGCCGGCAAAGCGCAGCGAGGTCTGCACCAGCCCCGAGCAGTCGAGGCCCATGCTGGTGTTGCCGCCCCACAGATAGGGCACGCCGATGAATCGGATGGCGGTGGTCAGGTAATCGGCTTCCACCTCGGCCACGGGCTTCAGGTGCCCAGTGAACAGATAGCCGCCGCCATCGATGGCGGTGAATTCGCCGTCGTCGCCCGTCGCGGACACGGTCGCGCCCAGGCTGGCGGCACCCAGCACCGGCGACTTCAGGTCGGGCTGACGGTAGATGAAGCTGCGCAGCGCGGCTACCTTGTGGGTCGCCTCGGGTCCGGGGTCGCCCAGCGCTACGCTCGGCATGTAGCCCACATAACCATCGGCGGCGAGCTGGCACCAGGACCAGCCGCCCGCGTCCTCGTAGACGGTCACCGCCTCGCCCATCAGCGCCTCGGTCAACCGGCCCGAGCCTGTGTCCGGCCGCTTGTGCAGCGGCGCATAGGGCAGCCGCACCTGTTTGGCCACGCCCTTGGCGTAATTGGCGACCTTGACGACGGCGCGCAGATAATCGGCGGCCAGATCCTCGCGGGCCGGCGTGATGCGTGGGTCGCCCCTCACGGGCTGGCACCTGTCACGCGTCGAAGCCTGCCGTGACGATGATGTCCGAAAGCTGGCCCAGATAACTTGAGCCGCGCGGCGTCCGGTCGATCAGCACGTTCCGCTTGTCGGTCATGTCGCGCCGGCGCTTCAGCAGGCCGAGCCTGCCGAGGGTATCGAGCGCCCTGGTCACCACCGGCTTGGTGATGTCCAGTTCGGCGGCGAGACCGCGTACCGTGTGCGGGCCGGGAGTGAGATAGACGGTAAGCAGGATCGCCATCTGACGCGATGTCAGATCGTGCGTTTCCTCGCCACGGACCAGCGTGCTTACGGTGTTCAGCCAAAGGCTCAGTGCCTGGGGATTTGTAAGTTGTAAAGTCATAGAAAGATTATCGGTTTGCGCGGTTCTTTTACAAGCGGCCCCACAACGATTTTAACGGGCAAACCGGGACCTTATTAGGTCGAAGACAGCCCGCATTGCCATCACTTCGCCACCAATGAGGCGGCCGGCCCGCTTGTCGGGATTCCACGCATAGATGTCAAGGTGGATCCAGCGTTCTGGCCTGGCCACGAAACGCTTCAGAAACAGCGCCGCCACCACCGCGCCGGCGAAGGGGCCGCCGTCATTGCGCAAATCGGCGATATTGCTTTTCAGGTTGTCCGCATAGGCCGGCCACAACGGCAGCCGCCAGACCGGGTCGGCCGTCGCCTCTCCGGCTCGGGAAAGCGCCGTCGCCAGGTCCTCGCCATCGGTGAAATAAGGCGCGACTTCGGGGCCAAGAGCCGAGCGTGCGGCACCCGTCAGGGTTGCAAAATCGACGATCAATTCGGGCGATTCTTCGCTGGCGAGCGACAGGGCGTCGGCCAGAACCAGTCTTCCCTCGGCGTCGGTGTTGCCGATTTCGACCGTCAGGCCCTTGTGGGTGTCGATCACATCGCTGGGCCGGAACGCGCCGCCGGACACGCTGTTCTCGACCGCCGCCACCAGCACCCGCAGGCGAACCGGCAGGTTCAGGGCCGCGATCATATGGGCCAGGCCCAGCACATGGGCCGCGCCGCCCATGTCCTTTTTCATCAGCGCCATGCCCGAACCGGGTTTCAGGTTATAGCCGCCGGTGTCGAAGCACACACCCTTGCCGACCAGGGTCACCTTGGGATGGGACGGATCCCCCCAGCGCAGGTCGATCAGCCGCGGCGGCCGCTCGCTGCCCTTGCCGACCGCGTGGATCGCGGGGAAGTTGCTGTCGAGAAGATCCTCGCCGATGACGCTGGTCGCTTCGGCGCCGATGCGCGCGGCCAGGTCGAACGCCTCGCGCTCCAGTTCGGCCGGCCCCATGTCGTTAGGCGGCGTGTTGATCAGGTCGCGGGCCAGGAACGTGGCCCGGGCGGCTGCCTCCACATAGGCGCGGTCGCAGCCGTCGGGGATCGCCAGATGCGGATGCGGCCGCGGCGGTTCGGCGTCCGACAGCTTGTACCGCTCGAAACGGTAGGTGCCGAGCGCCCAGCCCAGCGCCGCGGTGGTGGCGAAGGCGGCATCGGGGACGCCGTCGAAGGCATAATTTCCCTGTGGCAGGATGGCGGGCAGCCCGGCGAAGGTCCATGGCGACAGCGGCCCGTCGCCGCTGCCCAGCCCCAGCAGCACGCGGCCAACATTGCCATCGCTGCCGGGCAGCGTGACGATCTGCGCCTTTTTTGCCTTGAAGCCATGAAGATCGGCCCATTTGCGGACCGGTCCGGGTTGCGCTTCCAGCCAGCCCGGCAGGGCGGCCTCGGTCAGCGCCGTGATGGCGACGGTATCGTCCGGACGGTTGTCGGTGAGGAAATCGAACACGAGCGCCCCTGCCTGTGAATTTCGGTCGCTCCGTATGTAATGCACCAGGCGCGGCGGACCAAGGGCTTCGCGGCGTGGCTATAATATGAGCGAAACTCTTAATTGACCAAAAAATGCACAATGCCTGCCCATGGATTGTCCGGGCCGGCGCTGCGGCGGCCCTCATACTGCCGGTAACCCGGAAATTGCCCGCTTGGCACGGGAGTTGCTTGTTACCCAAGGCATGGTGGCTAGGGTTCCGGCGCGAACAAATCGCGCGACTGGTCCGAGAGCCGCCGCTCGTCCGGTGAACAGCGGCCGAGTACACGGCGGGACAAAAGCCCGGGAGGTCACCATGATGCTGGGATTGGCATCATACTTTCGGCCTCGCCAATCCTCGGATCAGCACTCGTATTTGGAGGATTGGAACTATGCAGAAAACATCCAGGTTCATCGCCGCGCTGGCGATCGCCGCCATGACGCTGACGGCCTTTGCCGCACCGGCAAGCGCCGCCAAGAAAACCGAATTCAAGTTCGCGTGGTCGATCTACGCCGGCTGGATGCCATGGGGCTGGGCCGCCGATCAGGGCATCGTCAAGAAATGGGCCGACAAATACGGCATCAAGATCGAGGTGGTGCAGTTCAACGACTACGTGGAATCGATCAACCAATATACCGCCGGCGCCTATGACGGCGTCGTCGCCACCAATATGGACACGCTCGCCATCCCGTCGGTCGGCGGCGTCGACACCACGGCGCTGATCGTCGGCGATTTCTCCAACGGCAACGATGCGCTCATCCTCAAGGGCAAGACCAAGCTGCCAGACATCGTCGGCCAGAAGGTGAACCTGGTCGAGCTGTCGGTGTCGCATTATCTGCTGGCCCGCGCCTTGCAATCCATCGACAAGGCCGAGAAGGACGTCACCGTGGTCAACACCTCGGACGCCGACATGGTGGCGGCCTGGAAAACCAGTGACGTGACGTCTGTGGTCACCTGGAACCCGCTGGTTGCCGAGATTCTTGCCGACAGCAATGCTCACAAGGTCTTCGATTCCGCCCAGATCCCCGGCGAGATCATGGACCTTTCGGTGGTCAATACCCAAACCCTGAAGGATAATCCCAACTTCGGGCGCGCGCTGACCGGCGCGTGGTACGAGACCATGAAGATCATGAGCTCGGACACGCCCGAAGGTAAGGCCGCCCGCGAGGCCATGGGCAAGGCCTCGGGCACCGACCTGGCCGGCTACGATGCGCAGCTTGCCACCACGCGCATGTTCTACAAGCCTGCGGAAGCCACCTCGTTCACCATGGGCGGCACCCTCTACAAGACCATGGACCTGGTGCGGAACTTCCTGTTCTCGCACGGCCTGCTGGGCCAGGGCGCGGCCAGCGCCGACGTGGTGGGCATCGCCTTCCCCGACGGCAAGGTGCTGGGCGACAAGGACAATGTGAAGTTCCGCTTCACCGCCGCCTATATGAACGAAGCCGCCAAGGCCGAATAAGGACGTGACGATGGACGCGACGGCGGGCGGCAGACCGGTCAAGCGCAAGCGCATGATCAATGTCTATCCGACGCGGGGTACGGCGCTGTTCCTGGCGGCGCTCCCCTTCATTCTGCTGCTGCTCGCCTACCTTTTCGCATCGGCGGCCCGGCTTGCCATCAACCCTGACGACAAGCTGCTGCCGTCGCTCGCGTCTATCGGCGCCGGCTTCGCCCGCATGGCGTTCGAGGCCGATCCACGAACCGGTGACGTGCTTTTGTGGGTCGACACCGCGGCCAGCCTTGCCCGATTGCTGGCCGGGCTGGCCATCGCCACGGTGATGGCCGGGGTATTCGGCATCGCCATCGGCCTGGTGCCCTATATGCGGACCACTTTCAATGGCTTCGTCGGGGTCATCGCGATGATCCCGCCGCTCGCCATCCTGCCGATCCTGTTCATCATCTTCGGGCTGGGCGAGACGTCCAAGGTGGCGCTCATCGTCATTGGCGTCGCGCCCGTGGTGATGCGGGACATGATCCTTCGGGTCGACGAGATGCCGAGGGAGTTGATGGTGAAGGCCCAGACGCTCGGCGCCTCGACGTGGCAGATCGCCCTGCGCGTGGTCGTGCCGCAGATGATGCCCAGACTGATCGATTCGGTCAGGCTGTCACTGTGCTCGGCCTGGCTGTTCCTGATCGCGGCGGAAGCCATCGCCTCCCAGGCGGGTCTCGGCTACCGCATCTTCCTGCTCAGGCGTTATCTCGCCATGGATACGATCCTGCCTTATGTGGCCTGGATCACCCTGCTCGCCTTCGCCCTCGATTTCGGTCTGCGGCGGTTGCAGCGCAAGGCCTATCCCTGGTTCGCGCAGGGGAGAAGCTGATGACCGCCGTCAGCGTCCAGAACGTCTGGAAAGAATATGACGGGCGCATCGTGCTCGAGCAGGTGTCGCTCGAGGTCGAGCCCCATTCCTTCGTGTCGCTGGTCGGCCCCTCCGGCTGCGGCAAGTCCACCTTCCTGCGCATGCTGCTCTCGGCGGAGACGCCCACCAGGGGCGACATCCTGGTCGAGGGCGAGCGTCTCCCCGATGAGCCCACCGCCGATCGGGGTGTGGTGTTCCAGCGCTATTCCGTGTTTCCGCACCTGACGGTGCTGGAGAACGTGATGCTGGGCATGGAATTCGCCGCCGCGCCATTCCTGGGCATGCTGTTCGGCAAGGCGAAGCGGAAAGCCCGCGACGAGGCGACCGAAATGCTGACCGCCGTCGGGCTGGGCGATTTCATCAACCTTTATCCCAGCCAGCTGTCGGGCGGCATGCAGCAGCGCCTCGCCATTGCCCAGGCGCTGGTCAAGCGGCCGCGCATCCTGCTGCTGGACGAGCCGTTCGGCGCGCTCGATCCGGGCATCCGCGCCGAGATCCACGTGCTGATGCTGAAGCTGTGGCGCGAAACCCGGATGACCGTGTTCATGGTCACCCACGACCTGTCCGAGGCGTTTCATCTCGGCACCCGGGTCATCGCCTTCGACCGGCTTCGCAACCGGCCCGAGGAACGCGAACGCTACGGCGCCACCATCACCCATGATCTGGCCGTCTGGCCGCCGAAATACCCCGTATCAGACACGCACACTGCCTCGGGTGGGACGACCCACCTGCTCGACGAGCTCGAGGCTTTGCCGGGACGGCCCGGCGTCGGTCAATAAGGAGGACATCATGACCGCGCCAGACCAGGCCACCCCGGAGGAATTCCGCCGCCGCTACGAGCAACTGAGGGCCGGCGCCCACGACATGTCGCCGCGTCTCGCCCAGGCGGCGCAGGAACCATCCAACCCCGCACGCATCAAGCCCAGGAAGGTCGTCCACCGGGAAATCATCCCCGGCGGCTGGTACTGGGGCATGGTGATCCCGCGCGGGCAAACCCTGCGCATCGTCAATGGCGGCACCGGCAGCGTGTCGGCGCTGTTCTGGAACATCGACGATACCAGCGAGCGCTACAACGCCGGCGACACCGTCAAGGTGCAATGGCACGCCAATTTGTCGAAGGGCCGGGTGCTGTTTTCCGACATGGGCCGGGTGTTGATGTCGATCACCGATGACACGGCGGCGGGCCGGCACGATTTTATCGCGGGCGGCTCGACGCCGTTCAGCAACGTCCGCAAATACGGTGACGACACCTTGCGGAACAGCCGCGACAATTTCCGGCTGGCGGCGGGCAAGCACGGCATGGGCGTCAAGGACGTGCCGCCATGCGTCACCTTCTTCGCCGGCGTCAGGGTCGGCGAGGATGGCCGCTTCACCTGGGCCGGTGGTCACGACAAGGCCGGCGATTATGTGGATTTGCGCGCCGAGATGAACGTGCTGGCGGTGTTGTCCAATTGCCCGCACCCGCTCGATCCATCGCCGGTCTATGCGCCTAAAGCCGTCGAGGCGATCGTCTGGAGGTCGCCCGGCCCCGGCGACGACGACCTCTGCCGCACGGCGACGGAGGAAGCCATACGAGGCTTCGAGAACACCGATCCGCTGTTCGACGGCAAGGCATAGGGAGGCGGACATGACAAAGTTCATCGAGCGTGATTACGCGGCTGCTGCCTACGATTTCGTCATTCCCGCCCAGAAGCCGTGGTCGGGTGTCGTGAAGCAGGGCCAGGTGCTGCGCATCGTCGACCTGGAAAGCCAGCAGGCCGTCGACACCATTCTCTACAACGCCCACAACACCACCGAGCGGTACAGCGCCCAGGACACGCTGACAGCCCAGGGCGCCGCCTATATCGAGGCGGGGACGGCGCTGATGTCCAACGAGGGCAACGTGATGGCGACGCTGGTCGCCGACACCTGCGGCCGCCACGACACCTCGGCCGGCGCCTGCTCATGCGAGAGCAACACCGTGCGGTTCGGCCACCAGACCAGATACATGCATGCCTGCCGCGAGAACTTCCTGCTCGAGGTCTCGAAATACGGCATGTCCAAGCGGGACATCGTCGGCAACATCAACTTCTTCATGAATGTGCCGATCAGTCCGGACGGCGAGGTCAACATCGACGACGGCATCTCCGAGCCGCTGGGCTATGTCGATCTGGAGGCGGCCATGGACGTGCTGGTGGTGATCTCCAATTGCCCGCAGGTGAACAATCCCTGCAACGGCTTCAATCCCACGCCGATCCGCGTGCTGATCTGGGACGCGGCGTGACATGTTCAACAAGGTCCTGATCGCCAACCGAGGCGAAATCGCCTGCCGGATCATCCGTACCCTGCGCCGCATGGGCGTCGGCTCGGTCGCCGTCTATTCCGACGCCGACCGCCATGCGCGCCACGTGCTGATGGCCGACGAGGCGGTCCGCATCGGTCCGGCGCCCGCCGCCCAAAGCTACCTTGACCAGCAGGCCATCATCGACGCGTGCACCGCGACCGGCGCCGAGGCGGTGCATCCCGGCTATGGTTTCCTCAGCGAGAACCCCGGCTTTGCCGAGACGCTCGATCTTCATGGCGTCCGCTTCATCGGTCCGAGCGCGGACCACATGCGCGCATTCGGCCTGAAGCACACGGCGCGCGAGATCGCGGAGAGAAGCGGCGTGCCGCTCCTTCCCGGCACCGGCCTGCTGGCCGACGTCGGCGAAGCGATGCGCGCCGCGGCTGAAATCGGCTATCCGGTCATGCTCAAGAGCACGGCGGGCGGCGGCGGCATCGGCATGCAACTGTGCCACGGCGAGGCTGAACTCAGCGCCCGCTACGAGGAAGTGAAGCGCCTCAGCCAGAACAATTTCGGCGACGCGGGCCTGTTCATCGAGAAATTCGTCTCGCGGGCGCGGCACATCGAGGTGCAGGTCTTCGGTGACGGCAAGGGCAATGTGGTTGCCCTGGGCGAACGCGACTGCTCACTCCAGCGGCGCAACCAGAAGGTGGTCGAGGAAACCCCCGCGCCGAACCTGTCGGCCCGGAATCGCCTCGACCTGCACGCCGCCGCGGTCGCGCTGGGCAAGACCGTCGACTACGAATCCGCCGGCACCGTCGAGTTCGTCTACGATGTCGACGCCGAGGCCTTCTACTTTCTCGAGGTCAATACCCGGCTGCAGGTCGAGCATTGCGTCACCGAAGAGGTGTTCGGCGTCGATCTGGTGGAATGGATGGTGCGCCAGGCGGCCGGCGAGACACTGTCGCTGGACGTGCCCGAGCCGAAGGGTGCGGCCATCGAGGTGCGGATCTACGCCGAAGACCCCGCCAAGGATTTCCGTCCCAGCGCCGGCCGGTTGACCCAGGTGACATTCCCCTGCTCGGCGCGTGTGGATGGCTGGGTGGAGTCCGGCACCGAGGTGCCGCCCTATTACGATCCCATGCTGGCCAAGCTGATCGTCTCCGGCCCGACCCGCGCCGCCGCGGTCGAGAAGCTGGCCGACGCGCTCGACAAGTCCGCCCTTTACGGCATCGAGACCAATCTGGCCTATCTTCGCGAGATCGCCCGGTCACAGGTATTCCGCGACGGCAAGGCGATCACGGCGACCTTGAAGTCGTTCCCGTTCGTGTCGAAGTCGGTCGAGGTGCTGGCGCCCGGCGCCCAGTCGAGCATCCAGGACTGGCCCGGCCGCATCGGCTACTGGAATGTCGGCGTGCCGCCGAGCGGCCCTATGGACGCGTTCTCCTTCCGCCTCGCCAACCGGCTGGTCGGCAATGACGAAGGCGCGCCGGGCCTCGAGATCACGCTCACGGGCCCGACCCTGCGCTTCGGCTGCGACGCGGTCATCGCGCTGGGCGGGGCGAAGATGAAGGCGGCGCTCGACGGCGAGCCGGTCGCCTGGTGGCGGACGCTGACGGTGAAAGCCGGGCAGACCCTCGCCATCGGCGGCATCGAGGGACCCGGCAACCGGGCCTACCTGGCGGTCGCGGGCGGCTTCGACGTGCCCGACTATCTGGGCTCGGGCGCTACCTTCGGGCTGGGCGGCTTCGGCGGCCATGCCACCGGCACCTTGCGCACCGGCGACGTGCTCCGGCTGAGCGGCACGGACGTTGCTCCTGTTCCCCAGACGCTGCGCGCCGATGCGCTGCCGCCGCTGACGCGGACCTGGGAGATCGGCGTGCTCTACGGCCCGCACGGTGCACCCGATTTCTTTACCGAAGCCGACATCGAGACCTTCTTCGCGGCGGAATACGAGGTGCACTTCAACTCCTCGCGCACCGGCGTGCGGCTGATCGGGCCGAAGCCGCAATGGGCGCGGGCCGACGGCGGCGAGGCGGGCCTGCATCCGTCCAACATCCATGACAATGCCTACGCCATCGGCGCCGTCGACTTTACCGGCGACATGCCGATCATCCTCGGCCCCGACGGCCCCAGCCTGGGCGGCTTTGTCTGCCCGGCGGTGATCGTGGATGCCGAATTGTGGAAGACCGGACAGCTCAAGCCGGGCGACAAGGTGCGGTTCCGGCGGCTGGAGCTGGAAGAGGCCGCGGCGCTGCGAAGGGCGCAGGACGCGGCGGTGATGAACCTGGCCGCGCCGCCGCCGGTCGTGGCGCCGGTCACCCATCACCGGGACGCCGTTCTGGAGCGTTATTCCGAGGATAACGTGCCGGTGTGCTACCGCGCGGCCGGCGATTCCTACCTGCTGGTGGAATACGGCCCGCTGGTGCTCGACATCGCGCTGCGCATGCGGGTCCACGCGCTGATGCAGGCCATCGAAGCCGAGAACTGGCCCGGCATTATCGACCTGACACCGGGCATCCGCTCGCTGCAGATCCATTACGACAGCATCGCCCTGCCGCTGGGCAAGCTGCTGGACGGCCTGAAGGCGCTGGAAGTGAGCCTGCCCGACGCCAAGGATATGCGGGTGCCGTCGCGCATTGTCCATCTGCCGCTGTCGTGGAACGACGACCAGGCGCAGCTTGCGGCGCAAAAATACATGGAGCTGGTGCGGCCCGACGCGCCGTGGTGCCCGTCCAACATCGAGTTCATCCGCCGGATCAACGGGCTCGATAGCGTCGACGACGTCTACAAGCTGTTCTTCGACGCCAGCTACATGGTGCTCGGCCTGGGCGACGTCTATCTGGGCGCGCCCGTCGCCACGCCGGTCGATCCGCGCCACCGGCTGGTCACCACCAAGTACAATCCGGCGCGCACCTGGACGCCGGAGAACGCGGTCGGCATCGGCGGCGCCTATCTGTGCATCTACGGCATGGAAGGGCCGGGCGGCTACCAGCTGGTCGGCCGCACCATCCAGGTGTGGAACACCTGGCGCCAGCCGAAGCCGTTCGAGCCCAAAGTGCCGTGGCTGCTCCGGTATTTCGACCAGATCCGGTTCTTTCCGGTGTCGGCCGACGCGCTGCTGGAGGCCCGCGCCGACTTTCCCCATGGCCGCTACAAGGTCGACATCGAGGAGACCAGCTTCAGCCTCAAGGAATACACGCATTTTCTCGATGCCAACGCCGACGGCATTGCCGCTTTCAAGGCGACGCAACAGTCGGCGTTCGAGGCCGAGCGCCAGCGCTGGGCCGAGCAGGGCCTCGCCACCTATGTGGGCGAGGAGACCGTCGCCGCCATTCCCGACGAGGCCGCGCTGCCGGAAGGATCGGTGGGCGTCGAATCCCACGTCCCCGGCAATGTCTGGAAGCTGGTCGCCGAGCCGGGCCAGTCGGTCGAGGCCGGCGACACCCTGGTCATCGTCGAATCCATGAAGATGGAGCTGGCCATCATTGCCCCGGTTGCGGGCGTGGTCAGCGAATATCGCTGTCAACCCGGCCGTCCCGTGCAGGCGGGACAGGTCGTCGCCGTATTGAAGGCCGCCTGATGCCCTTGTCATCGTTTCAGATCGAAGACCTCCTTGCCGCCTATCGCGAGGGCCACACCACGCCCGAGGCGGTGATCGCCGAGGTCTATGACCGGATCGAGGCTTGGCCCGACAAGGCGGTGTGGATCAGCCTGTTCCCGCGCGAGGAGGCGCTGAACAAGGCTCGGGCGGTGGCCGCGCGGCCCGAGGGCGTCGACGGGTTGCCGCTCTACGGGATCCCGTTCGCGGTGAAGGACAACATCGACGTGGCCGGCCTGCCGACCACGGCGGCCTGCCCCGACTACGCCTACCAGCCCTGGGAGAACGCCACGGCGGTGCAACGCCTGCTCGACGCCGGCGCCCTCGTCATCGGCAAGACCAATCTGGACCAGTTCGCCACCGGCCTCAACGGCACGCGCTCGCCCTATGGCGCGCCGCGCTGCGTGTTCGACCAGGACTATATCTCCGGCGGCTCCAGCTCGGGCTCTGCCGTGGCCGTTGCCTCGGGCATGGTCTCGTTCTCGCTCGGCACCGACACGGCCGGGTCGGGCCGGGTGCCGGCGGCGCTCAACAACATCGTCGGCGTCAAGCCGACCAAGGGCCTGCTCAGCACGGCGGGCGTGGTGCCGGCGTGCCGGTCGCTCGATTGCGTCACCGTGTTCGCGCTCAATGTGGGCGACGGCAACCGGGTGCGGCGCATCGCCTCGGCCAATGACGGCGACGATCCCTATGGCCGGACCATGACGCCAAAAGCCCTTCCGCTGCGCGGCTTCCGCTTCGGCGTGCTGGCGGAAGAAGACCGCAAGTTCCTGGGCGACCGGGATGCTGCCGGCCTCTACGACCGCGCCTGCGAGCGGCTTGCCAGTCTGGGCGGGCAGGCGGTTTCCTTCGATTACCAGCCCTTCCGCGCCGCCGCCGCGCTGCTCTATGACGGGCCGTGGGTGGCCGAGCGGCTGGCGGCGATCCAGACCTTCTTCAACAACAACCCCTTGATGGTGCATCCGGTGGTGCGCCAGATCATCCAGGGCGGCCGCCGGTTCAGCGCCGTCGATGGGTTCGAGGGACAATACCGGCTGAAGGCGCTGGAACGGGTGGCGGCGCGCGAGTGGGAAAAGTTCGACTTCATGCTGCTGCCCACCTGCCCGACCACCTACACGGTGGCGGACATGGAGGCCAATCCGGTCGAGTACAATGCCAATCTGGGCCTCTACACCAATTTCGTGAACCTGCTGGATTGCTGCGGCCTCGCCGTGCCGGCCGGCAAGCGCCGCGACGGCCTGCCGCTGGGCGTGACCCTGATCGGCCCGGCCTTCACCGACGACGCGCTCGGCGTGCTGGGCGACCGGCTGCACCGGGCGCTGGTCGAGAGCGCCGGCGCCACCGGCCAGCTGCTGTCGGCCCGCTCGCTGGTCGCCGAACCGGCCGGCGCCGCCTGGGTGGACCTGGCCGTGGTCGGCGCCCACCTGCGCGGCATGCCGCTGCACCACCAGCTCACCGAACTCGACGCCCGATTCGTGCGCGCCTGCCGCACCGCCGGCAGCTACCGGCTGTTCGCGCTGCCCGACACCACGCCGCCCAAGCCCGGGCTGATCCGCGATCCGGACTTCAAGGGCAAGGGGCTGGAGATCGAGGTCTGGCGCCTGACCGACGCCGCCTTCGGCCGCTTCGTCGGCCGCATCCCCGGCCCGCTCGGCATCGGCACCATCGAGCTGGAGGACGGCACCAGCGTGAAGAGCTTCCTCTGCGAGGAATGGGCCGTGCGCGGCGCCGAGGACATCACCGGCTTTGGAGGGTGGAAGGGCTATTGCACCGCTTTGACGATAGGGACGGCGGGGGCGGCATCGCCGGGTTGATCGGTGGCGGCTCCTAAATCGGCTGTCATCCCGAGCATGGTGGTACGCCGAAGTCGCCGAACTGGCGCGGAAATGAGGACGTCCCCGTGCTCGATCGGCTGTTGGAATTCATAGTTGGCAAAGCGCACTGTCCGCAATCGACAACCCACTGCGGACGTTCGAGCTGTCTATGAGGACCGGTCCCTTGGAGGTGGGCTATGGATCAATTGCCGCCCCACGGTCATCGATGATTTGTTTCGAGACGGTCCTCAGCGCACCAGACCACAGGAACATTACCACCCCGGCGGAGAGCGACATCACCGCACCGATGGAAAGTCCAAGCCTGGGCGCCGTGTCCACAGGCACCAGAGTGAACAACACCGTCATCAATAAGCCGCCAGCGGTCTGTCCAGAAAGCCGAGCGAGGCTCTGCAGCCCACCGGCAGCACTGCTGCGCTCGCGCGGTGCGGACAGGAATATATTGCGGTTGTTAGGCACGTTGAAGAGACCGAATCCGATTCCGCAGAGGATAGTGCAAAAGCTCAATGTTAATGGTCCGAAGTACACCGGCAGGATCGCGGCGAGGCCCAGTCCGACCGAGAGGAGTACCCCACCAGCAAAGCAAAGCCATGCCGGCGAAATCCGGTTCGCCAGCCGGCCAACAACCGGCGCCATGGATGCCACGGCCAGCGGCCAAGGCGTGAGGTACAGACCAGTGATCACTGGCGACATGCCACGCGCGTTCTGGAAGTGGAACGGCAAGGCGACCAACGCTGCACTCACACCCGTGAAGCACATCACGGACGCGATGACCGATATACCCAAAGACGGCGTGCGCAGCAGGTCAAGCGGAATGAGAGGTGAAGCGTAGCGCGACTCTCTCTTCACCAGCAGAACCGCAATTGCCGCAGCTCCAACAACGAGCGCCCCTGCGAGCACAGGGCAGTTCGGCGCAATCTGGACTCCGATAACTATAAGGGCGAAGAAGCATGCGCTGAGCGCAACGCTCAGGAAGTCAACGGGTTGGCCCGTACCCCTCACCCTCGGAAGCGAACACGCTGCAAGCAGCACCATCAACCCGATTGGCAAATTGACAACGAACAGCCAAGGCCATGGCGCCACGGAAAGGATCGCCGCACCGAGCATCGGGCCCGCTGCTGACGTAAGCGCCACAGTCAGCGCGTTCCAGCCGATAGCGGCGCTTAGGCGATCCTTTGGAACTATGAAACGCAGCAGTGCGATTCCGAGGGACATTACGGCGGCGCCGCCAAGCCCTTGGACAAAACGCGCGGCTACCAGGATGTTTAGCGATGGCGACAGCGCACAAATGATGGACGCGAGGGTGAATATTGCGGCGCCCGTCAGGAATACACGTCGGTAACCTAAGCTTTCACCAAGCGCAGCGGCCGGAAGCAGGCTAATGACAAGGCCAAGTTGGTAGGCGGTCACGACCCTGACCGCCGCCGCCGGCGTCACATGCAAGGCCCGCTCAATGGTCGGGAGGGCAATGTTGGCGATAGCCGCGCCGAGCACCACTAGTACCATCGCGGCCAGCACTGCGGCGATGGCAAGGGTGCGCCGCGGCTCGGCGAATCGCTCCCAGTCATCGAGCGCTAAGACAGAGGGGGCGGTCATTGGCCACTCGTCGTCCAGTAGCCATCGCGTTGGACGTACCGGCTCACCCGATGGTCGACTTCATCCTCCACCTTCAGATCCCGCTCGGTGAAGCGGAACAGGATTGCGGGACCGGAGACGCACAAGGTGTCATGGATATCGCCGGGCAGGTACACCTGCGCCATCCCGGGCTTTAGGAGTTTGGTGTTGCGCTTCGCTAGGCGGACCTGACCAGCCGGAGTTTCGGTCCGGCCGTAGGTTCCCATCTCGCTCTCGCCTTGCTGGACGGCATAGACCACCCAGCTCCGCCCATGGTCGTGCGGCGGGCGGTAGAGGCTGGTCATCTCGACGTGGGCGAGAAGGACAAACCCATGCACCGGATCACGATACAGTTCGCTTCTGGCCGGCAGATCGCGGTGTAAGTCCGCAAGCCACGGTTCGTCGGTCGAAGCCCGCGCTAGGGTCTCCAGATGCAGCCGGGCTGCATCGGCCAGCTCTGTCGTTAGCGGCCCCCACATTGAACTCAGGGCTGCCATGGAGTCTTCGAGAGTATTCTTAGTCATTCCATCCTCTTTCGGCTTAGGACTGCAGCTAGGTTTCACAACAAGCCTAGGACGGCCGAATACGTGGCGGAATGCGCAACGATTGCAGGTTATTAGTGCATTTGACGCCACATGTGGCAAAGTCGAGTCATGTCAGGCCCCGACCTCAATCTGCTCGTAGTTCTCGATGTTCTGCTCGAGGAAGGCAGTGTGGTACGTGCCGCCCGCCGGCTCCGTCTTAGCCCGTCAGCGATGAGCCGTTCTCTTGCCAGGCTGCGGGAGACGACCGGTGATCCGCTGCTCGTGCGGGCTGGTCGCGGCCTCGTTGCGACGCCCCGCGCACTTGAGCTACGTGGGCGCGTTGGGGCGCTGGTGCAGGAGGCGCAGTCCGTTTTACGTCCCGCTGACGCAATGAGTCTTTCGACGCTGGAGCGCACCTTCACACTGCGCACCAGCGATGGCTTCGTTGAGAACTTCGGACCGCGCCTCTTGGCCCGCGTCAAAGCCACGGCACCAGGCGTCCGGCTCAACTTTCTCCAGAAGCCAGACAAGGACAGCACGCCTCTGCGCGAGGGTGCGGTCGATCTGGAGACGGCTGTCGTCGAGCCGTCTATGGGGCCGGAATTGCGTGCTCAAGCACTGTTTCACGATCGCCTCGTCGGCGCCGTGAGCATGGACCATTCATTTGCAGCAGAGGGTGTTACCGCCAAGGACTACGTGCAGGCGTTGCACGTTATCGTCTCACGTAGCGGCTTCGACGAAGATGCTGTCGAGCGGCCTTTCCTGCCAAACAACCTCTCACGCCGCGTCGTCAGCGCTGTGAGCGGCTTTGCAACTGCGCTCGCGCTGGCGCGCAATTCAGATCTCGTCGCCACGGTTCCTGAACTGCACACTTCCGCGCTGAGGAAAGGAATGTTCAGCTTTGCCGTGCCGGTAAGGACGACAGGCTTTACGGTCTCAATGGTCTGGCATCCTCGGTTGGACGCCGACCCGGTCCACCGGTGGCTCCGCGCATGCATAAGGCAGGCCTGCACTCCTACCGACGTGGATTGACGTCCGGCCGTGAGCGGTGCTCTGGGCGCCGTTTAGGGCGCAGGGCTGCCTTGACGACCGTTCGAGGCAAAGGTTCGCTTTCACCCATAGCGGATTACAGTTTTGCTGTCCAAGGACCCTACGGCGGCCAATCTACGCTCTCCCTACGAACGTCACCAGCACAGTGCCCTCGGCCACCTGATCGCCCGCGGTAACGCGCACCTCGTCGACGGTGCCGGCCGCGGGCGCCACCAGAACGTGCTCCATCTTCATGGCCTCGAGGATCACCAGCGGCGCGTGTTTCGCCACCGCCTTGCCCGGCTCGGCCAGCACCTGCGCCACGCGGCCCGGCAGCGGCGCGCGGATGTCGGATGCGCTGGCTGCGGCGTCGTCGCCCGCCGCGTCGGCCTGCACCAGTTCCAGCTTGTGGGCATGGCCCCTGCGCAGCACGGTGATCGCGTCGCCCTCGGTGAGCACGTGGACCGATGAGCGCACGCCGCCGAGGCTGACGGCCAGGTCGCCGTTGGCCTCCTGCGCGAAGGCGGCGGGCAGGCTTTCGCCGTCGATCTCGAGGGTCAGCGACGGCGCATGGGTCACGGTCACGCGGCGCTCGGCGTCGCCGTCCTTCAGCACGAAGATTTCGCACGGCGGCAGGTTCATGCGCCATGCGGTGCGGTCGTCCCACGGGTCGGCGGCGGGCTGCGTGCGCGCCGACAGGATCGACAGCACCGCCGCGCCGAGCGTTTCCCTGTCGGCAGGCTGGGCCGCCGGGATCAGGTCGGCGGCGTGCTCGTCGATGAAACCGGTGTGCAGGTCACCCTTCAGGAACGCCGCGTTGCCGGCGATGGCGGCGAGGAAGCCGAGGTTGGAGGCGATGCCCGCCAGCCTGGTCTGCTCCAGCGCCGTCTCCAGCCGCCGCGCCGCGCCGGTGCGGGTTGTGTCCCAGGCGATCACCTTGGCGATCATCGGGTCGTAGAAGATGGAGATGTCCTGGCCTTCCTCGACGCCCGAATCGATCCGGACATGTGCGCTCTCCGGCGGGAAGCGCAGGCGCTTCAGCGGCCCGGCCTGCGGGAAGAACTTCTTCGCCGGGTTCTCGGCGTAGAGCCGCGCCTCGATGGCGTGGCCGTTGATGGCGAGCTGGTCCTGCGTCAGCGGCAGCGCCTCGCCCGAGGCGACGCGGAACTGCCATTCGACCAGATCGGTGCCGGTGATCATCTCGGTCACCGGATGCTCGACCTGCAGCCGGGTGTTCATCTCCATGAAGAAGAAGTCGGCGTTGGCCAGCCCCTCGCTGCCGTCGACGATGAACTCGACCGTGCCCGCGCCCCGGTAGCCGATGGCCTTGGCCGCCGCCACCGCCGCGCCGCCCATGCGGCCGCGCAGCTCTCCGGTCATCCCGGGCGCGGGCGCTTCCTCGATCACCTTCTGGTGGCGGCGCTGGATCGAGCATTCGCGCTCGAACAGATGGACCGCGTCGCCATGGATGTCGGCGAACACCTGGATCTCGATGTGGCGCGGGCGGGACACGAATTTCTCGACCAGCATGGTGTCATCGCCGAACGCACTCATCGCCTCGCGCCGCGCGGCCTTCAGTTCCTTGTCGAACGACGCCGGATCGTTTACCCGGCGCATGCCCTTGCCGCCGCCGCCCGCCGCCGCCTTGATCAGCACCGGATAGCCGGCATGCTCGGCGGCCAGCGCCAGCATCTCGTCGGACTGGTCGGCGCCGTGATAGCCGGGGACGACGGGGACGCCGGCCCTGTCCATCAGCGCCTTGGCCGCGCTCTTGTTGCCCATCTGGCGGATCGCCTCGACCGGCGGGCCGACGAACACGATCCCCGCCGCCGCGCAGGCCTCGGCGAAGACCGCGTTCTCCGACAGGAAGCCGTAGCCCGGATGGATCGCCTCGGCGCCCGACCTGACGGCCGCCTCGATGATCCGGTCGATCTTCAGGTAGCTTTCCAGCGCCGGCGGCGGGCCGATCAGGTGCGCCTCGTCGGCGAAGCGGACATGGGGCGCGCCGGCATCCGCCTCGGAATGGACGGCGATGGTCCGCATGCCCATGCGCCGCGCGGTGCGCATGACGCGCAGCGCGATCTCACCCCGGTTGGCGACGAGGACCGAACGGAACATGGCTACATCCTGAAGACGCCGAAGCGGGTTTCGGGGATCGGCGCGTTGAGGCTGGCCGAGATCGACAGGCCCAGCACGCGGCGCGTGTCCGCCGGGTCGATGATGCCGTCGTCCCACAGCCGGGCGCTGGCGTAATAGGGATGGCCCTGTTCGTCGTACTGGGCGCGGATCGGCGCCTTGAACGCCTCCTCGTCCTCGGCCGGCCAGCTCTCGCCGCGCGCCTCCATGCCGTCACGCTTGACGGTGGCGAGGACGGTCGCCGCCTGCTCGCCGCCCATCACCGAAATCCGCGCGTTGGGCCAGGTGAACAGCAGGCGCGGGCCGTAGGCGCGGCCGTTCATGGCGTAGTTCCCCGCGCCGAACGAGCCGCCGATGATCACTGTGAACTTGGGCACTTTCGCGTTGGCGACGGCCATGACCATCTTCGCGCCGTCCTTGGCGATGCCGCCGGCCTCGTATTTGCGGCCGACCATGAAGCCGGTGATGTTCTGCAGGAACACCAGCGGGATGCGCCGCTGGCAGCACAGCTCGATGAAATGGGCGCCCTTCAGCGCGCTTTCCGAGAACAGGATGCCGTTGTTGGCGACGATGCCGACCGGAAAGCCCCACAGCCGCGCGAAGCCGCAGACCAGGGTATCGCCGTAGAACCGCTTGAACTCGTCGAAGCGCGAGCCGTCCACCAGCCGGGCGATGATCTCGCGCACGTCGTAGGACTGGCGGCCGTCCTTCGGGATGATGCCGTAGATGTCCTCGGCCGGATAAAGCGGTGCTTCCGGCGCGGCGATGTCGAGCCCGTGGGCCTTGCGCCGGTTGAGGTTGGCGACGATCCGCCGCGTCATGGCGAGCGCATGGGCGTCGTTGCCCGCCAGATGGTCGGTGACGCCGGAGATGCGCGAATGCAGGTCGCCGCCGCCCAGCTCCTCGGCGCTCACCACCTCGCCGGTCGCCGCCTTCACCAGCGGCGGGCCGCCGAGGAAGACGGTGCCCTGGTTGCGGACGATGACGCTCTCGTCGGCCATGGCCGGCACATAGGCGCCGCCCGCCGTGCACGAGCCCATCACCACGGCGATCTGCGGGATGCCGCCCGCCGACAGGTTGGCCTGGTTGTAGAAGATGCGGCCGAAATGGTCGCGGTCGGGAAACACCTCGTCCTGGCGCGGCAAATTGGCGCCGCCCGAATCCACAAGATAGACGCAGGGCAGCCGGTTCTCGGCCGCGATCTCCTGCGCCCGCAGGTGCTTCTTCACCGTGACCGGATAGTAGCTGCCGCCCTTCACCGTGGCGTCGTTGCACACGATCATGCATTCGGCGCCGGACACGCGGCCGATGCCGGTGATCAGCCCGCCGGCGTTGATGGTGTCCTCGTACATGCCGTGGGCGGCGAACTGGGACAGCTCGAGGAACGGCGCGCCGGGATCGAGCAGGGCGTCGATCCGGTCGCGCGGCAGCAGCTTGCCGCGCGCCACATGCCGCTCGCGGGAGCGCGCGTCGCCGCCCAGGGAAATGGCGGCGGCCTTCGCGCGCAGATCGCCGACCAGCGCGCGCATGGCGGCGGCGTTGTCACGGAAGGTGTCTGACGTGGTCTTGATCGCGGTCGCAAGCGGCTGCATGACGTCTCCCCTGCAGCAGTTGTAACGCAGGCTGGCCGCTTTAATCCATAACCCGTCTTTGCGAGCGCAGCGCGGCAATCCAGCCGTTCCGTCGCACAGCCGTCAACGGCACGGCTGGATTGCCGCGTCGCCTCGCTCCTCGCAAAGACGGAGAATTTAGAGGAAAGGACCCTTTACCGGGTCGGGACAGGCTTCTCGCCGGAATAATCGTAGAAGCCGCGGCCGGATTTCTTGCCCAGCCAGCCGGCCTCGACATACTTCACCAGCAGCGGGCAGGGCCGGTACTTGCTGTCGGCCAGGCCGTCATACAGCACCTGCATGACCGACAGGCAGACGTCGAGACCGATGAAATCCGCCAGCTCCAGCGGGCCCATCGGATGATGCGCGCCCAGCTTCATGGCGGTGTCGATGGCCTCCACATTGCCGACGCCCTCATAGAGCGTATAGACCGCCTCGTTGATCATCGGCACCAGGATGCGGTTGACGATGAAGGCCGGGAAATCCTCGGCGTTGGTGGTGATCTTGCCCAGCTTGTCGGCGAAAACCTTCACCGCCTTGTAGGTGTCTTCCACCGTAGCGATGCCGCGGATGATCTCCACCAGTTCCATCAGCGGCACCGGATTCATGAAGTGCATGCCGATGAAACGCTCGGGGCGGTCGGTGGTCGAGGCAAGACGGGTCACCGAGATCGACGACGTGTTGGTCGCGATATAGGCGTCCTTGTTCAGGGTCTTGCACAGCTCCTGGAAGATGGCGACCTTCACCGTCTCCTTCTCGGTCGCCGCCTCGATGACCAGATGGCAGTCGGACAGCGCCGCAAGGCCGTCCACCAGACGAATCCGGTTCATGGCCTGGCGGTGCTCGTCTTCCTTGATACGGCCGCGGGCAACCTGACGAGACATATTGCCGTCGATGATCCCCAACGCCTTCTGGGCGGCGTCCGGATTGGCGTCCACCAGCAGCACGTTGAATCCGGCCAAGGCAGCAACGTGGGCGATGCCGTTGCCCATCTGGCCGGCGCCGATGATCCCGACTGTCTCTATCATGGCGTCTGCCTCGAGCCGTTGGAGTGTGGGATAAGTCCGATTTTACAGAGCCTTTTCGAGCTCGGGCACGGCCTGGAACAGGTCCGCGACAAGGCCGTAATCGGCCACCTGGAAGATCGGCGCCTCTTCGTCCTTGTTGATCGCCACGATCACCTTGGAATCCTTCATGCCAGCCAGATGCTGAATGGCGCCCGAGATGCCGACCGCGATGTAGAGCTCCGGCGCCACGATCTTGCCGGTCTGGCCGACCTGATGGTCGTTGGAGATGAAGCCCGCATCGACGGCGGCGCGCGAGGCGCCAACGGCGGCGCCGAGCTTGTCGGCAAGGCTCTCGATGATCGAGAACGCCTCGCTCGAGCCCATGCCGCGTCCGCCCGACACGATCACCTTGGCGGCGGTCAGCTCGGGACGGTCCGACTGGGCCAGGTCCGCGCCCACGAAGCGCGAATTGCCCGGATTGGCGGCAGCGGCGACATTGCGGATCTCGGCCGAGCCGCCAGTGGCGGCGGCCGCGGCAAAGCCGGTGCCGCGCACGGTCATCACCTTCTTCGAGTCCGTGGACTGCACCGTGGCCAGCGCGTTGCCCGCATAGATCGGCCGGACGAAGGTGTCGGCCGATTCGATCTTCATGACGTCGGAAATCTGGGCGACGTCGAGCAGCGCAGCGACGCGCGGCAGGATGTTCTTGCCCGAGGTGGTGGTGGGCGCGACGATGGCGTCGTAGTCACCGGCCAGCGAGACGATCAGCGGCGCGACATTCTCGGCCAGCTTGTTCTCGTAGGACGGGTCTTCGGCCAGCAGCACGGCCGAGACGCCGGCAATCTGGGCGGCTGCATCGGCCACGGCCTGGGCGCCGCCACCGGCGACCAGCACATGCACGTCGCCGCCGAGCTGGGACGCGGCGGTGACCGCGTTCAGGGTGGCGGGCTTGAGTTCCTTGTTGTCGTGTTCTGCGAGGACCAGCGCCGTCATTAGATCACTCCCGCTTCGTTCTTCAGTTTGTCGATCAGCTCCTCGATGGACTTCACCTTGACGCCGCCGGTGCGCTTGGGAGGTTCTTCCACCTTCAGCGTCTTCAGGCGCGGCGCGGTGTCCACGCCGTAATCGGCGGGAGTCTTGACGTCGAGCTGCTTCTTCTTGGCCTTCATGATGTTCGGCAGCGACGCATAGCGCGGCTCGTTGAGGCGCAGGTCGGTGGTCACGATGGCCGGCATGGTCAGCGCCACGGTCTCGAGACCGCCGTCAACCTCGCGGGTCACCTCGATGCCGCCGTCCGTCACCTTGACGATGGAGGCGAAGGTGCCCTGGGGCCAGCCCAGCAGGGCCGCCAGCATCTGGCCGGTCTGGTTGCTGTCGTCGTCAATGGCCTGCTTGCCAAGGATCACCAGGCCGGGCTGTTCGGCATCGACGACGGCCTTCAGCAGCTTGGCGACCGCAAGCGGTTCTACCGCCTCGTCGGTCTGGATCAGGATCGCGCGGTCGGCGCCCATGGCGAGGGCGGTACGCAGCGTTTCCTGGGCCTGTGCCGGGCCGATGGACACGGCGATGATTTCTTCCGCCTGTCCCGCTTCCTTCTTTCGAATTGCCTCTTCAACGGCAATTTCGTCGAACGGATTCATGGACATCTTGACGTTGGCCAGGTCCACGCCCGTCTTGTCGGCCTTCACGCGCGCCTTGACGTTGTAATCAATGACCCGCTTCACAGGGACCAGAATCTTCATGCCTGAGGTCTCTCCCGCATTTTCTAGCATTTTTTCGCAGTGCACCAATTAACCCAAGGGCATATTAGTGTCAACGACCCACCCCCGCAGGAAGGGCGTCGCAGATTCCCCAACGCGCTTTGCGAGGCTCCTCCGGGATCGGGCGGATCGGGAGGTCCATGATCGGTGGACCCTATCGGTTCGCGCCAGGCACCCACAGGACGTCCTGAGCGCCATTGTCGTTCAGGTGACGGGCGAGCACGAACAGGTAATCGGACAGCCGGTTGATGTAGCGGATCGCCGCCGGATTGACCGGCTCGGTTTCGGCCATGGTCACCATGTCGCGCTCGGCGCGGCGCGCCACGGTGCGGGACAGGTGCAGCGCCGCCGCCGCCGGCGTGCCGCCGGGCAGGATGAACGAGGTCAACGGCAGCAGCCGGTCGTTGAGCAGGTCGATCTCATGTTCCAGCCGGGCCACCTGGGCCTCGACGATGCGCAGATTGGATGTGTTCTCGAAATCCTCGCCCGGAGTCGCCAGGTCGGCGCCCAGGTCGAACAGGTCGTTCTGGATTCGCGACAGCGCCGCGTCCGCCTCGCCGATGGTATGAACCCGGGCCAGGCCGATGGTGGCGTTGGTTTCGTCGACCGTGCCATAGGCCGCCACCCTCGGCGCCGATTTCAGCACCCGGTCGCCGCTGACCAGCGAGGTTTTGCCGGTGTCGCCGCCGCGCGTATAGATTTTGTTGAGTTTGACCATCCCTAGCTGCCGAGGGCCAGGGCGGCGAACAGGATCAGCAGGATGACGAACTGGATCGCCACGCGCATCTGCATCAGCTTGTTGGAGCGGCGCGGATTGGTGCCGCCATTGCGCGCCAGGCCGACGATGCCCATGCCCAGCACGACCACCAGCGCGATGGCGAGAAGACCGATGATGACGAGCAGCGGCGTTGACATGGGCCTAACCTAGTGCGGGGATCAGTTGCTTTCCAGCAATCTGCGCGTAATCACCTCGGCCTGGATTTCGCCCGCGCCCTCGAACACGTTGAGGATACGGGCATCGCACAGGACGCGGCTGATCGGATATTCCAGCGCATAGCCGTTGCCGCCATGAATCTGCATGGCGTTGTCGGCGGCGGCCCAGGCGACGCGGGCGCCCAGCAGCTTGGCCATGCCGGCCTCCAGGTCGCAGCGCAGGCCTTCGTCCTTCTCGCGGGCAGCGAAGTATGAAAGCTGGCGGGCCATCATGATCTCGACCACCATCCAGGCGATCTTGCCGAACACGCGCGGAAAATTATAGATCGGCTTGCCGAACTGCACCCGGTCGAGGGCATATTTCAGGCCAAGCTCCATGGCGCACTGGGCCACGCCGATGGCGCGGGCGGCGGTCTGGATGCGGGCCGACTCGAAGGTGGCCATCAGCTGCTTGAAGCCGTTGCCTTCCTGCTGTCCCAGCAGGTTCTCGGCCTTGACCTCGAAGCCGTCGAAGCCCAGTTCGTATTCCTTCATGCCGCGATAGCCCAGCACGTGGATTTCGCCGCCGGTCATGCCCTTGGCCGGAAAATCGGTCTCGCTGTTCATACGGGGCTTCTCGGCCAGGAACATGGACAGGCCGCGGTAATCCTTGGTTTCGGGATTGGTGCGGACCAGCATGGTCATCACGTCGGCGCGGGCCGCGTGGGTGATCCAGGTCTTGTTGCCGGTGATCTTGTAGACGTCGCCGTCCTTCACGGCCCGGGTGCGCAGGCTGCCCAGGTCCGAGCCGGTGTTGGGCTCGGTGAAGACGGCGGTCGGCAGCGTCTCGCCCGAGGCGATCTTGGGCAGCCACTGGTGCTTCTGCTCCTCGGTGCCGCCGTTCAGTATCAGCTCGGCAGCGATCTCCGAGCGTGTTCCCAGCGAGCCGACGCCGATATAGCCCCGGCTCAGTTCCTCGGACACCACGCACATGGCGGTCTTGCCCAGGCCCAGCCCGCCATATTCCTCGGGGATGGTCAGGCCGAACACGCCCAACTCGCTCATATGGTTGACCACATCGGCCGGAATCAGCTCGTCCTTCAGGTGCCAGTCATGGGCATAGGGCGCGACCTCTTCCTGGGCGAAACGGCGGAACTGGTCGCGGATCATGCCCAGCGTCTCGTCCAGGCCCGTGTCGCCGAAGGCGCCGGTGGCGAGGCCGTCCTGCACCAGTTCGGCGATGCGGGCGCGCACCGACTCGGTATTACCGCCGCGCACCAGCGCGCGTACGGCCGGATTGCTCGCGAAGGCGGCGATCTGCGCGTCCGAGGCGCCCATCTCCGACGGGCGTGCCCATTCCACCTGGCTCATCTGCAGCCCGCCGATCAGCTGGGCGCAATATTCGCCGAAGCCGGCCTGCAGGATCAGCGTCTCGAGCTCGCCGCCTCGGCCTTCTTCCGTCAGGGCCTTGCGCCATGCCAGCGTCTGGCGAAGCGCCTCGATATAGGTGGCGTACCAGCCATAGCCGTGGGCGACGGACTGGTGGGCCTCCAGCAGCTTGCGGTCGACCCGGCCGTCGCGGACGATCAGCGCGGCAACGGCGGCGCGAACGGCAAGGGCCAGGGTCTCGGCGGCTTCCAGCGCCTGCTCGCACAGCGGCACCAGATTGTCGAGATGCACGCTCTGGGTTTCGTCCTTTGGCAGGGTGGAGGCCATGTCGCAGTCCTTCTCGTTTCGTCGGTAGGCTTCGCTATACGGAGGCGCTTCCTTAGCGGATGAAGCCCCGCAAATCCAGCCGTCCGGTCAGGCGCCCAGGCCCGGTTCGTTGCCGGCCTCGATGGCGTCCTCGATCGTCCTGAGGCCCGGGTAGCGGGCCGACACCAGCACGGCCATGTTGCCGGGCTTGTGCTCGTTCTTCCACATCTTGGTGTGGGCGCGCGGGATATCCTCCCACGAGAACACTTCCGACATGCAGGGGTCGATGCGGCGCTCGATGACCAGCTGGTTGGCCTGGCTGGCCTGCTTCAGATTGGCGAAATGGCTGCCCTGGATACGCTTCTGGCGCATCCACACGAAGCGGGCGTCCATGGTCAGGTTGTAGCCGGTGGTGCCGGCGCAGAACACCACCATGCCGCCGCGCTTGACCACGAAACAGCTCACCGGGAAGGTCGATTCGCCCGGGTGCTCGAACACCATGTCGACGTCGTTGCCCTTGCCCGTGATGTTCCAGATCGCCTTGCCGAACTCGCGGCTGCGCTTCATGTAGTCGGCATAGACAGCCTGATCGCCGACCGGCGGCAGCTGGCCCCAGCAATCGAAATCCTTGCGGTTGATCACGCCCTTGGCGCCCAGCGACAGCACGAAGTCGCGCTTGCTTTCGTCGGAAATCACGCCGATGGCGTTGGCGCCGGCGGTGGCGCAGAGCTGGATCGCCATGGAGCCGAGTCCGCCCGATGCGCCCCAGACAAGAATATTGTGGCCCGGGCGGATGATGTGCGGCCGATGCCCGAACAGCATGCGGTAGGCGGTCGCCAGGGTGAGCGTGTAGCAGGCGCTCTCTTCCCAGGTCAGGTGCTTGGGCCGGTGCATCAGCTGGCGCGCCTGGATCTTGGCGAACTGGGCGAACGAGCCGTCCGGCGTTTCATAACCCCAGATCCGCTGCGACGGCGAATTCATCGGGTCGCCGCCGTTGCACTCCTCGTCGTCGCCGTCGTCCTGGTTGCAGTGGACCACGACCTCGTCGCCCACCTTGAAGCGCTTCACGCGCGAGCCGATCTTGTAGACGATGCCCGACGCGTCCGATCCGGCGATGTGGTATTCGGCCTTGTGCACGTCGAACGGCGACAGCGGAATGCCCAGGCCAGCCCAGACACCGTTGTAGTTGACGCCGGCCGCCATCACCAGAATGACCACCTCGTCCGGGTCCACATCGGGTGTATCGACCACCTCGATCTGCATGGCCTCCTCGGGCGGGCCGTGACGTTCCCGGCGAATCGCCCATGCGTACATCTTTGGCGGCACATGGCCCAGCGGCGGGATTTCGCCGACTTCATACAGGTCTTTCAGGACCTGTCCGGTGGGCGGGGCGTTTTCTGCGGTTGCGGGCTGCTGGGTCATGGGCGTTCACTCCTGTCGCCGGGCTGCTTTCCCGGAAGGCAGACCTTCCAAAGCAACATTGTCGTTCAAGTCATTTTGCGGCGCAGCATCTATTATGATATTTCCGGTAGGCGGTCCATCCGGAAATAAACGACTCCGTTACCACCCGGTAGCGCTAACAAACCACAGGAGAACCAATGAGCGAGACGTCAGGCAAGGGGGCCGACTCAGTAAAGCCGAAGACGGCCAGGGACAAACCATGGCTGATCCGCACCTATTCCGGCCACTCCTCAGCCAAGGCGTCGAACGAGCTCTACCGGACCAATCTGGCGCGCGGCCAGACCGGCCTTTCAGTGGCGTTCGACCTGCCCACCCAGACCGGTTACGACAGCGATCATCCGCTGGCGCGGGGCGAGGTGGGCAAGGTGGGCGTGCCGGTCGGGCATCTGGGCGACATGCGCGCCTTGTTCGACGGCATCCCGCTCGAGAAGATGAACACCTCGATGACCATCAACGCCACCGCGCCGTGGCTGCTGGCGCTGTATATCGCCGCCGCCGACGAGCAGGGCGCCGACCGCTCGAAACTCAGCGGCACGGTGCAGAACGACATCATCAAGGAATATCTCAGCCGCGGCACCTACATCTTCCCGCCGGCGCCGTCCATGCGCCTGACCACGGATGTGATCAGCTACACCTACCGCGAGCTGCCGAAGTGGAATCCGACCAACGTCTGCTCCTACCACCTGCAGGAAGCCGGCGCGACGCCGGTGCAGGAGGTGGCGTTCGCGCTGGCCACCGCCATTGCCGTGCTCGATTCGGTGCGCGATTCGGGCCAGGTGCCGGCGGACGAGTTTCCGACGGTCGTCGGCCGGATCAGCTTCTTCGTCAATGCCGGGGTGCGCTTCATCACCGAGATGTCGAAGATGCGCGCCTTCACCGAGCTGTGGGACGAGTTGACGGCGACGCGCTACGGCATCGAGGACGCCAGCCTGCGCCGCTTCCGCTATGGCGTGCAGGTCAATTCGCTGGGTCTCACCGAGCAGCAGCCCGAGAACAACGTCTACCGCATCCTGCTGTCCATGCTGGCGGTCACCCTGTCGAAGAACGCCCGCGCCCGCGCGGTGCAGCTGCCGGCCTGGAACGAGGCGCTGGGCCTGCCGCGTCCGTGGGATCAGCAATGGAGTCTCAGGCTGCAGCAGATCGTCGCCTATGAGACCGACCTGCTGGAATATGCCGATATCTTCGACGGCTCGGTCGCCATCGAGAAGAAGGTGACGGCGCTGAAACAGGAAATCCTCGAGGAGTTCGAGCGCATCCAGGCCATGGGCGGCGCGGTCTCGGCCATCGAATCATCCTATATGAAACAGGCGCTGGTGCAGTCGAACAGCCTGCGCATGAACGCCATCGAGGCGGGCGAGCTGCCGTTGATCGGCGTCAACATTTTCGCCGAAACGGCGCCCTCGCCTCTGACCGGCGGTGACGGCGCGATCCTGACGGTGGACGATTCGGCCGAGCACGACCAGATCGAGCACCTCAAGGCCTGGCGCGCCCAGCGCGACGGGGCGGCGGTGAAAGCCGCCCTTGCCGGCCTGTCCGACGCCGCCAGGGAAGGCCGCAACATGATGCCGGCGTCGATTGAAGCGGCGAAGGCGGGCGTCACCACCGGCGAATGGGGCCAGGTGCTGCGCGAGATCTTCGGCGAATACCGCGCGCCCACGGGCGTGGGCCGCGCTTCCAATGACCGGGGCGCGGATCTGTCGGCGGTGCAGGCCAAGGTCGACGCGGTCTCGGCCAAGCTGGGGCGGCGGCTGAAAATCCTGGTCGGCAAGCCCGGCCTCGACGGCCACTCCAACGGCGCCGAGCAGATCGCCGTGAAGGCCCGCGATTCCGGCATGGAAGTGGTCTACGAAGGCATCCGCCTGACACCCGCCCAGATCGTCAACGCGGCGCTCGAGGAAGGCGTGCACGTGGTCGGCCTGTCGATCCTGTCCGGCAGCCACGTCGCGCTGGTCACCGACGTCATGGACCGCATGCGCGCGGCCGGCATGGGCGACATCCCGGTCGTGGTCGGCGGCATCATCCCGCCCGAGGACGAACGGACCCTGAAGGCGGCCGGCGCCGCGGCGGTCTACACGCCCAAGGATTACCAGATCAGCGAGATCATGAGCGACATCGTGGATCTGGTGGACAAGTCGCAGGACGAGGCGGCGTAGAAGCCCGATCGCACAGTCGCTAGCCGGTGCGCAACCTTTCCGGCATCATGCCGCCCGTTTCAGGAGGTGCGCATGACGCAACAACACCTTTGGCTCGTCTTCGATCTCGGCGGCGTGCTGTTCGATTTTCATGGCGTGCATGGGCTGGCGGACATCACCGGCCGCAGCTACGACACCATCCATGCCTCGCTGAAACATTCGCCGGCCTGCCGGCTGTTCGAGAGCGGCAGGATCGGCGGCAAGGAGTTCGCCGTACTCCTGCGCGACGAACTGGCGCTGGACATGCCGCCCGGCGAACTGCTGGAGCGCTGGGTCGGCTGGCTGGGCGGGCTGAAGCCGGGGGCGGCGGAGTTGCTGGCCGAGGTCCGGGCGCGCTATCGCACCGCCTGCCTCAGCAACACCAACGAGCTGCACTGGGCCGGGCTGATGGACATCCACGGCCTCGGCGGCCTGTTCGAGCGCACCTTCGCCTCGCACGAGATCGGCCACTGGAAGCCGGACCCGGAGATCTTCGCCCATGTGGCGGACGCGCTGGGTGCGGCGCGCATCGTCTATTTCGACGACAACGCCCACATCGTCGACGGCGCCCGGGCGTTCGGATGGGACACGCACCATGTGCAGGGGCCGCTGGAGATCAGGGCGGCGTTGGGGACGCTGGGGTTGGTCTGACCATTTAAAAAAACCTCGTCATTCCCGCGCACGCGGAAACCCAGCTCTTCGTAGGGCCGGTTACCTGGGACCGCCCCTTAAGCGAAAGGCATTCTTCGTGACGGCGCGGTTGAGAGGCCACGTGACGGCCCCGACTGGGTACCCGCGTGCGCGGGTATGACGACGATATTTTGAATGCGAGAACGGCCCTTACTTCGGCTGGGGCACCACGCGCAGATACGGCTTCACCGTCTTCCAGCCGCCGGGGAATTTTTCCTTGGCCTGCTCGTCGGAGACCGACGGGACGATGATCACGTCCTCGCCGCTCTTCCAGTTCACCGGCGTCGCCACCGAGTGCTTCGCCGTGAGCTGCAGGGAGTCGATCACCCGCAGGATCTCGTCGAAGTTGCGGCCCGTGCTCATGGGATAGATCAGCATCAGCTTGATCTTCTTGTCGGGGCCGATGACGAACACGGTGCGCACCGTGGCGTTGTTGGCGGCGGTCCGGCCTTCCGATGTGGTGCCCGCGTCCTCGGGCAGCATGTCGTACAGCTTGGCCACCTTCAGATCGGGGTCGCCGATCATCGGGAAGTTCACCGGCGAACCCTGGGTTTCCTCGATGTCCTTGGCCCATTCGCCGTGATTCGTCACCGGATCGACGGAGAGCCCAATCACCTTCACGTTGCGCTTGGCGAATTCGGGCGCGAGGCGGCCCACATAGCCCAGCTCGGTGGTGCAAACCGGCGTGAAGTCCTTGGGATGGGAGAACAGCACGCCCCAGCTGTCGCCCAGCCACTCATGGAAGTTGATGGTGCCCTGGGTGGTCTCGGCGGTGAAATTCGGGGCGTCGGAATTGATGCGCAGCGACATGGGAAGCTCCTCTCTCGGGGCGCCCGACCGGCCAAACGGGGCACGGGGACGCCAAACGCGCCGCAGGATACATCCTCGCTTGTGTCGAATCCATGACCCCTTGGGCGCGATCGGGTCGTGCGGTGCCTGATCAGCCGGCCGGCGGGCGCGGCTTGTTGGTCAGTTTCCACTCCTGGCGGGCCGCCCATTCGCGCATGCTCTCGAGCTTGATCGGGATGCGGTCGAGCACCGGCTTCATGTCGACCACGAACGGCTTGGTCGGGGCGAAATTGTTGTAGATGTAGAATTCGGCGATGCGGGCCGAAATGGCCGCATGTTCTTCCGGCGATACGCTGTCGCCGAACGCGTCGGCCAGCGCCTTGCCGAACTGGGCCGGCGTGCGCGGGACGAATTCGATGGGGCGGCCGATGGTCTCGCTCAGCACCTGCGCCACATCCTCGGGCACCATGCGCTCGGGACCGCCGATGTTCATCCACGCGCCTTCCAGGTCGGGCCGGTCGATGGCCGCGATCATGAACTTGGCCACGTCGTCCAGGCTGATCCAGTTGGCCTGCAGGAAGGGGTTGTGCGGATAGGTGTAGATGCCGTCGCGGACGATCGACTCGAACGCCCAGCCGGTCAGCAGATTGTCCATGAACAGCACCGAGCCGAATACGGTGGCCGGGCAGCCGGTGCGCCACAGCTTGTTGATGGCGATGGTGTTGGCGCCATATGCGCCCGGATCGCCCGGCCGGTCGGGAATCCACATGGAGGTGTTCCACACCATGCGCTTGACCCCGGCTTTGGCGCAGGCCTTGCCGACCCGTTCGACCCAGGTCACGCGGTCGCCGCCGCGCACCGGATGGGTGTAGAACACGGCATCGACGCCGTTCACCGCGTTCTGCAGCGAGACGTCGTCGGCGGTATCGGCCGGCATCACGCTGATCTTGCCGGCGCCCTCGAAAACCTCGCCGTAGAATGGGTCCTTGCTGCGCGATAGGGCGCGCACGTCATGGCCCGCCTTCACCAGCTGGCGCACCTGCGCCAGGCCCTGGCGCCCGCTCGCGCCGAATACCGCCACCAATGCCATCTGGTCCTCCCGTCTGATTGATGTGGGCGGATATAAGCACACGGCGAAATACCGATCAAGCATGATCGGTCTTTAATATGGACAGACTCGCCAGTTTCGACCACTCTGGCGCCATGGCAACCATGAAACCCCTCGAACGGCGGCCCCGCCGGTGGCTCACACGACGTGGCGAGAGCGCGCGCGAGACCATACTGCGCGCCGCCGTGGCTTGCTTCGTAGAGGTCGGCTACGCCCGCACTACCATGAGCGAGGTCGCCAAACACGCCGGCGTCACTCGCGGCCAGGTGCAGCACCACTTCGCCACCACCCGCGACCTGTTGCTGGCGGCGGTGCGCTGGCTGCACGCCGAGATCGGCCGCGAACTGGACGAATCGCTTGCCCAGGCGGCAGGCCGCGACATCGTCGAAACGGCGGTCGTGGCGCTGTGGAATCACGCTGGTGGTCCCATGCAGACCGCCGCGCGCGAATTGACAGCCGCCGCACGTACCGACGCCGGGCTGCGTCAAGTGCTCGACGAAAGCCGTGCCGGCATTGAGGGCGACCGCAACGACCGGTTGCGCCATCTCTACCGCGAGGTGATCGAACTCGATCCGGAAGGCTTCGCCATGCTGGCCGACTACATGGAGGTATTCCTGCACGGCCTGTCCGAGACTGCCTTCGCCACCGATGACGCAGCCCGCAAGCGGGCGCTGCTCGAGTTCTTCATGGCCAACATCCGCCGCTTTTGGACCGACCGTGGTAAGAGCGCGGCCCTGACGCCGAAGCAGGTGGGCTCGCGGGCGGCGTCGTCGCGTGGGAAGCCCCAACTTCAGCTGTCATCCCGCCGAAGGAGATTGTGATCAAACCAATTAACAAAGCTGTCATTTCCGCGCACGCGGAATCCCGGACGGTCGTCGTAGAGCGAGTTAGTCGCCATGGCCCATATCCGCAGAAAAATCATTTCGCTCTATGGAGGGGTTGAACGCTTCTTGCCCTTGCCCACCTTGGACCCCGCGTGCGCGGGAATGACGAGGACTTATTTCAAGATATTGTTTTCTTCACACGCTATTCAGCGGGATGACGATGTTGGGAAGGCGGAGCCTAATCCACCAGCGCCCGCGCCTCGGCCGTCGTCATACCCGCGGCGCGCAGGTCGCGCAGCGCCGGGGCGCCCTTGGACTTGGCAAGACGCATGCCGCCGGCATCCCGGATCAGTCGGTGATGCCAGTAGTCCGGCACCGGCAGCTGCAGCAATTCCTGCAGCAGCCGGTGGATATGGGTGGCGTGGAACAGGTCCTCGCCGCGTGTCACCAGGGTCACGCCTTGCAGCGCGTCGTCTACGGTAACCGCGAGGTGATAGGACGTGGGGATATCCTTGCGCGCCAGCACCACATCGCCCAGCGATGCCGGATCGGCGGCGACCTGGCCCCTCAGCCGGTCGGACCAGCCCAGCGGCCCGGTCATCGCCACCGCTCTGGCCACGTCGAGGCGGATGGCGAATTTCTCGCCGGCCTCGATCCGCCGCCGGCGTTCGCCGTCAGACAGGTGGCGGCAGATGCCCGGATAGAGCGCGCCCTCGGGACCATGCGGCGCGGCAGGGCTCCTTGCGATCTCGGCCGCGATGTCCTTGCGGGTGCAGAAACAGGGATAGGTCAGGCCCATCGACTCCAGCCGGGCGAGCGCGGCTTCATAGTCGGCGACATGCTCGGACTGGCGGCGCACCGGTACCCTCCAGGTCAAGCCAAGCCAGGCCAGATCCTCGAAGATCGCCTTCTCGAATTCGGGCCGGGCACGGGCCGTGTCGATGTCTTCGATACGCAGCAGAAACCGGCCATCCGGCCGTGCCGCCCGGAACCCGGTCATGGCGGACAGGGCATGGCCAAGATGCAGGTAGCCGTTGGGGCTGGGAGCGAAGCGGGTGACGATCATCGCAGGGCCAGCACCTGGTATTCCTGGTCGATGTTGCGCCCGCCGACGCGCAGGCTGGCCTTCTCCAGCCCGTAGACCGTGAAGCCGAAGCGGGCATAGAGCGCGCGGGCCGGTGCGTTGGCGACGGCCACCTTCAGCCAGATCATGTCGACCAGCGGGCGCGCATGCTCGATCACCGCCTGTACCAGCGCGGCGGCCATGCCGGTGCCGCGGGCGCTCTCGCGCACATACATGGCATAGAGCACCCCGCGGTGCCGCTCCTTGGCGCGGGGCATGACGTAGAAGCCGACGATACCGGCGAGCGCCTCGCCCTCGAAGCCGCCCCAGAACTGGTGCGCCGCCAGCGTGGCCGCGAAGTCGCCGGCGGGCCGCTCCCGCTCGACTTCCCAAACCGTGCCGAAATTCTCCGGATGCAGGCGCAGGCATTCGAGGCGCACCGCGCGAAACGCGGCCGCATCGTCAACGTCCAGACGCCTGACCCGGATCATCGGTTTCGCTCCCCTCGCCGCCCCGCTATCTTTCACGCGAACCGTTCCTGCCGCAAGGAAGCACAATGCCCGATCTGCCAAAACTTTCCGGTCCCAGCCTGCCGCCCTTTGCCGGCGGCCGCCCCAGCAAGATCGTGGTGCTGTGCCATGGCTTCGGCGCCAGCGGCCAGGACCTGAACGGGCTGGCGCTGGGCTGGCGTATGGCGTTCCCGCACACCGCGTTCTATTCGCCCGACGGGCCGGACCGTGTGCCCGGCATGGAGGACGGTTACCAGATCGGCTACCAGTGGTGGCCGATCCGCAACTTCTCGGCCGCCGAGAGCGAGGCGGGCCTGGCCTATGCCGCGCCGATCCTGAATCACTTCCTCGATCGCCTGCTGGAGAAGGCCGGGCTGACCGAGGCCGACCTGGCGCTGCTCGGCTTCTCCCAGGGCACCATGCTGGCGCTGCATGTGGGGCTGACGCGCGAGAAGCCGGTTGCCGGCATTCTCGGCTATTCGGGCGCCATCGCCGCGCCCAGGCTGCTGGAGCCGCTGATCCGCTCGCGGCCGCCGGTGCAGCTTGTCCACGGCGACCTGGACCAGATGATTCCGCCCATGGCGATGGATTCCGCTGCCAATTTCCTGCGACGGAACCATGTTCCGGTAGAGACGCACCTGTCGGCCCATGTCGGCCACGGCATCGGGCCGGACGGCGTCGACCTGGGGGAGACATTTCTGGCACGGGTGCTTGGCCCTGAAAAATAGTGGCGAACGGCACTTGCGCGTGCAAAACTTGGTGGTGTCATCACGGCGTCATACCCGATCTGGTATGACATCGATGACTAAGGAAGCGGAACGCCTGTGGAAACTGCCGTACCGACCCTGGAGAGTTGCCCTGCGCTGGTGCTGAACGCGGATTATCGTCCGCTCAGCTATTACCCGCTCTCGCTCTGGTGCTGGCAGGACGCCGTCAAGGCGGTGTTCATGGAGCGGGTGGTCATCGTCGCCGAATACGACCGGGTGATCCGCTCGCCCAGCTTCGAATTCAAGCTGCCCAGCGTGATCTGCCTGAAGCGCTACGTGAAGCCGGCGCCGTTCCCGGCTTTCACCCGGTTCAATCTGTTCCTGCGCGACGAATTCGCCTGCCAGTATTGCGGTGATCGCCACGATCTGACCTTCGACCACCTGGTGCCGCGCGCCTATGGCGGCATCACCACCTGGGAGAACGTCATCACCGCCTGCGCACCGTGCAATCTGCGCAAGGGCGGTCGCACACCGGGCGAGGCCGGCATGCATCCGCGTACGGTGCCGTTCCGACCCAACCAGCACGACCTGCAGGATCGCGGACGGCGCTTCCCGCCCAATTACTTGCACGAAAGCTGGCGGGACTATCTCTACTGGGATGCGGAGCTGGAGCCGTAATTCACGCTGCGCTTGGCAGCGGCTTGGCGCGTTCGATCCGGCTGCGCTCCGCCGGCGAGTTCATGGCCTCCCCCCATCTCGCCCTTCGGTAGATTCCAACGACGGCGCATAGGCCCGCACCATAGAGCGCTATGAACAGCACGTCGTGTCCGAAACCCGGCGGGCCAAAGAAGACCCAAGGCTTGGTTTCGGGCGATATGACGAACAGATTAGCGGCGCTGAGCGCCAGCTCCAGGCAGAGCAGTCCAACAGCGACCAAGACGGGCCACTTCAACGCTGCCGTATCGTCCATCCGTTACTTCGCCATATACCCACCATCCACCACCAGCGACGAGCCGGTGATGAAGCTGGCCTTGTCGGACATCAGGAAGATCACCGCGTCGGCCACGTCCTGTCCGGTGCCGAAGCGGCCGATCGGGTGCAGGTCGAGCAGCATCTTCTGGAATTCCTCGGGCAGCGGGCCGGAACCCAGCCGGCCATCGGAGATCACGGCGGGCGAGACCGCGTTGATCCGGATGCGGTCGCCGGCATATTCCAGCGCCGCCATCTTGGTATAGCCCTCGACGGCGTGCTTGGTGGCCGGATAGTGGCCCGAGCCGGCGATGCTCACATGGCCCTGCACCGAGCTGCAATTGACGATGGCGCCGCCGGTCCCCTGCTTGAGGAACTGCAGGATCTCGTGCTTCATCGACAGGAACACGCCTTTCACGTTGATGTTGAACATGTCGTCGAAGCTGTCGGCGTCCATGTCGGCCAGCCGGCCGCCCGCCGCGCCGATGCCGGCATTGTTGAACGCGGCGTCCAGCTTGCCGAATTTCTTCACCGTCTCGGCGATCGCCTTCTCGATGTCCTCTTCGTTGGAGACGTCGCCCTGCACGAACAGCGCCTGCCCGCCCGCCTGCTCGATCAGCGCGACGCATTCGGCGCCTTCCTCCGGCCGCCGGCCGGTGACGGCGACCTTGGCTCCTGCCTTCGAGATCGCCTGCGCGGTGATCCGCCCGATCCCGCTGGAGCCGCCGGTCACGAGTACGACTTTGCCTTCAAGCATTCGGTATCCTCCCCTTGATGTGGCGGGGAGTGTATTCGCAATCCCATCAGCCGTCATCCCGCCGGAGGGCGGGATCCAGTCCCCAACGAAAACACCGGCGCGAATCGCGCCGGACTGTCAAGTCTGGGTCCCGGCCCTCGCCGGGATGACGGCTAAAGTGGTGGCTAAACCCTGCTCGACAGCCAGATGGCCAGCCGGGCGCCGGTCTTGATGGCGCCCGTCAGGACGGGGTAGCCGATGGCCTCGCGGGCGCCCTGCTCCTCGGCTTCGGCCTTGTGCTCGATCTCCTCGGCGCGGCATTCCTCGATCAGAGTCTTCAGTTCGGGGTCGCCGTCTTCCAGCCGCTCGGCCTGGCGGGAATAGTGCTCGTCGATCACTTCCTCGACGGCGACCGTACACGCCATGGCGGCCTTCTCGCCGATCAGCGCGGTGGCCGCGCCCAGGGCGAAGCCGGCCATGTGCCACACCGGCGACAACAAGGTGGGGCGCACCTGGCGCCGGGTCATCAGCCGGTCGAATTTATCCAGGTGCCGGGCTTCCTGCGCGGCCATGCGGCGGATCACCGCGCCTGAGGTGCGGGCGCCCAGCACGGCAAGCTGGCCTTCATAGATGCGCACGGCGCCATATTCGCCGGCCTGGTCGACGCGGATCATCCGCGCCTTCTCTTCGTCCAGGGTCAGCGTGCCGGGCAGGCGTTCGGGCGTGTCGGTCATGGCCGTCCTTTCAGGGCCAGCCGGAACGCGCCGAGCGCCAGCAGACCCGAGATGACGAAATTGTAACCCGCCATGGACACGCCGAACAGGGACCAGGGCGTCTGGTCGCAGCGGATCAGGCCGGGGCCGATGTCCTGGTGGAAGATGTCGCCGGTCACCGGCGGGCCCGAACAGGTATCGGGGCCGGGCCACCAGTGATATTCGACGCCGGCATGGTACCCGGCGATGCCCATGCCGGCCAGCAGCGCGAGGCCGGTCAGGATCAACAGCGCCCGTGCGGCTGGCGTGCCGCGCGTCGCGGCGACCACCAGCGCTAGCCCGGCCAGCGGAATCGCCGCGTAATAGGCGTAGCGCTGCCAGTAGCACAATGCGCAGGGTTCGAACCCGCCGATATACTGAAAACCATAGGCGCCCAGGATCATGGCGAGGCACGCCGCGAACAGGACGACGGGTCCGGAGATCGACGGTTTCGCTGAACGAATCATGCGGTCCTCGCTGCCGTGGAACGTGCGCCCGAATCGTGTAACAGGCCGCTTTTGCCGCTGCAATCCAAACCGGATCGCCTATCTAAGCGGAACGTGAGCGGGAGAGCGATATGCAGACCATGCACCGGCGGCCCATTCCATCGACCGGCGAGTTGCTGCCGGTGATCGGCTGCGGCACCTGGCAGGCCTTCGACGTGCGCGACGGCGCGCCGCTGGTGCCGGTGCTCGAGGAATTGTTCGCTGCTGGCGGCTCGCTGGTCGATAGCTCGCCCATGTACGGCAGGGCCGAGGCGGTGGCCGGTGCGCTGCTCGGCCGCATGGAATCGCTGGACCGCGCCTTTGTCGCCACCAAGGTCTGGACTTCGGGCCGCGACGCCGGCATCGCGCAGATGGAGCGCTCCATGGCGCTGCTCGGCAAAACCGACCTGATGCAGGTGCACAATCTGCTCGACTGGCGCACCCATTTCGAAACCTTGCGGCGCTGGAAGGATGAGGGCCGCGTGCGCTATCTGGGCGTGACCCATTATACGCCCACCGCCCACGACGCGCTGGAAGCGGCCATGCGCGCCGAGGCCATGGATTTCGTCCAGCTCGACTATGCGCTGGACGACCGGGCCGCCGAGCGCCGGCTGCTGCCGCTGGCGGCCGACAAGGGCATCGCGGTTATCGTCAACCGGCCGTTCGGCGGCGGCGGGCTGGCCCGGCGGGTGCGCGGCCGCGCGGTGCCGGACTTCGCCGCCGAGCTGGGCTGCGACACCTGGCCGCAATTGCTGCTGAAGTTTATTCTCGGCCATCCGGCCGTCACCTGCGCCATTCCCGCCACCGCCAATGCGGTTCACATGGCGGACAATGCCCGCGCCGGCTGCGGCCCGCTGCCCGATGAAGCCATGCGCGCCCGCATCGCGGCGTCGTTTGCATCCTGAGTTCAACCGCAAGCCCCGGAGTGTCCGCTGTTGCATCCTTCCATAGATAGGGGTTGAAGCCGGCGTTTGCGCGCGGCTCAATGGAAAGGATCAGGATGATGGACATGACCCCGATCGCCTCGACCGACACATCCCGCTGGCAAGCCGTGCTGGACCGCGATCCGGCCGGCGGCTTCGTCTACGCCGTCGTCACCACCGGCATCTATTGCCGGCCCGATTGTCCGTCACGGCGGGCAAAACGCGAAAACGTCCGGTTCTTCGACACCGGGGAGGACGCCCAGTCGGCCGGATTCCGCGCCTGCCTGCGCTGCCGTCCCGGTCAGGCGGACCGCAACGCCGCGCTGGTCGAACGGGCCTGCCGGATGATTGAGGACGCCGAGGAAGCGCCCGACCTGAGGGCGCTGGCCGAGGCGGCGGGGCTCAGCACCTTCCACTTTCACCGGCTGTTCAAGGCCCGCACCGGTGTCACGCCGCGCGAATACGCCAGGGCCCTGCGCGACCGGCGGGTGCGCGCGGCGCTGGGCGAGGCAAGCACCGTGACCGAGGCGCTCTATGACGCCGGCTTCGGCTCGTCGGGCCGGTTTTATGCCGGCGCCAATGCCAGCCTCGGCATGACGCCCACCCGGTTCAAGGCCGGCGGTCAGGGCGAGACCATCCGCTACGCCTGGGGCGAAAGCTCGCTGGGCGGCGTGCTGGTCGCGGCCACAAGCCGGGGCGTCTGCGCCATCATGCTGGGCGACGACCGCGCGGCGGTGCTGGACGAGTTGCGCAGCCAGTTCCGCAAGGCGGCGCTGGTGCCGGGCGGTGCGGATTTCGACCTGTGGGTGGCGCAGGTGGTCGCTTGTGTGGACGATCCCCGGCTTGGCCTCGGCCTGCCGCTCGACATCCGCGGCACCGCCTTCCAGCAGCGGGTGTGGCGGGCGCTGGTCGCGATCCCCGTGGGCGAGACCCGCACCTATACCCAGATCGCCGAGTCGCTCGGCACGCCGAATGCGGTGCGGGCGGTGGCGAGCGCCTGCGCGTCCAATCCGATCTCGGTCGCTATACCGTGCCACCGGGTCCAGCGCATCGGCGGCGCCCTGGCCGGCTATCGCTGGGGGCTCGAGCGCAAGCGCGCGCTGCTGGATCGGGAAAGCGAAGAATGAGTGACGGCCTGCCATCGGGGGATTTGTTGGCAGGTCTGGCTGGTCCGTCGACCGAGCCGCTCGCCAGCGGTGCGGTGCTGCTGCGCGGCTTCGCCGCTGATGAGGCAGCCGCACTGCTTGAGGCGATCGGCCGGATCGCCGCGCAGGCGCCTTTCCGGCACCTGGTCACGCCGGGTGGATTCCGCATGTCGGTGGCCATGACCAATTGCGGCGCGGTCGGCTGGATCAGCGACCGGCGCGGCTACCGCTATGGCGCCGATGATCCTGAAACCGGCAAGCCGTGGCCCGCAATGCCGCCGCTGTTCCGCGGCCTGGCCGGGCGCGCGGCGCGTGAAGCGGGCTTTCCCGGCTTCGAACCCGAGGCCTGCCTGATCAACCGCTACGAACCGGGCGCCCGGCTCACCCTGCACCAGGACCGGGACGAGGGGAACCTGTCGCACCCGATCGTCTCGGTATCGCTGGGCGTGCCCGCCACCTTCCTGTTCGGCGGTCTCGACCGGAAGGACAAGCCGCGCCGGTTCCGGGTCGACCATGGCGACGTCGCCGTCTGGGGCGGCCCGTCGCGACTCGCTTTCCACGGCGTCGATGCGCTTAAGCAGGGGCATCACGATCTTACCGGCCAGCTGCGGTACAACCTCACCTTTCGCAAGGCGCTTTAGAGACAGCCTTACAAATACCGGCAAGGGCTAGGGCGCGGCAGGATCGTCGCCGTAGCGGTTGGGACCTTTCGTGCCGGCGCGGGCGAGCATGACCACCAGCACGATGAGCATCGGCGGCAGGGCCATTAGTCCCCACGCGCCCCCCAGGCCGCGATCATGCAGCCGCCGCGTCACCGCGCCCGCCAGCAACAGGCAGAAGCCTGCGCTCGCGGCGATACCCCACGGGATCAATCGGTTGAAGTCCGGCTCGGCGGCCAGTAGCTCGGGATGGCCGACGGACAGTTCGGTCCTGCGCTCCATCACGCCGTAGATCAGCGGAACGGTGACCGCAATCTGGGCCATCGTCAGCGCGAGATAGAGGAAGATGGCGTAGGACCAGAACTGCGACCGCGTGTCCCTGCCGGAAAACACGGCAACCATGCGGAATCCACGCCAGACCAGCCCAAATATTCTACCGAAACTCATGGTCCTCCCCCGCACAATATCGCTTTTGTGTACTCCGGCCTGGCGCCACGGTCCACAGGCGGCGCTTGCCGACATTGACCCGGCGCGCGCCCTCGCTATGATGCGCTTCCTCCGCGCGGGCGTGGCGGAATGGTAGACGCGGCGGACTCAAAATCCGTTTCTAGCGATAGAGTGTCGGTTCGAGTCCGACCGCCCGCACCAGCCTTCGCGCTGCACGCTTCGGCTTGGCGAGCCAAGGACGATATGACTCATACCGGCAGGTGATCGAGCGGCAGCGATGCCGGCGACTTTACCGTGCGGATGGCGAAGTTGGAGCGCACGTCGATCACGCCGGGAAGCCTGAGCAGGCGGCCCATCAGGAACTGCTCGTAGCCTTCCAGGTCCGGCACCACCACCTCCAGCAGGAAATCGTGCTCGCCCGACACCAGGTAGCAGGCGATCACCTCGGGCACGTCCGCCACCGCCCGCTGGAACGCCGTCGCTTCCTCGTCGTGGTGGCGCTCCACCTTCACGCCGACGAACACGGTCAGGCCCAGCCCGGCGTTCTTGCGCGACAACGTCGCGCGGTAGCCGGCGATGATCCCCGCCTCCTCCAGAATCCGCACCCGGCGCAGGCAGGGCGAGGGCGACAGGCCGATGCGGTCGGCCAGTTCCACATTGGTCAGCCGGGCGTCTTCCTGCAGCTCGCGCAGGATGCGCCGGTCGATGGCGTCGAGAGTCAGTTTTGGCATAAGACACGTTTAATCAGGTAAAAATTGGCAGAGAACGCCAATACTGTCGGGCTTTTCCCCAAAGAACGCAAGGACATGCGCGGGCTTCCGGCGCTAGGTTTCCGCTCGTCGTCCCCACTCACGGCGACGCGCAGGGCGGCGCCTCCGCCCAACCAGAAGGAGTGAGAGAGATGCCATTGGTCACCATCAAGGGAATCGAAGGCGTGTTTTCCCCGGAACAGAAGCGCGACGTGATCGAGCGCGTCACCGAGGCCATGGTCGCGGTGGAAGGCGAGGCGCTGCGCCCCTACACGTTCGTCATCTTCGAGGAAGTGAAGAGCGGCGACTGGGGAATTGGCGGCAAGACACTGGCCGCCGCAGACGTAAAGGCCATGCAGGCCGCCGGCGCAAGCCGGGCCGCCTGACGGCGCGAGGCGGCGCGGGTTTTGCAGTCTCGGCCAGCCGGTGTAGCCTTCGCGCTTCGGGGCCGGAGGTGACCATGAGCAGAGCTGTAAAACCCGCGATCCGCGTCGGTATCGGCGGCTGGACGTTCGAGCCGTGGCGCGGCGAATTCTACCCCGAAGGTCTGGTGCAGCGGCGCGAGCTGGAATATGCCAGCCGCCGACTCACCTCCATCGAGGTCAACGGCACGTTCTACGGCTCGCAGAAACCGGAGACTTTTGCCAAGTGGCACGACGAGACGCCCGAGGACTTCATGTTCGCGCTCAAGGGCCCGCGATTCGCCACCAACCGCCGCGTACTGGCCGGGGCGGGAGAATCGGTCGAGCGGTTCCTAGCCAGCGGTGTGCTGGAGTTCAAGGACAAGCTCGGCCCCATCAACTGGCAGTTCGCCGCCAGCAAGACGTTCGATCCGGACGATTTCGAGGCGTTCCTGGGCCTGCTGCCCCATGAATTGAACGGGCGCAGGATTCGCCATGCCGTCGAAGTGCGGCACGACAGCTTCCGCGTGCCGGCATTCGTCGATCTCGCCCGTAGCTACAAGGTCGCGGCTATCACCGCCGGCGATTCGGATTACCCGCAGATTGCTGATCCGACCACGGATTTCGTCTATATCCGCATCATGGGGACGCAGGAAAATCTTCCCCACGGCTATACGCCCGAGGCGCTCGATGTTTGGGCGGCGCGTGCGAAGACATTCGCGCAGGGCAGCGTGCCCGAAGACCTCGCCGTCATCGGCACTCCCGCGGCCGCGACGCCGCGCGACGTCTTCCTCTACGTCATCAGCGGCGACAAGGTGCGCAATCCGGCGGCGGCCATGGCGTTGATCGAACGGCTCAGATCCGGTTGATCGCCGGGTCTGCCCCGCCGGCCCAGGCCTTGCGGTAGAGCTCCCGCGTCGCGGAAGCGGCGAACGGATCGCCGGCCTGCGCATAGGCTTCCTTCAGGCCATACAGCGCCCAGCCGTTGTTGGGGCTGCGGATCAGCGCCTCGCGGAACGCCTGCACCGCCTTGCCGGTCTCGCCCGCCTGCAGCAGGACGGCGCCCAGGGTCTGCCGGAGCGGATAATACCAGTAGGGCGGCTCCGTATAGGGAATGGTGTCCTCGATGGCGATGGCCGCGCGCAATTGGACGGCGCTGGCGGCGTAGTCGCCCCGCGCCTGCGCGGCGCGCGCAGCCACGACCCGTTCTGCAACCTGGAGAATGTCGGCCACGGGTACATTGGCGTTGACCAGCGCCGTCATGTCGGCGCTGGCGCGGATGCCGGCGATGGCCTTGGCCTCGGCCTCGGCGCCGGCCGGGTCGCCTTTCAGTGCGAGGGCGACGCCGCGGGCGTAATGCCACTGGGCGACCACGTACGGAAATTGTGCGTCGGGACGCTCCAGGGCGAGCACTTCCCCGGGCGAGGCGAACCGCGCCTGCACCATATAGGGCGATGCCATCATCGGCTGCAGCAGACCCGCGACCGCCAGCGCCATTTCGGGATTGATGATCCGCGACAGTTTCTCCGCCGCCGCCAGGGCGTTCGTCCGGTCGCCGGCCATCAGCGCCGAAGTCAGCAGGAAGTGGACGTTGTGGGGATAATAGGCGTTGGCATAGAGCCCCGCGCCCGCATTCGCGGCGCGAATGAACGCCTCGTCCGCTGCCGTGGCGGTGATGTTGCTGGCCAGCGAGTCCCGGAACCGGCCCACGCGGTAATAGGTATGCGACGGCATGTGCACCAGGTGCCCCTGTCCCGGCATCAGCGCCGCCAGCCGCCCGGCCGGTGCCTCTGCCTTCCACGGATCACCCGATGCCTCGGTGAGGTGGATGTAGAGATGGATCGCGCCGGGATGGTCCGGGTTGGCGGCCAGCACCGTCTCGATGGCAGCGATCGCCGGACCGATCCGCCCCTTGGGCGTCACCCGGTCGGCTTCCCAATAGTCCCAGGGCTGGGTGTCCATGGCCGCCTCGGCATAAAGGACGGCGACATCCTGGTGGTCCGGGAAGCGCTCGTGGACAGCCTTCATGGCGTCGGCATAGGCGATGTCGAAGGGGGCGCGCTCGGCTTTCTGATCGATGGAGTAGCGTGACCTGAGCGCCTCGATCAGCGCCCGTTCCACATCGGTTTCGTCATTGACCGCCGCCACGGTCCGCTGCAGCGCCTCCCAGGCGGGCGGCGCTGCATCGGGATCCATGGGCACGTTGATATTGGCGCCCAGCGACAGCGATTCGCCCCAGAAGCACATGGCGCAGTCGGGATCGAGCCGCTGCGCCGCCTTGAAGGCGCGGATCGCCTCGGCGTGGTTGAAACCGAACATCAGGCGCAGGCCCTGGTTGAAATAGGCCTGGGCCTGCGGCGAGGTCGTGGTCACGGCCATGGCATAGCTGCCGAGGTTGTCGTAGAGCGGCGGTGCCTCGGTGGATTGCGACGCGGCAATGGCGGCGGGAATGCCGAACAGGGCGACGAGTCGGGACAGGCGGTTGTCCGCCTCCCGCGCGCCGCCGCACAGTCCGGCGCGAAGCTGGGTCGGGTCGAGCAGCCGCGCCGCGTCGGCGGCATGGGGCGCGGTTTCTTGCTGGCCGCTGCCGGGCGCAAGGATCAATGCGCCGATGACGATGGCCGCTGCGGTCAGACCGCCGGTAAGAATGCGGTTCATGGTCCCCTCCATGATGGTCGAACGCAGTCCACGGTGGTTCCAGTTTACCGCAAAGTGGCCCCGGAACGAAGCATGCGGTGCATCGCTGTTGCCACCGCTCCGCGACCAAGGGAAACTGGGTCATTATCCACCGCCGAGGACCGCCGATGCCGCCAGCCCCTTCTCCGTTCCAGCGGGCATGGCTCGCCGGTGTGCTGGCGCTGGCGGCGTGGCTCGCCGGCTGCGGCGTGATCGGGCCGTCCAAGCAGTCGGTCGAGACGTTCTGCACGGAGGTGGTGCCGGTCATTTCCGAGTGGCGGGCGGACGCGCTGAAGCCGTTCGGCACCGACGAGTTCAATGGCAGGATCGGCAGCGCCGACCAGCAGCGGATGTTCGTGGTGTTCTCCAAGCTGGGCGATCTGGCCAGCTTCCAGGCGCCCACCATGACCGGCTACACGAGCTCCACCGGAAAGGGCACGTTCGTCACGGTGGAGGTGAATGCCAGGTTTGCCAGGGGGCCGGCGGTCATCCGCATGGTGCTGCGCAGCAGTGGCGGCGACCTGAAGCTGAACGCGCTCAACATCCGGTCTCCGGTGTTCAGCGATCCCTCGGCCCGTCCCAGCACGGTGCAGCAGATCTGATCAGCTTGCCGCGTGCGCCGCCGCCAGGTCGCGCGGCAGGCGGCGCGCCGCCAGGTAGTAGAACAACACGCTGAGCAGGATCGGCACGGTCAGCGCCAGCATGGCGTAGCGCAGGGATTCGAGGCCCAGCGACGGCTGCAGCAGATCGCTCAGCAGGCCGACGACGAACGGGCCCACGCCGCCGCCGATCACATTGAGGCAGAACAGCAGGAATGCCGCCGCCAGCGCCCGCAGCCGCAGCGGCACCAGTTCCTGCACCAGCGCAAAGCTGGGGCCGGCATGGAAGATGGCGACGGAGGCGGGAAACGTCATCAGTGCCAGGGTCAGCCACTGGTTCTGCGCCAGGAACGCGGCGGCCGCCAGCGGCGCGGCGATGCTGGCCGAGATGCAGATGATCCACAGCCGCCAGCGCACGTCGCGCTTGCCGGTGCGGTCGGCCAGCCAGCCGCCGGCAAAGGTGCCGATGGCGCCGCCCACGCCGACCAGGATGCCGATGATCGGCCCGATCTCGCCCGGGCTCAGCCCGTAGCTGCGGTGGAAGAATGCCGTCGCCCAGGCGATGGCGCCATAGCCGAACATGCCGGCGCAGGAGAAGCCGGCAATGATCCACAACAGGGCCGGCCGCGCGGCGATGGTCCGCAGCAGTGTGCCGAAGCCGGGCCGGTCCCCGGCGCGGTCCTCGACCTTGTCGATCATGCCCCGGCGCGGCTCGCGCATCGAGGTGACGAGGATCACGGCCATCAGCAGGCCGGGCACGCCGACAGCAATGAACGCCATGCGCCAGCCGAACATCTCGGCGAGGATGCTGCCGGCGATAAAGCCGAACATGATGCCGAGATTGGGACCCACGGCCAGCAGCGCCATGGGTGTCGCGCGTTCGCTGGGCGCAAACAGGTCCGAGACGATGCTCTGCGACGCCGGTCCCGCGCCCGCCTCGCCCACCGCCACGCCGATGCGCGCAAGCACGAGCTGAAGGGCGGTTGCCGCCATGCCGCAGAACACGGTCATGGCGCTCCACACCGCGATGGCGGCGGCGATCAGGTTGCGCCGGTTGGACCGGTCGGCCAGCAGGGCGAGCGGCACGCCCAGCACGGCATAGAATACCGAGAACGCGGCGCCGGTCAGCAGCCCCATCACCTTGTCGGACAACCCGAACTCGGCCTTCACCGGCTCGACCACCACGTTGAGGATCTGGCGGTCGATATTGGCGAAGATCTGCACCGCCAGCAGCAGCGCCACGATGGTCCAGCGTCCGGCGGTTTCGGGCGACATGGCCGTCCGGTCTGGGGTGTTCAAGCGGCGGGCTCCTGATCCTGGGTGAGGAACCTTAGACCGACGGGATGAAGGATTACCAGCGTGTCCGGTCGCGGTACGGATCGGTGCCTTTCCAGCCCACCGATGCGACGGCGATGCAGCCGAACAGATCCTGCAGGTCGGGCGTGTCTTCCAGCAGCTCGGTCATGATGCCGAAGGCGGGGCGGGTGTCGATGAAACAGGAGCGCCGGGCGCCGATCGCGACAGCGGATGATCGCCCGCAAGGGTGAAATAGCTGGCCAGCAGGTCAGCCGTGGACTCACGCGTCCAGATAGGTCAGCAGCGTCTCATGCACCCGGCGGATGCGTGACTCCTGGTAGCTCGACAGGGTCGCCTTGCCCTTCTTGCTGGTCCGCATGCCTTCCTGCTGCCAGCGCATGATGCTGGTGTCCTGGTCATAGACCTTGGCGACGAACGGGTCGAGACCGGGCACCTTGGCGAAGCTCTCGTCCTCGCGGATGGTTACCGGCTCGGCGGGGTCGGGGCGGCCGTCCTCGGGGCGGAACGGGCGCAGGCGGAAGGATTCCATCACCGACCGGTTCGGGTCGTTTGCCACCGGCCAGAACACGGTGATCGACGCAGCGGCGACGCCCGCGTTCACCATCACGTTGGGGAACAGGTTGTATTTCAGCGAGTCGATGATCTCGGCGTCGGACAGATCCGACAGGTCCATGCCGTACTTGTCCGCGTAATTCTTGCGCATGGTCTTCGCGAGCACGATGCGCGCCGTCTCGCCCTCCGGCACCATCATCCGGTTGCCGCCCTTGGCGGTGCTGGGGTCGCCCAGGAACATGTTGTCGAGCAGCTCCTGCTCGGTGCGCTTCTCGGCGGTCGGGCTGGTGACGCCCATGGCCGACAGGTCGCGGCTGACATGGTCGCCGAACACGTCGTGCTGCAGGTTCCAGTCGCCGACCACGGTGGTCAGCTCCGGATGCACCACCGGCGTGTGATAGGCCTCCATGAACGCCTCCAGCACGACCTTCCAGTTGCAGGCGAGCTCCTTGCGGAAATGGATGAAGGTGTACCAGTTGCTCAGGTCGCGCCTGGCGAAGTGCTCGGGTAGCACTTCCAGATACTCGAGCAGCGGCCGGGCGTTCTCGTCCATGTTGATGAACACGAAGCTGTTCCACACCTCGACCTTCACCTGCGGCAGCCGGTTGGCTGCGTAGTCCAGGTGCTTGAACTCCCAGGCGCAGGGCACTTCGTTCAGCGTGCCGTCCAGGGTCCAGGTCCAGCCATGGAACGGGCACTGCAACTCGCCTGTCCAGCCACTGGTGCCCGACGGCTTCAGCTTGGTGCCGCGGTGCAGGCAGGAATTGTAGTAGCCGCGAATGCCGTCCTCGGTGCGGATGACGACGATCGACCAGTCGCCGATGTCGTGCACCCAATAGTCGCCGACCTCGGGCACATGCTCCTCGCGGCAGACGAACTGCCACACCCGCGGCCACATGCGCTCCATCTCCAGGTCGAAGAACGCCTGCGAGGTGAACTGGTCCAGCGGAATGTCGTCGGTGGGCTGCGGCGGGTTGGATTTCAGCGCCAGCAGGTCCGCCACCGGCGTGCTGTCGCGGGCGATGATGTCCTGGTAGCTCTCGAATGCCGGCGCGTCCGCCTTGTTGAACTTCCTGATGCGCTCGTTCATTGCGTTCGTCCCCGTGATCAATTAGACGTTTGTCTAATCATGAAGCGGCAGTCAGGCAAGTGTCGATGTCCACGGTGCGCAGGCGGGATGCGGCGGCGACGCGCGGGAAGATCCTCGACGCGGCCGAAGAGCTGTTCGCCGAGCGCGGCTATCATGGCGTCTCCATTCGCGAAATCGTCGCGCTGGCCGGTGTCGATCTGGCGCTGGTGCATTACTATTTCGGGCCGAAGGACGCGCTGTTCCGCGAGGTGATCGAGCGCCGCGGCGCCGGGCACGCCGCCGACCACATGGCGGCGTTGGACAAGCTGCGGGCCGAGTCGGACGGCCCGCCCGGCGTCGCCGCGCTGATCCGCGCCTTCTGTGCGCCGATGTTCGAGAAAATGGGCCGCGGCCCGGAATGGCGGAACTACATGCACCTGCTGGCGCACCGGGCACTGGCCCGCCAGAGCGAGGTGTTCCTGGCGCCCTACGAAAAGACCTTCGAGCCCATGACCCGCGCCTTCATCGCCGCCTTCCGCGAGGCGCTGCCCGAGGCGGATGAGAAGAACCTGTTCCACGCCGTCTATTTCATGCACGGCGCCATCGTCTACGCGCTGGCCGAGACCGGCGCGATCGAGCGGCTGTCCGACGGCAAGATGGATTCGTCGGATTTCGACACCCTGCTCGACCGCTTCGTTCCGTTCTTCACGGCGGGGTTCATGGCATTGGCCAAGGCGCCGCGATAACCCAAGCGGCGCGGCCTTGCCCGATCTATTCCTTCAGCAGCGCGACGAAGTCGATCATGTGCGGGTCGGCGTCCTTCATCTCGCCGTCGAGCCAGCGGCCGTTGCCCTTGAACCGGCCGGTCTTGCCGGTGGCCGGATCTTGGACGGCGACGGTGCCGTCCTCCTGCCTGGTGTAGACGCGTCCGTCGATGGCGCTGGTGCGCGAAACCGCCATGCTGTTCTCCTGAATCGAAGGACCCGGCCGAAGCCGGGTCCTGAACCGTGCGTTACTCGGCGTTGATGTATTCGTCGATCTTCCAGTGCAGGTGGCGCAGCCGGCTTTCCTGGTAATTCGCCAGCGTCACGCCGCGTTTCAGCGACTTCATGCCTTTCTGCACCTTGGGCATGTTGAGCATGTCCTGCTGGAATACGGCCGCGAGGCCGCCGATCTCGTCTTCGGCGACGATCCATTCCTCGTCCTCGCCCAGCAGGCGCATGGGCGCCGGGTCGGGACGCGGGCCGTTCAGGTCGTAATCGCTGAGAATGAACACCTCCATCAGCGCCGAATCCGGGTTCAGCCCGTCGGGGCGGAAGCGGTAGGTGATGTTGGTGCCCATGCCGCCCCACGGGAAGAAGTTCGGGAACACCCAGTACTGGATGGCATCCAGCATCTCGCTGTCGGTGGCGTCCGAATAGTCGCGGTTCTTGGCATCGCCCACCTGCTTGCGCCGCATCTCGGCCATGTACTGGCGCGCGGTCATGCCTTCGGGCACCTTGAACTCGTCCATGGCCATGCCCATGCGATAGGCGCGCGGCGTCATGGAATCGACGATGGCCTGCTCCTCCATCGGCGGAATGTGCGGGCTCTGCACGCCCATGGCGGTAATCATGCGGTTGTAATTCAGCTTCGGATCGACGTCGTACTGGGTGTTGGCGTCGGCGGTCGAGGGCATGATCTGCGGATGGGTGGCGACCACGTGGAAGCTCTCGGCGAAGGCCTCGATGCCCACCTTCCAGTTCATGTCCACCCGCTTGGCGATGTGATTCATGACGTATTTGTTCTTGAAGTCCCAGCGCTCGAACTCCGGGACCAGGTCGCCCAGGAAGCTTTCCAGGCTGTCGGCGTTCTCATCCATGTTGATGAACACGAAGCCGCCCCAGGTGCCGACCTTCACTTCCGGCAGGTGATATTCGGCGTCGACGATATGCGGGAAGTCCCAGCGGCAGGGGAAGTCGCTCAGCGTGCCGTCGAGGGTCCAGGTGAAGCCGTGGAAGGTGCAGCGCAGCTCGGTGGCGTTGCCGTGGGTGCCCTCCGGCTTCAGCTGGTTGCCGCGGTGCAGGCAGGCGTTCCAGTAGGCCTTGATGGTCTCGGCCTCGATGCGGATGACGAGGAACGACCACTCGCCGATCTCGTAGGTGGTAAAGTCGCCCACTTCCGGGATGTGCTCCTCGCGGCAGGCGAACTGCCAGACCTTGGTCCACATCTTGTCCATTTCGAGCCGGGCGAAGGCCGGGTCGGTCCAGCGCGATGTCGGCAGCCGGTCCGAGCCCATATGGACGTTGAAGTTCTTGCGCAGCACCGGCGGCACGGCGAGCTTTTCGCGATCGAGCAACTCCTGCACCGAAATCGCTTCCGAGCGCGCCTCGCCGGGCTTCAGCTTCTTTGGGTTCTCGATGTTCATGCTCTGCTCCTCGTTTCGCGGCGGCGACGTGTCAGACGGGTTGCCGGTCGTACCGTGGCCGGGCGATTTTGCGCGTTGTCTACGGCCCTTGCCGAACACGTTCCATATTTGACCTTGCGCCGTCAAATGGAATACCCGTCAGGCTGGCGACAACGCGGCTGAAATTTCCCACCTTTTTTCAGGCGGTGCAAGATCGGGGCGGCGGAGACGCTTTGCCCGTTACCGGCAACCGTCGCAGTGTGCACGCGCGCAGCAATTATTAAGCGTTAATGACTTTTTACTATACCGCCAGAAGAGGACCGTGGCGACCGAAACCTTGCCCGGGAAGGCCGGTAGAATCAGAATCCAAGCGCGCTCAACCCCGGGTGGTCGTCGGGACGCCGGCCCTGAGGCCAGTGGAACCTGCGGGCTGCGGCGGCGATGGGCGCATCGTTGATGCTGGCGATGCGCCACTGCATCAGCCCGCGGTCGTCGAACTCCCAGTTTTCATTGCCATAGCTGCGGTACCATTGGCCGCTGTCGTCGCGCCACTCATAGGCGAATCGTACGGCGATGCGGTTGCCCGTGAAGGCCCACAATTCCTTGATCAGGCGGTACTCCATCTCCCGCGTCCATTTGCGAGTGAGGAATGCCTCTATCGCCGCGCGCCCCTCGACGAATTCGGCCCGGTTGCGCCACCGGCTGTCCGGCGTATAGGCCAGTGCCACGCGGGACGGATCGCGGCTGTTCCAGCCATCCTCGGCAAGGCGCACCTTCAGGGCGGCGCTCTCGGCGGTGAAAGGCGGCAGCGGCGGGCGTTGGTCGTCCTGCATGGTCATGCTCCCTTCAAGGCCGCCAGTTCCCGGGTAAGGGCGGCGTTTTCCGATTCCAGTTGTTCCATGCGGTCGCGGACAGGCGCCAGCGCCGCCTCCAGTTCCGCCTCGGTGAAACGCGGCGTGATGTGCTGCGGGCAGTTCCAGTCGAAGGCCTCCAGATGGAGCAGGAAGGCGCGTTCGGGCTTCGCCTTGTAACTGCCCAGGTCCAGCGCTTGTGCCAGCGCCGGATCGGCGGCCATACCGCGCTGCTCTGCCCTGGCGTAGATCTTGAGCCGGCGGCGGTTCGGGTAATCCATCAGAATCAGGGCGGCCCGGTCGTTCGCGGTCAGATTGCCCAGGCTGATATATTGCCGGTTGCCGCGAAAATCCGCGAATGCGAGCGTCTTGTCGTCGAGCACGCGCAGAAAGCCTTTTGGCCCGCCGCGGTGCTGGACATAGGGCCAGCCGGTTTCCGAGACACTGGCCATGTAGAAGCTGTCACGGGCGGCGATGAACTGTTCCTCCACCCCGGTGAAGCGATCGAATGCGCGGTGTGCCTTCGTGCCGGACCAGAGCGCCGCGCTGCCATTGGCCGCCTGTGCCTCGCGGACACTCGGCGTCGCCGCGATGTCCAGAAATCCGTAGGCCATGATCGTGCTCTCCTTATGCGGCAGGCGGACCGGCAGGTGCTGCCGGTCCGTATCCGTATGCCGATCAGGCTGCTTGCGCGGCCTGGACGACCGGGAAGTCGATGTCGGTACGGGCGACATTGTTGATCAGGTTCGTGAACATGTTCTCGGCCACGATCGCCACGATCTCGATGATCTGCGCGTCGCCGAACCCGGCCAGTTTCACGGCCGACAGGTCGACGTCGGACACGCGGCCCCGGGTCTCGGCCACGCTGGCGGCGAAGCGGACGGCCGCATCGGCTTTGGGGTCGCTGGACCTGCCCTGGCGGTTCAGGGCGATTTCCTCGTCGCTCAGGCGGGCCATGTTGCGGCCGATATAGGTGTGGGCCGACAGGCAATAATCGCAGCCGTTCACCTGCGCCACCGCCAGCGCGATCCGCTCGCGGGTCTTGACGTCCAGGGCCTTTGACAGCGCGCCGCCAAGACCGGTCAGGCCGGCAAGGACGGCCGGGCTCGAAGCGGCGAGGCGGTACAGGTTCGGCAGGGTGCCAAGCTGCTTTTCGATGGCGTCCAGGATGGGCTGGGCGGCGTCGGGGGCATTTTCACGGGATGGAATGGCGATGCGGGACATGGGTTTTCTCCTTGTGGATTTGCGCCGGTTCCGGCGCGGCAGGAGAACCCTATCCAGTTTCGGTAATTCCAATAATATAGACTTTTGTATAATCACCTTCTCGAAAAATGGAATGATCGTGTGGATCGATTAGAGGCCATGTCCATCCTCGTCGCTGCCGTCGAGACCGGCAGTTTCTCGGCAGCGGCGCGCCGGCTCGGCACGTCGTTGCCGACGGTCAGCCGCAAGGTGGCGGAGCTCGAAACGCACCTCAATGCGCGCCTCCTGATCCGTTCGACCCGGAAGCTCACCTTGACCGATACGGGCCAGGCCTATCTGGCCGCGTGCCGGCGTATTCTGGAACAGGTGGGAGATGCCGAGAGGGTCGCCTCGGGCGAATACAGCGCGCCCCGGGGAGACCTTGTCGTCACCGCGCCGGTCGTGTTCGGCCGGCTGCATGTGCTGCCGGTGGTGACGGCCTTTCTCGCCGCCTATCCGGACATCAATATTCGCCTGTCGCTGTCCGACCGGAATGCCCACCTGATCGACGATCATATCGATCTCGCCGTGCGGATCGGCGCGCTGCCCGACAGCGGACTGGTCGCGGCCCGCGTCGGCGCGGTGCGGCTGGTCGTCTGCGGCAGTCCGGACTACTTCGCCAGCCATGGCGCGCCCGCCACGCCGGCAGACCTGTCGGCGCTGTCGTGCATCAGCTTCGATGGGCTCGCACCGGCGTCCTCATGGATTTTCGGCGGTCCTCGATCAGGCGGTGCCGCGCAGGTTCCCGTCATTCCCCGGCTGTCGGTCAACACGGCTGAAGCCGCCATCGACGCGGCCGTCGCGGGCCTGGGCGTCACGCGCGTCCTGTCGTATCAGGCGGCAGCGCCCGTCGCCTCCGGCGCGCTGGCTGTCGTCCTCAGCGAATTCGAGCCGGCCCCGATGCCGATCCACCTGGTCCACGCGGGACAGGGCATGGCGCCGCTGAAGCTGCGGGCCTTTCTCGACTTTGCGGCGCCCCGCATCCGCGAGCGGGCCGCCGAGATCATGCTGCGGTAGGGAAAGGCGTTACCCGGCCAGATATTTGTCCAGCGTCTGGTGGATGTGCCGCACCCGCGCTTCCTGGTAATTGCCGAGGGTGATGCCCGGCTTGCGCGCCGCCTTCAAGCCGATCTGCAGCCGCTCCAGATTGGACGTGTCCTGGTCGAATACGGGGCCAAGTCCGCCCAGCTCCGGCGCGTCCGAGAACATCTCGTCATCGCCCAGGATGTGCAGCGGCGCCGGGTCGGGACGCGGGCCGTCCTTCGGGCAGGGCCGCATGATCAGGACGTCCATGATCGAGCTGTCCGGATCGTTGCCGTTGGGCCGGAAACGATAGACCAGCGGCACCGTGATGTTCGCCCAGGGGTGGAAATTGGGGAACAGGAAGTACTCGATGGTGTCGAGCGTCTCGCTGATGCTCAGATGCGACAGGTCGGTGCCCAGCGCCGGCCCGATCGACTCCTGCACGCCTTTCGCGATCACCTGCCGCGCGGTCATGCCGTCGGGCACCTTCAGCATGTTGCCCTCGCCGGCGTGGCCCAGATCCATCAGCATGGCGTCGGCGATCACCTGCTGGCTGACCTCGCCCAGATGCGGGCTGGCGACGGCCTGGGTGTTGAGCTGGCGGCTGACGTGGTCGCCCCAGATGTCGTACTGGGAATTGGCGTCGCCCAGATAGGCCAGCGCCTGCGGATGCGTCGCCAGCACGTGGTAGGATTCCATGAAGGCTTCCTGGGTCACCTTCCAGTTGCAGCGGATCACCTTGCGGACGTTGGCGACGATGGCGCGGTCTTCCAGCGGCCAGATCTTCATCTGCTCGGGCAGCACGCCCAGATAATCCTCGAAGGGCTGGCAGTTCTCGTCCGGATTGATGAACACGAAACCGCCCCAGGTGCCGACCTTCACCTCGGGCAATCTGAATCCCTCGTCGGTGACCTTGGGGAAGTCCCAGCGGCAGGGGATTTCCTTCAATGATCCGTCCAGATTCCAGGTCCAGCCGTGGAACGGGCAGCGGAACTGCGCCGCCGTCCCCGCCGAGTCGGAAGGGCGAAGCTGGGTTCCCCTGTGCAGGCAGGAATTGACGTATGCCCTGATGGCGCCCGAGTCGGTGCGCACCACCAGGAACGAGTAATCGGCGATGCTGTATTCCACATAATCGCCCGGCTCGGAAATTTCCTCCTCGCGGCAGGCGAATTGCCAGACCCTGGTCCACATCCTGGCCACTTCCAGGTCGTGGAAGACGCGGCTGGTATAGCGCTCGGTGGGAACGTCGGCATCGCCGAGAAAGCGATAGGACTGCTCGCGCAGCACCGCGGGGACATCCTGACCGTCGGCGGTGATGATGTCCTGGGCGCTCGGGCCGGGACAGCGCGCTTCGCCGGGCTGCAATGTCTTGGGCGTCTCCACATTCATCGCGTTTCCCCTTAGCGTCGATGACTTCCGCAGGTTTTACGCCAACAATGCGGGGTGCGCGACTCATGTCGCGAAGTCAGGGGCGCGGAAAAGGGGAGAAAGATGGATTACTCGTCCTATCAACACCTGCTGATCGAGCGCCGGGACAAGGTGCTGCGGGTCACGCTGAACCGGCCCGACGTGCTCAACGCGGTGAATGCGCGGCTGCATTACGAGCTGTCCCACATCTGGGACGACGTGATGTATGACGACGAGGTCGATGTTGTGGTGCTGACCGGCGCGGGACGCGCATTCTCGGCGGGCGGCGATTTCCCCTGGCTGCTCGAGGGGCTGAAAGACCGCAGCGTGGGCAAGCTGTCGAGCTACGAGGCCAAGCGCGTGGTGTTCAACCTGCTGGAATGCGAAAAGCCGGTGATCTGCCGCATGAACGGCGACGCGATCGGCCTGGGCGCCACGCTGGCGCTGTGCTGCGACATGGTGATCGCCGCCGACACCGCCCGGATCGGTGACCCGCATGTGCGGGCCGGCCTGGTGGCGGGCGACGGCGGCGCGGTGCTTTGGCCCCAGCTGATCGGCTATGTCCGCGCCAAATACTATCTGATGACCGGCGATCTGATCGAGGCCGCGGACGCGGTCAGCATGGGCCTGATCAACCGTGCCGTGCCCGCGGACGGGCTGGACGCGGCGGTCGACACGCTGGCGGACAAGCTGGTGAACGGCGCCACCAAGGCGATTCGCTGGACCAAGGTATCGGCCAATATCGCCCTGAAGCAGCTGGCCCATGGCGTGTTCGATGCGGGTATGGCCTACGAGTTGATGACGCAGGTCGCCGACGACCACGCCGAGGCGGTCCACTCCTTCGTCGAGAAACGCAAGGCCAGGTTCACCGGCTCGTAAGTGCGGTATCGCTTGGCTGTAACCACTTTGAGAGACATATTGAGAGGGCATAAATAGAGCGGGAGGCTCAAGTGACACTGGACGAGGCAACACAGGCGATGAAAAGCCTGTTCGACGGCAAGGACAGCGGCATTGGCCGTACCCTGAAGCTCAACTTCGGAAACGATGGCGTGGTATTCATCGACGCTAAGTCTGCGCCAAACTCGGTTTCGAACGAAGACGGCGAGGCCGACACCACACTGGTCATCACGCTCGAGAATTTCGGCCGGCTGCGCAGCGGCGAGCTGCAGGGCCAGCAGGCCTTCATGACCGGCGAATTGCAGGTCGAAGGCGATCTGATGGGCGCCATGGCGTTCGGCACCTATACGTCGCAATAGGACCGGGGCGATGGCGTTGGAGTTCCCCGGAGAGCGGCTGACCCCACTGCGCCTTGTGCCGCGCGGCGGCCTGTGCGCGCGCTGCGGGGTGCGCACCGTGGCGGCCTGCGCCGCGCTCGATGACTGGGAACTCCAGCAGTTGGAGGCGATCACCGTTTCCACCAGCTTCGAGGACGGCCAGACCATATTCGAGCAGGGCGACGAACCCCGCTTTATCTTCAACCTCACCCAAGGCGCGATCCGCCTGGTCAAGCTCCTTCCCAACGGCCGGCGGCAGGTGGTCGGCTTCGTGTTTCCCGGCGACATGCTGGGCCTGTCGAGCCACGGCGCCTATACCTGTTCGGCCGAGGCCATCGGCAAGGTCGGCGTCTGCCGCTTCCCGCGCGGCAAGCTGCTGGCGCTGCTCGACGAATTTCCCAACCTGAAGACAAGGCTGCTCGACATTGCCGCCGACGAACTCAGCGAGGCGCAGGAGCAGATGCTGTTGCTGGGGCGCAAGTCGCCTGCCGAAAAGCTGGCCTCGTTCCTGTGGCGGCTGCACCGGGACGGCAGCCGTTGCGGCGGGTCGGAGGATCGCATCGACCTGGCCATGAGCCGCTCGGACATCGCCGATTATCTGGGCCTGACCATCGAGACGGTCAGCCGAACCTTCACCAAGCTGAGAAACGACGGCGTGATCAGTCTCGACGGCGCCGCCCATGTGGTCATCGAGAACGCGGACGCGCTTGAGGAACTTGCGGAGGCGATGGGCGACTAGGCAGCCTCCGTTTCCAATCGCCGCGAAAAATTATACGATGCTCGGGTTTTGAAACGGGCGGGAGACCGGGAATGGCCGTGCCGAAGAACGAGAAGTTCGAGATCATGGGCATCAATCACCTGGCGCTGGTGTGCCGGGACATGAAGCGCACGGTCGAGTTCTATTCAGGCGTGCTGGGCATGCCGTTGATCAAGACCCTCGATCTGCCCTATGGCTCCGGCCAGCACTTTTTCTTCGACATCGGCAACGGCGACGCGCTGGCGTTCTTCTGGTTTCCCGATGCGCCCGACTCCGTGCCGGGCGTGACCCATCCGGCCAACCTGATCGGCAGGGGCTCGATGACCTCGGCGCATGCCTCCATGAACCATCTGGCGTTCAACGTTCCCGCCGAAAGAATCGATGAATACCAGAGAAAGCTGGAAGCGGCGGGCATCGAGGTGACGCCGGTGGTCAACCACGACGAATCCGAGACCCAGGCCAGCATGGAGCTGACGCCGTCCACCTTTGTGCGGTCCATCTACTTCCTCGACCCGGACGGCATGATGCTTGAATTCGCCGCCTGGACCCGCGCCATGGGAGCGCCGGGCGACGTCCGCCACGAACCGGCGACCGACACGGACAAGGCCCGCTACATGGCGATGAAGCCGAAGGTGAAGGAACCGGCGCAGTAATGCCGGCCAGGCACCGCGGCCCGGTTCCCTTGGCAGGCTGCTCATCCTATCGTGTGTCGACCGCACGACAGGGGAGATGACCATGCCCAGACTTCGCCAGGTGCCACGCGCCGAAGCCGCGTCCGAGGTGCTGAAATATTACGATGCGCTGTTTCCGGGCCGCGACCCGGTTGCCGAGCCGGGCACGGCGACGGGAACGCCCGGCAACTGGTGGACCGTCTTCGCGCTCCAGCCGGCGATTTTCAGCCACGCAACCGCGCACTTCGCCATGTTCGGCATGTTCGCCGACAGTTCGATCAGCAAGCTGGATCCGGCGATTCGCGAAATCGGCATTCTGCGCGCCGGATTCGCCGCCGGCAGCCAGTTCGTGTTCTCTCAGCATTGCAAGGCCGGCCGGAAGAACGGTGTGTCCGACGCCAAGATCGCGGCCATCCCGCATTGGGCCGTTGCGGATGTCTGGACGCCGCTGGAACGCGCGGTGCTCGCCTATACGGACTGCCTGGTCTACGACGGGGGCCGGACACCGGACGGCGTGTTCGATGCGCTCAAGGCGCTGATGAGCGATGAGGACATCCTGGAGCTGACCTATCACGTCTGCGGTTACAATCTGCATGCCACCATGTGCCGGGCGCTGCGGCTGGAATATGACGACGTGCCCGAGCGCATCGAGGAAGTGCCCATGCCCGACGGCCCTGGCGTGCAGGCCAACCGCGATACTGAAAACTGGGCCGGCCGCGCCTGGTCGAAGCCGGCTTGAAGGCTGTCCTGCAATACCGCGCCAGCACCGGATTCCGCAGCCAGCTCGAGGCGGCGCGGCCGGACTGGCTGTCGCTCGCCATCGTCGACGAGGATGACCGCCCTGCCTTCGCCCACGAGATGGCGGATGCCGACATATTGCTGCACGTATTGGAGCCGGTGACCGCGGCCGTGATCCGGGCGGCGCCGCGGCTGCGGCTGATCCAGAAGATCGGCGTGGGCGTCAACACCATCGATCTCGATGCCGCGCGCGCCTGTGGCGCCGCCGTCTGCAACATGCCCGGCAGCAATAGCCAGGCGGTGGCCGAGGCCACCCTCATGCTGATGCTGGCGGCGCTTCGGCAGGCGGTTCCATTCGATCGAAGGACGCGTGACGGTCAGGGTTGGCGCATGAGCGCCGACGTCTTCGACCGGGTGGGCGAGCTTGGCGGGCGCACGATCGGGTTGATCGGATTTGGCGCGATTCCCCAGCGGCTGGCGCCGGTGCTGCGGGCGCTGGGCGCCCATGTCATTCACACCTCGCGCACGCGAAGGCATGAAGGCTGGCAGCCGCTTGCCGACCTGCTCGCCCGCGCCGACGTGGTGTCGCTGCATGTTCCGCTGACAGACGAGACCAGGCGGCTGATCAACGCGGACAGTCTCGGCGTGATGAAGCCGGGCGCCGTGCTGGTCAATACCGCGCGGGGCGGTCTTGTCGACGAGCCGGCGCTGATCGACGCGCTCCGCTCGGGGCGAGTCGGGGCCGCCGGCCTCGACGTCTTCGCCGGGGAACCGGCGCCGGCGGACAATCCATTGTTTGCTCTCGATAATGTGATCGTGTCGCCGCATGTGGCGTGGCTGACACCCGAGACCCTGGCGCGAAGCATTCATGTGGCGATCGAGAATAGCCGCCTGCTGCGAGATGGCGGGACCCTGCTCAATCGGGTTGTCTAGGGCGCCATGTTGAGCGGGCCGAAATCAGGCAGGCCGTCATCCTGCTCCTCGGTTTGCGGCGTTTCCGGCAGCTTGAGGCGTTTGCCCTCGCGCCAGTCCCACGGAGCGATGTAGTCGCCGGTCCAAACGCCCTGCCTGGCGCTCTGGGCGGTATCCTCATAGGGCGCGTAGTCGTTGTTGACCGAGCGGTCGGCAAAGGCCCAGCCGCTTGCCACCATCCATGCGCCGAGGTCTTCCCCGTTGAGGTCGCAGGTGGCGAGAATATAGCCGCCCACATTGCGAATCGTCTGGCACCGGACCGGCTGTCCGCCAATCAGCGACGACAGCGACCGGGCGGATTCCTCGCCGCAGGGCCACGGCCGGTTGCCGTTCAGGCAGATCTGCTCGGGTTCCAGGGCGTCGATGCCGAACAGCTTCACAACCTGCCCTTGCATCTCGAGGGTTTCGCCGTCGATGACATCGGCGGTGCCGGTCTGGTCGGCATGCGCGGTGCCGATACACAGCACCAGGCCCAGCACGGCCAGCCTTCCGCGGGTAAATGTCTGTAGAACCATCCGAGATCCCAAACCGTTGAGAAGCATGTGTATTCCGTCCATCAATAAAACAACGTCGGTAAAATTGCGATGATCATGCATGCCGGGGCGTTCTGTGCGCGAGGCGCGGCGCGAGCGGCGCGGCGGCGCCGCAATATATTCTGGTTCCGTAACCATCACTGCATATGCTTGTTTCCGGTTGCCGGAGTCTGCCCGAACAGGCTGGCATTACAAAAAGCGTAGTGATAATCTCCCCTTAGGTGATCGCGGCGGCGCGTTGACACGAAAAATTCCATTGCCGCTCGTGGTGCACGATGATATGCCTAATGACGCTGTAAGCCGCTGGGGGTTTCGGAGGGGGTGACTATGACGAATGCCAACAAGTTGATGACGGCCGCCGTATGTTCGGTGGTCACTGTCGTCTTGGGCGCATCCGCGGCCTTCGGCAACGGGTTCCTCGAGAACCGGCCGTGGCAGTTCGATACACCGAATGACAAGATTGCCAAGGCGTCGATCGCCGACCTTCGCGAGAAGAAGAAGGGCGGCTACTACGATGGTTTCGACACCAACATCAACAACACGTACAGCACGAACATCGCGGGCGATCAGATCAACTGCAACCTGACCGCGTCGGCGATTGGCAACACCGGCTCGAACGGCGTGACCAGCAATGCGTCCTCGCCGGTGGTCGATATGCCTGGCAGCATCGGCGCCAATGCAACCGGCAACAGCAGCAGCACGGCGACCAACGGCTCGTCGCCCGGAAACGGGGCGGACAGCTCGGCCAACAGCAGCTCTTCCGGGCAATCGTCCGCAGTGGGGCAGGCTGGCCAGCTCAGCAATACGTCGCAGGGCAATACCGACAGTCCGCAGACCGCAGGTGTGGACAATTCCAGCGTATCCGGCAGCGTCGACGGCATGAATTCCTCAGGGGGGCATTCGGACGTCGCGCTGAATTCTGATATGAGCAACATGGATAGCCCGCAGACCGCATCTGTCGATAACAGCGAAGCATGCGGGTTCAGTGAATCGGCCGCAGCGCCGTTGAACTGAACATCTGGTCCGCGGGCAGGCGTCGCCGGCCAATGGGCAAGGGCAAGAGGGGGAATAACGTGACTACCGGCTTTACTTTGTGCAGGAATATCGTCACCTACGCAGCGATCATTTCGCTGACCGGGTGCATGGCGTCGGTCGATCACTACAAACGTAACCCTGATGAGGCGCCCACTGTGCAGGGCCCGCCGGTTACCGACAACACCACGCCGCTGGAAGGCACATTCCAGTGCATGGCTCAGAAAATCCGTGAAAATGGCCGCAACAAGATCCGCGTCGCCGTCGGCACGGTGAAGGACTACACCGGCAAATTCAGTGAATCGGAAGGTGGCAACCCGATCACCCAGGGCGGCTCGCTCATGGTGATGTCGGCGCTCGGCAAGCTGGGCGACGCGGTGCGGATGCAGGAACGTTTCGACACGCAGGTTACCGAGCTTGAGTTGCGCTATCTCGACCGGCGCTATCTCGGCGACGGGTCCGTGCACGAGGTTCGCGGCAAGACCGGCAGTTCGCAGAAGGTTCCGTGGAAGCCGTATTACGGCGGCACGGTCATCGAATCCGACTACTTCATCGTGGGCGGCATCACCGAGCTCAATTACAACGTGCAGTCCGGTGGCCTGGAAGTGAACGTCGACGGGTTCGGCGGCAAGGGCCGCGTGTTCACCGTGAACGTCGCGGCTGACCTGCGCATCGTCGACACCTCGTCGCTGGAAGTGCTGAAGACCGTCAGCCTGCAGAAGCAGATTACCGGCTACGAAGTGGGCGCCAACGTCTTCAATTTCTTCAAGAACACCCTGGTCGACGTCAATGCCGGCCTGAAGAGCCAGGAGCCGCTGCAGCTGGGCGTTCGCACCGTCCTCGAACTGGGCGTGCTCGAGCTGGTCGGCGCCGTCACCGGCGTTGACGAAAAGCCGCTGGTCAATTTTGAGGGCGTGAATTCCTGTCCGTCAGTGGCTGGCGTGCCGGTGGCCGTCGCGCCGGAAGAGCCGCCGCCGCCGCCGGAAGCCCCGGTTCCGCCCAAGGCCAGCACGTTCACCGTATATTTCGCCACCGCCAGCGCCCAGTTGACGCCGGAGGCCGCGAAGACCATCGCCGATGCCGCCGCCGCCGCAAGGGCCGGTCAGGCAGCCAACCTGCTGCTTGAGGGCCATGCGGATACCCAGGGCGGGGAACTCTACAACCTTGACCTGTCGCGGCGCCGCGCCGTGGTGGTCCAGGAGGCGCTGGTCAAGGAAGGCATTCCGAAGAACCGTATCTCGCTGGTCTGGTATGGCGAAAGCCAGCCGGCCGTGAAGACCGGGGACAATGCCGCCGAACCGCTGAACCGCCGCGTGGTGATCCAGATTCTGGAAGATACCGCCCTGCTGAAGTGAAGCGGCTGATGCAGCGGGCGTAGGCAGGCCATGGGGGGCAATGGTGAAGGCATGGTGGGGCGGCTCGGGAGTGATCGCGGCGGTACTGGCGGGGGTTCTCGCTGCCGCTGTGGACGCCCAACCCCTTAACACCGAGATACCTGCCGACCCGGTTACCGGGGACGGCATGCCGCTGGGCGAAACCGGCGACATCGGTGACAGCCGCACGCCGCCACCAGCCATGACGCCGCCGCCACCGGGTGTCACCGGTCTCCCGGCGCCGGGCGTCGAGTGGGCCGAGCATGTTTCGCCGTCCTTCCGCCGCTGGATCGATGGCGCGACTGCGCCCATGTCCGAGGCGGCTGCAACGCCAGACGCGCCGATTCGCAATCGACCAGACGCAATCCAGGCGGGCAGCGACCTCAGTTCCGTCGAGAACGCCTTGGACAAGCACGCCGCCGCTGCACCCGACCAGGGTGGCGCCAGCGCGCGGATATTGTTCATGAAACGCACCAGCCGCGCCCATGCCCGCTCGATCGTCGGACCCGAAGGCGCGCTGATGGGGGCCGAACTGGCCGACGGCATATCCATGGCGCCACTGGCGCGCAGCCGTTCCAAAGGCACCCTGTTCGAGCGACAATTGCCGGAAATCGGTGCCGCGCCCAAGCTGGCGACAGGCCCGATGCCGGGTGAAGGCCCGTTGCAGGACATGCCGCCCGCCGAGAATTACGACGGCGGGCCGATCTACAGTCAGGATGCGGCGCCCGACCGGCCGGCCGAGGACAAGGCCTACATGATCACCCTGGCGAAGGGCGATCTGGTGGGGGTCGACCTGGGAGACAAGGTCAGCGTCGTCCACGTATCGCAATTCGCCAGGGGCGAGCGGCCGGATGGCGGTGAGTTCGTGGTCTATCCGCGCGGCCGGTTCCGCCCGTTCGGCCCGATCAATTCGTTCGAGACCGTGAACTCGTTCCAGGCCATCAATGTCGAGCCGCTGCAGAGCGCGCAGGACCCTGCCGACCTGTCCCCGGCTGCGCGCAGCGCCTATGCCATCGGCAACTGGGATCTGCCCGGCGATATCCAGTTGTCGCTGTCGGACCGGTCCGTGTATGACCGCCGCGACTGGCTCATCCGTCATCTGCATGATTGCTGCGGCCGCAACTATGTTTCGGTGATGCACGATCCGCTGGCTCTCGTGGTGCATCACAACGGCATATTCTTCGTGCCGGGCCAGACCTATGGCCATGTTCCGCTCGCGCCGGGTATGCCGGCGTTCTGATCCAGATCCTGCCGGGAACCCGAGAGCGGCAGTGGTATCTCATTGCTTCTTCTCGATATTTTTCGCCAAATTGATGTCATTTTTCTTGGCCGTTGCCCCCCTGTCTTGTACCCTTTAGCCGCTGAGTCTGAGATTCAGCCGCGCGCAAATACGGCCAGTGGCCGGCTGCCGCGATTTGTAGGGCTTTGAGGGGGCTAATCATGAAATTTAATCTCGCCTTGACGGCGGTGAGCGCTATTGCTTTGGCCACGGCGGCCGGTGTTTCCGGTGCGCGTGCCGACAACATCCTGTTCGACCTGTCGCTGGCGCCGACGTTGACGGCACCAGGCGCGAGTTCGGTGATCGACACCAGCGTCCAGAACAACACGACGACCTCCCTCAGCGCCACGAACGCGGTTGCGTCCATCTCCATTCCGCTGATCGGTCCGCAGGACGTCGAGGGCGGCACGGTAACCGTGCTCGAGGATTTCAATACGATTTTCGCCCTGGCCGTGGGCAATGCGGCGATCAGTCCGGTGGTGGTCGGTGCGGTCGATACCGATCCCGGCACCTTCGTGGATCTGTACACGGCCACCGGCACCGGCACCACCAGCGCGGCCACAGCCGCCACGCTTCAATCCAATGTCAATCTTGGTGCGGTCGGCATCAGCGCCACCACGTCCAGCGCGGAGATCCGGTCGGAATTCGATGATCTCGGCACGGGCAGTTCCGTGATTCTCGACAACAACGCCATCGTGTCCGACGGCCGCGGCAACCAGGCCTCGACTATGGTGGCGGGCGACATCAACCCCGGTCTCTCCAGCGCCGAAGCTGGCCAGTCGACACTGACCAATCCCGGCGCGCCGGACGAAGTGGTGGCGGGCGCGACCATCCTCGCCGCCAGCGCGCAGCTCAACGCCAATCTGGCGGTAGCGTCGGCGACGGTCGGCGATTCGCGGATCGGCACCCTGGCCACTGTTGACGGCACGCCTGCGGCGCTTGCTGGCGTCAATCTCGATCTGACCAACAGCCTGATCCGGGCGGATTTCACCGGCAATGACGCGGCCACCAGCGTGAACGTCGGCAACGACGGCAAGCTGGATCTGGTCGGCACCGCCGGAGTCACGAGCGTTCAGCTCAGCGGCGGAGACGTACCGTTTTCGGCCAGCGTCACCAATTCCGTGGTCGAAGCCGGCGAGTCGGCGACATCCACGGCCATTGCCGATCTGGCGGGCAGCAGCCTGACCTTCACCGGCAACGACATCATTGCCCAGTCCACGGCCAATACTTCCGCCAATTCCCTGAATCTGGCTGATGGCGTCAACCAGGCTGCCAGCCTCAGCACTCAGGCAAACACCTACACGGGCGGTTCGCCCGACATCGCCGAGGTGGGCGCTGATCTGTTCGTCCAGAATGGGCAATACAGCCTCGTCGATGCCGCAGCCAGCGACCAGGGCGACATGTTCGTGCTGACCGAGGATCTGGATGGCGCCACCGTCACGGCGTCGTCCAACAGCATCGGCGCCGCCGCAACAGCCAACGCCACCGTCAACGATCTGCAGGTAGAAGGGGCGACCACGTTCGGTTCGATCGCCGCGGTCCAGTCCATCCAATATGCCGAGAACCTGCAGACCGCCGATACCGGCGCCGCGGGTGATGGCGCCAATCTTCAGGTGTCTATCGCCAGCCTCGCCGGCGCCGCCGGCGACATCGTCGGCACCGAAGTGCTGGTCGAGGATAACCGCCTGTTCTCCAAGGCCATGGGCAATGTGGGCGACAGCGCGATCGTCATCGATGGCACGACTGTGGGTGATGGCACGACAGGATCGGACCTGGCGGACTACCGCTCGTCTCCGTTCATTGGTGCATCCGCGGAGGTATCTCTGCTCAACGGGCAGGTGCTTGACGGTGGCGGCGCCCAATCCACCACGATCTCCAATATCCGTGTGAACTCGGCAATGTTGTCGCCGGCGGGCTCCGAGATCGACACCGCCCATATCAGCACGTCGAATAACGAGATCTCGGCACTGACCGTGGGCAACCTGTCCACCGGGGCAAGCGTTGATATCACCGGTAACAGCGTAACCCTGGGCGCCATTGCAGCGAATTCCCAGACCGTCGAGGACGGCGCCTCGCTGACGGCTCAGACGGATTCGCCGTCGACCAATCAATCGCAACTCGAAGTGTGGGGATTTCCGCAGCAGATCGCGGATTCCAGCATCAACACGGACGGCAACGTGTTCAGCGCCCGCGTCTTCGGCAACCTGTCGGATGGCACCGGGACCTCGCTTGACGTCGCCGGCACCACCATCGTCTCGGGTTCCGCGCTTGGCTATGCCGCTACCCAGCGGGGCTCCGGTGTTGCAGAGGCCGAAAGCGTCTCGGACTTTATCGTGTTGAACGACCAGGCCGTGGAAGACCTGGAAGGCGCCATCGTCACCGCGACCAACGGCATCGTCGCGGATGGGGCGCAGGGTGACCTTGTCTTCGTGCGCATCGGACTGAATCCCGCATTCGCGCTGACCGACAGCAAATTCACCGCCAATGGCAATGCCGGTGTCGTCTCGGCCACCTTGAACCAGGCCACCTCCTCGCTGTCCGTCGATGCGGCAACCACGCTGGATGCCATGTCGTCGCTGATCAATATGCAGTCCGTCGCCGACGATGATGGTGACGGCAATTCGGCGGCACTGATCGCCAACCAATACGATGCGGACATCACCCTGAGCGTCGGCAGGACCGGCGACGGCTCGCCCGAATCCATTACCGGCGCGCGCTTCGAGATTGACGGCAACGAACTGCTGGCCTCCGGCCGCATCAACCTCGCCACCAACACTTTGTCGGTCGAGGCTCAGACACAGGCGCCCGGCGAGTATCAATCAGTCGGCAATCAAACTGCGGCAATTGACGGTTCGGGCATGTTCACAGCCGCCGCGCACTCACTCGTCAATGACCAGTGGTTTGTCGATCTTGGCGATGCGGGCAGCGGCGCCGGTCTCGACGTCGTCAACGACAATTCGGACTTCAGCATGGTCGTCGGCACCGCGGGTGCCTTCACCAACAATGTCGCCGAGATCGATGGCAACGCCATGACCATTCAGGCCCTGGGCAATGATGCCAGCAACAGGCTGGCCCTCGACATCGGGACCTTGAGCGCGCCGGTCACCGGCAGCGCACCGTTTGCCATGCTGGTGTCGAACCAGGGATCAGAAGTCACGGATACTAACAACGGCTTCTCGGCGCTCGGCGATACGACGCGGGCCATCCTGGACCTTTCCGGCGTTGCCGGCGCGATCAGCGATGGTTCAGTGACCATCGACGGCAATGAAATGCGGGCGGTGGCCAGGGTCAACAATGTCAGCAACGTGCTGACGGCCACGGGCACCTCGCTGCCCAATATCAATCCCGCCGACACCCAATTTCCCACCGCAGAGGTGTACGATTCCGGCTCCGGCGACATCGTGACCTTCACCGACTCCGTATTCGGTCTGGCCTCCAACCAGGTAAACAGCCACGACGTCACAGCGGCGCTGACCGGTTCGGGCGGCGGCACGCCCGTCGGCATGCGGATCATCGCCGACGGTGCGCCCACCATCACCGGCACCGACCTGTCAGCCAGCGGCAATTCGCTGATCGCGGAAGCGCGCGGCAGCGATTCGTCGAACCTGCTGGTGTCCGACTACGTCACCAATTACGGACAGGCATTCCTGGCCAATGTGCAGAGCGCGACGGATGAGGATCCGTCCATTACCGCCGACGTCTTCGATATCGAGATTCTGGTGGATGTGGATGGCGATACGATCGGCATCAGCCCGGCGCTGGATGGGGTCAGCATCAGCCTGGAGGGCAATGGTATCGGTGCTCTCGCCTCCTCCAACCGGACAGCCAATACGCTTTCTGTCACGGGCACCAATATCCTCAGCAGCTTCGACGTAGCGCCCTCAGCGTCCATCAGTGCAGGCGGCGCGCCCATGATCGGGGTGACCGGCGATATCGCGCTGATCAACATGCAGGGCAGTCCGGACTTCACATCGCCCAACGAGGACGAAGACGTCTACGCAACCGTCGATACCGTCAACATTCTGGCGGACGTGGCGACGTTCAATACCGGGTCGTTGACCGTGGACAACAATGCCGTGCTCAGTCAGGCAATGGTGCACAGCGCGTCAAATCTGCTGTCCATCGCCGGCGCCGCCAATATCGGCGCGGTGGACGAAACGCCCAGCGCGGCGCTGGTCTCGGTTCAGACAATCTCTGACGACGGCGAGGTCGAGGCCCTTACCACCAACGTGACAATCGGGGCGGCCGACGCGATCAACTCGGCGGCCTCGGAGGGCCTTGATGCAATCGGCAGCAGCGGCAGTGTGGCGGCAAGTGTGTCGGGGAACTCCGTGGCCAGCACCGCCACCGGTGGCACGGCAACCAATCGCCTGACGGCGACCGCAGGTGCGGCCATCCTCGGCGGGGTTACCGCACCGGCACCGTCCGTCGGTTTCCCCGGCTCGGACGACATCAACCTGGATGCGGATTACTCCCTGCTCAACATGCAGACAGCCTTCAGCGACGAAGAGGACATTGCGTCAGAGGTATCGCTGACCGGCATCGGCATCGTTGTCGACTCCGATGCGGTCACCGACGCGCTGACCGTCGACAACAACATGGTGATCGCGCAGACGCGCGGTTTCTATGCGAGCAATGCACTCGGCCTGGATGCGGGATCGTCCAGTGACGCCACCGCACAGGTTGCCAGCATCCAGGTGCTTGACGGCTTCGCGGCCCTGTCCGCCGATGCCGACGAGATCGCCATCGGCCTGGCCGTAGCGGGCAGCGGGCTGGACAGCAGCGCCAATGTCGCCGGCAACCAGGTGCAGGCTTCGGTTTCCGGCAACACGGCCCTGAACAGCCTTGCCACCATCGCGGGCGCGGCCTTGCAGGAAGAAGCCGGCGCGGGCGTATCCATCGATCCGGGCGCCTCGACCGAGATCGGAATCACCGGCGCCGAATATGCGGTGCTGAACCGTCAGTCGGTGTCTGGATTTGACGAGGGATTGTTGGCCACGGCATCGGACGTGACGGTTGGGATCGACGGGTTTGTCGGCGGCGTCACCGATTCAGTGCTGAACGTCAGCGGCAACGAGGTCGGCGCCAGCAGCATTGGCAATGATGCGGTCAATTCCCTGGTGCTGAACACGGGTACGTTCGAGCATCCGTCCGCAGCTGTTGCGAACCTGCAGACCATCTCGGGGACCACGATTTCCGCAACGGTCACCAATACGCTGGTGGGCATTGGCAGCGGCGTCAATATCAGCGGCGTCAGCAACAACAGCACGCTGAAGGTGCAGGGCAACACGGTTGGCGCCACGGCCATCGGCAACCGGGCTACCAACAGCATCGGCAGCAACTAGTCTCGGTTCGATCGGGCCGCTTCCCGGCGGTCCCCGGCACGACATTCGGGCGAAGCAGCACTGCTTCGCCCGAAATGCTGTCAACGCCGGGTCTATGGGCAGGCGGGGCGCTGCCTGTATGATGCCCTCGCGATTCACCGGCGGAAGGAGTGGCATTATGCGGATCGGAATTCTCACGGGCGGCGGCGACGTTCCGGGCCTCAATCCCTGTATCAAGGCGGTGGCCACCAGCGCCGCCGAGCTTGGTTGGGAAACCGTCGGCTTCCGCCGCGGCTGGGCCGGTCTCCTCAACATCGATCCGGACGACCGAGAATCCATCGACGCCAACACGATGATCCTCGACCGGGGCCGGGTACGCGGCATCGACCGCACCGGCGGCACCATCCTTCACACATCGCGCACCAATCCCGGACGGGTGGCGGTGAAGGATCTTCCCCGCTTTCTGGAATCGCCCTATGCGGTCGACGCCGGCGCGCGCATCGACTGTACCGACCATGTGGTCGATGTGCTGGAGAAGCTGGGCATCGGCGCGCTGATTGCCGTTGGCGGCGACGACACCCTGTCCTATGCGGCGCGGCTGCATCAGGAGGGTGTCAAGGTGATGGCCTGTCCGAAGACCATGGACAATGACGTCTTCGGCACCGATTACTGCATCGGCTTCGGCACGGCGGTCAGCCGTAGCGTCGAGGCCATCGACGCCCTGCGCACGCCGACGGGGAGCCACGAGCGTATCGCCGTGGTGGAGCTGTTCGGGCGCAACAGCGGCGAGACGGCGCTGATCTCAGGCTATCTCGCTGCCGCCGATCGGGTATTGATCAGCGAGGTGCCGTTCGACGTGGAGAAGGTCGCCGAACTGGTGATGCGCGACAAGACCGACAATCCGGCGGGGTATGCCATGGTGGTGATTTCCGAAGGCGCCTCGATGACGGGCGGCAGGACTGTCGAGACCGGTGAGGCCGATGCCTACGGCCACCGCAAGCTGGGCGGCATCGGCACCTATCTGGGCGAGGAACTGCAACGGATCACCGGCCAGGGCATCGTCAACCAGTCGCTGGCCTATCTGATGCGTGCCGGTGCGCCGGACGCCCTCGACCGCATGGTTGCCTCGGCCTATGGCGTCGGTGCGGTGCAATTGCTGGCCGAGGGCAGGAGCGGCCTGATGATGGCGATCCGCGACGGCAACTACACCACCGTGCCTGTGGATACCTGCATCCAGGGCAAGCGGCGGGTCGACGTGGCCGAGCTCTACGACACCGAGCAGTACCGCCCGGTGATCCGCCAGGTTCAGGGCAAGCCCATGTTCCTGTATTAGGGGCTGCGTCCGGCGGACCTGTTCAGGGCCGCATGTGGAACAGCGCCCTGCCGGCGGTGCGTAGCGGGGCGGCCAGGTTGGCGAACTCGCACAACAGCGGGCGGGTGTCGCGCGGGTCGATGATGTCCTCGATCAGGAAGGCTTCCGCGGTGCGGAACGGCGAGCGCACCCGGTTCAGGCGTTCCAGGATGTCGGCCAGCATGGCTTCCGGGTCCTCGGCTTCCCGCAACTCCTGCGTGTAGGCGGCCTCGATGCCGCCTTCGATGGGCAGCGAACCCCAGTCGCCCGACGGCCATGCATAGCGATAGCGCAGCCGCTCATGATTGGCGTGGGCCGAACCGGCAACCCCGAAGGCCTTGCGGATCACCACCGAGCACCAGGGCACCGTTGCCTGATAGACGGCGGCCAGCGCGCGCGAGCCGTGCCGGATGGTGGCCGCCTGTTCGTGCGCCACGCCCACGGCAAAGCCCGGATTATCGACGAAATGCACCACCGGCAGGTGGAACGTCTCGGCCATGTCGATGAAACGGATCGCCTTGTGCGACGCGTCGGCCGTCCAGCCGCCGCCATAGAAGTACGGATCGCTGGCCAGCACGGCGACAGGCCAGCCGTCCAACCGGGCAAGGCCGGTAATCAGCGGGCGACCATTGTATTTGCCGATCTCCATGAACGAGCCCGCATCGACCACGGAATCGACGATCTTGCGCATCTTGTAGACCTTGCGCCGGTCCCTCGGGACGATCGACAGCAGCGCGTCGTCCCGGCGGTCCGGGTCGTCGGTCGTGGGGCCGCGCGGCGGCAGTTCATGAACGCTGGGCGGCAGGTAGGACAGAAACCGGCGGGCATTGGCGATGGCCTGGTCCTCGGTCGCCACCTCGTCGTCGACCGAGCCGTTGCGGGTGTGCATCCAGCTGCCGCCCAGTTCCTCCTTGGTGACGTCCTCGCCCACATGCCTGGCAACGGGCGGGCCGGCGACGAATACCTGGCTGAGTTCCTTGACCATCACCGAATAATGGCTGGTCACGAGCCGTGCCGCGCCCAAACCCGCGACCGGGCCCAGACCCAGCGCCACCACGGGGACCGTGCCCATATTGGCGACGACCAGATCCCAGCCGGGATTGCGCGGCAGATAGGTGCGGCCGTCCTTTTCGAGCATCTTGACCGAGCCGCCGCCGCCGGTGCCGTCGATCAGCCGCACCAGCGGAATGCGCAGCTCCAGCGCCATCTGTTCCGCATAGGCCTGCTTGCCGGCGATGGCGGCATCCGATGCGCCGCCGCGCACGGTGAAGTCGTCCCCCTGCACCATGATGGTGCGGCCCTCGACCTTGCCGCGCCCCATCACCGTGTTGGCCGGCATCACCTCGATCAGGTTGCCGTTCTCGTCATAGGTCGCTTTGCCGGAGAGGCCGCCGACCTCGCGGAACGAGTCCGCATCGACCAGCCGGGCGATCCGGTCGCGGACCGTCAGCTTGCCCCGGGATGTCTGCTTCAGGACCTTGTCTTCGCCGCCCATCTTCAGCGCCATTTCCTGGCGGCGGCGCAGTTCGGCGACGTCGGCTTCCCAGCTCATTCCGTGTCTCCCCGTTTCACAGAGAAGGCATTCTCACGGATAAGGGGCCGGGACGCAATTCACGCGCGGCCAGCGCGGTCCCTATTCGACCAACTGGCCGGCGAGCGCGATTTCCTCGATGCTCGCATCGCCCGTTGCGGCAGCCTTGGCGACAACGTCTTTTGCCAGTTTGCCGGATTCCTCGATGGTCTTCTCGACCGCATCCGCCGCAACGGCCCCGGTGCTTGCCGCCATGACAGCGAGCAGGTCGGACTGCGCCTGGCGGGTGATCCCGGCGAGCTGGCTGGCGTTCTGCAGGGTAATCCTGGTGCCGAGGCGCGCGGCCTCGAGCGGCAGCTCGAGCAGGCCTGCCGGATCCCGGGGCACGGCGGTCTCGCGCCAGCTTTCCAGGATCGTCGCTGCCATCTCCTGCTGTTGCTCGAGCACCTGCCGGCTGGCTTCGGCGCCGATACGGGCGAGTGCTGCCATCACCTCTGCTGGCCCCTGCGCCGAACCGGCGAAAGGGGTGCCGGCGGCAAACCAGGACGAAAAGGGGAAAAGCGTGGTGGCCATGATCGGGTTCCTTTCTCGGCGACGGGGCGGCACGGAGGCCGACACTCTCGATCTACCCAACGCGCGTGGCCGGGAAGGGATCGGGAAAAAGGAAAAACGAAGGCGCAGGGCTGGCCCGCGCCTTCGTCAAGTCGTGCGGTGCGGCTCCCGTGGGGCGCCGCGCCGGGTTTTATGGCTATTTCTTGCCAGTATTCTTTTCAAACTGGGTCGTCAGCACGCCCCAGATGTCGGTCTGGGCCTTGCGGGCGATTTCCGACAGGTCACCGAAATTCTTGGCGGCTTCTTCCGCCTTGGTGCGGAAGGTGTCGAGCGAGCCGGTCATCAGCGCCTGGCCTTCGCCCCTGGCGAGCTTGCCGGCCGTATCCTGCCACTCGGCAACCGCCTGGGTGGCGATGGCCTGCTGCTGCTTGACGATGTCCTGCAGTGCGTTCGCGGCGATCTTCGCCACGTCACCCATGGCCTTCATGTTGCCCTGACCGGCCTCGGTCAGCGACTTGAGATCGACGGCCGGCAGGGTGCCACCGACCATCTTCTGTACGTTCTCATACCAGTCGGCGAACGGGTTCGCCGGGGTGCTGGAGTTCTTGCTAGCCATCTTCAGTTCCTCTCGTTGTCGCCTTGCGGCGGGATCGACCCCGATGCTCAGTGATGAAAAGGTTCCAAAACGGCCGGGGCTGCTGTTTTGTGCACTGCAACATAACCATCAAATATTATATTGCAAGTGCGAAATACACTTCGGGAGTTTCTCAGCCAAAGTCAGGCAAGCGGTAGACCCGGCTGGCCGTGCCCGAAAATAGCGCGGTCTTGTCGGGCGCGCTGAAACCGGCGGCGATCTGCTTGAAGGAATTCCACAATATTCCGTAGGAGACGGACAGCTTGTCGACGGGGAAATTGCTCTCGAACATGCACCGGCCGGGACCGAACACGTCGATCATGTGCAGGTACCAGTCCCGCGTCGCCGCGGTCAGTTCGGCGGATGTCGGCGGCTTGTCGCGTTTGTGCCAGCCGAAACCGTTCACCGCCATGTTGATGCCGCCCAGCTTGGCGTTGACGTTCGGGCATGCCGCCAGTTCGGCGACGTCCTTCTTCCACTGGGTGAATATCTCGTCGCGCCTGCCTTCATAGGGGCCGACGCCGAGTGGTCCGCCGAAATGGTTGAAGATCACCGGGATGCCGGGAAAGGCACGCGCCAGGTCGGTCAGCTCGGGAATCTGCGGATGGTACAGCCAGGAATCGAAGCTCATGCCGAACTTGCCCAGCTGGGCGTAGCCCTCGCGGAAGGTGGCATCGAGCAGCAGGTGCTCGGTCGGGTTGGTGTGCGAGCGGCGCACCCGGTCGTCCTTGTCCCAGCCGGCGGCGTGGCGGATGCCGCGGAACCGGTCGGGCGCGGCGTTCATATGCGCCTCGAGCACCTCGGCGACCGCAGCGCCCAGGGTCAGGTCGGCAAAGCCGACGATGCCGGCGCAGGCCCGGGTCTTCCCGTAAAGGCCGCTGGCGCTCATGGCGGCGACGCCGTTGACGAATTCGGTCTCGCCGACCGGCGCGATGCGCACCGGTCCGTCGGCCCGGTACATGGCGGCGCATTCCATGAATACGGTGGCAACGACGTTGTGACCGCTGCCGGTGTCGGCAAGCAATTCGTCGAGCAGATAGCGCGAGCCGGGGTGATCCCACAAATGATGGTGCGGATCGACGATCGGCAGGTCGGGCTCCAGCGCCTCCTCCTGCACCTGTGCCAGCCAGGCTGCATCACCTGCCATCATGTTCTCCCCATTCAGTTGCGCAGCGAGCCTACCCCAAGCGGCGCTGCAGGAAAACGGGGCTCATCATTTCTCGGCGCAGGGCGCCTTGCGTGCGAAGCCATCGAACAGATCCAGCATGCGCTGGCGCCAGTGCTCGACGATATCGTCCGGCTCGAGGATCGGGCCGGTGCTGGTCCGTGCCCACATGAAGCCGCCGAACGCGCAGTAATCGGCATAGGCGGGCGCGTGGCCGGACAGGAACGGCCGCTCCTTCAGGGTCAGCCGCATGGGCTCCAGGCTGGCGCGCACCTTGCCCACATTGCCGGCGTCGCGGATCTGCTCGATGGTCATACCGGTCCACTGGAACCGGCTCTCGCGGTAATAGGGCTGATCGGCCTCGGGTGTCAGGTCGTAGGTCGGCGCGCAGCACAGCATGAACAGGCTGGACAGGAACTGGCTGTCGCACCAGTGGTTGAACACCCGCGACAGCGCCCGGCCGCCGTCGCCGCCGAACAGGCTCGGCCGGTCGGGATAGCGGTCTTCCAGATGGCACGCGATGCGCCACGAATCCGCGATCACCCTGTCACCGTCGACCAGCACCGGCACCCGGTCCTGGCCCGAGAAGGCAAGGGCCGCCTTGTCGCCATAGCCGATAGCGACGGTTTCAGGGGTGAAGCCCTTGTGGGCGAGCGCCATCTTGGCCCGCCAGACGAACGGGCTGACCGAGCGGCCGTGATCGAGAATGAGTTCATAAAGCTGCATGGCCAGAGACTATCGCGGCGCGGCGATCATTGCGCGCCGGAACCGACATAAATTCTCGTGCTGTATTCCAGATCGACCGTGTCGTTTCGCGCCGTGCGCTCGAACAGATCGTGCAGCGCCAAAGCAAGAAGTCCATGGCCGCGGCCGGATAGGATGTCCGGTATCGGATGTAATCGGCGACCCGGCCGCTAACCGGCGGGTCGAATCGCTGCTCATCGGCTCCCTCGCGACGCTCGAAAGATGGTGACGTCGGCTTAGTAATCCAGCTTGTACTGCAGCTTGAACTTCTGGTTTCCGGTCGTTGTCGCTTCCGTGCCCACGCTCAGATGTTTGGTCAGGTCGATTTCCACCGAGACAGACTGCGCGTCTTCCTCCTCGGTGGCGCTGCCCGCCTCGATATAGATGTTCTTGGTGATGTACTTGCCACCACGGATCACCGGCTTGCCGGCATTGTCCTCGTCGTCGGCGCCGGGCTGATCGAGGGTGCCCACGGACAGCCGGTCCAGGGTCAAGGCGCCGCGCAGCTTGCCGATGACATCGAAGCCAGAGCCGGACGAGCCCAGCGAGGCGACGGCTGCCGCAAGCTGGGCGGCCTCGAATGCCGACAGGTTCTGCTTGTCCTGGCCGAACAATACCCGCGAGATGATCTCGTCCTGCGGCATCTCCGGGTTGGAGGACAGCTTGATCTGCGGGTTGGAGGCGCGCCCGGTCAGCGCGATCTCGGCAGTCAGCGAGGTCACCGAATATACCGCGCGGGCGGTGATGACCGGATCGAGATCCGTGCCGCCCAGCAATTCTATCCGCGAGCCGTCCTGCAGCACGAAGCGGCGGCCGGCGAAATCGAATTCGCCTTTCACCAGTTCGATCCGTCCCTGCATGGCAAGCTGGTCGGTGGTGCCGCGCACGCGGACCTTGCCGCTCCATTCGGAATCGAGGCCGCGGCCGCGCACGAAAATGCGGTTGCCTGCGGTGACGTCGATCCGCAGCCGGGTCTTGAACGTGCGCTCGGATGGCTTCTCGGGCAGGCTGATCAGACCTGGCGGACGGTTCAGCTCGACCACGTAGAGCTTGACGAAATCGTCCGACGCCTTGGCATTGAGGGTGTACTCGGCCTCGTTGATGGCGGCCTCGCCCTTGAGCAGCGCGCCGTCCTTGTCCTGGGTGTATTGGATCTGGCCGGTGGCGCGCGCCGTCATGTCGCGCAGCTTAAGGATGCGCGCCTTGGTGAACTGGGCGGTGATGTCGGCCTGCATGCCGCCGGGCGCCAGCGGTCTCACCCAGCCGGACAGCACGATGCTGCCCTTGCTACCGTCGGTTGCATTGGTGGTCGGCAACTCGAGCAGGCTGTCCTTGAGCACGAAGCGCATATTGGCGGCCTCGATCTGGGTTCCCGTGGACAGGTTGCGATAGGTGAGACCGGCAATGGCAAAGTCGCCGTTCAATGTCGGATTGGCGACGGACCCGGTGACACGCGCATCCACGGTCGCCCGTCCGCCGACGATATGTTCATAGGCGCCGGTGAGCGGCCAGAGATAGGCCAGTTCGGCGTTGCCCTTGATGTCGAGGGCGAGCGGCTTGTCGGTTTCGACCGCGAGCGCGAATGGCCCCTTGGTGCCGCGCGCCACCGGCAGGTCGAGCGCCACGTCCAGCGCCCGTTCGCTGGCCGTGTCGACGGTCAACCCGCCCTTCACCCGGCCGCCTGCCAGCGTGACGCTGCCCTTCAGGTCGACCGGCTTCTGGTCGAGCGTATCTTCGACGATCAGATCCTTGACCTGCAGGTTTGCCTCGCCGCGCGGCATGCCGCCGCTGAAATCGATCTGGCCGTCGATGGTCAGCTTGCCGGCGACGTCCTGGCCGCCGGTCAGGATCGACATCACCGACAGGTCGAGGTCCCTGCCCGAGAGTCTCGCGGTGCTGCCGCTGTCGCGCAGGGTTGCCTGCATTTCCAGCGGCGCGCCGTTGTAGCTCAGCCGGATCGGGCCAATGTCGGTGCGATCCTCGGCAAGCACGGCGGTGGCCGGTGCCGACAGGGCGATCTTCTGGCCGGCAAAGGTGCCGTCCAGGCTGTCCAGGGTGATGGTGTTGGGCGCGGCCAATATGGCGCGGTCGGCGCGGCCTTGCAGCGACAATTCCAGCGGCCCCTCGAACTCGCCCTTGGCCGAGGCGGTGAGCGCCAGGCCGCCGCCGCTGGGCGTGACGGTGGCGGCAAGGCTGGCCAGCTTGGCGCGGCCGGCGGTGATGTCGGTTCCATCCAGGGTGATGCGGCGCACGTCGAGTGCATCGCCGATGGCGACATCGCCCTCGAGACGCGCGCGGGCAACGGTGGCGACCGAGCCGTCTCCCGTGGCGAAGGAGGCCTTGGCCACAGCCACATCGAAACGCAGTCCCTGGACGTCCTCTTCCGGCTCGAGGATCACCGCGCCCTCTACCGAGCCGGAGGCCGGCATACCGGCCAGCGCGGACATCACGCCGCGTCCCGACAGACGCAGGTCGAGTCTGCCGGTCATGGGCGCGCCCAGGCTGGCGGAGGCGAGGCTGCCCGACAGGCTCGCCGACTTGCCTTTTACCTCGATGGGATCGGCGGTCCAGCCGCCGGTCTCGTCGAACAGGAAGGGGATCTCGGCCGTCACCTTTTCGCCGTCCATGGCAAAGGCGGCATCGATCCGGCCGCGCGGTGCGCCGCCCAGATCGGTGGCCTCGGCGGTCAGGGCAAGGTCGGTGATCGCAATACCGGAAAGCGATGCCTGCGCCAATTGGGTGCGCAGGGTCACATCGGGCGAGTCGGTGGCGCCCCTCAGCGTGCCGGTCACGATCAGCGGACCGGACGCTTCCAGCGCACCGTCTCCAGCCAATGCCGCGACGTCCGCAAAGCGCGCCTCGTAAACCGCGTCGACGGTACGGCCGATGCGGCCCTTCAGGCTGGCCGTCACCTGCGCGCCGGTGACGGCGCCGTCGAGTTCGCCCTGACCGTTGCCGGCCGGATCGTCCAGCTCCAGGCGGAACGACGGCGCCGGACCCAGCAGCGCCGAAAGCCGTGCGTCGGCCAGCACCAGGCCCTTGGCCGAGCCCTTGGCCTTCACCATCAGACGGCCGCGATCGGGCCGCCACTCGAAGCTGCCGTCGGCGGCAATGCCGCCGCGCATGCCTGCGCCGGTCCAGCGGCCGATCTCCGTTACCGCCACCGTGGCCGAGCCTTTGACCGACAGCGGCGAGAGACTCACGTCGCCCTTGGCGGCGATGCGCGAGCCATTGTCCGAAAGCCGCAGGTCGGTGATCGATATCTGTTCCTTGCCGGGATCGTAGCGGCCGTCCAGCATCCAGTCGGCGCGCAGGTTGCGCTCGCCGGCATCAATGCCCTCCACCGCGCCCTTGCCGGTCAGTGCATAGGCCAGGGTCCCGCCCGCGTCGCTGGCGGTCAGGCTGATGTCGCCGGAAAATTTTCGCGCGGCGAAGCCATCGCCCGCGAGCCGTTCGACAGCCATGGTGGCTTGCACATTCGGGCCGTCGCCGGTCTGGGACACGGCGCCGGATAGTGACGCCCGCCCGAAGGTCCAGCCGCCCAGCACCGGCGCAAACCACGCCGCATTGCTGGAGACGACGGAGAACCGCGGCGACAATATGGCCTCGCGGTCGGCGAGACTGCCTGCCAGGCGGATATTCGCGCCGTCGTTTACGATGCCGGCGGTGTAGGTATCGGGCAGGCCGTTCTTCAACTTGAGGTCAAGGGTCACGCGCGGCGCGCCGATCAGCGCCGTGGTCTCGGTTCCGGGCAGGAAGGGCCGGGGATCGAGCATGCCGTCGATGCGCAGCCGGTCGGTGACGGCGATATCCAGCGCCGCGACGACGTCGTTGCCGCGCTTGCCGTCCAGCCGGCCGCGCCAGTTCTCCACCGATCCCTCGCCAGCCAGCACCAGTGAAATATCGCCTGATTCGCCGGGGAACAGGAAGTCGCCCAGCCCGCCGCCAGACTTGCTCGTCAACTTTCCGTCCAGGACCAGGCGGTTTTCGTTGGGCTCGTAGTCCACGGAGAGACGGATGAACTCGCCATCCGGGTCCTGCGGCGCGAGCGCCAGGCGCACCTCGATCGCGGGATCGGTGGTCCAGCGGCCGGCACCCACCAGCGTGAAGACCGTAGGCGACCCCTCGAAACGGATTTCGTCCACCTTCAGCCGGACGAGCCGGACGTCGACGGGCAGTTTCGGCAAAGCGGTTGGCAGCGGCTGCTCGGGACCGCCCGGCGGCGCCGCCGCCAGCAGCAGCCGTTCGGCCGTCAGCGTCTCGACCCGCACGCGTCCGGACAGCAGGCGCAGATGGCTCCAGCGCAGCTCGATCTGCTCGGCGGCCACGGTGACCTTGCCGCGCTCGGCAATGGTCAATCCGCGGATGGCGGCGTCGGACAGCGGGTCGCCCCGCAGGCCGTTGACGGTGGCGACCGTTCCGGTGGCCGGGTCGCTCAAGGCGTCCTCGATGAGACCTGCGATCATGCCGTTGAAGGCGCCCATGCGGACCAGCGCATAGAGCAGCACGACGGCCAGCACCAGGGCGCCCAGCACATAGGCCGCGGCCCGCTTCCACCGGGTCGTGCCCTTGTGTTCCGCTGGTGCCTCGGCCATCAGAATGCCTGTCCTATGCTGACATAGATCTGGAACTTGTCGTCGGTGGGCTGTTTGTTGATCGGAAAGGCGACGTCGAGCCTGATGGGCCCGAATCCGGTGTAGTAACGCACGCCGATGCCCGCGCCCCAGCGCAGCTTGCGCGAGAAATCGGGCAATTCGCTGTCGAACACGCTGCCGCCTTCGAAGAACGGCACCACGCCCCAGGTCTCGGTGATCTTGATGCGCATTTCGGTACTGACTTCGAACAGCGACATGCCGCCAATCGGCTCACCGGCCGGATCCTTGGGGCCGATGGCCTGATAGCCATAGCCGCGGATCGAGTTGCCTCCCCCGGAATAGAACCGCTTCGATGCGGGTACGTTGCGGATATCGTCCGCGCCGAACAGCACACCCACTTTCACGCGGCTGGCCGAGACGAACCGGCCGCCGTCGTCGAGCCGGAAATAGGCCCGCGCGGTGCCCTCCATGCTGACGAAATGCTTGCCGTCGCCGAACACCGCGTAGGGCGAGACCTTGCCGTCGAGGCGGTAGCCCCTGGTCGGGTCGAGCAGGTTGTCGCTGTGGTCATAGGTGACGATGGCTGGCAGGCCGACCAGCACGTTCTTCGCCGGCGCGAAGGCGTCGCGCGTGTCCAGGTACGATACTTCCGGGCCAACCCGCACCCGCAACCGTTTGTTGATCTCGCGCTCCACCGCCGCGCGCAGCACGCCGCGATATTCAAGGAACGCGTCGGTGTCCTCGCGCGCCGCCTCGGCGCCGAATAGGAGTTTCTGGTCCTTGCGCAGGAAGCGCGGCTTGGTCAGGTCGGCCGTGAATTGCTGCAGTTTCTGGTCGCCTTCCAACTCCAGCACCAGCCGTTCTCCTGCGCCGAAGATGTTGCGATGCTCCCAGAAGACCGAGCCGCCAGGCCCGTTGACCGTGGAATAGGATGCCGTTGCGCCGATCGAGCGGTGCTTGGCCTCGCGCAGCCGGATCTTGACCGGCTGGCGGTCGCCCTGCAGCGGATCGTCGGTGTCGATCCGGATCGAGGCGAACAGGTTCATCTCGGTCAGTTCCTGGCGGAACGCCTCGACCTTGCGGCTGTCGTAGACGTCGCCGGTCTTCCAGGTTACCGACTTCAGCACATAGCCGGATTTCACACTGGCGAGCCCGTCGAGACTGATCTCGCCGAAACGCACCCGCGGCCCGGTATCGATCCGCACCCGGGCGGTCAGCTTGCCGGTCTTGTGATCGGCCTTGAAGTCCTGCACCGCCAGTTTGGCGCGCGGATAGCCGCGTTCCGGCAGCTTGGCCATCACCTGTCCGAACGCCAGCGCCACGGTCTCGCTCCGCGCCGGCCGGCCAACCTGGCGGTCGGCGATCGAGCGCGCCTCGTCCATGACCGGCTGGGGCACCGAATCCGGGCCCACGAGTTCGATGGAATAGGCGCCGATGACGAATCGCTCGCCCGGTTCCACGTCGATGGCCACCCTGATCGGCTTCGCAGCCCGGTCGATTTCGTAGGTAATGCGGGCGCCGTAATAGCCCTCGGAACGCAGCACGTCGGCAAAGCCGGTGATGTCGCGGCGAATGCGCGCGCGCAGATCCCAGATCGACGCCGGTTCCTCCTTGCGCAGCCGCACCAGATCCGACCGGTCCTTCAGCAGTTGCTCCAGCCCTGTCTTCTTCAGTCCTTCGATGTCGACCTTGTAGGCGTAGGAGGGCAGGCCCAAAGCGGCGCGCTTGCGGTCCTGTTCCTCTTGTTCCCGCTTCTTTTCCTCGTCCAGTCTCTCCGTTTCCTGCTTGAGACTCTTGCGCTCGGCCTTTTCGGCCTTCTTTTGCGCCTTGGTCATCCGGGGCGGGTCGAGCGCGGATTGGGCAAGCGCCGACGCCGCGCCAAGCGGCACGGCCAGTCCGGCCCACGTGATTATCGCAATTGTCGTCAAGGCCGGCCGAATCACCGCTCTCCTGTTGGTGGGCGGCTTGACCGCCGGACTGGTCGCCACCTGTCCGCCCCTCCGGAGCGTTAACGCGGCAACATGCGAATGGTTCGTCCCGCGCCGTCGCGGGCGGCCTCGACCCCGGCAAGTGTGGCACGAATGGGCCGTTATTTCCACGAGCGGACGAGGCACGACAACAGGTTAAGGTTGTATGATGTTTCGATGATGGCGCGTTTCGATGGTTGTAAGGCGCCGCAGGCTAAGGTAAGGTTTTTACATCAAATGTGCGTCTTTCGGCCGTGGGGCTGCCGCGTCGCGCATGGGCGGGCTATCAGTCCGCGTGTTGTTGAGGCCGCAAAATTTTCTCGAGGGGGGCTACCAATGCGTAAATCCAATGTGCTGGCAACTGTCAGCGTAATCGCGCTTTCCACGGCTGCAGGTTTCACCGGCGCCAATGCTGCGGGTGATGCCAATCTGCGCCTGACCTGGGAGCCCGCGCCGTTGCTGGCCATAGACGCCGGTTCGACGGCGATTGCGGCGGTCACCAACCAGGACAACAACAACACGCCGATCAGTGCAACGATCGATGTCACCAAGATCACCAGCAACGCGCCTGGTCTCAACGATTTCATGGGCGGCGCCGGCAACAGCATTTCCGTCACCGACAACGTCGGCACCGCGACGGCGATCGGCAACATCGAAGACACCAAGTCCATCAGCATCTGGACAGTAACCGGATCGGGCGCAACGGACGCCGGCACGCTCGGCTCCATCCAGATGAACCGCGGCACCACGACCATCGACAGCGCGATTTCCAACTTCGAAATCGAGGCGGCATCCGAGGATCTGGGGCTGGGCAGCTCGCAGCTGGTCGACCGCAACAGGCTGACCTCCACCACCTCGGGCAACATCACGGTCAACGTGGTCGAGGGCGACCTCAACCCGGCCTGGAGCAGCACCGAACTGGGGCAGACCCAGATCGCTCAGGGACTCAATGATTTCCTCGAGGCCAGTGCCGGACTGCTGATCGGATCGGCCCAGGTCAATGACGGGATCGATGCGACGGCCACGGTGACCACCGCGCGAATCGGCTCGCTGGCGCTGGTCAACGACGATACGATCACCATCGACGGGATCCCGCTGTCGGTGCAGGACAACACCATCGAAGCGCTGATCGTGGGCAACGACGGCATCAACACCCTGCAGCTCGACGACGACCTGGACGTGAAGAACGCCTCGGATGTCGTCCTCGATGGCGCGGTTGGCGTCGTGAACGCCCAGCTCAATCGCCAGGACGCGATGAGCCTCACCGCCGAGGTCAAGGACGTGGCAATCGAGGCCGGCGATACGTTCGGCGGCACCGAGCCGATCGACAATCTGACCGGCTCCACGGTCAATTTCGCGGGCAACGACATTCTTGCCGACGCGATGGGTAATACCGCAACCAACAAGGCGCGGGTCGACGGCATCACCGTCAACGGCACCTTCAGCGCCGGCAAGGCGACTGACAATGTTGGCCTGATCAACGCGGGCAATGAAGAAGGTCATGTGCTGGCGGTGGGCGATGTCTTTGTCTCCAGCCTGCAGTTCACCGAGGCCACCGTCACCGCGACCATCGGCGACGGCGTCGGTGCGCTCGACGTCAATGACGGCGACCTGAATGTGCTGGTCGAAGACACGACGGGCTCCAGCGTGATCGGCGGCGACACCGATCTGCTGGACGGCGTGTTCGACGGCAACTCCATCTTCGCCGCCGCCGGGGGCAACTCGGTCAGCAACCGCGTCGATGTGGAGAATGTCACCACCTTCAACGCCCTGACCACCCTGACCAGCCTTCAGAACACCGATGGCGGCAACCAGCAGATCGCCTCGACCAACGGCGACCTGACCGTCAGCGTTGCAACACTGGGCGGGTCTGACGGCACGATCGACGACACGGCGATCAACGCCGATGGCAACCGGATCGGCAGCTCGGCGATCACCAATAACGGCTCGAACAATCTCAGCATCGATGCCACCACCATCAACGGTCCGGGCGTCGATCCGAATGAAACCAACCTCGGCTTCATGACCCGGTCCTGGCGGTCGAACCTGGTGTCCAGCGCCTCGACCGATATCGCGCTTGTCAGTTCGCAGCATGTCGACGACAGCACGCTGTCCTCGACGACGATCGGCAGCTTTGTTGTCGAGGCTGCCGATATCGGCGGCACCAAGGGCTCGGTCACCCAGGCCGATGTCAGCGCGTCGGGCAACGCCGCGGTCGCCCTGATCATCGGCAACGTCATCAACGAAAACCATATCGACATCAACAGCGATGGCGGCGGCGCGACGTTCGACGCTTCGGTCGGCCTGGTCAGCACCCAGGTGGTGCAGAATTCCAACGACGCGTCGAAGATCGGTCTCAACCTCTCTGCCACCGTCCGTCCCGGCGACGACGTCGCAGGCCTGGCCATCGTCGACATGGACTCGAATGCGCTGGCGACCTCCGACTCGCAGTTCGATGCCGACGGCAACAGCATCAGCGCCCAGGTATTCGGCAACCTGGTGAACTCGGACACCAACGCGATCACCATCTCGGGTGTTACAGTTGGCGACAATGACATGGGCTCGCGCACGGCGGCAGGGTCCAAGGCTCTGGAAGTATCGATCGGCGCCATTGAAGCCCAGGTCGACCGCAACATCGCGGGTGACGATCTGCCCCAGACGACCGTCAATTCCGGCTTCTCGCTGATCAGCGATCAGAGCTTCGAGGATTCGGAGGGCAACCCGATCACGGCCACCGTCATCGGCAATTTCGTCGATGTGGCGATCGGGTCCACCGATGCCGGCGCGACGCTCAGCAAGGTCGATGTCTCGGCCAGCCAGAATGCCATCGAGGGCTCGGTTGCACTCAATACCAGCAACAACCTGATCGATGTCGGCGCCGTGACGCTCGACGCTAACAGCACGCTGGTCAACACCCAGACCCTGTGGGACGAGGAAGACCAGTTCAACGGTTCCGGTTCGGTGGAAGTCAGCGTTACCGGCGACATCCTTGTCGACGTTCAGGCTGGCGCCACCACGATCAGCGACCTGAATGCCGAGGCCAACAGCAACAGCATCCTCGGGTCTGCCCGGATCAATAACAGCACGAACGCTGTCGAGATCAGCGCCCAGACGCAGGAAGTCACCGGCATCATCGCAGGCGCAGACATCAATTCGATCAACATCGGCGCGGACAAGAGCGTGATGCGGGCCGAGACGGGCCTGCTCAACGATCAGGATTTCAATGGCCTGATGGGCAACGGCCTGTCCGTGCTTATCGACGATACGGATATCCAGGTGACCGCCGGCACCAATGATGGCTCCATCGAGAACAGCACGGTGACGGCCGACGCCAACAGCATCAAGGCGCAATCGCTCGCCAATGAAGCCAGGAACTCGATGACCCTCGATGTGGGTTCGTTCGACCTGGACGATGCTCTCATCGGCGGCGGCGCCGGTAATGCGCCGCTTGGCATCATCGGCAACGCCCAGCGTTCCAGCGACGCCGACCAGGCGGGCGCTGTCGGCGTGGTTCAGGCGCAGATCCAGGGCGTCGATATCCTCGCCAGCGTGGCCGATGTGGATAACGCCGCAGACGGCATCACGCTGACGGTGGACGGGAACGACATCCGGTCGGTGGCCCGCGTCAACAACGGCATCAACACCCTCGCCGTCAGTGGCACCACCTATGAGGAGGCCGTTGCCGGCACGCCTCAGGTCAAGGCGCTCAGCGGCGCCCCCGGCGGCAGTGTGGCGGCGGACGATCTGGCGTTCGGTATCGCGTCCTATCAGATCAATGGCTATGACGTGACCGCCATCGGTCAGAGCATGAGCCTGATCGCCGACGCGGAAGGCCCCGGCACGATCGACGCCTCGACCATTTCGGTGAGCGGAAACACCCTGCTTTCCGAGGCACGCAGCAATGAAGCCAGCAATGCCGCGGCGGTGGACTTCGTCACCAACAACGCATCTGCCTTTGTCGCCAATGTCCAGACGCCTGGTCCGGGTAACCTGGTCGTGACCGCGTCGCAGGATGGCAATTCGCTCATCGTGCGCGGTGACCCGGTCGGCACATCGGTCACCACCGACAGCCATGCCAGCGTCGACGGCAACGCGATCGCCGCCCTGGCTAGCTCCAACCGCGCCACCAACCAGCTGGTTCTCGACGGGACCAACGTATTCAGCGGCTCGGGCGGTGCGGCGCCTGCCGCCACCATCGATCCCACGGGCGCATTCGACGTGACCGTGGCCTCGGATGCCAGCATCCTCAACGTCCAGGGTCCCGCCATCGGCGGTATCGAGACCGAGGATGTGATTGCCGAGGTGGACAACACCAACCTGTCGGCCTTCTTCGACACGGTCGATAGCGGCACCGTGTCCATCGACAACAATCTGCTGCTCGGTCAGGCGGTCATCCATAGCGCCACCAACCGGCTGGGCATTGGCGCGGGCTATGGCCTCGACTCAGGCGGCCAGCTTGTTGTTGTCGACAACGGCAACCTCGCCAATCTGGACGGCGCCTCCGCCTCGGTCATTTCGCAGCAGGTCCTGACGGACGGCAGCAGCGTCGAGGTCGATACGGAAGACATGACGCTTGAGGCCAACATCAACAGCATCGCCAGCACCGACGCGGTCGCGGTCAGCATCTCTGGCAACAACATGCTGGGCCAGGGCATCGGCGGTTCGGCTTCCAACCGGATCGACATCTATGCAGGGGCGGCGATCACCGGCGCGGTTGGCGCACCGGCCCCGGTTGTCGGCGACCTGTCGGCCACCAATCCACTCACGCTCAACGCCGACTTCAACATCCTGAACTTCCAGACCGGCGCCCAGGCAATCGATGTTGATGTCGAGGACGGCTCCTTGCTCATCGACATCGAATCGGAACTGGACGGCGATGCTGCCGTGATGAACCAGAATGTCGTGAGCGGCACCAGCACGGGCTTCAGCTCCTCGAACATCCTGGTGCTCAATGCAGGCGCCGCCAGCGACGCCACGGCGAACGTGCTGAACCGCCAGGACATCAATGGCGGCACCATCGATACCGACGTAAACGATATCGACATGGTGATCATCAGCCACAACGACGCCGATACCGGCGCCGTCAACAGCTCGGTCACGATCAACGAGAACGAAGTGCTGGGTTCCGCCACCGGCAACACGGCGCTCAACGCCCTGTCGACCACGGCGGGCTCGACCCTGCAGGAATCCTCGGGTGCGGGCGTCACCATCGACCCGGCCGGTGTGCGGCCGATCGTGGTCAGCGACAGTGACTACGCCGTTCTCAACTGGCAGAGCCTGGACGCCGCAACGGTGAACACGGACATCGACAATGTGACGATTGCCATCGACGACTTCTCCGGCCTGACCGGTGTGGTCGACAGTGCGCTCAGCGTCAACGACAACATCGTCGAGGCGACCACCACGGGCAACCGGGCGGTCAACAGCCTGGTGCTGAACACCGGTACGTTCCAGCATCCGAGCGCGACGGTGGCCAACCTGCAGACCACGTCGGGCGCCACGATCTCGTCGTCGGTCAACGATGTGTCCATCGGCATCGGCAACACGGTTGCGTTGGGCAACGCCGTCAGCACCGGAAGCTCGTTCACGGTGCGCGGCAACCAGGTCGGCTCGACCTCCATCGGCAACAGCGCCACCAGCAGCATCACCGGCAACTGATCGCCGCTGCAGCGAGAAACCCGCAAGGGCCGGAACGCAAGTTCCGGCCCTTCGCATTTGCGCTACACTGGGACAAATGCTCCAGGGGAACCGCCATGCTGATATTCCGGCAGCTATTCGATCCGCAATCATCGACCTACAGCTATCTGCTGGCCGATTCCCGAAGTCGCGACGCGGTTCTGATCGATCCGGTGTTCGAGCAGGTCCGCCGGGAGGTGGCGCTGATCGAGGAATTGGGACTCAGGCTGCGGCTGACCCTGGAAACCCATGTGCACGCGGACCACGTGACCGGCGCGTGGATGCTCCGGCGCCGACTCGGCAGCCAGATCGCCATGTCGGCGCGATCGGGGGCGCAAGGTGCCGACATAATGTTCGGCGACGGCGATCGCCTTGAATTCGGTGGCCGCCACCTGAGGGTGATGGCAACGCCCGGCCACACCGGTGGCTGTTCCACCTTTGTGCTGGACGACAATTCGATGGCGTTTACCGGTGACTGCCTGCTCATCAGGGGCTGCGGCCGGACCGACTTCCAGCAGGGCGATCCTGCCGCCATGTACCGCTCGGTGCATGACCGGATATTTCGCCTGCCCGATGAATGCCTGCTCTATCCGGCACACGACTACAAGGGCTCGACGGTTACCAGCGTAGCCGAAGAGAAGCTGTTCAACCCGCGCCTGGGTGAGGACATCGGCGAGGACGACTTTGCCGGCTACATGCGTAACCTGGGACTTGCCCACCCGAACAAGATTGATATCGCCGTGCCCGCCAATCTGCGGTGCGGCGAGCCCGAATCATCCGCGCCGGTGGATCCCAGTGTCGCCGAGCCGGACTGGGCGCCGCTGACCTATACCTATGCGGGTCTGTGGGAGTTGCAGCCCGAATGGCTCGAGGAGCATTACGCCCAGGTGCAGATCGTCGATGTGCGCGAGCCCGATGAATTCAACGGCATCCTGGGGCATGTCGAGGGCGCCGTGCTGATGCCGCTGGGGGAACTGAAGCAACAGGCCGCCACGCTCGACAAGACACGGCCTGTCGTCACGGTGTGCCGCTCCGGCGCCCGGTCGGCCCAGGCGGCCGTCATGCTCGACAAGGAAGGCTTCGGCAAGGTCGCCAACCTGGCCGGCGGCATGTTGCGCTGGCGTACCCAGCGATTGCCGGTCGAGGGCATGGATTAGCGGCCGGCGCCGGCATTCCGGCTTTCACGGAGACGCCAGCGCCGATCAGGCCGAGGCTATCCGCGCTTGCCAGCCTCGCGCAGGATGGTCGGCTCCTGCTGATGGAATGCGCCATTGCCGACGGCGGTCGTCGCGCCGGCGTCTACCGCCAGTGTCTGGCCCGTCACGTAGCGGGCCTCGTCGCTCGCCAGATACAGCAGCGCATTGGCGATATCGATCGGATACGCCGCGATGCCCAGCGGCGAGGATGCCTTGAACGCGGCGGCGGTCTTCTCCTCGTCATCGACATTGCCGGTTACTGCGCTTGCCGTCATTGGCGTGACCGTACCGGCCGGCGCCACGGCGTTGACCCGGATGCCCGAGGACGCCAATTCCGATGCCGCCGACTTCGTCAGGCCGACCACAGCGTGTTTGGCGGCGGTGTAGGCGTGGGGACCCAGCCCGCCCAGGATGCCGGCGGTGCTCGACAGTGACAGGATCACGCCGCTATTGCGGGGCTGCATGACGCGTGCCGCGTGCTTGATCCCGAGGAACACGCCGCGCAGCAGAATGGCGATGGTGGTGTCCCACGCCTCGACCGACGTCTTCGAGATGGGACCGATGGCGCCGACGATACCGGCATTGTTGACCATGATGTCCAGCTGGCCGAACTCGGCCATTGCCAGGTCGATGGCCGCGGCAACGTCGACTTCGCGGGTCACATCCGTGCTGATGAAGCGGGCCCGGTCACCGAACTCGGCCGCAGCGGCGATCCCGGCCTCGGCCTGCAGGTCGGCGATAACCAGCGACGCCCCTTCTTCGAAAAACCGCCGCGCCGTGCCCAGCCCGATGCCGCTTGCCGCACCGGTGATGACGGCGACCTTGCCCTGTAACCTAGCCATGAATTCCTCCCTGTTTGCAGATCACCCCGCAACGATGAGGCTCCACCGAAGCGCCCGAAGATGATCGATTCTCGTGTACCAGTGCTTCTGGTCCGGGTTCAGCCGAACGTTGTTTGCTCTGGATGCCGGGCGATCCTAGAGCGGTTCGTGCCGGGTGAAAATCACATAAGAACAAGGGCTGCTTCGCCCGGCGGTGCGGTTGTCCCACCCGGCTGTGCAAATATACCGCTGGATTTTTTGGTGTCAGCCGCCCACACCAACCCCTTCCCGACCGGAGACCGTAATGCCACAGAAGACGGCTGAAGAATTTCTGGGTCTCAAGCCGACCCACAATCCGCACCGCTGGATCCTGCCGGTGGTCGACGCCGTGGCGACTCCTGGCAATTTCCTGTTCGGCGGCTGCGGCCTCGCCGCGGCGATTTCGGCCATGGAACAGACATGCGGCCGTCCGGCGGTGTGGGCAACCGCCCAGTACCTGTCCTATGCGCGGCCGCCAAGCATCATGGACCTGGACGTCATCGTGCCGGTGTCGGGCAAGAGCAGCACCCAGGCGCGCGTCGTCGGCCATGTGGGCGACACGGAAATCCTGACCGTGAACGCGGCGCTGGGTTCGCGCGACATGGAGCTGTCCGGCCAGTGGGCGACGCCGCCGGACGTTGCGCGGCCGGATGATTGCGATCCGGTGCCGCGATGGTCGAAGCGCGAGGGATTCATCGACAGCCGGGTGGAGTTGCGGGTGGCCCGCGGCCGCTGGGGCATGCATGACGACGGCACGCCGGGCGATGGGCGGGCGGTTCTGTGGGCGCGGATTCCGGAAGGGGTCGAGATGACGGCGCCCATGCTGGCGGTCATTGCCGACAAGATGCCGGCGGGTTTCAGCGGCGCGCTGGGCCACCGGGTGGGAGGCAACAGCCTCGACAACACCATCCGGATACACCAGATCCGCCCGACCGAATGGGTGCTGTGCGACATCCAGGTGCATGCCGTCCATGCCGGCTACGGCCATGGCCGGATGCATCTGTGGAGCGACGACGGCGTCCTGCTGGCGACCGCCAGCCAGTCGGCGATAATGCGGATTCACAATGAAACACCAAAGGGATAATTCACTGTCTGCTTCAAACACGTGTTGTATCCGGGCACCTGTCAGTTTTAACATGCCCGGGCTGCCGATGGGCTGGGGGAGTGCGTCGGGCTCGCCGCTTGAGTTTGTTTGTTAAGTATCCGGCACGGAGGCCAATGATATGGTGACGCATACGACCCTAAAGCGGTCGAACGTCGCCCTTGTATGCCTGCTGACGACAGGCGTCTGGACTGAAACGGCAACGGCGGCTGATGGGCCCGCCGCTGGATTTGCTCGCGCGGAATTCCAGGTTCTCGATCAGGTTGTCACGACCGCCCGCCGACGCGCGGAAACGGTTCAGTCGGTTCCGGGCACCATATCGGTGTTGCCGGAGGCGCTGATGCGCCGGCTTGGTGTGGAAAGCCTCGAGGATCTCTCCGAGATCGCGCCGAACCTGCTGGTCGCCCCCGATAACGTGTCGTCGCGCGCATCGCGCATTACGCTGCGCTCGCAGGTGCAAAACGACACGCTGATCACTGTCGATCCGGCCGTGGGGCTGTACCTGGACGGCGTCTATGTGGCGCGCAGCGCGGCCTCGCTGCTCGACCTCGTCGATGTGGAACGGGTCGAGGTGCTGAACGGTCCGCAAGGCACGCTCTATGGCCGAAACACCACCGGCGGCGCCATCACCGTCACCGCCAACAAGCCGACCCAGGAATTCGAGGGCCGGCTCAGCGGCGGCATCGGCATGTATACGGACAAGCCGGGCAGCGGCAACGGCGTCAATCACGACGTGTCGGCCGTGGTCAATATTCCGCTGTCCGACAAGCTGGCAGCGCGCTTTGTGGCACAGAGTTCGGGCCTGACCGGCTACAGCGAGAACACGGCCCTGGGCCGCGATCTGGACGACGACCGCACGCTGTCGTGGCGGGCGAGTTTCGCCTGGCAGGTCAATGACGATGTGGACGTGCTGCTGATTCACGACGGCATGCGCTCGCGCGGCCAGCAGCGGCTCGTGCAGGTGTCGGAAATCGTGCCCGCCGGGCTTGATCCCGGCTGCAGCCTTGCCGATCCCAACCCGGTGAACGCCTCGGCCTGCGCCATCAATCTGTTTCTGACCGGCGGACAATGGGGCACGGCGGCGCTCGACGGCGACCCGCGCCGTACCGGACAGAACCCGCTGGTGCTGACCGGCGAGCCGGGCCGTACCTCCGCCGACGTCCAGGGCGTGGCGCTGATCACGACCGCTCGCCTGGATGGCCTCGTCCTGAAGAACATCTCGGCGTGGCGGCACATGGAACAGTTCAGCTCGTTCGATTTCGACGGCACGGTGTTCGATATCGGCGAAGCGGTGCAGACCGACACGCAGCGTCAGCTATCGACCGAGTTCCAGCTTCTCAGCGACAATCCGGGCGGCGCGGTGAACTGGCTGGTCGGCGCCATCTATCTGCACGAGGCCGGCCGTACCGACAATGTGGCGCGGGCGCTGTCGTTTCTCAATCCGACCAACCCGTTCACCGCCACGGGGCGCGGCGTGAACAGCGCGGCCGGTGTCTACGGTCACGCGGTCTGGACGCTGAACGACGTGTTCTCGCTGGTCGGCGGTGCGCGCTTTACCTGGGAGCGCAAGGAACTGACCGCCGACAGCCGGGACGCGCTGGTCGGTTGCCTGGTGCCGCCCGAGTTCAACCAGGATCTGGCAACCGGCGGCTGCCGCGGCGAGTTCGGCAAGAGTTTCACGCGCATCACGTGGGAAGCGGGGGTCAACGCGCAGGTCACCGACCGGACATTGCTGTTTGCCAAGCTGTCCACCGGTTTCAAGAGCGGCGGCTTCAACCTGCGCGCCAAGTCGGACATTTCCTTCGAGCCGTTCAAGCCCGAACGGGTGCTCAGCGTGGAAACCGGGTTCAAGGCGTCCTTCCTCGACGGTAACGGGCTGGCCAACCTGACCATTTTCTATGCCGACTACACCAACATCCAGCGCACCGACTTCACCTTCGAGGGCGGCAACGTCACCACCTTCATCACCAACGCGGCCAAGGCCAATGTGTGGGGCGGCGAGTTCGAGCTGGACGTGACCGCCCATGAAAGCCTGCGGCTGCGCGGCACCCTCGGCGTGTCCGTCGCCCGCTACCGCGCATTCGATTTCGGCGGCGTGGATTTCTCCGACAAGCGGTTCCCGCTGTCGCCGGACTTCTCGGCCGGCATCGCGGCGATCTACACCCTGCCGGTGGACTGGTTCAACGCGGACTGGACGCTGACCGGCGATTTCACCTGGCGGTCGAAGGCCTATCAGGACGTCGCCAATACCGCGAGCCTCGCCCAGAACGGCTTCGGCCTGCTCGATCTGCGGCTGGACGTGGAGCCGGAAGGCAGCCAGGTGCGGGTCAGCCTGTTCTGCAAGAACGCCACCAACAAGCTGTTCCGGACCACCGGCACGACCTTTCTCGACCAGCTCGGATGGGCGTTCAGCCAGTATGGCGCGCCGCGCCGCATCGGCATGCAGGTAGATGTGAGCTGGTGACGGCCGGCGCCCGCTAACGGGCTTTAACCATCCCGGATTAGTTGATAATAGGGGCTGGCCTTTCGATAACGCTTTTGTGAAGAATAATCACGATATGTTGACGCCCGACGAAATCGCCCTGTGCGAGCAGGCTGCTGTGATTTGCCCCAGCTTCCATCTGCGAAAATCGGCGCGGGCGGTGTCACGGATGTTTGACGAGGCGCTGCAGCCCAGCGGCCTGCGCTCGGGCCAGTTCGTCATGCTGCTCTCGATCGCCCGTCTGGGCGATCCGACCTACGGCCAGCTGGCGCGCGAACTGGTGATGGATACCTCGACCATCGTTCGCAACCTGCAGCCGCTCCAGCGCGAAAATCTGATCGACCTGGTGGCCGGCCCGGATCGCCGGCGCAAGACGGTTCGGATCACCGCCGGCGGCGCCGCCCGCATTCGCCAGGCGGTGCCGCTTTGGCGCAAGGCCCAGGAAAGTTTCAACAGCCGGGTCGGCGAAGACCGCTGGACCCGCATGCTGGTCGATCTGGGCCAGACCCTGGAGAGCGTCCGGGGGTATTAGCCTCTCGGCCCGAACAGGATGACGCAGGCGCCCGCAATCGCGAGCGCAGCGCCGATCATGTCCCAGCGGTCGGGCCGGACGTTCTCGGCTCCCCACAGCCACAGCAGCGAGGCGGCGATGTAGATGCCGCCATAGGCGGCGTAGGCGCGCCCGGCCATGTCGGCGTCCACCCGGGTCAGCAGAAAGGCGAACAGCGCCAGCGAGGCCATGCCGGGTATCAGCCACCAGGACGATTGTCCATTGCGCAGCCAGGCCCAGAAGGCGAAGCAACCGGCGATCTCGGCCAGCGCCGCGCCGATATAGATCGCGACCGACCCCACCACGGTTCCTCAGTAAAGGGCGTCCAGCACGTCCTTGTAGTTGCGGACGATAACATGCCGCCGAATCTTCATGGTCGGCGTCATCTGCTCGTTGTCGATGCTGAACGGCGCGGTAGCCACGGCGAACCGGCGGATCTTTTCGGTCGAGGACAACCGCTGGTTCACCCGGCCGACTGCCTTGTCGAGGGCCGTGTGGAACGCCGGGTCGGCCGACAGCGCGGCCATGTCGGCAGTCTTGCCGTTCTCGCCGGCCCATTTCGCGGCCCAGTCCATGTCGGGCACCAGTAGACCGACCATATGCGGCCGCCGGTCGCCATACAGCATGGCCTGGCCGATTTCGGGCTCCAGCGTCAACAGGCCCTCGACCCGTGCCGGCGCGACATTGTCGCCCTTGTCGTTGACGATGATGTCCTTCTTGCGGTCGGTGATCTGCAGGTGGCCATCCTCGTCGATGATGCCGATGTCGCCGGTGTGCAGCCAGCCGTCGATAATCGTGCGCGCCGTCGCCGCGTCGTCGCGCCAGTAGCCCTTCATCACCAGTTCGCCGCGGATCAGGATCTCGCCATCCTCGGCAATGCGCACCTCGGTTGCCTTCATCGGCGGGCCGACGGTGTGGATCTTCACCAGGCCGGGCCGGTTGACGCTGACCACCGGGCCGGATTCGGTCTGGCCATAGCCCTGCAGCAGCCGCAGGCCCAGCGCGTGAAAGAACAGGCCCACATCCGAATTGAGCGGCGCGCCGCCCGACACCAGCGCCTTCACCCGTCCGCCGAACCGCTGCTGCACCTTGCGGCGCACCAGCTTGTCCAGCACCACGTTCTCGATACGCTCGCCCAGGCTCAGCGACCGCCGGTCGTTGAATCGCTTCTCGCCCAGCTGCACGGCACGGTGAAACAGCCTGGCGCGGGTGCCGCCCTGTTCCTCGATGGCGCGGGTCACGCGGGTGCGCAGCATCTCGAACAGCCGGGGCACCACGGTCATGATGGTGGGGCGGCATTCCGCCATGTTGGCTGCCAGCTTCTCGATGCTTTCGGCGTAATAGATCTGCGCCCCGATCGACAGCGGGAAGAACTGGCCGCCCGAATGCTCGTAGGCGTGCGACAGCGGCAGGAACGACAGGAACACCTCGGTCTTGTCCAGGCCGTCGTCCAGCCCCAACTCGGCGATCACCTCGCTGGCGCCGGTGCAATTGTGCAGGATGGCGCCGTGGCTGATCATCACGCCCTTCGGCGCGCCGCCGGTGCCCGAAGTGTAGATCAGGCATGCCAGATCGTCGCGGCCTATGCCGGCGATCCCGGCACGGGTGGCAGCGACGGTGCCCTTGCTGTTGGCGATCACGTCCTGCCAGAGGTGGACGTCCAGGTTCAGGCTTTGCGCCAGCTTGGGCTGTTCCATGGCGATGACGAAATCCAGCGAGCCGGCGTCCATGGCGGCGGGCAACAGGGCGCGCGCCAGCCTGGCGGTCGACACGATGGCGCCGCGCGCGCCGCTGTCGTTGAGGATGTGGGCGTGATCGCGCTCGGTATTGGTGGTGTAGGTCGGCACGGTCACCGCGCCCGCCGCCATGATCCCCAGGTCGGCGATCAGCCATTCGGGCCGGCTCTCGCTGACCAGCGCCACCCGGTCGCCGGGCCGGATGCCCATGTCCTTCAGCGCCGCCGCAAGCCGCGCGACCTGCTCCGCCACCTGGCGCCACGACACGGGCTGGAAGGTCTTCGACGTGCCGGGCTTGGACCAGACGCAGGGCCGCTCCCCGCGCCGCTCGGCCTGGTCGAGGAACATGTCGACGAGATTGCGCGCCTTGTCCGCTGTCATCCGTTCCCCCGGTTGGATAACAGGACGTTACGTCATGCCCCCGGCAGGGGCAAGGCGGCGCTCAACCCAGCAAGGTGCTGATCGCGGGCGGCAGGACGAAGGCGGCCTGATGAACCTCCGGCGTGTAATAGCGGGCGCCGATGCCGCTGCCGCGGAACCGGTCCTGAAGCAGCGAAAGCGCCGCCGTCCGGGTGGCCGGATCGCGCGCCGCCCAGCCAAAGGCCATGGCGCCGCCCGCATAGCTGGGCACGGCCGCCAGATAGCAGGCGACGTCCGGGAACAGGGGCGACAGCGCCGCCGCCGCCCGCCGCAGGGTTTGCGGGCCGGTCAGCGGCAGGCCGCACTGGGCGACCAGAATGCCGCGCGGGTCCAGCCGGTCGCGGCACGCCCGGTAGAAGGCCGCGCCGAACAGCGCCTCTCCAGGCCCGGCCGGATCGGGCGAATCCACCAGGATCACGTCGAAGGTTTCCCTCGTCCCGGCGATGAATTCGGCGGCGTCGCCGATTTCCAGCCGCAGCCTGGGGTCCTCGAAGGCGCCGCCGCAGATGGACGGCAGGTGACGCCGTGCCACCTCGACCACGGCGGCGTCGATCTCGGCGACGATCACCTGCTCGACGCCGGTGTGCTTCAGCACCTCCTCGGCCAGGCCGCCGTCGCCGCCGCCCACGATCAGCACGCGCCGCGCCGCGCCGTGGACCAGGATCGGCACATGGGCCATCATCTCGTGATAGACGAATTCGTCGGCCTCGGTGGTCTGGATCGCCCCGTCCAGCGCCAGCACCCGGCCGAACAGCGGGTCGCGGAATACCAGGATGGACTGGTACGGGCTGCGGCTCTCGTGGATGATCTCGGCGGTCTCCAGCCGCAGCCGGGGCGCCTCGTCCTCGTCGAACCAGCCGTTCATGCGGCGGCCGTACCGCGCAGCAGTTCGTGGACTTCCACCTCGTCCGCCTCGAACGCCTCGCGCAGCACCTCGATGGCCGCATGCGGATCGGCATCGCCGCACATGAAGATGTCCAGCGCCGCATAGTCCCGCTCGGGCCAGGTGTGGATGCTGATGTGCGATTCGGCCAGCACCGCCACGCCCGACACGCCGCCATTGGGCGTGAAATAGTGCAGGTGGATGTGCAGCAGGGTCGCGCCGGCGACCTCGATACAGCGCCGCAGGGTCTGGTCGATATGGGTCAGGTCGTCCAGCCGGCGGGCGCCGATCAGGTCGAGCACGAGATGGATGCCGGCGCAAACGACGCCGTCGCGCTCGACGAAATGATCCCTGTTCTCTTCCTCCGGTGCCGCCGTCGCGGCGGCGGTGTCTTTTTCTTCCGTTTGGGCGTTTGTTGAACCGTCATAGAGGTCCATCCCCAATTGGAAGAGGGATTGTGTTTGGGACACAGTGCTCCTCCCCAACCAGCAGATGTTGCCGCCACCGCGGCAGGAGAGTCCGTGTACAGGGGAAAGCGGTGCCGAATCAACCCCTTGGGGTCAATTCGCAGGCTCTAGGCGCGCCAGACGCAATATTCGTTGCAGCTCGGCCGCGCCACCTTGACCCAGGCGAGGCCCGGGAACGTGCCGGCAAGCCGGGCCGCGATCCAGCGCGAGATGGTCTCCAGCGACGGAGTCTCGAGGCCCGGAATCTCGTTCAGCACATTGTGGTCCAGGATGTCCCGCACCGCGTCCAGCGCCTTGCCCACCTCGGCGAAGTCGGCGACCCAGCCGGACACCGGATCGGGCTCGCCGGTCAGCGCCACCTCGACATGATAGGAATGGCCGTGCATGCGCTGATAGCCATGCCCCACGGGCATGTGCTGGAAGTGGTGCGCCGCCTCGAAGGTGAACGCCTTGACGATTTCAAGCCGACCGGTCATGGCGCGGCTGTGTACGGGAAAGGGGCCGGTTAGGCAAGCGGGATGAGGCTCATCTCGACCTACGTCACTTTTGGTTGCCAATACCCTGCATCACTCTGGCCAAATTCTGCCAAGAGTACTCCAGGATGCTGACGGGCCCACAGGGCTGTTGAACAACCGAGATGGTTGCAAGCCCATTACGCCCGATCTCAGCCTTCAGACCGACGATCACTTCCTTGGGTTCGATCCAGGTGTCCGGCTCTCCGAAAGTCGAGTTACGCCACTCCGCTTTAACCTCGCGGGCGGCAATTTCCCCGCTGAGCGTCTTTAACACTTCGAAGCGGAAGACAGCATTCTGACCGGCAGGGCGCTTCTCATATGCAACTACCCATGCACGCAATATCAGGTCAGATTCGCGAAAGATGGTATAGTCGATCTCAGGATTGGCTTTAAAGCAGGCTGCCGCAGGTGGCGCAGAGAAGAGTAGGCACATTCCCGCTAGGTATATATTCAAAGCTATGTACGGTGGAGGCATTATTTAAATTCCATAGCGTTACTTAACATATATAGAAATTTATTCGGAATATTGAGAGGTCTCTATCAATGCTTTGGCCAGCTCACGTAACTCCGTACGCCGTATTTTGATGCCATTGGCGCTTTCGATAACAGGGAATGATTCCAGTGTCGCAAAACGCATGGGCTGCTTGTATCGGGCGAGCGTCTGACAGTGGACGATCAGCGCTGCATGATCAAGCGCCTGGCCCTCGCGCAGGATCACGAACGCCACCGGCCGCATGCCCTGCCCCGTGCCGACGGCCACCACCTGCGCCACGTGAACCGATGGGTGCGCCTGCAGATGCTCCTCGATCTCGGCCGGGTTCACCAGGAACCCGCCGAGGCGCAGCACGTCACCCATGCGGCCGAGGAATTCGAAGGCGCCGTCGGGTTCCATCCGCGCCAGGTCGCCGGTGCGGAAAAAGCCGTCTTCGGTGAAGGCGGCGGCCGTCGCGTCGGGGTTGCCGTCGTAGCGGGCGAACAGGCTGGGGCCGGCCACTTCCAGCGCGCCGGCCTCGCCCATGGGCAGCACCGCGCCGGTCTCGGGGTCGGTGACACGCACGCGGGCGTCCGGCGATACTGGCGTGCCGCCGCCCTTCTTGCGCTCGGCTACGGAAGCGTCGATGGGGCGGACGCTGTAGAGCGCCATGCACTCGCTCATGCCGTAAAGGCCGCGCAGGGTCACGCCGCGCGCCTGCGCCCGCTCGGCGATGTCGCCCAGGGCGCTGTTGAAGGCGGCGTAGCCGACGAATTTCAGGCTGGGGAACGGCTCGGGCCCGGCGGCGAGGATGCGCTGGATCATGTCGTCGCTGGCGGCGAAGCTGTCCACCTTCCATTGCCGGATCAGGCTGGCGGCCTGCGCGCCGTCGAACTTGGCCAGCATCACCAGTCGGCCGCCCGAGGCCAGCACCGCCATGGCTTGGGCGAAGCCGAACACGCCGCACAGCGGCAGCGCCTGGAGCGAGACCGTCTCCGGCCCGAAGCCGAACCCGGCGGCCACGTCGAACGCGTGCCGGGCGATGGCGCCATGGGTCTGCACCACGATCTTGGGCGCGCTGGTGGTGCCCGAGGTGGTGAAGGTGGCGCAGTCCATGTCCGGCCCGGCCAGCGAGGTGTCCATCGGCGGGTCATCCAGCAGCGCCTCGAAGCGGATGCGCGGCGCGTTCTCCCAGCCGGGCGCGGTCACTGCGCCGCCGCCCATCTCGATCAGCATCTCCAGCCGGGGCAGGGCAACGGGATCGATGCGGGCCAGCACGTCCTGGCTGGCGATGCCGCCGAAATCGGGCCACAGCGCCAGCGCCTTCGCCCCCGAGCGGCCGACGATGTCGGCCACCTCGCCTGCGCCGAAGCGGGTGTTGACCGCCACGGCCGTCACGCCCAGCCGGGCGCAGGCCAGCAGCAGGACCACATAGGCCGGCACGTTGGGCAGCCAGAAGGCGATGCGGTCGCCCGGCATGAAGCCCAGGTTCTTCAGCCCGCCGGCCACGTTCGCCGCCTGCTTCACCATCTGGCGATAGGTGATAAGCTCGTCGTCCCATATCAGGGACACGCGGTCCGGATGCCGTTTCGCGGCCGCGTCCAGCACTTCGGGGAGGGAATTGAACCGTGTCATCCACAACAGTTAACGAACGTCTGCAGCGCTCCACAAGCGGAGACATCAGGCTGCTCGAAGGAAAGATTGCCATTATCACCGGCGCGGCCTCGGGCATCGGCCGGGCCGCCGCCCACCTGTTCGCCGAACATGGCGCCAGGGTGCTGGCCGTCGACCTGCCGGACCACGGCCTGGTCGATGCCCACGAGGACTACGACGACATAGTCGGCCTCGAACACGACATCACCGGCGCCGACGCACCCGAGAAGATCGTCGATACCGCCATCGCCACCTGGGGCCGGCTCGACATCCTGTTCAACAATGCCGGCGTCAGTGGCCGGGCCAATACCGTCGACATGCCCGACAGCCACTGGGACAAGGTGATGAGCGTCAACGTTACGGCCCAGTTCCGCCTTGCCAGGGCGGCGATTCCCCATCTGCGCGAGAGCGGCGCGGGGCGGATCATCAACACCGCCTCGGTGATGGCCCAGGGCACCGATTACGGCCTCGCCGCCTATTGCGCGTCGAAGGCCGGTGTCGCCGGCCTCACCCGCACCATCGCGCTGGAGGAAGGCCGCCATGGCATCACCGCCAATTACATCGAGCCGGGCGCTGTCGTCACCGGCATGACCACGGCCATGCACCAGGACGAAAATGTGGCGGCGATCTGGGCCAAGAAGTCACCGCTGAAGCGCCTCGGCCAGCCCATCGACATCGCCAAGGGCGCGCTGTTCCTGGCGTCCGACCTGGGCGGCTTCGTCACCGGGCACGGGCTGCGGGTCGACGGAGGGCTGATGCTGCGGGTTTAGGCCTATCCCAGCTCGAAGCTGGTGATGCCGTAGATTTCCCCCAGCGGCAGCAGGGGAATCGGACCCGAATACATGCGTGCGGTCTCGAAAACCCTGGTCAGGCCCTTGCGGTCTGCCAGGGCGATCGCGGCCTCGTTGGGTTCGGGCACGTCGAGAAAGACCGGCGCGGCCGCGTGCCGCGCGGCCGCGTCGAACAGGCGTTCGGCCACCTCGGCCGAGACGGCGAACAGCGGGGCGATCTTGGTGCCTTCCCGGCACGGTCGGGTGACGCAGAAGCCGTCGAGCCGGCTGCCCTGGAAGCAGCCCAGCGCCCGGTGCCCCTCGGCTGACACCCAGGCATCGAGAAACGACTTCCGCTCGTAACCGAAACAGGCCAGGTCCATGGCGTAGACGCTGTGCATGTCGGCCGGCGTCAGCGGGCGGACGCCGTCGTCCGGGCCGCCCAATCCGGTGGGCGTGCCGCCGTAGCGGTAATTCGGGTGCGCCAGGGTGAAGCCCCATTCGGCGTAATTGTCCTGCTGCTCGACCACCCCGTCGAGGCCGATGGTGCGGGCTTTCAGTGAATCGCGGCCGAAATTGGCGATCTTGAAGCCATAGCCGTCGCCGCGATGTTCCGGGGCGCAGATATAGAAACCCATGAACGCGAAGGACGCCCCGTAGGAAACAGCCGAGACGGCGGTGATGATCCTGCCGTCCAGCACGCCGACCAGGAAGCCGTCCGGATCGGCGGTATAGAAGCATTCCGCGTCCCGCAGCCCTGGATTCCAGCCTTCCTTCGCGGCCCAGTCGACGATCATATCGACTTCGTCCCGGGTCGCCGTGCGGATCACGTAGTTGTCTTCGGCCATGGTCTGTTCACTCTCCGGCTGCAATTCGGGCGCCAACGCGCAATGCGCGCGCCATTACAGCACGCGCGCGGCGGTGAGGGCTAGGAGCGCAGGTCGAGCACATCCGGGCCCGGCGGCTGCTCGAACAGCCTGGCTTCCAGGTTGGCGCGGTTTTCCAGCGCGGCCCGCTGGTTGACGTAGCCCTTCTCGGTGATCTCGTGGTTCTCCATGGACGGCGGCTCCACCATCAGCAGCGCCCGCTGGATGCGGGTGGACGAGCCGGGCCGGGCCTTGTTGTGGGCGTCGAGGCCATTCCTGATGTGCTGGATAACTTTCGGGTGGCGGATCAGTTCCGCCACGGGCATGTCGTCGCCGACGCCGGCGATCTTCCGGCAGGCGGCCACATTTGGCCACAGCAGGCTGCCGACGAAGTCCTTGTCGTGGCCGGCGATCAGATTGTCGGCCACGGCAGGCGCGCAGGCGTCGTTGACCTGCACCCGCAAGGTGCCCACCGACACGAAGGTGCCCGAGGTCAGCTTGAAATCCTCGACCACGCGGCCGTTGAAGCGCAGCCCCTGATTGATGTCGTTCTCGTCCACCAGCGCCAGTGCGTCGCCGATCTTGTAGAAGCCTTCCTCGTCGAATGCCTCGGCGGTCTTTTCCGGCTGGCGATAATAGCCGGTGAAGATGTTCGGGCCTTTCACCCGCACTTCCAGCTTGTCGCCGTTGGGCACCAGCTTCAGCGTCGTGCCGGGCATGGGCAGGCCCACATTGCCGGTGCCCTCGATGGGCCAGTGCAGGGTCGAGGATACCGGTCCGGTCTCGGTCGAGCCCCAGCCGGTGCGGAACAGCAGCCGCTGGCCGGTCTCGCGCACCGCCAGGTCCTGGTAGCGCTGCCAGATCTCGTGCGGCAGGCTGGCGCCGCCATAGCCCAGCTTGCGGACGCTGGAGAAGAAGTGGCGGGCGAGGTTCTTGTCCTCCTCCAACGCGTGCACGACCAGCGCGTGGCCGGCGGCGACCGACAGATATTCGGTCGGCGCGATCTCGCGCAGGTTCTCGACCGTGCGGCCGAGGAACTCGGGCAGCGGCTTGCCGTCGTCGATGTAGAACGAGCCGCCCTGGCTCAGCACGCCGTTGAAGTTGGAGTTGCCGCCATAGCAGTGGTTCCACGGCAGCCAGTCGACCAGCACCGGCGCGTAGTCGGGATCGCGCGGGAAGATGATCTCGTTGGCCCTCTGGTTCGAGCACATCATCCGCTGGGTCTGCGCCACGCCCTTGGGCATGCCGGTCGAGCCGGATGTGAACAGGTACTTGCCGACGGTGTCGGGACCGGTGCGGTGGTAGGCCGCCTTGACCGCGTCGGTCGGCGTCGTCGCCGTCAGGTCGCTGAACGGCGTCGCCCGGAAGCCGCGCGGCGGATCCTCATGGGCCACCAGTTCGACCCCCTCGAGGTCGAGGGAGGCCAGCGCCCCTTCGAACGGCGTGCCCTGCTCGACGAAGATCAGTTTCGGCTCGATCAGGTTGAACACATGGTGCAGCTTGGAGTGGGCGCCCGGCATGGTCGAATAGGCGGTGGCGACCGGCGAGGCGGGAATGCCCACCTGCATGGCGCCCATCACCAGCAGCGCCTGGTTGATGGAATTGCCGGACAGGATCATGACCGGCTTCGAGCCGTCGAGGCCGCGATCGAGCAGCGCCTGCGAGATCGCGTTCACCTTCCGCAGGCCCTCGCCATAGGTGATGCTCTCCCAGCTGCGGTCCTTCGCCCGCTGCGCGATCCACAGCCGGTCCGGCACCTTCGCCGCCCACTGGCGCAGGAACGCGACCACGTTGGGCTCGTAGTCGCCCAGCTGCAGCAGGGTGTCGACGATGATGCTGCCGTCCGGCCGGCGCACCATCTTGCCCTGCGGCTCGGCGTAGGGGATCGGCAGGAACGGGGCGAGGTTGGTCTTCTGGTCCATGTGTGGCCTCAGCGTCCGGTGAATTGGGCGGGGCGCTTCTCCAGGAAGCTGGCTACGCCCTCCTTGTGGTCTTCGGTCTGGAACAGGATGCCCAGGATGTGGGCGATCCAGCTGCCGATCTCGCGGTGGTCGCCATAGGTGGTCTTGCGCAGCCCTTCCTTCAGGTGTTGCACCGCGAGCGGCGGATTGGCGGCGATCTTCGCCGCCATGGCGTAGGCCGCCGGCATCAGTTCGGCATGGGGGACAGTCTTGAGCACAAGGCCGATACGCTCGGCCTCGGCGGCGTCGATGATGTCACCGGTGAACAGCAACTCCGCCGCTTTCTGCACCCCGACGACCAGCGGCAGGCGGGTCAGGCCGCCCAGGTCGGTGATCAGGCCGCGCTTGACGAACAGCTCGGAAAACCTGGCCTTGTCCGAGGCGATGCGGATGTCGGCCATCAGCGACAGGTCCATGCCCCAGCCCATGGCCGCCCCGTTTACCGCCGCGATGATCGGTTTGCCGCAATCCATGATGGCGGTGGCGGCCGGCGTCGGCACCGGTTTGACGCGGGTCAGGCGGTGGACGCTGCCCTCGCGTTCGTTGCCCGCCATGATGGCGCGCACGTCGTCTCCCGAGCAGAAACCCGGATCGGCGCCGGTGAGCACGATGACGCGCACCTCCGCATCGTCATGCGCCAGCAGGAACGACGTTTCCAGCTCGTCATAGGCGCGGTGATTGAGCGCATTGTAGATTTTCGGACGGTTCAAGGTGACCGTCGCGACATGATCCTTCACGTCATAGATGACGTGGACGAATTCTTCAGGTTTCAGCATCCCGTTTCCCCAGTAACGCGCCAGTCTATGCGGCGCGAGCCGCGCTTGGCAACGTGGCGATCACCGGGCGCAATCAAAGATAAAGTCACGGCTGAACTCTATACAGCGTTACACATTTTAAATTGACTCGCATGACCGGGAGTAGAATATTCAACTGGAGAAGTTGACGAACGGCGCTGGCAAGACATCTGTTCAATAATCGATTGGTAAATCAAAGTATAAAAAATACCGCATCCGCGTACTTTTTGCCTGGGGAGGTGAGAGGCCATGAATGCATCGAGACATCGCATCGCGATATCCATCCCGCTGGCGGCCGTTCTCGTCGCAGGCGGCGTTTGGGCAGAACCGGCGGCGGCCCAGGAGCTTGCGCCGGAAGTGGAGCGGAAGACCGAAACCATCACGGTAACGGCGCGCAAGCAGGAGGAAACCCTGCAGGAAGTACCGGTGGCGGTGACGGCCATCGGCGGCGCGGATGTCGAGCGTTTCAACTTCGACAAGGTCGAGGACGTGGTCACCCGCATTCCGACCCTGAATGTCCAGATCGGCGGCTCGGGTTCCGGCGCCCAGCTCAGCCTGCGCGGCGTCGGCTCGTCGAACATCTCGGCGGCTTTCGACTCCGCTGTGGCGCTGGATTTCGATGGCGTGCAGATCAGCACCATGCGGATCCTGCAATCGGGCTTCATGGATATCCAGCAGATCGAGGTGCTGAAGGGGCCGCAATCGCTGTTCTTCGGCAAGAGCGCCTCGGCCGGCGTGCTGTCGATCAAATCGAAAAACCCCACTCCCGACTGGGAGTTCGGCGGCAAGGCAGCCTACGAGTTCGAGGAGCGCGGCTATACGCTCGAGGCCTTTGCATCGGGACCGATCACCGACAAGCTGGGCATTCGCGTGGCAGCCCGCTTCAACGATGTCCAGAAGCTGCTGTTCAACACCGCGCCGGTCGCCGATCCCAAGCGCGGCGAACAGAACTTCAACGGCCGGGTCACCTTGCAGTTCGACCCCACCGACAATTTCTCGGCCAATCTGAAGGTGAACTACGTCAAGCACGAGAACGACGGCGCCATTTTCTACGCGGTGAACGATTGCGGCAAGAACGGCCAGCCGGACGGGATTTACCTGCTCGGCGGCGGCTTCGTGGTGCCGCCGGGTTACGGCTGCGACACATCGGGCAAGACCTTCTTCCTGCCGGATATCGCGCCGCCGCTCGCGATCCAGGGATTTGACGGGGCGCACAAGCCCGGCAACAACAACGGTATTCCCTATGGTATCGCCGAGACGCTGTTCACCATCCTGAAGATGGACTGGGACATCACCGACAGCCTGACCGTGTCCTCGGTCACCGGCTACGTGACCCAGTCGGCCCAGGACCTGGACGAATACAGCTATGGCGGCTTGCTGGGCGGTGTTTCGTTCGGCGTCGGTACCGGCGAAACCGACCACCAGCTCAGGCAGTTCAGCCAGGAATTGCGCCTCGCCAGCGACTTCGACGGCTTCTTCAATTTCATGCTCGGCGCCTTCTTTGAAAGCCGGCATGTCGAGTTCAATACGGGGCAGCAGGCGGTCAACATCTCGCTGGTCGGACGCGACCCCGTCACCGGCAACAGCTACGACTGGTACAAGCGCCACATCACCAACGGCGATGCCTTTTCGGTATTCGGCAGCGTGGCGTTCGATATCACCGACGATCTCGAGTTGTCGGGCGGCGTACGCTGGACCCACGAGAAGAAGACCAACACCATTCTGGTGCCCTATGTGCACACCTTCTTGTCATCGGGCCCGGCCTTCATCGGCAGTGGCTTCGATTCCGGGCCGATCCAGTTCAAGGACAACAACCTCTCGCCCGAAGTGACGCTGGCCTACCAGGTGACACCGGACGTCAATGTCTACGGATCATACAAGACCGGCTTCAAGTCGGGCGGCATCGACAACAGCGCGCTGCCGTCATCGAATCTGCTGGGTTTTGCCAGTCCAGATCCAGCCGTCAGGGCGGCGACAGCCGATGCGCTGATCTACGAATCCGAAACGGCCAAGGGCGGCGAAATCGGCGTGAAGTCCCAGTGGATCGATGAATCCCTGACGGTGAACGCGACGGCCTTCTATTATGTGTTCAAGAACCTGCAGGTGCAGAACTTCGATGCCGTGTCCATCCAGTTCTCCACGTCCAATGCCGGCGAGGTGACCACCAAGGGATTCGACATGGACCTGAACTGGCTGACGCCGGTGGACGGCCTGCGTCTTTATGGCTCCATTGCCTATACCGAGGCCAAGTACACGGCGCCATTCGACCCCAATCCCAACGACACAGTGATCGACAACCTCCAGGGTCGAGCCGTCGCGCGCGCGCCCAAATGGTCGGGCAATGTGGGGGCGGACCTGCGGGTGCCGCTGGGCAACGCCCTGGAATTCGGGATCACGGGCAACATGCAGTACAGCGGCAAATACTTCACCAACGAGGATTCGTTCGACGACATCGTCCAGGGTTCCTTCGTGACATTCGATCTGGCGGTATCCGTTGGCGATCCGGATGGCCGCTGGCAGGTGGCGTTCATCGGCTCGAACCTGGCCGACAAGCGCTATATTTCCACCAGCGGCGGGCGGCCCTTCCTCGCCCCGGCAGGGAACCCGCAGGGCCTGCTGGCCGGCGACGACCAGATACTCAACCTGAATCGTGGCCGGCAGCTCTCGGTGGAGGCTTCTTTCAAGTTCTAGGGACAGATCGTCTCCAGATGCTGCCTGGCTGCCCGAATGTAATTCGGGCAGCCTGTGCTATTGGCCGGCAGGCGGGACACAGGCGCCTGAAATAAATGCTGTCATTGATGAAACACGCCGCCTTGTCTGGCGGGCGTGGTGAGATAAATTCAATCCGTGGCCGCCGCGAGGGGTGCTGCCGGTTGCAAGAATATTTGGGCGGGAAACGTGTCGGGAAGGTCAGCGGGGGCGCTCGCCGGATTTTGTGCATTGAGCGCCATGCTGCAAACCCTGCCGGCGTGGGCGCAGGATGTCGCGCGCCCGGCCCTGCACCCCGAATCGATCACGGTTTCCGCCCGCAAGCAGGAGGAAAGCCTGCAGGCCGTGCCCGTCACGGTAACCGCCGTCGGCGCCGCCGAGATCGCGCGCTTCCAGTTCGACAAGCCCGAGGACATCATGACTCTGGTGCCGACCCTGCGCGTGCAGGTGGGCGGGCCAGGGTCTGGCGGTTCGATCAGCCTGCGCGGCGTCGGCTCTTCCAACCTGTCTGCCGCCTTCGATTCCGCGGTGGCGCTGAACTTCGACGACGTGGTGGTCAGTTCCATGCGGGTGTTGCAGTTCGGCTTCGACGACATGCGCCAGATCGAGGTGCTCAAGGGCCCGCAATCGCTGTATTTCGGCAAAAGCGCCTCGGCCGGGGTCCTGTCGTTCAACTCCGCCGATCCTGCCGATGAATGGGAAGCGGGCGGCAGGGCGGCCTACGAGTTCGAGGAGCGCGGCTATACGCTGGCCGCCTACGTCTCGGGGCCGGTCACCGAGACGCTGGGGTTTCGCCTGTCGGCCCAGTTCAACGACATTGCCCGGCTCTTTCGCAATGCCGCACCGGGCGCCGCGCACCCGGTGCGCGGCGAGCAGAACGCCAACATCCGAACGACCTTTCAGCTGGATCCCTCGGACCGTTTCTCGGCGAACCTCAAGCTGAACCACATCCGTTTTGAGAACGACGGGCCGTTGCGCTTCGTCGTGGTCGATTGCGGCGCCAACGGCATGGCCGACCCGTTGGTGCTGCTGAGCGGCGCGCTGCGGGTGCCGGCGGGCTATGCCTGCGATACTTCGGGCAAGCAATATTTCCTGCCCGATTCGCCGCCCGTGCTGGCAAAAAAGCCGCCGCTGGGATTGGACAACAAGGGCGGGGCCAGTTTCGGCCGCTCGCAGATCTGGTTCGGCCGGTTCAAGTTCGATTGGGAACTGGCCGACGCGCTGACCCTGTCGTCGGTCACCGGCTATTTTGATCAGTCCGCGCACGAGCAGGAACAGTACAGCTTCGGCGGCCTGTTTCAGGGCGTTGGCTTCGGCCTGGCCGGCGGCCTGCCGCGGCACGACCTGCGACAGGTCAGCCAGGAATTGCGGCTGAGCAGTTCGTATGACGGCATGGTCAACTTCATGCTGGGCGCGTTCTTCGAGACACGGCACATCGTCTACGCCTCGGCCCAGCAGATCGCCGCCATCTCGCTGCTCGGCGCCGATCCGATTACCGGCAGCACCTATGACTGGTACAAGCGCTTCATCACCGACACCGATGCCTATTCGGTTTTCGGCAGCGTCAGCCTGCAGTTGTCCGAAACGCTCGAACTGACGGCGGGTGCCCGCTGGAGCACCGAGACGAAGGATTCGGTGTTCACCGTTCCCTATGTCCATGCGCTGCTCTCGGCAACGCCGGCTTTCGTCGCCAGCGGCTTTGATTCCGGGCAAATCCGCTTCAAGGACAACGACCTCTCGCCCGAGGCCTCGCTGACATGGCGCGCCAATCGGGACTTGACCCTGTTCGGCGCCTTCAAGACCGGTTTCAAGTCGGGCGGCATCGACAATTCGGCATTTCCCTCGGCCACATTGTCTGGTCTTCTCAGCGCCAGCCCGGCAGTGCGCGCCGCCGCCACCGACCTGGTCTCGTTCGATTCCGAGACCGCGATCGGCGGTGAACTGGGCGCGAAGACGCGGCTGTTCGCCGGGACGCTGACCCTGAACGGCTCGATCTATTATTACGTGTTCGAGGATTTGCAGGCCCAGCACTTCGACCCGCTCAGGGCACAATATGTCACCACCAACGCCAGCGAGCTGACCACCAAGGGCGCCGACCTGGACTTCCACTGGGCGACGACGGTCGACGGGTTCAGCATCTTCGGCTCGCTGGCCTATACGGATGCGCAATTCACCAAGCCCTATGTCGCCGACCCGGACAGCCATCCGGAGCGGGACATCAATGGCCGCCGCGGTGCTCGTGCGCCCCGCTGGGCCGGCAACATCGCCGCCGATCTGAGCGTGCCGCTAGGCAATGCGCTGCAGCTCGGGCTGACGGGTAACATGCAGTTCTCGAGCGCCTATTTCACCAACGATCTGGCGCTGGACGACTATGTTCAGCCCGCCTATGTGCTGTTCGACGTCAACGTGTCGGTCGGCGATCCCGACGGGCGCTGGCAGCTTGCCTTTATCGGCAAGAACCTGACCGACAGGCGGGCGGTCGCCACCAGCGGCTCCCGGACCTACCTGCCGGCGAATGGCGACGACCGCGTCCTCGACCTGACCCGTGGACGACAGCTTTCGGTGGAAGCGTCCGTCAGATTCTGACGACTATTCCGCCGCCTTCCAGTGAGGTTCGCGCAGCGAATATTTCAGCACCTTGCCCGCCCCGGTCAGCGGCAGCGGCTCGGTGCTGAATTCATAGCTCTTGGGACATTTGTAGGCCGCGATCAGCGCCCGGCAGTGCTCGTCCAGTGCATCATCGGATATTTCGTGGCCGGCGCGCGGCACGATCACCGCGTGCACCGCTTCGCCCCATTTTTCGCTGGGAATGCCGATCACCGCGCACTGGGCGACGGCCGGATGGCGGTAGAGCGCGTTCTCCACCTCGCCCGAATAGATATTCTCGCCGCCCGAGATGATCATGTCCTTGAGCCGGTCGGCGACGAAGACGAAACCGTCCTCGTCCATATGGGCCAGGTCGCCGGTGAACATGCGGCCGCCGCGCACGGCCTGGCTGGTTTCTTCCGGCCTGTTCCAGTAGCCGAGCATGATCGTCGGTCCCGAGACTGCCACTTCACCCACAGTGCCGCGCGGCACTTCGTCGCCGTTCCCGTCGACGATGCGCACGTCCATGCCGTGGATCGGCTGGCCTGCGGATCGCAGCTTGGCGCCGCCGAGCACCTGGAATGGCGGCTTGAGCAGGGTGAAGAAACCGGTGGTCTCGGTCATGCCGTAGCGCTGCATGAAGCCGGCCTTGGGAATTTTCTCCAGTGCCCGGACCAGCAGCGTCTCGGCAATGGGCGAGGCGCCGTAGATCATGCTGCGAAGCGAGGACAGGTCGTAGTCATCGAAACTCGGATGGTCGAGCACGGCGCGCAGCATGGTCGACACCAGATAGACCTCGGTCACGCCGTGGTCCTGGATCGCCTTCATGGTCGCCTCGGGCTCGAAGCGGGGCAGGCAGACATGGCTGCCGCCCGACATGGTGGCGCCCATCACCGTGCCCACGTCGGCCAGATGGAACATGGGCGCCGCATGCAGGCCGACGGAATCCGGATGGAACATGTCCTCCGCGATCATCATCAGGCTGTGCATGTAGAGGTTGCGCTGACTGAGCATCACCCCTTTCGACCGGCCGGTGGTGCCACCGGTGTAGAAGATGCCGGCGAGCTGATCGTGGGGGACCGGCTCGGGTGGCATGGGCCGGGCGGCCGCGATCAGCGTTTCCAGGTCATGGGCGCCGGCGGGCGTCGCGCCGGTGGCGATCACGATGTCGATCGATGGCGCGCCCGCCAGCACGCCGGGCAGCAGGTCGAGGTGGGCGTCATCGACGATCATGACCCGGGGCGCGCAGTCGTTCAGTCCGTCGATGATCTCGGGCAGCGCCCAGCGGGTGTTGACCGGGGCGATGGCCGCGCCTGCCCAGGGAATGGCGAAATAGGCCTCGATATGCCAGCCGGCATTGTCGGCCATGACCGCGACCCGGTCGCCGGTCTCCACCCCCAGAACGCGCAAGGCCGAGGCGAACCGGGAAACCCGGTCCTCTACCTCGGCCCAGCTCAGCCGCCTGCCCGGTTCGATGATCGCCGTGTGGTGTCCGCGAAGCTGTGCGGTACGGCGCAGGCCGAGCGAAAGCAGCATGGGTTCGTGGCTACTCGGCGGCCTTCAGGCGTGCCTGCTTCTTCGGACCCTGGAAGCCGAACAGGTAGCCCGCCACCTTGCGGATCTGGATCTCTTCCGAGCCTTCCGTGATGCGGTAGCGGCGATGATGGCGATAGATGTGCTCGAACGGCTTGTGCCGCGAATAGCCCATGCCGCCATGGGTCTGCATCGCCTGGTCGGCCGCGTTGCAGGCCAGGCGGTTGCCGCGGTAGTTACACATGGAGACCGCGTCCGAGACTTCCATGTGGTTGTGGCGGTCCAGTTCCCAGGCCGTCTTGCGCACCAGCCAGCGGACCATCTCGCATTCGGTCTGCAGTTCGGCCAGCGGCCACTGGATCGCCTGGTTGGCCGAGATCGGCTTGCCGAAGACGATGCGGTTGTTGGCATATTCGACCGACTCGTTGATGCAGTACTGGCCGACGCCGACGCCGGATGCGGCCTGGCGGATGCGGTTCTCGTGCAGGAAGGTCTGCGCGACCTGAAGGCCAAGGCCTTCTTCACCGAAGATCGACGAATGCGGCACCTTCACGTCGCGCAGGGTCACGTGGGCGTGATCCGTCGGCATGTTGAAGGTCCACATGAACTTCTCGACCTTGAAGCCCGGCGAGTTGGTGGGCACGAAGAAGCAGGTGATGCCCTTGGCGTCGCCCGGCTTGCCCGAGGTGCGGGCGTAGATCATGTCGTGGGTGGCGTGATGCAGGCCGGTGTTCCACATCTTCTCGCCGTTGATGATCCAGTCGTCGCCCTGGCGGACCGCGTTGGTCTCCATCCAGGTGGCGTCCGAACCATGGGCCGGTTCCGTCAGGCCGAAGGCGACCCGGGCCTTGCCGGTGATCGTCGGCTCGAGGAACTGCTCCTTGTGCTCCTTGCTGGCGAAACCCATCAGCATGTGCACGAACGGGAAATTGCCGACGATGGAGCTTTCGTTCTGCAGGTCGTTGTGCAGGCCCAGGCCCTTCTTGGCCAGGTGCTCGCGGATGATCGCCATGCCCAGATTCGAGCCGCCATCGCCGCCCACTTCCTTGGGCAGGGCATAGCGCAAATGGCCGGCCTTGTCGGCGCGGCGGCGCATCTCGCGCAGCAGCTCTTCCCATTCGGCGTTGGGCTGGCCGTCATTGTCCCAATCGGTCCGCGAATGCTCGCGGCGGTGATCGAAGAAACGAATGTTGTCGTTCTCGTTCTCGAGCGGCTTGATTTCCTTCTCGATGAAGGCGTCGAGCGCGTCGAGCTTGGCCTGGATATCGGCCGGAATCGTGAAGTCCATGATCGTCTCCCCTGTCGGACGGTGGCGGCCCGAAGGCCCGGTCGTCGGGCACTATAGGCGCTCGGTTACCGGCTGTTAACGGGAAAAGGGCGTGGATGAAGGTTTGCGAGATACCGGCCCTGCTGTCGGCGGTCAGGCCAGCCGCCGGGCGATGTCGTAGGCCGCCTTCGATTGCGGCCAGGCGCGCCTGCCCATCATCATGGCCTGGTCGCTGGCCGCCGTGCCCTTCTGGGCGCGGGCCAGGATGCCCAGCGAGATCTGCGCGTGGCGGAACAGCATGGCGGCCAGGTAATATTCCCAGTGCGGCACGCTGCTTCGGCCCGAATATTTGCAATAGAGCGTCAGCATCTCGTCCTCCGTGGGGATGCCCATGTCCTTCAGGGGAAGATGTTGCAGGCCGCCGGGGACGTCCTCGCCCTGGCGATAATAGAGCGCATAGACGGCAAGGTCGGCCAGCGGCTGGCCGATGGTCGACAACTCCCAGTCCAGGATGCCGATAACCCTGGGCTCGGTCGGATGCAGCACAAGGTTGGCCAGCTTGTAGTCGCCGTGGACGATGGTGGCCGGCTCCTCGGGCGGGATGTTGGCGGGCAGCCACTCGGCCAGCCAGTCCATTTCGGGAATCTTGGTGGTTTCCTCCAGCCGGTACTGGCCGATGAAGCGGCTGAGCGTACGGGCGATGTAATCGGTGGGCTTGCCATAATCGGACAGGCCGATCGCCTGGTAGTCCACCGCATGCAGCCGCGCGAATGTCTCGATCATCGATTCGTGGATCGCGGCCCGCTCTTCCGGGTTCGACTCCGGCACGTCGTTGCCCCAGATGATGCGGCCGTCCATGTGGTCCATGATGTAGAACCAGGTGCCGATGACGCTCTCGTCGGTGCACAGGGCGTAGGTTTTCGGGACCGGCACGTCGGTGGCGCCAAGCGCCGACATGACCTTATATTCCCGGTCGACGGCATGCGCGGACTTCAGCAGCTGCCCCGGCGGCTTGCGGCGCATGACGTAGCGCTTGCCGCCGGCGGTCAGGCTGTAGGTGGGATTGGACTGGCCGCCCTTGAACTCGCGCGCCTCGACGGTCCCGGTGAAGCCGGCCACATGCTCTTCCATGAAGGCCTGCAGCCTGGCGATGTCGAATGCCCGGCCGGGCGAGACCGGCTGGGTCCCGGTAAACAGATCCTGGTCAGACATTGCCGTCCTGCTTGGTCATCGTCGCCTCCCGTTCGATCATGCTCTGCTCGCCGATGCGCAGGAAGCGCGCGGCGGCGGTCCACAGGCCACCGAGAACCTGTATCCCCAGCACCGCGGCGAAGGCAAGCCGGTAGCTGTCCGGCGCCGCGTCGACGCCGACGCGCGGATAGAAGTCCAGCAGGCTGCCGACGACCCACTGGACGATGGACGTCATCAGGAAGCTCATCTGGTTGAAGCCGGTATAGACCCGTCCCGCCAGATGCACGGGGAACGCCCGCGCCAGGCTGGCCAGGGTAAGGCTGCTCCAGCCGATCGACAGCGCCCAGAACACCCACAGCAGGGTCATGCCGGGAAAGGCGACGATCAGGCCCAGTACCACCATGCTGAGGAAAATGCCGGTATAGGGCACGGTCATCGGGCCGAAGCCGCGCTTTCCCAGCCATTCCATCAGGAAGCCGACCAGCAGGTAGTTGAAGATCGACACGAAGGCGATCAGGAACAGGATGTCGGTGGCGCCGGACAGGCTCAACCCGCCTGCGCCCTTCAGCCAGGAAATCACGTAAAGCGTGCCGATGCCCTGCGAGATGCCGATGGAGATGAACGCCCATGGCGTCGTGCGCCAGAAATAGCCGTCGCCATACACCTTGCCGATGCCCTTGATCTGACTCAGCAGGCTCTCGCCCGACGCCTTCGACAGGTGCTTCGGCGCGATGGTCAGCAGCAGCACGGCGGCCAGCATCGTGAGCGCCGCCATGGTCAGATTGATGCCGCGCCAATCGGTCACCTCCAGCAGCCACTGGGTCGGCTTGGTGGCCGAAATGGCTCCCAGGATGCCGACCGAGAACTGGATGCCGTTGATGGTCGGCAGCTTGTTCACCGGGAACCACAGCGAATAGGTCTTGAGCGCCGACATCATGCAGGCGGCGAACCCCATGCCCATCAGCACGCGTCCCACCGCCATGTGGCCGCTGGTATGGGAAAAGGCGAAGACCAGCGTGCCCGCGGCAGCGACCAGCAGCATGAAGGCGCAGACCCGGCGTGGGTCGTAGCGGTCGAGCAGCACGCCGATGGGCAATTGGGCCAGGCCGAAGGCGATGAAGAAGGCCGTCCCGAAGGTCAGGCCCATGGTCGCCTCGGACAGGCCCAGGTCGGCCTGGACGGGCCCTTTCAGCAGGTTGCCGCTGGAGCGGCAGAACATGGAGAGAAAGAAGCCGAAGCCGAACGCGGTCAGGATACGCAGGGCAAGGCCCGCGGGCAGGGTGGCAATCTTCAATGGCGTCGGTCCGGTTCAGTTCGAGCCGGAGCCTAGCCGCAATCGCCCCTGCCGCCTAGACCGGACTGAGCCGGGCCGCCGGATCAGTCCGAGCGCTTCTCGGTGTAGAAAAGATGGCCGCCAAGTTTGGCTGTCTGCACCATCCGCCGTGCCCAGTCGGGCTTGCCGACCGAGACGGCGTGAAAATATTTCGAGTCGCCGACGGGATCCGGCAGCCAGTTTTCGCGCACCATATAGGCGATACGGTTGGCCGTGTCCCACGCCGCCGGATCGTGCGGCCGGTCGGACAGGCCGTCGCAGGCGAAGTGGAACTGGCACCGGTTCAGGTTTTGCTGGTTCTGGAAAACCACCCCGCAGATGGTGCCCGGATAGCGGTCGTCGCCGACCCTGTTCAGAATCACGCGGGCCACGGCGGCCTGACCTTCGGTCGGTTCGCCGCGTGCCTCGAAGTAGACCGCCTGAGCCAGGCAATATTGCTGCGTGTCTTCGGCGCCGGGAACATTCGCGAAGTCGACGAGTTCATGGACCGACGTCGGCAGCTTGGTCCCTACGGCAACTTCCAGCATCGCCATGCGATGTTGGGCCCAGGATTCCAGCGGCGATCGGTGGTGGAGCCCCGCGCTCGCGGGGATCGTCATGATGCCGGCGCAGATAGCGAACGCGACGGCAACATGCCAGGTATTGTTAATCAACTTCACTACTGAGTGTTGCCCTGCGTAGTTAGCGCATGAACGGCGACTCATGCCGTGCCCGCGGCACCGGAATTTACGACCCCGGCCCCAGACGAGCGGGCTGGACGTAGTCGGTCTGGTCGCAAGGCGCAAGCGTTTTTGGCCCAAAATTGGGGCAAACGGAGAATATTACCTGAAGTTCGACGTGATTGTGTGTCTAAACGGCAACATATAGTAGGGCTTGGCCACTACTTCTTGGAGATCTGCTCCAACTGCTTCTGCAGGGCGTCGAGCTGGGCTTTTACCTGCGCCAGCGATTCATCCGGGCTTTCCCGTGCGGGTTCCGGCGCGGGCTGTTCCCCGCCCTCAGCCTGCGCCGAGAACGGCGAGAACATGTTGAACATGCGCTCGAACAGGGCAATGTTCTGGCGCGCCATATCCTCGAACCGGGCGAGCGGCGGCTTGGGCGTGAACGTATTCACCAGATATTCGCGCATCTTTTCCTGGTCGCGGGTGAACCGGTCCATGCTCATGTCGAGATATTTCGGCAGCGCCGCCTGCAACGTGTCGTCGTAGAACCGGATGAGTTGGCGCAGGAAGTTGATGGGCAGCAGATTCTCGCCCTTGGATTCCTGCTCGAAGATGATCTGGGCGAGCACCGTGCGGGTAATATCGTCACCGCTCTTGGCATCGAAGACGACGAAGTTGTCGCCCTCCTTCACCATCTCGCGCAGGTAATCGAGCGTCACGTAGCTGCTGGTAGCCGTATTGTACAGCCGCCGGTTGGCGTATTTCTTGATGACGATCGGCGCTTTTTCGGTGCCGTCATCTGCGGCTTTCGGCGTTTCCGGTGCTTTTGCTATCTTACGCTCCCTCAACGACTCTTCCCCCCTGGCCCAGCATTTAAGCGCGCCTAACTTTTGAGCATCTTGCGCGTTCATGTTGCATCGCGCAAGGCCCTACTTCCCTAAAACCGCTTGATTCTACCGCGCTGCACTATAAGGTCCGCCGCATTCTTGGGCGCGGCGAATCGGGACGCGCCGAGGGTGACTCAGCTTCAGGGAGATGCAGGATGACCGAGGTCTATATCGTCAGTGCCGCGCGCACGCCGGTTGGTTCTTTCAATGGCTCTCTGAGCGGCGTTCCTGCCCATTACCTGGGTCAGGTGGCGATGACCGAGGCGCTGAAGCGCGCCGGTGTCGTCGGCGCCGATGTGGAAGAAGTGATCTTCGGCCAGATCCTCACCGCCGGCCAGGGCCAGAACCCGGCCCGCCAGGCGTCCATGGCCGCGGGCATCCCCAAGGAAGTTTCCGCCTGGGTCGTCAACCAGATGTGCGGCTCGGGCCTGCGGACGGTTGCGCTTGCCACGCAGGCGATCAAGAACGGTGACGGCAACATCATCGTCGCCGGTGGCCAGGAGAGCATGAGCCAGGCCCAGCATGCCGCGTATCTGCGCTCGGGCGTGAAGATGGGCGACCTGAACTTTATCGACACCATGATCAAGGACGGCCTGTGGGACGCCTTCAACGGCTATCACATGGGCACCACGGCCGAGAACGTGGCGAAGCAGTGGCAGATCACCCGCGACCAGCAGGATGAATTCGCCCTCGCCTCGCAGACCAAGGCGTCCGCCGCCCAGAAGGCCGGCCGGTTCGCCGACGAAATCGTTCCTGTCACCATCAAGGGCCGCAAGGGCGACGTGATCGTGGCCGAGGATGAGTACATCCGCCACGACGCCACCCTGGAGAAGATGTCCGGCATGCGCCCGGCCTTCAGCAAGGACGGTTCGGTGACCGCCGCCAATGCCAGCGGCATCAACGACGGCGCCGCCGCGCTGGTGCTGATGTCGGGTGAGGAAGTGAAGCGCCGCGGCCTGACGCCGTTGGCCCGCGTCGCTTCGTGGGCCCAGGCCGGCGTCGATCCGGCGATCATGGGCTCGGGCCCGATCCCGGCCAGCCGCAAGGCGCTGGAGAAAGCCGGCTGGAAAGTCGGCGACCTGGACCTGATCGAGGCCAACGAAGCCTTCGCCGCCCAGGCCTGTGCGGTGAACAAGGACATGGGCTGGGATACGGCCAAGGTGAACGTCAACGGCGGCGCCATCGCCATCGGTCATCCTATCGGCGCCTCGGGCGCCCGCGTGCTGACCACGCTGCTGCATGAAATGGGCAAGCGCGACGCCAAGAAGGGTCTGTCGACCCTGTGCATCGGCGGCGGCATGGGCATCGCCCTCTGCGTCGAACGCGACTAATCAGAAACCATAGAAGACTTCAGGAGACTTAGCATGGCACGTGTTGCGCTGGTTACGGGCGGCACTCGGGGTATTGGCGCGGCGGTGTCGTGCGCGCTCAAGAATGCGGGCTACAAGGTCGCGGCGAACTACGCCGGCAACGACGAGGCCGCTGCCCAGTTCAAACAGGAACACGGAATCGCGGTCTACAAGTGGAATGTGGGCGACTTCGACGCCTGCGCCGCCGGCATCAAGGCGATCGAGGCCGATCTGGGCCCCATCGACATCCTCGTGAACAACGCCGGCATCACGCGCGATGCCATGCTGCACAAGATGTCCAAGGAACAGTGGGACGATGTGCTGAACGTCGATCTGACCTCGGTGTTCAACATGTGCCGCCACCTGATCGACGGCATGCGCGAGCGCAATTTCGGCCGCATCATCAACATGACCTCGATCAATGGCCAGAAGGGCCAGATGGGCCAGACCAACTATTCGGCCGCCAAGGCCGGCATGATCGGCTTCACCAAGGCGCTGGCGCAGGAGACGGCGAAGAAGGGCATCACTGTCAACGTGATCGCGCCGGGCTACATCAACACCGAGATGGTCGCCGCCGTGCCAGAGAAGGTTCTGGAGAGCATCATCGCGACGATCCCGTGCGGCCGCCTCGGCGAGCCGGAAGACATCGCCCGCGGCGTGCTCTACCTGGCCGCCGACGACGCCGATTTCATCACCGGTTCGACCCTCACCATCAACGGCGCCCAGTACATCGCCGGCTGATTGACGGTCTCAGAGACGACGGAAAGGGCGGCCTCGGGTCGCCCTTTTTCGTTGGAAGCCTGAAGGGACGCGGTCCGGTTCGACCCTGCTAGAAATTATCCTTCCGCCGCCGGGTCTCGGCGAACACGTCGACCAGCGGGGCGCCAACCATGCCCAAAGTCTTCTGCAGGTCCGGGCTATCCGGGCGCAGGAACGGGTTGCTGGCGAGTTCTTCGGCCAGGATGGACGGCACGGTGCGCCTGCCGCTGGCGCGCATGTCGTCGATCAGCGCCTTGCGCTTGACCAGCACGGGATTGCCCGGCTCGACGGTGATCGCGAAGTTTGCATTGGCCTGGGTATATTCGTGGGCGCAGTACACCCGTGTCTGCGGCGGCAGGGCGCGCAACTTCTGCAGTGACGTCCACATCTGCTGCGGCGTTCCCTCGAACAGCCGGCCGCAGCCCAGCGCAAACAAGGTATCGCCGCAGAACAGCGCGTCCGACTCCCCGAACCAGTAGGCGATATGACCGCGCGTGTGGCCGGGCACGTCGAACACCTTGGCCACGCTCTCGCCCAGCGCATAGCTATCGCCATCGCCCACTTCCACGTCGATGCCGGGGATCCGGTCCCGGTCGGCGCGCGGGCCGACGATGATGCAGCCGGTGCGCTCCTTGACCACCAAGTTGCCGCCGGTGTGGTCGGCATGGTGATGGGTGTTGAGGATGTGCGTCAGGGTCCAGCCCTTCTGCTCAAGCGCCTCGAACACTTCCTCGTGGGTGGCCGGATCGACGACGGCCGTCATCCCGGTCGCCGCGTCGTGGGCCAGGTACACATAATTGTCCGACAGGACGGGTATCTGATGTATTTCAAGCATGGGGCTAACATAGTCCCGGCGAGGGGCATTTGGAAGGCGCAGCAGGCCGGTGTATCTCGACATAACGGAACTTCAGGCGTTCTACGCAAGCCCGCTGGGGCGCACCGCCCAGATGCTGATCCGCGCCCGGCTGGTCGAGGCCTGGCCCGATTTCGGCGGCGGTCTTACCGTGGGATTCGGCTATGCCGGGCCGCTGCTGCGCGGCCTGGAGACCGGCGGCGGCCGGCCGCCGGTTCTGCTCATGCCGGCCGAGCAGGGCGTCGCCCGCTGGCCGCGCGGCCAGCCCAACCGGGCGGCACTGGCCGACGGCGACTATTTGCCACTGGCCGATGCATCGGTTGACCGGCTGGTGGTGGTCCACGCGGTCGAACACGCCGAAAACACCCGGAAGCTGATGCGCGAATTCTGGCGGGTGCTCAGCCCCGCGGGACGCATCATGCTGGTGGTGCCGCACCGCCGCAGCCCGTGGTCGTTCACCGAGCGCACGCCGTTCGGTCATGGCCGCCCCTATTCCGTCCGGCAGGCCAGCCGGCTGCTGAGCGATGGCCTGTTCGAGCCGGCCGGCTGGCGCGGCGCGCTCCACGCCCCGCCGGGACCGGTGAGCCTGCTCCGCTGGGCCGAGCGCCCGGGCGTCAGGCTGTGGCCCACGCTGGCAGGCGTGCTGCTGGTCGAGGCGGTGAAGGTGGTCGAGGCGCGCATCAATGGCGGCAAGACCAGGCCGGCGCTGGCCTATGCGCGGGCATGAATTTTTGTCACGCAAGTGACCGGGCTTAGAGAAGGGTGGCCAATTGCGCCGGCCGTTCCAGCAGCCGCGTCATCCCCGCCAATTCCAGTTCCTCCGGGCTGCCATAGCCCCACAGCACGCCGATGGGCCTGATGCCGTGGGCGCGGGCGCCGATGGCGTCGTGCTCGCGGTCGCCGATCATCATGGCATTCGCCGGGTTCTCGCCGGTCTCGGACAGGGCGAAGCGCAGCAGGTCGGTCTTGCGGACATTGGCGCCATCCAGTTCCGAGCCGAAGATGCGCAGGAAATGTTCCGCCAGGCCGAAATGCTCCAGGATGCGCTCGGCATAGACCCGTGGCTTGCTGGTCGCCACATAGAGGCGCGGCCCTGCTGCCCGCAAGGCGGCCAGCGCCTCGGGGATGCCGTCATAGACCTTGTTCTCGAACAGGCCGACCTCGGCATAGCGTTCGCGGTAATGAATCAGCATCTGCGCGCCGCCCGCCTCGCTGCCGGCAAGCGTGCGCAGGCTTTCCTGCATGGGCGGGCCGATGCACCAGGTCAGCTCGTCCTGATGCGGCACCGGCAGGCCGTGCCTTTCAAGCGCGTATTGCAGGCAGCCGGTGATCCCGGGCTTGGGATCGGTCAGGGTGCCGTCCAGGTCGATGAAAACGGCGTCGATGGTCATCGGTACAGCGGCGCGCCCGACTCGTCCCGCTCGCCATTGAACGCCAGCAGAAACAGCGCCTGCTCGGCCATCAGGTTGGCGCGGCGGGTGGAATGGACGGTGCGCGAGCGCTTGCCGCCCGCGTCGATGGCGAGGAACCGTTCGATGGTGATGCCCAGATCCTCGCACAGCGCGATAAAGTCGCGGATGGTGCACAGATGGATGTTGGGCGTGTTGTACCAGGGATGCGCCAGCGTCGCGGTGTCCGGCATGCGGCCCTTGAACAGCAGCTGCATCCGCACCCGCCAGTAGCCGAAATTGGGGAACGACACGATGGCGCGCTTGCCGATGCGCAGCATCTGTTCCAGCCCGGCGCGGGTGTCGCGCATGGCCTGCAGCGTCTGGCTGAGGATGGCATAGTCGAACGCGCCGGTCGGATAGTCGATCAGGTCCCGGTCGGCGTCGCCCTGCACCACCGACAGGCCGCGGGCCACGCAGGCGTTCACGCCCTCGCGGCTCAACTCCATGCCGCGCGCATCCACACGCCGGTCATGCACCAGGTGATAGAGCAGGTCGCCGTCGCCGCAGCCGATGTCGAGCACCCGGCTGCCCGGCTCGATCATCCGGCCGATCTCCAGCAGGTCGACGCGCACGTCCCGCGCCCGGATGGTGGCCTCGCGCGTCGCCATTACAGGCCCCGCTTTTCGGCCGCGGCGCCGATGAAGCCGCGCAGCACGTCGTAGAATTCGGGCACGTCGAGCAGGAAGGCGTCGTGGCCCTTGTCGGTCTCGAACTCGACGAAGCTCACCGGCGCGGCCACGGCGTTGAGCGCGTGGACGATGGCCCGGCTCTCCGCCGTGGGATAGAGCCAGTCGCTGGTGAACGAGGCGACGCAGAACCGGGCCTGCGTGTCCTTGAAGGCGTTGGCGAGCAATCCGCCATAATCCGCCGCCAGGTCGAAATAGTCCATGGCGCGGGTGATGTAGAGATAGGAATTGGCGTCGAACCGGTCGACGAAGGTGCTGCCCTGGTGCCGCAGATAGCTTTCGATCTGGAAGTCGGCGTCGAAGCCGAAGGTCAGCGCGTCGCGGTCCTGCAGCTTGCGGCCGAACTTCTGGTGCAGCCCGGCTTCCGACAGATAGGTGATGTGCGCGGCCATGCGCGCCACCGACAGGCCCGCCTTGGGCCCCGGCCCGCCGTAATAGGCGCCGCCGCGCCATTCCGGATCGGCCATGATCGCCTGACGGCCCACTTCGTGGAACGCGATGTTCTGCGCCGAATGCCGTGCCGTGGTCGCCACCGGGATGGCCGAGAACACCCGTTCGGGATAGCGCGCCGCCCAGTCCAGCACCTGCATGCCGCCCATGGAGCCGCCGATGACGCAGAACAGGTCGGCGATGCCGAGCTGGTCGAGGAACGCTGCCTGCAGCCGGACCATGTCGCCGATGGTGATGACCGGGAAGTCGATGCCCCATTCGCGGTTCGTCGCCGGGTTGATCTCCTTCGGACCGGTGGTGCCCAGGCAGCCGCCCAGCACGTTGGCGCAGATCACGTAGAAGCGGTTGGTATCGATGATCTTGCCGGGCCCGACGGCGCTTGCCCACCAGCCTTCCTTGCCGGTGATCGGGTGCGGATTGGCCACATGCTGGTCACCGGTCAATGCGTGGCACACCAGCACCGCGTTCGACTTGTCGGCGTTCAGCGTGCCATAGGCCTGGTAGGCCACCGTCACCTCGGGCAATTCTGTGCCCGACACCAGACGGAACGGCACGGCCTCCAGCCGCAGCACGCTGCCGCGCGGGTCGTTGTCCTGTCCGTGCTGACGCCGCGCCTCCACATAATTGGGGTGCGGCAGGGAGATCGAGTTCATCGCGTCGTTTCGGGTCTTGGGTTCTGGCCGGTTCACATAGGTCCGGACGGCGAACTAGCTAGGGGTCGGCGCTTCGGAGTGTCAATGTTTTCTTTGATTTTCAGGGGGGTGCCGACTAGTAATTGGCGCTTCCGAAATCAGGGGCCAGCCGCCATGTCCCAGCCGACGCTGGAGCAGATACGCGAGAAGATCGACGACGTGGATGACCGGATCCACGCGCTGCTCATGGAACGCGCCATGCTGGGCGAGCTGGTGGTCGCCGCCAAGAACGGCGCCGCGCCCGACGCGCCGCGCCTGCGGCCCGGCCGCGAGGCCAGCATTCTGCGACGCCTGCGGCAGCGTCACTCGGGCAGCCTGCCATTCCCGGTCGTCGCCCATATGTGGCGCGAGATGATGACCGCGTTCCTCAACCGCCAGTCGCCCATCGAGATCGCCGTCTGGGGCGGCCGGAACCGCATCGCGGTGTGGGACATCGCCCGCGCCCATTTCGGCGTCAACACCCGCTTCACGCCGCAGCAGGACGCATCGGCCGCGCTCGCCCACCTGGCGGCGACGCCGGGCGCCATCGGCGTGTTCGCGTTCGATCCCGCCGCCGCAGCGGATGGCGGCGAGCCCTGGTGGCGCAGCCTTGCATCGTCCGAGACCAACGGGGCAGGCCTGCAGATTTTCGCGCGCCTGCCCTTTTTCGTGGACAACGGGACGACCGCCTTCGCCGTCGCCAATGCCCGCGAGGACAGCGGCGACGAAACCACCCTGGCGGTGCTGCAAGGCGTTGGCGGCAACGAGACCCGGTCGCCGGCCGGCGACGTGCTGGCGCGACATAGTGACACGGCGCTGGTCGCCATCCCCGGTTTTCACCGGGCCGGCGATCCTGCGCTGGAAGCCGTCCGCGCCGCCCATGGCGCCAGGAGCGCCGCAATCATCGGCGGCTACGCCAACCCAATCAAAGGTTAAAGTCATGACCGGACCCGTTCCGCGCCCCGGCGTGCTCGCCATCGAGCCGTATCAGGGCGGCAAGTCCAAGGACACCAGCTTCATCGGCAAGTTGTCGTCGAACGAAGCCGCGCTGGGCCCCAGCCCCAGGGCGCTTGAAGCCTATGCGCAGGCCGCCGCGCTGGTGCACCGCTATCCCGACGGCGGCGCGCAACTGCTGCGCGAGGCCATCGCCCGCCACCACGCGGTGGAGCTCGACCGCGTCGTCTGCGGCTTCGGCTCGGACGACATCCTGCAATTGCTCGCCCGCGGCTATGCCGGCCCGGGCGACGAGGTGCTCTACAGCGAACACGGCTTCCTGATCTATCCGATCGCCGCCCATGCGGTGGGCGCGACGCCCGTGGCGTCGAAGGACGACGGCTACACCGTCTCGGTCGACAACATGCTGAACTGTGTCGGCGAGCGGACGCGGCTGGTCTATCTGGCCAATCCCAACAATCCGACGGGCACCTATATCGGCCGCGACGAGCTGGAGCGGCTGCATGCCGGCCTGCCCGAGCACGTGGTGCTGGTGATCGATTCCGCCTATGCCGAGTTCGTCGACGACCCGGACTACGATTCCGGACAGGAGCTGGCCTCGTGGGCGCCCAATGTGGTGATGACCCGCACCTTCTCTAAGATCTACGGCCTCGCCGCGCTGCGCGTGGGCTGGGCGTATGGTGCGCCGGGGATCATCGACGTGCTGAACCGGCTGCGCGGCCCGTTCAACGTGGCCGCGCCGGCCCAGGCGGCTGCCGTCGCCGCCCTCGACGACCGCGAATTCTTCGACAAGGCCCGCGCCCACAATACGCGCTGGCGCGACTGGCTGTTCCAGCGTCTCGGCGGTCTTGGCCTGTCGGTGGTGCCCAGCGCGGGCAACTTCCTGCTGATCGACTTCGGCGCGCCTGAGCGCGCCCAGGCGGCCGACGCCTATCTGCGCGACAGGGGCTGGTATCTGCGCCGCATGGAGTCCTACGGCTTTCCCGGCCATCTGCGCCTGACCGTGGGGACCGAGGCCGAAAACCGGGGCGTCACCGACGTGCTGGCGGCGTTCATGGAGCCGGCCCGTGGTTGACCGGCCCATTTTCGACCGGCTGGCGCTGATCGGCGTTGGCCTGATCGGCTCGTCCATCGCCCACCGGGCGCGGCGGGACGGGCTGGCCGGTGAAATCGTCGCCACCGCTCGCAGCAAGGCGACCCGCGACATTGTCGCCCGGCTGAAGATCGCCGACAGGGTGTTCGATACCGCCGCCGAAGCGGTCAAGGGCGCCGACCTCATCATCCTGTGCACGCCGCCCGGCGCGTTCGGCGACGTGGCGCGCGAGATCGCGCCTCATCTGGCGCCCGGCGCCACCCTTACCGATGTGGGCTCGGTCAAGCAGGCGGTGGTCGACGATGTCGGCCCGCATGTGCCGCCGGGCGTGCATTTCGTGCCCGGCCATCCGGTGGCGGGCACCGAGAATTCCGGTCCCGAATCCGGCTTTGCCGAGCTGTTCGAGGGCCGCTGGTGCATTCTCACGCCGCCGCAGGGAACCGACGCCGCCGCCACCGACAAGCTGGCGGCGTTCTGGAAGGAAATGGGCAGCAAGGTCGAGGTGATGGACGCCCGTCACCACGACCTGGTGCTGGCCATCACCAGCCACGTGCCGCATCTGATCGCCTACAACATCGTCGGCACCGCCGCCGATCTGGAGGAAGTGACCCAGTCGGAAGTGATCAAGTTCTCGGCCGGCGGCTTCCGCGACTTCACCCGCATCGCCGCCTCGGACCCCACCATGTGGCGCGACATCTTCCTGGGCAACAAGGAAGCCGTGCTGGAGATGCTGGGCAGGTTCACCGAGGACCTGACCGCGCTGCAGCGCGCCATCCGCTGGGGCGACGGCGATGCGCTGTTCAACCTGTTCACCCGCACAAGGGCGATCCGCCGCGAGGTGATCGACGCGGGTCAGGAGACACCGGCGGCCGATTTCGGACGGCCGCACGGGAAGGGGTGAGGCCGGCTTGAAACCGCCTGACGTCGCTAACTGACCGGCGACGCCTCCGCAATGGCCCGCGCCAACTCGTCCTGCGTGAACGGCTTGGCCAGCCTCGGCAGGCCCGCGCCTGTTCCCGGCGGCAGCTCGGCGAACCCCGTCGCCAGAATGATCGGCACCGCCGGCCACCGCGCATTGACCATGGCGGCGAGCTGGGCGCCGGTCATCTGCGGCATGGCGTGGTCGGTCAGCACCAGCTCGATGCGGTATTCCTTCAATATGTCCAGCGCCTCGGCGGCGGAATCGGCCTCGAACACGGTGTGGCCTAGGTCGGCCAGCATGGCGGCGGTGTTGTTCAGCACCAGCGGGTCGTCGTCGACGGCGAGCACCGACAGGTGCCGGCCGTCGGCCAGCGGCTCGGGCGCGGCCGTGGCCCGGTCGGCGGCGGGCGCGCCCTCGGCGGCCACGGGGAACCACAGTTCGGCGGTGGTGCCTTCGCCCATGCGGCTGGTCAGCACCAGCCGGCCGCCGGATTGCTCGGCAAGGCCCTGCACCATGGACAGGCCCAGGCCCGTGCCCTTGCCGACGCCCTTGGTGGTGAAGAACGGGTCGGAGGCACGGGCCAGGGTTTCCGGGTCCATGCCCTCGCCATTGTCGGTCACGGCGATCACCACATAGCGGCCGGGCTTCAACGCGCCGTCCTCGGCCACCGTCTCCTCGCGGCCGGTGATGGCGATGGCGCCGCCCTGGGGCATGGCGTCGCGGGCGTTGACCACCAGGTTGAGCAGCGCCGCCTCGAGCTGGTTGGCGTCGGTCATCGCGGGCGGAAGGCGGTTGGGGAAGGTTGTGTCGATGCTGAAGGCGGGGCCGAGCGAGCGCTGCATCAGGTCGTTCATGTCGGCGACCAGCGCCTGCACGCCGGTGGGCTGCGGGTCCAGGTTCTGGCGGCGGGCGAAGGCCAGCATGCGCCGGGTCAGAGAGGCGCCGCGCTGGGCGCCCTGGACGGCGTTCTCGAGCAACGGCATCAGCGACGAATCGCCCGGCAGGCGCTTGCGCATCAGCTCGAGGCTGCCCAGCACCACCATCAGCAGGTTGTTGAAATCGTGGGCGATGCCGCCGGTAAGCTGGCCGATGGCCTCGAGCTTCTGGGCCTGGAACAGCTGCTCGCGCGCCTCATCCAGCGCCCGCTGGGTCGCCTTGCGCTCGGTGACGTCGCGGGTGATCTTGGCGAAGCCGATCACCCGGTTGGTGGCGTCGCGGATCGGGTCGATCACCACATTGGCCCAGAACCGGGTGCCGTCCTTGCGGACGCGGATCGCCTCCTTTTCGAAACGGCCCTCGCGTTCGGCGGTTTCGAGCGCCCGCTGGGGTTCGCCGGCCTCGCGGTCGTCCTCGGTATAGAATGCCGAGAAATGCCGGCCGATGATCTCCTCGGGGGTGTAGCCCTTGATGCGCTGGGCGCCCGGGTTCCAGTTGCTCACATGGCCGGTGGCGTCGAGCATGTAGATGGCGTAATCGGACACGCCCTGCACCAGCAGGCGGAACTGCTCCTCGCTCAGCCGCAGGCTTTCCTCGGCCAGCTTGCGCTCGGTCAGGTCGCGGGTGATCTTGGCGAAGCCCAGCAGCTCGCCCGATGGCGTGCGGATCGGGTCGATCACCACATTGGCCCAGAACCGGCTGCCGTCCTTGCGCACCCGCCAGCCCTCGCCCTCGAACCGGCCCTCGCGCTCGGCGGTCTCCAGCGCGATGGCGGGGCGATCGGCCAGCCGGTCGGCGTCGGTGTAGAACCGCGAGAAGTGCTGGCCGATGATCTCGTGGGCCTCATAGCCCTTGAAGCGATGGGCGCCGGCGTTCCAGCTCGTCACCACGCCGTCCGGGTCGAGCATGTAGATGGCGTAGTCGGTGATCGCATCGACCAGAAGCCGGTAGCGGTCTTCCTCCGGCGGCGGTGCCGAGACGCTTACGGCGCGTTTCATGACCGTCCCTCTTCAGCCCGCATATGGTCCGATCCCCCGTGCCCAACCCTTGCCAACGCCGGCGGCACAGGTCTGTTCCCGGACCCCGGCGCGAATCCTAGCAGGCGGCGTGGCGCAAGGGGAGTTCTGCTTTCCCGGGGGCGGTGTTTCGCCGCCGCAGGAAAAACGGTTCCGCAACTATTTGCGCCGCCGGGGCGTTACCACCCTGCAATGACCGGTAAGGAGAATGCAAAAATGTCCCGCAATGTAGTGATCGGACTCGCCGTGGCCGTCGTCGTGATTGTCGGCGTCCTGTTCGCCTCGGGGTTCTGGAGCGCCAATGTCACGGATCCGGGCGAGATGCCCGAGGTCAACATTTCCGCCGAGCCGGGCCGCGCGCCCGATGTAGACCTGGATTCCAAGAAGGTCGTCATCGGCACCGAGGAACGGACTGTCGAGGTTCCCAAGGTCGAGACCGAGGAAAAAGAGATCGACGTTCCCGTCATCGGCGTGACCGACGGCGACAAGGACTAGGTCAGGTGCGCCCACGGGCCGCGAGGTCCGTGGGCGTTTCCGTCCCTCCGCACGACGGATTCAGACCATGAGGGCGGCGACAAGCAGCGCCGCCGCTGCCGAACTGGCCACGGTGCGAACCGTGTTCCAGGCCGTCCACACCTTCAGATAACGCGCCCACAACGGCGCTTCCCGATCGGGCGCCGCGCGCGCGAGCGCATTGTTCAGCGGCACGTTGAACACCATCGTCACCCCGAAGCACCCGAACAGGTAGAGCAGGCTGCCGGCCAGCGCGGCCTTGCCCGCCAGTCCGTCCAGCACGGGCAGCGACAGGCCGGCCAACGCCAGGCACACCAGCGCGGTGCCCATGAACGCCAGCATGAACACCGGATTGATCACCGCCACGTTGATCGCCTTCATGGCAGCCGCGCCCTGTTCGGCGGGCAGTCGTCCCAGCGCGCGCATCACGAACGACGAGAACGCATAGAAGATGCCGCCGACGATGCCGCAGCCCATGGCGGCGACAAAGGCGAGGATGACAAAGGCGCGGTCGCCCAGTCCGGCTGCTTCCATGTGAGGTCTCCCTTGAACGGCGTGGCATGCACCGCCAATTCTCGCCAAATGCCCTGCAACTGCAATCGTGGGTAACCGCGCGGGCTTGAGGTATGATGGGATTTGGGGAGACCACATGCCTGGAACCGCCAGAGTCATGCTGCCGCTTGCACTGTCGCGCCGCCTCGACACGGCCGCCAGCGCGCTCCTGCGTTCGGAAAGCCATGCCATCGATTTCGCCCAGCCAGCGGGAGAGCCCGCGCTGGTGGCCGCCGATTCCGTGTCGTGGCGCATTTTCAAGAACCCGATCACGATGTTCATCGGCGGGGTCGCGGCGGTGATCCTGGAACTGGCCGAGCCGTCGGTCCGGTCGGGCGTATGGGAGCATTCCGGCTTCCGGGGCGATCCTGTGCGCCGGCTGCGGCGGACCGGCCTCGCTGCCATGGTCACGGTCTATGGCGCGCGCAGCGTGGCCCAGACCATGATCGCCGGCGTCCGGCGCATGCATGCGCGGGTGCATGGCGAAACCGCCTCGGGCGTCCGTTACCGGGCCGCCGATGCGGACCTGCTGACCTGGGTGCAGGCGACCGCCAGCTTCGGGTTCGCCGAGGCCTGGAGCCGATATGTCCAGCCGCTGTCGAAGGATGAACTCGACCGCTACTACGCCGAGGGTGACGCCGCCGCCCGGCTCTACGGCGCCGTCGACGCGCCCATGTCGGATGCCGAGCGCGCGGCCCTGTTCGATGCCATGCACGGCCGGCTGGAGGCGTCGCCCATTCTGTTCGAGTTTCTCGAGATCATGGGCCGGGCGCCGATCTTCCCGGCGCCGTTCCGGCCGGCCCAGCGGCTGCTGGTGCGCGCCGCCGTCGACATCACGCCACGGCGGGTGCGCGACCTGCTGGGACTGGACCGCGACCAGGGCCTTGTGCCGTGGCAGGCGCCGCTGGTCCGGCGGGCGGCGCAATTCTCCGAACGCATGATGCTGGCGTCGAGCCCGGCGGTGCAGTCGTGCCTGCGCCTTGGCCTGCCGGCTGATTTTCTCTACCGGCGGGGCGCGGCATGACATGGATCACGGACGAGATGCGCGGCATTGTCGGCAAGGTGATGCGCGAGGCCATCTCCCATCCCATCGCGCTGTCGGACATCCGCAAATGGGCGATGGCGGTATACTGGCCCGAACCACCGCCGCGCCAGTACTGGGACGAGGACTATGCCGCCCAGTTCGGCGGCATCGCCGCGCCCGAGGACTTCAATCCGTTCGCCTGGACAGCCGCCATGCCGACGCCCGACGATCCGCCGGTTTCCATGAGCGCCTTTCGCGAATCCGAACTGGGCGTGGCGACGCCCGATTACAAGGCGATCCTGCTGACCGAGATCCGCGCCCGTCACGGCGCGCCGATGCGGCCCGGCGACGTGATCCGCTGCATCTGGAAGATCACCGACTACATGGAGCGCGAAGGCCGCATGGGGCTGATGCTCTACACCACCTTGTCGCAGGAGTTCACCAACCAGCGCGGCGAATGGGTGCGCACCCTCGATTCCGTCTTCGCGAGGTACTGATGACCGATCCCGGCGCCATCGCCGTGGGCGACGAGATCCCGGCGTTCTCCCGCGAGGGCACCGTGCATCACTGGAACCGCTTTGCCGCGGTGAACGATGAATTCGCCGGCCATCACTGGGACGACGACGTGGCGCGGCACGAGGGTTTTCCCGCGCCTTTCGCCATGGCGCCGCTGCTGCATGCCTATCTGCACGCCATGCTGCGCCATTGGGCCGGTCCGTCGGCGCGCATCGCCGCCGTCGCCATCCGTCTGCGCGGCCCGCTCTTCAAGGGCCGCCGCATGACCTCGGGCGGCAGGGTGACCGCCCTCCGCGCCGAGGCAGGCGAGACCATTGCCGATCTCGAGTTGTGGATGGACGACGATACCGGCGCGCGGCTGTCCACGGGCACGGCGACGGTGGCGTTTCCCGTATGAAGCGCCATGCCTCCTGACCGGCCAGGGATTCTGCGCAGGCGCTGAATAATCCGTTTACGCGGCCCCTGAACCGTCGGAGACTGAACGCCGAACCAAACGGGGAAAATTGATGCGCTGGTACTACGGATGGAACGTGCTCGCCGTGGCGATCGTGTTCCAGGCGCTGATGGTCGGCATCGTGTTCTATGGCTTCACCGTCTGGGGAACGCCGTGGATCACCGAGTTCGACACCGGCGCCGAAATGATCATGCGCGCCAATGCCGGCGCCACGCTGGCGACCGGGGCGCTGATGCTCTATGCCGGCCGGCTGATGGACCGCTTTTCCATGCGCTGGATCATCATCGGCGGCACGCTGCTGCTGGCGGCAGGCATGGTGCTCGTCGCCTACGCCACGTCCATGTGGCAGATCATCACGCTGTACACCACGCTGATCGCCTGCGGCTACGCGTTCTCCACCACGCTTGCCGGGCAGGTGCTGGCGGCCAGGTGGTTCCCGAGCCGGGTCGGCTTCGCCGTCGGCATCTCGCTGCTCGGTTCCTCGTTCGGCGGTATCGTCATGCCGCCGCTGCTGGCCTGGCTGCTGAAGAATTACGGCTGGCGCGACGCCAACCTGATGCTGGCGGCGCTGGTGGTGATCCTGGTCGTTCCGCTGGTGTGGTTCATCGTCCGCATGCCCCGCGAGGGTGAGACGCGCGTTGCCGACACGGCGCAGACGGCACAGGGCACGGCGGCGGGCGAGGCGCCCTGGGGGTTCTTCGAGGTGCTGCGCGAGCCGACTTTCTGGATCATCGGGCTCGCTTGCCTGGGTACGACGCTCGCCTCCTATTCCTTCCTCACCAGCATCGGGCCCTATGCGCACGATCTGGGCATCGATCCCCAGCGCATGTCGCTGCTGATTCCGATCCTTGCCGTCGCCGGCATCGTCGGCAGGCTGGCGCTGGGCTGGATGGCGGACAAGGTCGATGCGCGGATTCCCTACTGGATCGCCACCGCGGTCATCTGGGGCACGCTGCTGCTGACCCTGGGCGAGCCAAGCTATCGTCAGCTGATGCTGATCAGCGGCCTGATCGGCCTTGGCGCCGGCGGCCTGCTGCCGGTGTGCTGCGTGATGGTCGGACAGAAGTTCGGCGCCCGCTCGTTCAGCCGGGTGATGGGCATGGCGACGCCGTTCTTCTCGATCTCGGCGGCGGCGGGACCGTGGATTTCCGCCAAGATCCGCGACAGCCTTGGCAGCTATACCGGGACGTTCCATTTCGAGATTGCCGGCCTGCCGCTGTCGGTGACGGCATTCGGGATCTATCTCTGGGTGCTCCCCTTGGCCGCCGCGCTCATGTACTTCCTGCACAAGAGCGCGATGACCAGGACGGCGGCTATCGCGCTGCCGCGCCGGGCCGCCGCCTAGGTCCGCTCGATCCCGTCCCGCTTCAGCTCGTCGGCGCTGGCAAGGCGCGACGCGCTGCCGCGCGGCTGCTCGTACCAGCCCGGATCGGGATTGTCCGTCAGATCGTCGCGGACCTTCAGGATGGTGAACATGCCGCCCATGGTGATCGCATCGTGCGGCCCCTGGATCGGCGCCATGGCGATGGTGTTCTCGGGCATCTCCATGTGCATGCCGTGCTCGCCCATGTCGTCCATGCCGCTGGTGCCCATGACCATGGCATCCGGCACGGCCTTGCCGATGGCGGCCCGAAGCTTTCCGGCATCGGCGCCGATCATGTTGGGCAGGTCGTGCCCCATCTGGTTCATCAGGTGATGGGTCATGTGGCAATGCATCGCCCAGTCGCCGGGATGCTCGGCGGTGAACTCGATCGTGCGGGTGGACCCGGTCGGCACCAGCACGGTGGTCTCCGGCCACTGCCCGGCCCGCGGTATCGGCCCGCCGTCGGTTTCCGTCACCCGGAAATTGTGGCCGCGCAGGTGGATCGGGTGATGATCCATGGCGCTGAGGTTGCCGATGCGGATCCGCACCAGGTCGCCGGTGCGCGCCAGCAAGGGGGGCGTCCCCGGATAGCACAGCCCGTTCATGGTCAGCACGTTGAAGTCGGTCATTTCGTTGGGATCGGGGCGCGTGGTGCCGGGCGTCACCTTCCATGTGCTCAGCATCAGGGCGTAGTCGCGGTCGGCGGGCCGCGCCTCGCGCGGATGCACCACCACCAGCCCCATCAGGCCCATGGCCATCTGGGTCATCTCGTCGTGGTGCGGGTGGTACATGAATGTCCCGTGCTGGCGGAACGTCCATTCATAAAGGAACGTCTCTCCCGGCTTGATGGTCGGCTGGTTCAGCCCGCCGACGCCGTCCATGCCGTTCGGCAGGATGATGCCGTGCCAGTGGATGGTGGTCGGCGCGGGCAGCTTGTTGGTCACATAGACCCGAACCCGGTCGCCCTCGACCGCCTCGATGGTCGGCCCATGCACGCGGCCGTTGTAGCCCCAACATTGCCCGTTCAGGCCCGGCGCGAAAACATGCGCCACCGGTTCGGCAACCAGGTGGAATATCTTCACGCCGCCGACCGTCCGGAACGACAGCGTGTCGCCGCCCGGTGTCGTGACCCTGCCGCGCCGGGATGTCGCCGCCGGCGGCGGCGGGGCGGGCGATGCCGGTGGCATGTGGTGATCGTGCTGGGCCAGCGCGTCGCGCGATACCAGCACGCCGGCGGCCAGTGCCGCGCCCGAAAGCCCCAGTGCCTGTCTGCGATTGATGCCGGACATCAGTGCTCTCCCGCGGTCTGGGCCGCCACGGACACTGCCGTGCCGGCCGAGCCTCCCTGCGCCAGCAGCGCGGCGCGGGTGCTGGCCGACCAATAGGCGGTCAGCGCCACCACGTGCCGGCGCTTGGTCTCGATCGCCGCCGCGCGGGCGTCCAGCAGATCGAAGATGCCGGTCTGCATGGCGTTGTAGCCGAGCATGGCCTGACGCATCGCCTCGCGCCCCGCGGGCAGCGCCTGGTCGCGGCTGGTCGCCGCATCGGCGCGCGCCCGCTCCAGCTGCGCCCGTGCCGCGCGGGCCGCCGACAGGACCCGCACCTGGGCGGCGGCGTGACGGTCCTCGGCCTGCAGCACCTGCGCCCGCGCCCTTGCCGAGCGTGCCCCGCCCAGGTCGAACAGCGGCAGCGGCACGGCGATGCTGGGGCCCGCTTCCCAGGAGCCTTCGTTGCGTTCGGCCACGGCGCCGGCTTCGGCGTCGGTGATGACCCGCCGGGCGAGACCGTTGCGTTCGCCAAGGGCGATCAGATCCTGCCAGGCCGCGGCCACTTCAAGGCTCGCCTCGAGCGCACGGCGCTCCAGGCCGTCCAGCCCGTCCGCCGCCGGCATATCCGGGATGGTGGAGGTCGCCCGCCATCCATCCTCGCGCACGCCCATGAGGATATTGAGCCGCTCGCGCGCGGCGGTCCTGGCGTCCTGTGCCGCAGTGGCGGCGAGCCGCGCCTGCGCCAGCTGGCCGGCCGCCATGGCGCGCTGTCCGGCAGTGATGTTGCCGGCCTCGCGCAGGACATTCGCCGCGTCCGCCCTGGCCTGGGCGATGTCCAGCGCGTCGGCGGACAGGGCCGCGCCGCGTGTCGCCGCCTGCACCTCGACGAAGGCGATCCGTGTCCGTGCCGCCAGCGCCAGCACCTCGCCGGTCACACGCAGCCGTACGGCCTCGGCCTCGGCCTCGGCGGCCCGGCTCCGGGCGGGCAGAAACAGCAGATCGATGAACTCGAACGCGACGCCGAAATCCAGGTTCAGCCCGCCGCCATCGGTGGGCAGCTTCATGGCGGCATCGAGCACCGGGTTGCGCGGGGTGGCCGCCTGCACCGCGTCGGCGGTGGCGACCTGGGCGAAGCTGGCCTGCAGGTCGCGGTTGCCCACCAGCGCGATCCGGGTGGCGCTGTCGGCGGTCAGGGGTTCGGCAAGCAGCGAGGCCGTGAGCGCATCCGCCAGTTGCCGGGCATCGCCGTCGCGCAGCCACGCGACATCATGGCCCGAGCGGGATTTCACCTCTTGCGCCACCGGCGAGAAACCCTGGTCCGGCGGCATCGCCGCGCAGCCTGCGAGCAGGCCGAACAGCGCGAGATGGGATGGGATACGTCCACCATCACGGCATTGATAGTGGATTTGTACTATACCCCCGTAAGGTATGTCAATGCGACGCCGGCGGGGTCCTCGCGGCAGCTTCGCGGGCGCTAGAGAATGTCCAGCACGGCCTCGGGCGGGCGGCCGATGCGCGCCTTGTCGTTCGCCAGCACGATGGGCCGCTCGATCAGCACCGGATTTTCGACCATCGCCTGGATCAGCTGGCCGCGAGTCAGCGCCTCATTGTCCAGCGCCAGCGCCTTGTAGGGCGGTTCCTTCCGGCGCATGGCCTCGCGCGGCTCCATGCCCAGTTTCTGCAGGACCGCGTCCAGCTCGGCGGCCGACGGCGGCGTTTTAAGATATTCGATTATGTCGGGCACGACCCCCTTCTGCTGCAGAAGGGCAAGGGTCTCGCGCGACTTCGTGCAACGCGGATTGTGGTAGATGGTCACGTTCATGCTCGGTCCCCGATTTGTCCGGCTCCCCTGAAACCACGCCGCGCCACCGGGCGCAAGCGATGACGGAGCAGGGCTTCACTTCCAGAGTAATTGACACTCATTCGCATCAGGCTATATACAAATGGCAACTGGAGTGCGAATCGAATGTACGTTTGCATCTGTAACGCCCTGCGTGAAAGCCAGATTCGGGAACTGGCCGTGGAACGCCCGGCCGCATCCGCGGAAGACATCTACGCCGCGCTCGGCGTCGACCCTGATTGCGGCACCTGCCTGTACTACGCCCAGGACGTGATTGATTCCGAACGGGCCAAACTCGCCGCTCCCGTGGAACTTGTCTCCCTCTAGTCCATTGCGCCGCCGCGTAATTTTTTGACCGGCGCGGCGAACGGACCTATTCTGAACGCCAAGCGTTTATCGTCGATATCCGGCGATTAAAGGAGGGTCCCATGAAGGGCGACAAAAAGGTTATCCAGTTCCTCAATCTGGCCCTCAAGAACGAACTGACCGCGATCAACCAGTACTTCCTCCATGCCCGCATGCTGAAGAACTGGGGGCTCAACAAGCTCGGCGACTACGAGTACGGAGAGTCCATCGACGAGATGAAGCACGCGGACAGGCTGATCAACCGCATTCTGTTTCTCGAAGGCCTGCCCAACCTGCAGGATCTGAACCGGTTGCGGATCGGCGAGAATGTGGCCGAACTCCTGAAGGCCGATCTCGATACCGAAGTGGAAGCCTGCCCGGTGCTGCGCGACGCCATCGCCCATTGCGAGACGGTGCGGGACTACATTTCGCGTGAGCTATTCGAGGACATCCTGGAATCGGAAGAAGAGCATATCGACTTCCTCGAGACCCAGATCGAGTTGATCGACAAGGTCGGCATCCAGAACTACCTGCAATCCCAGATGGGCGACGACAGCGGCGAGAGCTGATCGTTGCGGCCATGATGGCGCCCTTATAGCGGCTAGTTCTTGCCCACGGCGTCGGACACAGTCGCGAAGCCGTCGCGCTTCAGCAGCGCCGACAGCTCGCCCTTGATGCGTCTGACAAGGCCGGGTCCCTCATAGACCAGCGCCGAATAGAGCTGGACGACCGATGCGCCGGCGCGGATGCGGTCGTAGACGTCCTGTCCCGACGATATGCCGCCCACACCGATCAGCGGCACCGTGCCGCCGGTCAGGCGGTACATCCGCTGGAGAGTCTCCAGCGCCAGTGCTTTCAGCGGCGCGCCGGACAGTCCACCGGCTTCGCTCCTATGCGGGCTGTGCAGGGATTCGGGGCGGCCGATCGTGGTGTTGGAAATGATCAGGCCGTCAATATCGTGCTCGAGCGCCAGCGCGGCGATGTCCTCCAGTTGGGGCGCGCTCAGGTCCGGCGCCAGCTTCACCAGCAGCGGCGGCTTGCGTACCCGGCTCATATGCTCGCGGGTGGCGATCAGCGCATCCATCAGCGGCTTGAGCGATTCGCGCGTCTGCAGGGCGCGCAGGCCCGGCGTGTTGGGTGACGAGATATTGATGGTGTAATAGTCGCCCAGGCCCGAGAACCGCTGCAACCCGTTGACGTAGTCGCCCACCCAGTCCTCGGAATCCTTGTTGGCGCCGATATTGATCCCGATCTTGCCCATGCGCGAGGCGGCTCGGCGTTCGGACAGGCGGCGCGTCACGATGTCGGCGCCCTCGTTGGCGAAGCCGATCCGGTTGATCACCGCCTCGTCCTCGACCAGCCGGAAGATCCGGGGCGGTGGGTTGCCTGCCTGGGGGCGCGGCGTCACCGTGCCGATCTCGACGAAACCGAAACCCAGGCGCAGCATGGCGTCGGGCACCTGGGCGTTCTTGTCGAAGCCCGCAGCCAGCCCTATCGGATTCGGCAGGCGAATCCCCAGAAACGTGGTCTCCAGGTCGGGTGTTTCGGCGGTGTCGCCGCCAAGCAGCCCGGCCAACGGCGAGTTCAACAGCCGCAAGGTCAGACGATGCGCCTGCTCGGCGTCGATCTTCATCAAGGCAGGGCGGATCAGCCGGTACAAATCACGCATCGTCCAGGCTTTCTGGAAACAGGTGACCTGCGCCGTCCCGCCACGGCAGCGGGTCCACACGCAACGCTGCGGTCACGGGCAACGGCGCATACAGATGCGGGAACAGGGCGCCGCCCCGCGATGGCTCCCATTTCAGGACTTCCCGGGGCAGCCGGTTCGTATCGATCTGCACCAGGACGAGGCCGTGCTGGCCGGCGAAATGCTTCGCGGCGGTGTCGGGTGCCTGCTGCGCGGTTGAGAAGTGAATGAACCCGTCCGCCCTGTCCACGGCCGACCCGGCATAGCTGCCGGCCGCTACGGCCTGCGCCCATTCGGCGCGCGAACAAATCTTGTAAACCAGTCGGTTCATGTCGCGGGCACGCTACCGCAATGGGCTTGAGGTGAACAGGGCGATCGAGCGCGGCGGGGACGCCGTCCCGGCTATTTCCCCGCGATCATCTTCTCAAGCAGGTTCGGTGCGTCGAAGTAGCTGCCGTTGGCCAGCCTGTGATGGGCCCATTGGCGCGGGGCGCCGGGCCCGGTGCCGCTTCGGCCTTCGGCGTCGAACAGGCTGCGGGTCTCGCCGTCATGGTGATAGAGGCGGCGCAGGCGGTCATATTCGACCAGCAGGTAATTGTCCCGGGTCACGCCGTCCCAGACGCCCACATGCACGATGTCGTGGCTGGCGCCGTCGACGGTCAGCACCAGTCGGCTCCCGTCCGGGATTTCGGGAAGCGTCGCCGCGCCGGGCGCCTGAAGGCCGCTCTCGAGCAGCAGCAGATAGCCGCTGCCGTTCATGCGCACGGTGTCGTAGGCCAGCGGCTTGCCGTTGGCGCCCAGCGTGACGCGCCAGATCAGTCCGTCCAGCGGGTTGGCCTTGAACCAGATCAGGTAATTGATCTGCAGGACCGGCGCGCCCTTCCACTTCGCCTGCGAAAATTTCGCATAGGCCACGGCGGCATTGTATTCGCTGTCGATCTTGCCGTCCTTCCAGACCGGAATGACCATGGACTCGTCCGGCTCTCCGCTGACGCGGACCATGGGCGCGAAGCTGCCGAACAGCCGTTCGGCGGCGTCTTCCTTGGGCTCGGGAATCTTCAGTTCCTCGGTGCGCGACTGGTCGACAAGAAGCTTCACCGTATAGGCCGACATCGGTTTGGTGCCCATGGGCTCGAACACCGTCGTGCCCGTTGTCAGGGGCGGCGTCGCCGCGGTCAGCGCGGCAAGCTGCGCGGGCGAACGGACGGCGGCCTTGGCCGGCGCGGCGTCCGATGCGGGCACCAATGCGCGCGGCGGCAGCGCCTTGTGCGCCTCGGGCTTGAGGTGGTCGAATGCCCGGAGACTGTCGGCGCACGCCTTGGTGCTGGTGACCGGATCCCGCTCCAGGTTGCCGTAAAGCTCGCCGCGCTTGGTCGCGGGCAGGTTGCCGATCTCGATGGCGCGTTCGTCCTTGTCGGCCTGCACCAGCTGGTCGATCCATTCGGTGCGCTCGGCCGGCTTCAACGCATTGAAATCGTAGCTCGCCAGAAAGCGGTTGATCCGGAAATAGGGAAAGCCGTCGATGCGCGCATATTCGGCGTCGGCGGTGCCGGCTTCCTCAACGGCCCTGTCGATATTCGCGTATTCGGCGATACATTTCTCGACGGCGGCGTCGCCCACGCGCCATTCGCCCGTGGGAGACAGGGCCATGAGCCCGATGGCGGCGGCGGCAACGAAAACAGCTTTCAGCAATCCCTGCTCCATCGATGAGGGCCTAGACATTCTGGTGCGGATGACCTGGACTTGATCATCAGGCCGCGAGCTTGCCCGCCAGCGCGTCGGCCAGCAAGGCGCGGCTGTTGTCCAGACCGTACAGCGCGAAGAAAGATCCCATGCGCGGGCCCTGGCTCTGGCCCAGCAGAGTCTCGTATAGCGCCTTGAACCAGTCGCGCAGTGGCTCGAAATCATGGGTCTTGCCGACGGCATAAACCTCGTTCTGGATCTCCTCGGCGGTTGCCCCGGCCGGCAGGCGATCCAGCGCCGCCGCCAGGTCGGACAGCGCCGCCCGCTCGCGTTCGTCGGGCTTGCGGAACCGCTTGGCCGGCTTCACGAAGTCGTCGTAATAGGCCACCGCGAAGCGCACCAGGCGATTGAGCAGCGGATGCGTGGCGGGAGTGGCGCCCGGCGCGTATCCGCTGATGAAGCCCCACAGGATGGCCGGGTCTTCCGAATTGCTGGCGCTCACCAGGTTGAGCAGCAGGCCGAACGTGACGGGCACGTCTTCCTTCGGCGGGTTGCCGCCGTGGATGTGCCACACCGGATTGGCCAGCCTTTCCGCGGCAGCCGACTGCCGGTGATAGGCGTCGAGGAAGGTGATGTACTCATCGACCGCCTTCGGGATCACGTCGAAATACAGCCGCTTGGCCTTGCGCGGCGACTGGAACATGTAGAGCGACAGGCTCTCGGTCGGCGCATAGCGCAGCCATTCCTCGATGGTCAGGCCGTTGCCGCGCGACTTGGAAATCTTCTCGCCGTTTTCGTCGAGGAACAGTTCGTAGTTGAAACCCTCGGGCGGCGTTCCGCCCAGCACGGTGCAGATCCGGCTCGACAGCTTCACCGAGTCGATCAGGTCCTTGCCGGCCATCTCGTAATGCACGCCCAGCGCTACCCAGCGCATGGCCCAGTCGGCCTTCCATTGCAGCTTGCAGTGGCCGCCGGTGACCGGAACGGTGACCCGTTCGCCGCTGTCCTCGTAGGTAATGGTCCCGGCGGCTGCGTCGCGGTCGACGACCGGCACCTGCAGCACCTGGCCGGTGCGCGGGCACACCGGCAGGAACGGACTGTAGGTGGCGCGGCGGTCCGGGCCCAGGGTCGGCAGGATGACGTTGATCACGTCATCGTAATTGTGCAGCACCTGCAGCAGCGCCGTGTCGAACCGGCCGGCCTTGTAGCACTCGGTCGAGCTCATGAATTCGTATTCGAAGCCGAACGCGTCGAGGAACGCCCGCAGCCGGGCGTTGTTATGGGCGCCGAAGCTGTCATGGGTGCCGAACGGGTCGGGCACCTGGGTCAGCGGCTTGCCCAGATGCGGGACCATGGCTTCCTTGTTGGGGATGTTGTCCGGCACCTTGCGCAGGCCGTCCATGTCGTCCGAGAAGGCGATCAGCCGGGTCGGGATATCCGAAATGGTCTCGAACGCCCGGCGCACCATGGTGGTGCGCGCGACCTCGCCGAAGGTGCCGATATGCGGCAGGCCCGACGGGCCGTATCCGGTCTCGAAGATCACCGCGTCCGGTGTCACGCCGGTCTTCTCGAACCGGTCGACCAGCTTGCGCGCTTCCTGGAAAGGCCAGGCATTGCTGTTCAGGGCGATTTCTCGAAGCTCGGACATGGGTGTTCCCGGGACTGGAAGTCGGCGGAAGGTAGGGCCAAGGCGATGAAGCGTCAATGTTCCAGCGGTTTCAGGTGGCGTCATGGCCGGCATGCGATCCTGTTTTGTTCGCAGCACGCATGACAGGGCGCCGGGTCTCTCCTTATATTGGGTCCGATGACTGCTTCCGCACCTACTATCGCGCTTCCCGCCATGCCCGCTCTCGCGGTCGGTTTTCGCGCTGCCGCGCTGGTGACCGTCGATGGCGAGGTGGAGACGCTGGGCCTGGGCGAGGCCGCCGTCCGGGCGGCGCGCGGCATGGTGCTGGTGTGCCACGAGCCGGTCGTCAGTGCCCGGCTTGAAACCGAGCCACTGGTTCGGGTACTCGATGTCCTCGACCTCTATGCCTTTGTCCGGCCCGCGACGTTCTGCCTGCCCACACCGGGCGGCCTCGCGGCGGCGCTCGGCCTCGACATGCCGGCATCCGAGCTGGAGGACCAGGCGGCGATCCTTCACCGGGCCGCGGCGCTGCTGCTCGCCCAACTCGCCGATCCGCGCTATCCGGACAGGCCCGAGGCGCAGCGCCTCGCCCGCTCCATGGCGAAGGCGGGCTGGACCTGGGGCGCCAATGTCACGGCGGCGCTTGGTGCGCCGGTATCGGGCGAGGACGCGGGCAGCGGTCTCGATGTGTGGCGCCGTCTCCCGCAATGGGAGGACGAAGCGCCGCGTCCGCCGCCCGATGACTTTCCCGTCGGCCCGGGCGAGGTGCAGGACCGGTTGACGGCGCTGCTGGGCCGGGGCGCCGAAGACCGCACCAGCCAGCGCGACTATGCCGGCGTGGTTACCGCCGCCTTCGAGCCGCGCGAGATCGTCTCGGCGCCCAATGCCGTGATCGCCGAGGCGGGCACCGGTATCGGCAAGACGCTGGGCTACATCGCGCCGTCGAGCCTGTGGGCCGAACGCAATCACGGTCCGGTCTGGCTCAGCACCTACACCAAGAACCTGCAGCGCCAGCTGGACCAGGAGCTGGACCGGCTGTTCCCCGACCGGCGCATGAAGGCGCGCAAGGTTGTGGTCCGCAAGGGCAGGGAGAATTATCTGTGCCTGCTCAATCTGGAGGAGGCCGTTGGCCGTGCCCAGATGATGCCGGAGAATCTGGTGCGCCTTGCGCTGGTGGTGCGCTGGGCGCGCTATAGCCGCGACGGCGACATGGTCGGCGGCGATCTGCCTGCCTGGCTGCTGCAGCGGATCGGAGCGGGCCGCGCCTCGGGCCTCACCGACCGGCGCGGCGAATGCGTCTATTCGGCCTGCACCCATTGGCGCACCTGCTTCATCGAGCATTCGACCCGCAAGGCGAAGGGCGCCGATCTGGTGATCGCCAATCACGCGCTGGTGATGATCCGCGCCGCGCTGTACGGCCCGGAAGAGGACAAGCCGACACGCTACGTGTTCGACGAAGGCCACCACCTGTTCGACGCCGCCGACAGCGCGTTCTCGGCCCATCTTTCGGGCCTTGAGGCGGTCGAGCTGCGGCGCTGGGTGCGTGGCCCGGAAGGGGGCCGGCGGGGCCGGTCGCGCGGCATCGAGGCGCGCATCGGCGATCTGCTGGTTCTGCATCCGGAATCCGAGACGCTGATGCGAGAAGCGATCCGTGCCGCCGCCGCCCTGCCCGGCGAAGGCTGGCTTGGACGCATCGCCAGCGCTGCCGCGCAAGGCGCGGCCGAGGCGTTTTTCGCCGCTGTCCGCACCCATGTCTATGCCCGCGCCCAGCGGCCTGACGATCCCTATACGCTGGAGGCGGCCACCCATACCCTGTCCGACGAACTGCGCGCCGCAGCCGGTGGGCTGGAGCGGGCGCTGGCCGAGCTGACCGTGCCCATGCAGCAGCTTGCCCGCGTCATCGGCAACCGGCTTGCCGATGAATCCGAGGAACTGGACAGTTCCGAACGGACACGGCTCGAGGCGGCGCGGGGCGGTATTACCCGGCGGGTCGACGCCATGATGCTGCCGTGGCGCGCCATGTTGCGCGACCTGGAGAAGGGCACGGCGGAGGGCTTCGTCGACTGGTTCTCGGTCGAGCGCGGCGGCCAGCGCGAATATGACGTGGGCCTGCACCGGCACTGGATCGACCCGACCAAGCCGTTCGCCGACGTGGTGCTGGCGCCGGCCCATGGCGTCGTCGTGACCTCGGCCACGTTGCGCGACGAGACGGGCGGCGAAGGCGACGACCTGGACAGCTGGCGCAATGCCGAACTGCGGACCGGATTCAACCATCTGGTGCTGCCGGCGAAGCGGTCGAGCCATAAGTCGCCGTTCGATTACGGCAGCCAGGCGAAAGTGCTGGTGGTCCGCGACGTCAAGCGCACCGATTCCCAGCAGGTAGCCGGTGCCTACCGGGCGCTGTTCGAGGCGGCCGGCGGCGGCGGACTGGGCCTGTTCACCGCCATCAACCGGCTGCGCGATGTCCATGGCCGCATCGCCGCGCCGCTCGCCCAGCAGGGGATCGGCGTCTATGCCCAGCATGTCGACGCGTTCGACCCCGGCACGCTCGTCGATATCTTTCGCGCCGAGCACAATTCCTGCCTGCTGGGGACCGACGCCATCCGCGACGGCGTCGACGTGCCGGGCGATGCACTGCGCCTGATTGTGTTCGACCGGGTACCATGGCCGCGCCCGTCGATCCTGCACCGGGCCCGGCGCGACGCGTTCGGCGGCAGCCGCTATGACGACATGCTGGTCCGGTTGCGGCTGAAGCAGGCCTTCGGCCGGCTGATCCGCCGTGCCGGAGACCGGGGCGTGTTCGTCATGCTGGACAGCGCCATGCCCAGCCGTCTGCTCGGCGCGTTCCCCGACGACGTCGAGGTGGCGCGGGTCGGCCTCGCCGAGGCGGTGGAGATCAGCGGGGCCTTCCTGCGTTCGGCGGTGCCGGCGGCATAAGTCGTTGAAGGCCGTGTGCCGCGCACCTATGTTGGCGCGCACCGCAACAAGGCAGGATTCCATTTGTGAGCGACTCGGTTCTTACCCCCCATTCCGCACTGGTCTACCTGATGGTGATCGTGGCTGCCGCCGATTCGAAGATGGTCGACGCGGAGATCGGCGCCATGTCGCACACGGTTTCCCACCTGCCGGTGTTCGAGGGCTATGACCGGGCCAAGCTGCTGTCGGCGGTCCAGGCCTGTAACGATATCATCGAGCATGGCGAGGGCCTGGAGACGGTACTCGGCCTCGTGAGCGAAGCGCTGCCCGACAGCCTGCGCGACACGGCCTATGCCATTGCCTGCACCGTGGCCATCAGCGACGGCAGGCTGGGCCAGGAAGAGTTGCGCCTGCTGGAGATGATCCGTCACGAACTGGACATCGACCGGCTTGCCGCTGCCGCGATCGAACGCGGGATCGTTGCGCTCAACCGCAAACTGCCAGCCTAGGCGTTTTCGCCCGCCAGGCGCCGCTCCCCATTCACGGGAACGACACGTTCGATCTGTATGGTGCGCCGTGAAGTGAAGGGAGACCCGCGTTGAAACGTCTGCTGCTGCTCCGCCACGGCAAGTCCGACTGGAACAATCCGGATCAGCCGGACAAAGGGCGGCCGCTCAACGACCGGGGCCAGCGCGCCGCCGCCCTGATGGGCGCCTATCTTCGCCAGCGCGGCCTGACGCCCGACCTGATCCTCTCCTCGCCTGCCGTTCGTACCAGCGAGACCGCGCAGCGCGTACTGATTGCGCTGCAGTCCGACGTACCCCTGACGTTCCGCCCCGAGCTTTACCTGGCCGATCCCGAGACCGTCATGGAGGTGGTGCGCGGCGCGCCTGACGATGTGGCGACCCTGCTCGTCATCGGCCATAATCCGGGCATGCAGCTCGCCGCACTCAAGCTTTCGGCCGGCGATCCGGCGGGGCGCCGCGACGACATCGAGGACAAGTTCCCCACTGCGGCGCTGGCGGTCATCGAATTCGACATCAAGAGCTGGGCCGCCGCCAAGTCTGGCGACCTTGTCGCCTTCGACAGTCCCAAGGCGCTGGTCTGACAGTTCGATAAGTATTTCACTGGCCGGTTGATCGGGCGCAAGGTTCGGGGCGGGATAGTCCCGCAGGCTTGGCGTTATGAACACTCCGTCAGAATCTGCCGCGTTCCGCGTCGAAGGTCTGACCAAGGTCTATGACATGGGCGAGGTCCAGGTGATGGCCCTGCGCGGCGTCGATCTCGAATTGTACGAGGGTGAATTTGTCGTGCTGCTGGGGCCGTCCGGCAGCGGCAAGTCGACGCTGGTGAATATACTGGGCGGCCTCGATACGCCGTCCGATGGACACGTTTTCTTCCGCGGCGAAGATCTCACGCTGGTTGGCGATCAGGCGCTGACCTTGTACCGGCGCCACCATGTGGGATTCGTCTTCCAGTTCTACAATCTGATCCCGAGCCTGACCGCCCGCGAGAATATCGCGCTGGTCACCGAGATCGCACCGGATCCTCTGGCGCCCGAGGAAGCCTTGCGCCTCGTGGGGCTGGGCGAACGCCTCGACCACTTTCCGGCGCAGCTCTCGGGCGGCGAACAGCAGCGTGTCGCCATCGCGCGCGCGGTGGCCAAGCGTCCCGACGTGTTGCTCTGCGACGAGCCGACCGGGGCCCTCGACATCACCACCGGCATGATCGTGCTTGAGGCACTGGAACGGGTGAACAGGGAACTCGGCACCTTGACCGTGGTCATTACCCACAACGCATCGATCCGCCATCTGGCCGACCGCGTGATCTACTTTGCCGATGGCCGGATCAACCGGATCGAAGCCAACCCGGTGCGGATGAAGCCGTCGGACATCGACTGGTAGCGATGGCCGTACTTGATCGAAAGCTGCTGCGAAACCTGCGCTCGATGGCAACCCAGGTAATCGCCATCGCCTTGGTGATGGCCGCCGGCATTGCCACCTATGTGATGAGCACGGGGCTGATCGATTCGCTGGGCGAGACGCGGCGGCTCTATTATCAGGACTACCGGTTCGGCGACGTGTTTGTGAGCGTCAAGCGCGCGCCGGAGATAGTCGGGCGGCGGCTGGCCGATATTCCGGGCGTCCAGCGTGTCGAGACACGGGTTGCGGTCGGCGCGATCCTGGACGTGGCCGGCATGAGCGAGCCGGCTACCGCATTGCTCACGTCGCTGCCCGAGGCGGGACAGCCCACATTGAACCGTCTGCATCTGCGTGCCGGCCGTTTGGTCGAGCCCTACCGTGAGAACGAGGTGGTGATCAGCGACGCATTCTCGGAGGCGCACCGTCTTGGGCCGGGCGACAGCGTGTCGGCGCTGATCAGCGGGCATCAACGCCAGCTGGACATTGTCGGCGTCGCCATTTCTCCCGAGTTTGTCTACGCGTTACCGGCCGGCGCCCTGTTCCCCGACAACAAGCGCTTTGCCGTGATGTGGATGGGCCGCGCCGCGCTCGAGGCGGCGCATGACATGGAGGGCGCGTTCAACGACGCGGTCCTTTCGCTCATGCCCAACGCCTCGGTGGCCGACGTGATCGATGCCATCGACGCCATGACGCGCCAATATGGCGGGCGGGGCGCCTATGGCCGCAAGGATCATCAGTCCGACATGTTCCTGCGCAGCGAACTGGACCAGCTCCGCGCCATGGCGGTCATCCTGCCGCTGATCTTCCTGGTGGTGGCCAGCTTCCTGCTCAATACGGTGCTGGCGCGCATGATCAACCTGGATCGTGCTGAAATAGGCACGCTGAAAGCACTGGGACTGACCAACCGCGAGGTGGGATGGCACTATGCGAAATTCGCCGCTGCCATCGCCATCGCCGCCGCCGTGGCGGGCATTGCCGCAGGTGCCTATTTCGGCCGGTCGATGGCCGACATGTATGCGGAGTTCTATCGGTTCCCGCATCTTCATTACAGGCTCGACCCGCTGGTGCTTGTGTCCTCGGTCGCGCTGAGCCTGGTGGTGGCGTTCCTGGGCGTTGCCCGGTCCGTTCGCCGGGTGATGCTGCTGCAGCCGGCGGAAGCCATGCGGCCCGAGCCGCCGGTGGTATATCGCGCGCTGCTGTTCGAGCGGCTGGGCCGGGCGCAGCTGCTGTCACCGACGGCGAGGATGGTCCTGCGCTACCTGGAGCGCCGCTGGCGCCTCACCCTGATCACCTGCCTGGGCATCGCCACGGCGCTGGGGACGCTGATCGCAGCCAGCTTCTTTCTCGATACCATCGATTTCATGCTCGATGTTCAGTTCAACCGGTCCGAACGCGAAGACATTGCCATCACCCTGGTCGAGCCGGCGTCGCGGGGGGCGTTGGGCGACCTCGTCCACATGCCGGGCGTGATGCGGGCCGAACCCTATCGTGCCGTGCCGGTGAAGCTCAGCCTGGAAAATCGCACGCGTCGGCTGGCGATCGTCGGCATGGAGATGGGTGGCGATTTGCACCGCACGCTCGACAAGCGGCAGCGCCCCGTATCGCTGCCTCCGGATGGCCTGCTGCTATCCGACCTGCTGGCCCAGTTGCTGGGCGCGAAACCAGGGGACATGCTGACCGTCGAGGTGCTGGAGGGGCGCCGGCCGGTCCACCAGATTCGCGTCGCGGGCATTGCCGAGCAATTCATCGGCACTGGCGCCTATATGGACATCGCGGCGCTGAACCGGCTGATGCTGGAAGGGCCCAGCATTTCCGGCGCCTGGATGAATGTCGATGAAGCGTCGATGAGCCGGTTCTATGACGCCGCCAAGAGAACCCCGGCCATCGCGGGCGTGTCGATCCGTTCCGCCGCGATCAGCGGCTTCGACGAGACGATGGGTGAGAACCTGGTGCAGATGACCATGGTCAATATCGTCTTTGCGTCGATCATCGCCTTCGGCGTGGTATACAATTCGGCGCGGATCAGCGTCTCCGAGCGGGGCCGGGAACTGGCCAGCATGCGGGTCATGGGCTTCACGCGGGGCGAGATATCGACCATCCTGCTGGGCGAACTGGCGCTGCTCGTGGCGCTCGCGGTGCCGCTGGGCTGGCTGATGGGATACGGCCTGTCGAACCTGATGGTTCAGGCGTTTCAGACCGAGCTGTTCCGCCTTCCGGTGGTTATCGACAGGTCCACCTACGGCTGGACCGCTCTGGTGATCATCGCTGCGGCGTCGGTCTCGGCGCTGGTCGTGCGGCGGCGTCTCGATCGGCTCGATCTGGTCGCTGTTCTGAAGACGCGGGAATAATCATGGCGATGAACGACAAGCACATCCGGTCAGTCGTCGGCCGCTGGGGCAAGTGGGCGGCCGGCGGCATTGTCATCGCCGTCCTGCTTTACCTTGCATTCGTGCCCAGTCCGCTTGCCGTCGACGGCCGCGAAGTGACGCGAGGGCGGCTGGACGTGTCGGTCACTGCCGAGGGCAAGACAAGGATTCGCGATATCTTTACCGTGTCGGCGCCGGTCAACGGCCGATTGCGCCGCGTGACGCTCGATCCCGGGGACCCGGTTGTCGCTGGCGAAACCATGGTGGCGATCTTCGAACCGAGCGCGCCGGATTTCCTGGACCGCCGCAGCGCGGCCCGGTCACGGGCGCGCCTTGACCAGGCCAAGGCGGTGACCGCGCGCGTGAAGGCCGACAGGACGCTGGCCCGACTCGAATGGGAAAGGGCCAAGGCATTGACCGCGGGAACCGCCATCTCGCAGCGCGACCGCGACCGGCGGCGTGCGGAACTGGATGCAGCGGAGGCGGCTTACCAGGCCGCCACGGCCGAACTGGCGGCTGCCCAGGCGGAACTCATCGTGCCGACCGACGAAGCGGGCGTCGCCGATGCCGGTTGCTGCCTGCGCATGGCCGCACCGATCTCCGGCCAGGTATTGCGGGTGATGCAACAGAGCGAACGGGTCATGGCGGTCGGCGCGCCGATTCTCGAGCTGGGCGATCCGCGCAATCTGGAGATCGTCGTCGATCTGTTGTCGCAGGACGCCGTGCGCGTCCGGGCGGGCCAGCCCGCACGCATCGAAAATTGGGGCGGGCCGGGCGACCTGAACGGCACGGTGCGCCGCGTGGAACCGTCGGGATTTACCAAGGTTTCGGCACTCGGGGTCGAGGAACAGCGGGTCAACGTGATCATCGATCCAACCGATCCGCCGGCGCGCTGGGACTCGTTGCGCGATGCATACCGGGTCGAGCCGCGCATCATCGTCTGGTCGTCCAGCGATGTTCTGACCGTGCCCCTGGGCGCCCTGTTCCGCAGTGGCGGCAACTGGGCGGTCTACCGGGTCGAGGACGGACGTGCCATGCTGCGCCGCGTCCAGATCGGCGTACGCAACACCGAGGCAGCGCAGGTGATAAAAGGGCTGAAGCAGGGGGATGTGGTGATCAGCCACCCGAGTGAAGATGTCAGCGACGGCCGGCGGGTTAGCGTTCGCACGGTGGACGGGGCCTGATGCAGGAAAAGGAGTTGCGTCTTGCGATCGTGTGCAGTGGCGGCATCTCGCTGGCCGTCTACATGCACGGCATCGCCAAGGAAATCCTCAAGCTGGCGCGGGCGTCGAAACTCTATCATTCAGTTCACGATGCGGGCCTGAAGCGCGAGCGCAGCTTCGCCGACCTGCCGCCGAGTACCGATCGGATCATCGATACCGAGGCGGTCTATTTCGACCTGTTGCGCGAGATCGGGGCGGGGCTCGATCTGCGGGTCATCGTCGATGTCATCGCCGGCGCCAGCGCCGGCGGCATCAACAGCGTGCTGCTGGCCCGTGCGCTGGCGCACGACCTGCCGTTCGACGACCTGCGCGACATGTGGCTGACCGGCGCCGACGTGGAGTCGCTGATTTCCGAGGGCAGCACGACGGCCTGGAGCGACCGGCTGTTCTGGCCGCTGGTGCGCTGGATCGCCGGCGACCGGCTCGACGACATCGATCTGGACGACGAGGTGGAAGGCAAGCTGCGCCGGATGATGCAGATCGTCCGCCTTCGTCCGCCGTTCGACGGCGAGCGGCTGGTCGACAGCCTGATCAACGCCATGGAGGCCATGGGGGCGCCGAGAAGCGCCATCGACTCGCTGGTGCCCACCGGTCTCAAGCTCGACATGTTCGTCACCCTTACCGATTTCTTCGGCTATGAACGGTCTATCCCGCTCTATGACCCGCCGCTGATCGAGGAACGCGAGCACCGTCACCGGCTGCATTTCCGCTACCGCCGCTGGGTCGATGGCCAGGTGGAAACCGATTTCGACATGGCCTGCATTCCGGCGCTGGCCTTCGCCGCCCGCGCCACCGCCAGCTTCCCGGCCGCGTTCCCGCCGGCCCAGCTCGGCGAAGTCGACCGGGTGCTCGATCGCCGCGGCCGGACCTGGACCAACAAGGAGAAATTCCTGCGCGCCAATTTCCGGCCCTATTTCCAGGCCGGCACGGATCCGGAGAAGACCTCATTCCTCGATGGCAGCGTGCTCAACAACAAGCCGTTCGCGCCGGCCATCGATGCCATCGGCCGCCAGCCGGCCTATCGCCGGGTGGACCGGCGGCTGGTCTATATCAATCCCAGCCCGGCCAACAAGCCGCCGCCGCCCACCGGCAAGCCGCCTGGCGTGCTGCGCACCCTGAAGGCGGCCTTGTCCGACATTCCGCGCAACGAGCCGATCGCAGACGATCTGGACTGGGTGCAGGAGCTGAACCGCCGCACCCGCTCTACCCGGCACATCATCGAGGCGGCCCGGCCCGACATCGTCGCTGCCGTCGAGAAGGTGACGCGGGGAAAACTGGATCGCCGCCGGCTCACCGACGCACAGATCGCCGAGTGGCGGACGCAGTGCAGCGCCGAGGCCGCCAAACAGGCCGGATTCGCCTACAAGGGCTATCAGCGGCTCAAATTGCAGGAGGCCGTCGATCAGGCGGCGAAGATCGTCGGCCTGCTGTGCGGCCAGGAGCGCGGCACCGTGCAGGCGGAATTCATCGAGGCCGCGCTGCACGAATGGGCCGCCGCTCGCGGGGTTCTGCCCGCGGGCGACGCGGCGCCGCAGGCGGAGGACGGTCCCGGCCTGCCGGCCTGGGTAAAATTGCTGCGAACCTTTGACCTGGAGTTCCGCAGCCGCCGGATCCGGTTCGTCATCCAGGAACTCAATGCGCTTTATGGGCGGCTGGACCCTGAAGGCATGTCCGACCTTACCGGCCACAGACTGGACAGCCTGAAGGGGCGCTTCTACGAAGTGCTCGACGCGTTGCGCTCGCGTGACGGCACCGCCGCCGTCAGCCTGGAGGCGGCGGGCCGGACCCGCGACGTCTTCGGCCCCATATTATCCCGCGCCAAATTCGACGGTTCGGGCGGCGCCGCCTTCGCGCGCGACAATCTTGCCGCCATCGACGCCATCGTCACCGGCATTGCGCGCGATATCGATCTGGAATCCCTCAACCGCCGTTCCGATGAGATCCTGTCGGGCATCGAGCCGGAGGGCACTGCCGGCACCATCCGCCGCGACCTGCTGATTCATTATCTGGGCTTCTCGTTCTGGGACATGGTGACGTTCTCGGCCGGCATGTGGGACCCGACCGGCAATTACAACGAGATCAGGATCGCCCGGCTGAGCCCGCAGGACTGCACCACCATCCGCAGCGGCGGACCCGAGGAATTCCTGAAGGGCGTAAAGCTGGGCAATTTCGGTGCGTTCTTCAAACGCGCCCACCGCGAGAACGATTATATCTGGGGCCGCCTGCACGGCGCCGACCGGCTGATCGATATCGTCGTCGACGCCGCCCGCGTGGACGGCGCTGGCGGTGATATCGATTCGCTGGCGCTCAAGCGGCGGGCATTCCGCATCATTCTCGATGCGGAGAAGCCTTTCCTGAAAGAGAGCGCCGAACTCATTGCCGAGCTGGAGCGGGAAGTCGAGGCGCTGGCCGGCCAGGCGGACCAGCGGCGGGCCTGAAGGGCGCATCCGGGGGCTACCGAACCACGTGCGCCGCAGCGAAACCTCGCATTGCCGGAAGCGGGCGAACCCGGCACAATGTCGCTGTGCCGGCCCGTGGGGTGTGCTGGTGCGTGGTGGACAGGTTCGGTTGCTCGGCCTGGTCCATCCCTGGGGCAAGCATCATGGAGGGGCACGTGAGCAGCGCAGTAAAATTGTACAAGCCGAAATCGGTCAGGACAGCGATCAATATTCTGGCCGCCGGCCTGTTTCTGGGCCTGATTATGCTTGGCCTGGAATACGCGCACTTCCACTCGGGCCTGCTCGAGACATTCACGCCGCTCCATCAGGGCATCGCCTATGGGGCGCTGATCCTGCTGCTGTTGCTGGTGTCCAACGGGCAGGGCTGGGCGCGGTTTCTGCTCGCGGCCTGGTTGCTGGCCGGCGTGGTGCTGGGCGGGCCTGTGATCCTGGCGCTGTTCGCCAAATATTCTGTACTCGCCGCGCTGGCCGCCGGTCAGCTCGTTCTGGTCCTGGCCGGACTGGTGATGCTTTTCGGCCAGCGCGCGAACAGCTGGTACAAGGGCTGATCAGCCCTGCGCCGGGCGCTCGCGATGCGCGCGGTATTCTGAAACCAGCCTGTGTTAGCGTTTCGTTTTCCGGTTTGCTGGAGCGGGGCTGGATGCGCGTGTTCATGGATTTCGAAGCGTCGGGGTTGACCCAGAACAGCTATCCCGTCGAGGTGGCCTGGGTGTTCGAGGACGAGCGGCAGGAAAGCCACCTGATTCGGCCCGCGCCCGGCTGGACCGCATGGTCGGCCTCCGGCGAGGAAACCCACGGCATCAGCCGGACCACCCTGGACAAGTCGGGCGAGCCGGTCGGTGCAGTGGCGCGGCGAATGGTGGAAACCCTGTCGGGCCATGACCTGTTCGCCAGCGCCCCGGCATGGGACGGCAAGTGGCTCGGCGACCTGCTCGAGGCGGGTGGCTTCCCGCGCAATGCACTGACCCTGCGCGATACCGAGGTGGCCCAGGCCGAGATCATCGCCGAGACCCTGGGCATCGATCTCGCCACCGCGCCGCGCGATCCGGGCGAGGAATTGCCCATGGCGGTCGAGACCATCATGGTGCTGGCCTCGATGGAGGAACGCCGCCCTCACCATCACCGCGCCCTGGACGATGCCCAGGAGGAGCGGCGCCAATGGATACGCGTGCGCGAGATGGCCGAGAAGCAGAAAGGGCGGCTGGCGGGATAGTCCCGGCGCGGCGCAGAATTGCGAGGTAATGCGCCAGAACCGCTTGTTTCACCCGTGGTTCTTCATGCAGTGTGAATGTCGACTATAAATGTAAACGGGAAAGAATAAGCACGTTGAAAAGTTATCGGGACAAGGTCGTCGTCATTACCGGTGGTGCAACCGGAATTGGTTTCTCTTTCGCCAAGCGCTTCGGCGGCGATGGCGCGAAGCTGGTGATTGCGGGCCGCCGCAAGGACAAGGTCGATGAGGCGGTCGCGGCGCTCAGGGACATGGGCTACCAGGCGGTTGGCACGGCGTGCGACGTGTCCGAGCTTTCCCAGGTCGAGGCGCTCGCCGATTTCGCCTGGCAAAGCTGGGGCCGCGCCGACGTCATCATGAACAATGCGGGCGTTGCCCAGCGGCCCGTGCCGATCATCGGCACCGATCCCGAAGAAGTGGAACGCATCATGCGGACCAATTATTTCGGGGTCTGGTATTGCTGCCACGTCTTCGGCAAGCGCTTCATCGAACAGGGCACGCCGGCCGCCATCTACAATGTCGGCTCGGAGAACAGCCTCGCCAATTTCGTCTTCATGGCCGGCACCTACGAGGCGTCGAAGCATGCGCTCCATGCCATGACCGATGCGATGCGCGAGGAGGTGCCGGATTTCATCGAGGTATCGTTCGTGGTGCCGGGATTCGTCTCCTCGGAGATGACCGATCCGTTCGGCAAGGGTCTCACCATGGATACCGACCGCTATACCGGCATCGCCTTCCCGCAGTTGCAGGCGGGCGAGTTCTACGTCGTTTCCCACGCCTACAACATGAAGCGCATCACCGACCGCTATGAGGAAATCAGCGCGGCCTACGCCAAATACGCGCCGCGCTACGAGGGCGACGAGGAATTCGACGCGCGGTCGCTGATGGCGAAGATCCGCGCGCGTATGCAGGGATAGGATCGCGGTCCAGCCGCTCAGAGCACCATCGGGGCGATGCTCAGCGCCAGTGCCGTGCCCATGGCGATGTTGAACCATTTCAGCCGCACCGGATCGGCGAGGAACCCGCGCATGGCGGTGCCGAATCCGGCCCATGCCGACACGCTGGGGAGGTTGACCAGGGCGAAGGCCACGGCGACGAGGATCACCGACAGGATCGGCCGCTCGGCGCTGGTGTAGAGCGACATGGCGGTGACTGCCATGACCCACGCCTTGACGTTGACCCACTGGAACGCCGCGGCCTGCAGGAAGGTCATGGGTTTCGCGCCAGTCGCGCCCGCCTTGCCCATGGTTCGTGCCATGGCGATCTTCCAGGCCAGGTACAGCAGGTAGGCGCCGCCGGCCAGCTTCAACGCAATGTGGATCGGCGGGTATGCCATCAGCAGCGCGCCGAGCCCGAACCCGACCGCCAGCAGCAGGACGAGGAAGCCGACGCCGATCCCCAGCATGTGCGGGATGGTCCGCACGAAACCGAAATTCACCCCGGACGCCAGCAGCATCAAATTGTTGGGGCCGGGCGTGATCGAGGACACGAAGGCGAACAGGAGAAGCGCGAGGAAAACGTCGAGGGACATGAGATTACTCAAATGTTCCCCATCGGCGTCATTCCCGCGCACGCGGGAACCCGGCTCTTCGTAGGGCTGGTTGACTGCGGCCAGCCTTCTACAACGAAAGAGGAGTCTTCGTGACCGAGCGGGTTGAGGGGCCACGTGACGGCCCCGACTGGACTCCCGCATGCGCGGGATGACGATAGTGGGGATTGAAGGCCGAACTGAACCTTGCGTCAGACGGTAAAGCTCTCGCCGCAGCCGCAGCGGCCTTTTTCGTTGGGGTTCATGAACAGGAAGCCCGAGAAGAACTTGTCTTCCTGGTAGTCCATCTCCGAGCCCAGAATGTACATCACCGCCTTGGGGTCGACGTAGACCTTACCGCCATCGGTTTCGACCACGTCGTCGCCGGGCTTGGCCTCGTCGGTGAAGTCCACCTTGTAGCTCAGGCCCGAACAGCCGGCTTCCTTGATCCACACGCGCAGGCCCGCCGCATCCGGGCGCTTGGCCATGAGCGTCTTCACGCGGTCCACCGCGCGGTCGGTCAGGGTAATGATGCCTGCTGCCATCGTCTGCCTCCTACAACATGCCCAGTTCGAGCTTGGCCGCCTCGGACAACTTGCTCATGTCCCAGGCAGGCTCCCATACGAGCTCGACCTCGACCTCATTCACGCCGTCGACCTCTCGCACCTTGCTCTCCACCTCGCCGGGCATGGATTCGGCGACGGGGCACATGGGCGTCGTCAGGGTCATGGTGACCTTGATGTCGTTCTCGGCCGATACGTCCAGTCCATAGATAAGACCAAGTTCGTAAATGTTAACCGGAATCTCCGGATCATAGATCGTCTTAAGCTTGTCGACGATCTGTTCGCGAAGCGCATTGTCCGGGGCGGCCTCTGCCGGGCCGTCGAGGAACTCGTTCAGAAAGGTCTCGCTCATTCCGTCACCACTGTTTCGCCGACATTTTCCAGGGCCGCGTTCATCGTGTGCCAGCCCAGCGTGGCGCATTTTACCCGCAAGGGATAGTCGCGCACGCCGGAGAACACGGCCAGTTTATCAAGATCCTCGAGCTGTGCCGGTGTCACGCCTTCGTCACCGGTGATCATTGCGTGGAACTTCTCGAACAGGTTTCTGGCATCGACCTCGGTCATGCCCTTCAGCGCTTCGGTCATCAACGAGGCGCTGGCCACCGAGATGGCGCAGCCCGCGCCCTCGAACTTCACGTCCTCGACGATGCCGTCCTTTACCTTCACGTGCACGTCCAGCTTGTCGCCGCACAGCGGATTGTGGCCATGCGCCTCCCGGTTCGCGTCCGGCAGCGCGCCGAAATTCCGCGGCTTGCGGCCGTGATCCAGGATCACTTCCTGATAAAGCTCGCGCAGGTCGTTCATGAGCCGAATATCTCCTGAACCTTGGCGATGCCGTGGATCAGTGCGTCCACGTCATCGAAGTCGTTATAGATGCCGAAGGACGCCCGGGTCGTCGCCGGCACGCCGAACCGGTCCATTACCGGCTGGGCGCAGTGATGCCCGGCGCGCACCGCGATGCCTTCGAAATCCAGGATCGTGCCCACGTCGTGCGGATGCACGCCCTGGATGGCGAATGAGATCACCGCCGCCTTGTTCTTCGCGGTGCCGTAGATGGTGATGGTGTTCAGCGCCTGCAACCGCTCGGTGGCGTATTCCAGCAGCGCCTGTTCATGCGCCAGCAGGGCCTGCCGGTCGAAGCCCTCAAGGTAGTCGATGGCCGCGCCCAGAGCGATGGTGCCGGCGATGTTGGGAGTGCCTGCCTCGAACCGCTGTGGAATATCCGCATAGGTCGTCTTGGCGAAGGTCACCGACGAGATCATGTCGCCGCCGCCCTGATAGGGCGGCATGGCTTCCAGGATCTTCGCCTTGGCGTAGAGCACGCCGACGCCGGTCGGCCCATAGAGCTTGTGGGCGGAAAAGACGTAGAAGTCCGCGTCCAGCGCCTGAACGTCGACCGGCATGTGCGGCACGGCCTGGCAGCCGTCGACGAGCACGGGCACGCCGTGCGAATGGGCGACCTTGATGATCTCGGCCATGGGCGTAATGGTGCCCAGGGCGTTCGACACATGGGTCATGGCGACCAGCCTGGTTTTCGACGTGAACGCCTTCTCGTAGGCTTCCCAGACGAGTTCGCCGGAATCCGTGATCGGGATCACCACCAGTTCCAGCCCGGTCTCCTCGCGCAGCATCTGCCACGGCACGATGTTGGCGTGATGCTCCATCTCGGACAGGATGATCTGGTCGCCCTGCTTCAGATTCTTGCGGCCCCAGGTCTGCGCCACCAGGTTGATGCCTTCGGTGGCGTTGCGCACGAACACGATCTCGCGGTCGCTGGCGGCGTTGATGAACTTGCGCACCTTGGTCCGCGCCTTGTCGAAGGCGGCGGTGGCGCGCTGGCTGAGGTCGTAGACGCCGCGGTGGATGTTGGCGTATTCGGCTTCGTAGACATGGCTCTGGGCATCGATGACCTGGCGCGGCTTCTGGGCGCTGGCCGCCGAGTCGAGGAACACCAGCCGCTTGCCGTTGCTGGGCAATTGCAGGATGGGGAAATCGGCGCGGATGCGCGCAATGTCCAGGCTGGCCGCAGGCGCGACGCGGGTTTCGGTGGGCGCGTTCACGACAGCGGCCTCCCCCGCAGCCAGCCGCCGATGTCGGTGCGGAACATGTCGCGGATTTCGGGCGAGACGATACGTTCGAGCACTTCCAGCACGAAGCCCTCGACCAGCAGCGCCCGGGCGGCTTTCGGCTCCAGGCCGCGCGCCTGCATGTAGAACAGCATGTCCTTGTCGAGTTCGCCCACCGTGGCGCCATGGGCGCATTTCACGTCGTCGGCGAAGATCTCCAGCTCGGGCTTGCTGCTTGCCTCGGCCGAGCGTGCCAGCAGGATGTTGTGGTTGGCCTGGCGCGCGTCGGTCTTCTGCGCGTCTTGCCGCACAATCACCTTGCCCTGATAGACGGCGTGGGACTGGTCGTCGAGCACCGCCTTGAACATCTGGTCGCTGATGCTGTTCGGCACTGCGTGGTCCAGCACGGTCACGCTGTCATGCAGCTGCCTGCTGCGGCCCAGCGACACGCCGGCCAGATGGCATTGGGCACGCTCGCCCGCGATGGTGACCTGGACCTCGTTGCGGGCGACGACGCCGCCCAGCATGATCGCGACGCTGTTGAAGCGCGCATCGGCCGCCAGCCGGACGCGGCTGGAGCCGATATGATAGGCGGCAAGGCCTTCGCTCTGCTGGCGCGCATGCTCGACGCTGGCGCCCTCGGCCACGAAGAACTGGTTCACCACATTGTTCCAGTAGACGTCCCGGGTGCCGAAATAGCCTTCGGCGACAGTGACGCTGGCGCCCTTGCCGGCGACGATCACGTTGCGCACCTGGTTCATCCCGCCGCGCTTGGCGAAGAACAGCAGGTGGATGGGCGCCTCGACCTGGACGCCGTCGGCCACGCGGATCACCGCGCCGTCATTCATCAGCGCCGTGTTCAGCGATACCAGCGCGTCATCAGGGCTGTCGCCGGCAGCCTGGGTCAGCCAGGGCGACAAATCGTCACCCCGCGCCAGCACGTCGGCCAGGCTCTCGATGGTAACGCCCTTGGGCGCCTGCTCGACATTTGACAGCGCCGCGTCCATGCGGCCGTTGACGAAGACCAGTGTGAGCGCGTCGGGGATCAGGTGGGCGGCGATGTCGGCGGGCGACACGTCCGATGCATCTGCCGGCTCAAGGTCGGCGGAGCTGATCGGCGTCAGCTTGGTATGGCGCCACGCCTCGCGTTTCACGCCGGGGAAGCCGTGCGCCGCATAGCGGGCGAACGCCTGCTCGCGCAGGCCAGCCGCGCCGGGAAGGGCAGGCTTCAGTCGCTCGAACTGTTCGGCATAGGGAATGGCGGTCATGGCTTACGCCGCCTCCGGCACGTAGTTCACGTAGCCGTCGCGCTCCAGTTCCAGCGCCAGCTCCTTGCCGCCCGAGGCGACGATCTTGCCGCGCGCCAGGATGTGGACGAAATCCGGCTCCACATAGGACAGCAGCCGCTGGTAATGGGTGACCAGAACGGTGGCCTTGTCCGCGCCGCGCAGGGCGTTGATGCCCTTCGACACAACCTTCAGCGCGTCGATGTCGAGGCCGGAATCGGTTTCGTCCAGGATCATCAGGTTCGGGTCGAGCACGGCCATCTGGGCGATCTCGTTGCGCTTCTTCTCTCCTCCCGAGAAGCCGACATTGACCGACCGCTTCAGCAGCGCGTCGTCCATCTCCAGCATCGTGGCTTTCTGGCGCAGCAGCTTCAGGAAGTCGATGCCGTCCAGTTCCGGCAGATCCCGGTGCCGGCGCACGGCGTTGGCGGCGGTGCGAAGGAACGTCATGCCGTTCACCCCGGGAAGTTCGACCGGATACTGGAAGCCCAGGAACACACCCTCGCGGGCACGCTCGTCGGCCTCCATCTCCAGCAGGTCCTTGCCCTGATAGCTCACCGATCCTTCGGTGACTTCATAGCCGGCGCGGCCGGCGAGCACATAGGCCAGGGTCGATTTGCCCGAGCCGTTCGGCCCCATGATTGCGTGCACTTCGCCGGCGTTGACCGTCAGGTCGATGCCGTTGAGGATTTGCTTGCCGTCGACGGCGGCGTGCAGATTCTTGATTTCCAACATTGTCTGTTCCGTTTCCTTCAGCGTCTCAACCGACGCTGCCTTCAAGACTGATGCCCAGCAATTTCTGGGCCTCGACGGCGAATTCCATGGGCAGGTTCTGCATCACTTCCTTGCAGAACCCGTTGACGATCATCGACACCGCCTCTTCCTGGGTCAGCCCGCGCTGCAGGCAGTAGAACAGCTGGTCTTCGCTGATCTTCGATGTGGTCGCCTCGTGCTCGATCTGGGCGCTCGGATTCTTCACCTCGATATACGGCACCGTATGCGCGCCGCACTTGTCGCCCATCAACAGCGAATCGCACTGGGTGTAGTTGCGCGCGTTCTCGGCGCCCGCCAGCACCCGTACCAGACCGCGATAGGTGTTCTGGCCGCGGCCGGCCGAGATGCCCTTGGAGATGATCCGGCTGCGGGTGTTCTTGCCGATATGGATCATCTTGGTGCCGGTGTCGGCCTGCTGCATGTTGTTGGTGATGGCGACCGAGTAGAACTCGCCCTGCGAGTTGTCGCCCTGCAGGATGCAGCTCGGGTACTTCCAGGTGATCGCCGAGCCGGTTTCCACCTGGGTCCAGGAAATCTTTGAGTTCACGCCGCGGCAGGCGCCGCGCTTGGTGACGAAGTTGTAGATGCCGCCCTTGCCGTTCTTGTCGCCCGGATACCAGTTCTGGACCGTCGAATACTTGATCTCGGCGTCGTCGAGCGCGATCAGCTCCACCACTGCGGCATGCAGCTGGTTCTCGTCGCGCATGGGCGCGGTGCAGCCTTCGAGATAGGACACGTACGAGCCCTCGTCGGCGATGATCAGGGTGCGCTCGAACTGGCCAGTTTCCTTGGTATTGATGCGGAAGTAGGTCGACAGTTCCATCGGGCAGCGCACGCCCTTGGGGATGTAGACGAACGTGCCGTCCGAGAACACGGCGGAGTTCAGCGTGGCATAGAAATTGTCGGACACCGGCACGACCGAACCCAGATACTTGCGGATCAGCTCGGGATGGGTCTTCACCGCCTCGGAGAACGAGCCGAAGATGATGCCCATCTCCTCCAGCTTCTTCTTGTAGGTGGTGGCGACGGACACCGAATCGAACACCGCGTCGACGGCGATGTTGGGCGAGCCCATGACGCCGGCCAGCACTTCCTGTTCCTTGATCGGAATGCCCAGCTTGGCGTAGGTCTCGAGCAATTCCGGATCGACCTCGTCGAGGCTCTTGGGACCGTCCTTTTTCTTCGGCGCGGCATAATAGTGGATGTCCTGGAAGTCGATCGCCGGATAGTGGACCTTGGCCCATTCCGGCTCCTCCTCCTTGCCCCATTTGCGGAACGCCTCGAGCCGCCATTCGAGCAGCCATTCCGGCTCCTCCTTCTTGGCGGAAATCATGCGGACGACGTCTTCGCTCAGGCCTTTCGGCGCGACATCCATCTCGATGTCGGTGACGAAGCCGTGCTTGTACTCGCCGCCGATGTCCTTGAGGGCTTGCTGGGTTTCGGTGGTCGCGGCCATGGTGTTCGGACTTCCTTACTGCACGTCTGCGATGGTCTGCCGCGGCGCGGGAGTGCGCGGCGGGAACATGGCAATCTGATCGGCGCACAATTCCGCGAGACTGATCTCGCTCAGCGCGCCGCTGACCGCCTTGTTGATCTTCTGCCAGGAGGTGCGCACGCCGCAGAGCGACTCGATGCCACACCCGCTGTCGTCGGTCAGGCAGTCGGTGAGGGCGATGGGGCCATCGACGGCGCCGACGATATCGGCCACGGAGATGGCGGCCGGCGGGCGCGCCAGCGTGTAGCCGCCGGCCTGCCCCCGGTGCGAGGTCAACAGACCGCCGCGCGACATCACGCCCAGCAGCTTGCTGACCGTCGGCATGGGAATATGCGTCTCGACCGACAATCCGCCCGCATTGTGGATGCGGTCCGGATGACGGGCGAACTCATGACCCAGATGGGTCATCAGCAACACCGCATAGTCTGCCAGCCGCGTCAGGCGGATCATGAAACTGGTCCTCGCTCCATTGCACCGATCATACTATACCGTTTTGGTACGGAATGCGTGAGATGGGGCATGACGCCCCATGAGTCAACGGCGTTTGACTAAATCGGAGCGATCTTGTCAAGATTCCGGGCGTTTTCCGGGTGCAGCTGAGAATCGCTCGCGAAAGCGGCGGGTTCGCGGCGACCGCGGGGACTAATTCTCCCGGCGGCGTGACATGTCGACGTCCTCGTAGATCGCCTGCGGCCGCTCGAAGCTGCTTTCGTCGGCCATGCCGATGCGGGCGCTCTGCAACTCCACGGAACCCTGCATCATGTCGGTGCTGGTGCGCATGTATTGCATCACCATGCGGTCGTCGATGCACAGCCGCGTGCCGGTGTTGCCGCCCATGTCCCAGATGGTGCAGGGCGTACCGTTGAACGTGTCCATGCCGACCCGCTTGCCGCCCTGCGCCAGCGTCAGTTGCTCGAAGAACTCCCGGCCGCTTCCGGCGCTCGCGGCGGCCGCCGCTTCCTCGTTGGGCACCCGCGTGCCCTGCTTCGCGGCAAAGTCGTAGGTGTAGATCCATTGCGGGTCGGTAAAGGTCGATACGTTGATCTGCTGCGGACCTTCCGCCGAAGGCACGGTCGCCTCGTAATGCTGGGCGGTGGTGCGGCCGAAATCCTTGATGGTGATGGTCTGGGTGCCTTGCTGCGCGCCCGTGACCGCGTAGGTCAGGGTCGCTTTCTCGAACGGGTACATCTTCACCGGCTCGGCAGCCTGCGCGCAGGATGCCATGGCGATGGTGGCAAGACCAGCGACGACGAGGGTTCTCAAATCAGCCTCCCGCATGAATGCAATCGTTACGGACAATGATATGGGCACGAAGCCCGTTCGCCGCTACCTTTCCCACCGTACCGCCGGGGAAACCCATGAAGCTCAAGACCCTCACCGGGCGCAAGCCCATCGTCATCGCCCATCGCGGCGCCAGCGGCTATGCGCCCGAGCACACCGCTGCGGCCTATGCCCTGGCGCTCGATATGGGCGCCGACGCGGTCGAGCCCGACCTGGTGATGACGCGGGATGCACGGCTGATCGTCCGCCACGACCGCTATCTGGGCACCACGACAGATGTGGCCGGGCATCCCGAATTCGCCGGCCGCCGCGTGGTCAAGCCCGGCAAGGCCGAGCCCGAATGGTATGCCGAAGATTTCACCCTGGCCGAAATCCGGCGATTGCGTGCCCGCCAGCCGTTTCCCGGCCGGCCGAAGGACATGGATGGCCTCTACCCGGTCATGACCTTCGAGGAGTTGCTGCAATTGCTGCGTGACCGCGAGGCGCGCCGAGGTTCGACCATCGGCTTCCACCCGGAGATCAAGCATCCGGACACTCTGCTGGAGATGGGGTTCGACTTCATCCCGCCCTTGCTGAAGGCGCTGGCCGATCACGGTTACGGCGCGGATCGCGGCGATTTGTACGTCCAATCCTTCGACCATGCATTCCTGAAGCGGCTGCGGCCGCTGACCGAGATATGCCTCACCCAGTTGCTGGTGGATGACGGACACGGCGCGCCCCATGTATCGCTGGCGCAGGCCGCCACCCTGGCGGCGGCGATCGGGCCGCAGAAGTCATTGCTCCTCGATCCCGCGACCAGGCAGCCGACCCGACTCATCGAGCAGGCTCATGCGCTTGGCTTGCAGGTCCATACGTGGACATTCCGCGACGATGCGGTCGGTCCGGGCTTCGCCGATGTGCGCGAGGAGATGCTGGCGTATTTCGCCGCGGGTATCGACGGCGGGTTTTCCGATTTCACCGACACGGCGCTGGCGGTCCGTGACGAGTTCATCGGCAGCCTGTAACGGGCCTGCATGGCCTCCAACCTGCCCGCCAGCCAAGGGAGCATCCGATAAAGCGGCTATCCGTATTTCTGCTCTGGGTCATGCTGACGCTGTTGCCCGCCGTGGCGGCTGCCGGCGCTGGAGGCACGCCCGCCGTCATCGCCCATCGCGGGGCGAGCGGCTACCTGCCCGAACACACGCTCGAAGCCTATGCCAGGGCCATCGACATGGGCGCCGACTTCATCGAGCCCGATTTGGTGTTCACCAAGGACGGCGTGCTGGTCGCCCGGCACAATCGCTGGCTGAGCCTGTCGACGGATGTGGCCGATCGCCCAGAGTTCGCCGATCGGCGCGTGATCAAGCCCGGCAAGGCCGAGCCAGACTGGTACGCCGAAGACTTCACCTTCGCGGAACTGCGCACCTTGCGGGCGCGCCAGGCGTTTCCCGGCCGCAGCAAGACCGATGACGGCACATTCCTGATCCCGCGCCTCGAGGAGATCCTGGAGCTTGCCCGCGATGCGAGGGTCGGCGTCTATCCGGAAGCGAAGGCTCCGGCGGCGCTGGCCGCGCTGGGCCACGACTTCGCCGAACCGCTGCTCGATGCGCTCGGCCGGTACGGCTTCGGCCCGGGTGGGCTGCCGGTGTTCATCCAGTCCTTCGACCCCGGCTTTCTGCGCAGCCTGCGAAACCGGACGCGGATCCCGCTGATGATGCTGGTCTACGGGGTGGCCGGGTCCGAAAGCGTCAGCCTCGATCAGGCGGCCGAATTCGCCGATGGCGTTGCCCCGGCCAAGGCCCTGCTGATCGACCCGCAGGGCGCGGACACCGGTTATGTAAGACGTGCCCACGAACTGGGGCTCCTGGTTCACCCCTACACCTTTCGCGACGACTTGGTGGGCACCGGCTTCGCCGATATCGACGCCGAGTTGCGGGCGTTCCTGGCGCTCGGCATCGACGGTCTGTTCACCGACTTTCCGGATACCGCCGTTGCCGTGCGCGGCGCTCGCTGAATGCCGCCTGCGCGGGTGCTTTTTCAACTGCATCCGCCGCGCGGACCGTGCTAGCGTCTTGCCCCACAGGACCGGATAGTAACAAGCGCGTTGTCTGGCGTTTGAAGATCGAGAGGAATGGGGACATGGATTTCAACGACTCACCGGAAGAAGCCGAGTTCCGCGCCGAAGTGCGCGCCTGGCTGGCCAAGAACGCCCCGGAAGGCTGGCGCGAGCGCATGGCCGCGGGTCAGGTGCAGGAAGTCTGCAAGGAATGGCAGCGGGTGAAGTATGACGCCGGCTGGGCCTGCCTGAGCTGGCCGAAGGAATATGGCGGGCAGGGCCTGAGCCCGATCAAGTCGGTGATCTGGTCGCAGGAAGAATCCAAGGTCGCCCCGCCGTCCGCCGCCATGCTGGTCGTCGGCCTGGGCATGACCGGTCCCATGCTGATGGTCCACGGCACCGAGGAACAGAAGCAGACCCATCTGCCGCCGATGGCGCGCGCCGACATCATCTGGTGCCAGTTGTTCTCGGAACCGGCCGGCGGTTCCGATCTCGCCGCACTCCGCACCCGCGCGGTGAAGGATGGCGATGAGTGGGTGGTCAATGGCCAGAAAATCTGGTCCTCGGGCGCGCACCAGTCCGACTGGGCGATCCTGGTTACCCGCACCGACCCGACCGTGCCGAAGCACAAGGGCCTGACCTTCTTCATCGTCGACATGAAGACGCCGGGCATCGAGCCCCGGCCGATCAAGCAGATCTCGGGCGCGGCCCACTTCAACGAGGTGTACCTGACCGACGTGCGCATCCCCGATTCGAACCGTATCAGCGCGGTGGGCAATGGCTGGAACGTGGCCATGACCCTGCTGATGAACGAGCGTCTCGCGGTGGGCGCCTCGGGCGGCGCGGCCGGCGGCGGCGTGAGCTGGGACGGCCTGTTCGAGCTGGCGCGTTCGCTTGAGGACGACGACGGCCCGCTGATCAACAACCAGGCGGTGCGCGAGAAGCTGGCCGACTGGTATGTGCGCGAGGCGGGCGTGCGTAACGTCAACGCCCGCACCCTGTCGGCGCTGTCGCGCGGCGACACCCCCGGTCCCGAATCGTCCATCGCCAAGCTGATCCAGGGGCCGCAGAAGCAGAACATGGCCTCTTACGGCATGGACCTGGCGGACATGGCCGGCGGTATCTCGGACCCCGATCTCGCGGTGCAGCGCGCCGCCTATCCGTGGACGCTGCTGGGGGCGCCGGCTGGCCGCATCGCCGGCGGCACCGACGAGATCATGCGCAACATCATTGCCGAGCGCGTCCTCGGCATGCCGGGCGACATCCGCGTCGACAAGGACCTGCCGTTCAACCAGATCCCGACCGGCGGCAAGGCGGCGTAGCCGAGCGCTGCCCGCGGCAACACCCGCGCAGCGGCTGGAGGACAACTTACTGTTGACTCCATCCACTGTTCCCGGCTGTTTGTCGCTCAACTGTCATGAGGCGGTCCATTCGCGCCGTGCATGGGAGCCGTCAGGTTGTCGGAAGACGCCAATGCGGCTATATGCGGCGGACACCGGAAACCAACGGGATTTGAAGGCGTGAGCACGACGGCAAAGGCGACCAGCAGCGGGGTGCAGATTTCCGCCGCGCGGCTGACCCATCTCCAGAGACTGGAGGCTGAGTCCATCCACATCCTTCGCGAAGTGGTCGCCGAGGCAGAAAATCCGGTGATGCTCTATTCGGTCGGCAAGGACAGCGCCTGCATGCTGCACCTGGCGCGCAAGGCGTTCTATCCGTCGCCGCCGCCATTCCCGCTGCTTCACGTGGACACCACGTGGAAGTTCAAGGCCATGTACGAGCTTCGAGACCGCATGGCCAGGGAAAGCGGTATGGACCTGATCGTCCACCAGAATCCGGACGCCAAGGAAAAGGGGATCAACCCCTTCGACCACGGGTCGCTGCACACCGACATGTGGAAGACCGAGGGCCTGAAGCAGGCGCTCGACAAGTACGGTTTCGACGTGGCCTTTGGCGGCGCCCGCCGCGACGAGGAGAAGAGCCGCGCCAAGGAACGCATCTTCTCGTTCCGCTCGGCCAACCACCGCTGGAACCCCAAGAACCAGCGCCCCGAACTGTGGCGGCTCTACAACGCCCGCAAGGCCAAGAGCGAGAGCATTCGCGTGTTCCCCATCTCCAACTGGACCGAACTGGACATCTGGCAGTACATCCACCTGGAGAGCATCCCCATCGTGCCGCTTTATTTCTCGGACATGCGCCCGACCGTGGAGCGCGACGGCCTGATCCTGATGGTGGACGACGAACGCTTTCCGCTGGAGCCGGGCGAAGAACCCGTGATGCGGCCGATCCGCTTCCGGACGCTGGGCTGCTATCCGCTCACCGGCGCCGTGGTCAGCGAGGCCGCGACTTTGCCGGAAGTGATTCAGGAAATGTTGCTGACCACCACCTCGGAGCGCCAGGGCCGCGCCATCGACCACGACCAGGCGGCCAGCATGGAGAAGAAGAAGCAGGAGGGCTATTTCTGATGGCTACGCCCCTGTCGGATGCCTCCAAGGCCAGCGCCTACAAGGCCCAGGATCTCATCGCCGAGGATATCGACGCCTATCTGCTGCAGCACCAGCACAAGAGCCTGCTGCGCTTCATCACCTGCGGCAGCGTCGACGATGGCAAGTCCACCCTGATCGGCCGGCTGCTCTATGATTCGAAGATGATCTTCGAGGATCAGCTTGCGGCCCTCGAGGCCGACAGCAGGCGCGTCGGCACCCAGGGCGACGAGATCGATTTCGCGCTTCTGGTCGATGGCCTCGCCGCCGAGCGCGAGCAGGGCATCACCATTGATGTGGCCTACCGGTTCTTCTCGACCGACCGGCGCAAATTCATCGTCGCCGACACGCCCGGCCACGAGCAATACACCCGCAACATGGTGACCGGCGCCTCGACCGCCGACCTCGCCGTCATTCTGATCGATGCGCGCAAGGGCGTGCTGATCCAGACGCGGCGCCATTCCTATCTGACCAAGCTGATCGGCATCCGCCACATCGTGCTGGCCATCAACAAGATGGACCTGGTGAACTACGACCTGGCGGTATTCAACCGGATCGTCGAGGAATACCGGGCGTTCGCCGAGAGCATCGGCATCGACCAGTTCCTTGCCATCCCGATCTCGGGCCTGCGCGGCGACAACATCACGGCGAACAGCGATGCGACGCCCTGGTACAGCGGCCCGACGCTGCTCGAGCATCTCGAGACGGTCGAGATCGGCGATGATCCCGCCTCGACCGGCCCGTTCCGCATGCCGGTACAATGGGTCAACCGGCCGAACCTGGATTTTCGCGGCTTCTCGGGCCTGATCACCGGCGGCACCGTCTCGCCGGGCGACACGGTCCGCGTGCTGCCGTCCGGACGTACCTCGACGGTCGCCCGCGTCGTTACTTTCGACGGCGATCTGCCCAAGGCCGTCACCGGCCAGTCGGTCACCGTCACCCTGACCGACGAGGTCGATTGTTCGCGCGGCGACGTCATCGCCGCCGCCGGTGCGCCGCCGCAGGTGGCCGATCAGTTCGAGACCACCATCATCTGGATGGCCGACGAGGAAATGCTGCCCGGCCGGCCCTACTGGCTGAAGCTCGGCACCCAGATGGCAACAGCCACGGTGCAGCCGCCGAAGTACCAGGTGAACGTCAACACCATGGAACACCTTGCGGCAAAGACGCTGGGGCTGAACGCCATCGGCGTGGCCAACATGTCCACCGACCGGCCGCTGGTGTTCGAGCCCTACGAGACATCGCGCGACCTGGGCGGTTTCATCCTGATCGACAAGATGACCAACGCCACGGTCGCCGCCGGTCTGGTCAACTTCTCGCTGCGCCGGGCACAGAACGTGCACTGGCAGGCCATCGACATCGACCGCGACGCCCACGCCGCACAGAAAGGCCAGCGTCCCAGGCTGCTGTGGTTCACCGGCCTGTCGGGCTCGGGCAAATCGACCATCGCCAACCTGGTCGAGAAGCGGTTGTTCGCCCTGGGCAAGCACTCGTTCCTGCTCGACGGCGACAATGTCCGCCACGGCCTCAACAAGGATCTCGGCTTTACCGACGCCGACAGGGTCGAGAACATCCGGCGCGTCGGCGAAGTGGCGAAACTGATGTCCGATGCCGGCCTGATCGTGCTGGCCGCCTTCATCAGTCCGTTCCGCGCCGAGCGCGACATGGTCCGTGCCATGCTGCCGGAAGGCGAGTTCATCGAGATCTACGTCGACACGCCGCTGGCCGAGGCTGAGAGGCGCGACGTGAAGGGGCTCTACAAGAAGGCGCGCGCCGGCGAACTCAAGAACTTCACCGGCATCGACAGCCCCTACGAGCCGCCGGCAAAGCCGGAACTCACCATCGACACCCAACAGATGACGCCGGATCAGGCCGCCGAGCACATCGTCGCCCGCATCCTGTGGGGCCGCTCGGAGATTCCCGACGACGACGATCCGGACTGGTTCAAGGGCCGCGGGATCTAACATCGCCGGCGCATAGCCTGTTCAGGGTCACGCCGCGACGGTCTCGCGCCGTCTCGATTCCGGCCACGCAGTCGTATAGATTTCGAAGTCGCGCGCCAACCGGACAGAGGGAAGGCGGGGCGAGCGGAGAAGGGCCGTCCCCATGGATAATCAACCGACTGCGCCCACCAGCGTGTCGCTAGTCCCGCGATTGCTGCGCAAGGCTTTCGAGGCATCGCCGGACGGCAAGTTCGGCGCTCTGGCTGGCGTGTTCACGCCCAATGTGCTGACCATCCTCGGCGTGATCATGTTCCTGCGCTTCGGGCAGGTCATCGGGCAGGCCGGCATCCACGATGTGGTGATCATCGTGTTGCTGGCGACGTCCATATCCCTGCTGACGGCGTTCTCGCTCTCGGCGGTCGCGACCAACACCAAGGTCAAGGGCGGCGGCGCGTATTACCTCATCAGCCGAAGCCTGGGCATGGAATTCGGCGGCGCCATCGCCATCGTGTTCTATCTCGCCCAGGCGATCGCGACGGCCATGTACATCATCGGCTTTACCGAGGCGATCAAGCAGGCGTTCCCCGCGATTCCCTGGTCGTCGCAGGTGATCGGGACGATCACCAACGTGGTGGTCTTCATCAGCGTGTTCGTCGGCGCGGGATGGGCGATCCGGTTGCAGTTCTTTATCTTGGCCGTGCTCGCCCTCGCCCTCGTGTCGTTCTATGTCGGCGCAGGGCTTTCGTTTTCGACGGCGACATTCATGTCGAACCTGCCTGCCAATTACGAGTTCGACCAGAGCTTCTTCACCATGTTCGCGCTGTTTTTCCCCGCCGTAACCGGAATCATGGCCGGCGCGAACATGTCCGGGGACCTGCGCGATCCTGCCGCCGCAATTCCAAAGGGCACCTTCGGCGCGATCGGCGTGACCACGCTGGTCTATCTCAGCATCATCGTCCTGCTGGCGGGGGCGAGCACGAGCGAGACCCTGATCGACAACAACTTCATCATGCGCGATATCGCCGTGAGCGGGACGCTGATCGTCGCCGGCGTGTTCGCCGCGACCCTGTCGTCGGCGCTCGGCAGCATGATGGGGGCACCGCGCATATTGCAGGCCTTCGCCAAGGATGACATCTATCCGTGGCTGCGCTTTCTGGGCCGGGGCTGGGGCCCCAACAACGAGCCGCGCACCGCCATCGTGCTGACCTTCCTGGTGACCGAGGCGGCGGTGATGCTCGGCGACCTGGATATCATCGCGCCCATCATTACCATGTTCTTCATCGTGACCTACGGCACGCTCAACCTGGCCTGTTTCTACGAGGCCTATTCCCGTAATCCCAGTTATCGGCCGCGGTTCAAGTTCAACCACTGGACCGTCAGCCTGGCGGGCGCCATCGGCTGCGCCATCGTGATGCTGCTGATCGCGCCGCTATGGGCCATCGCCGCCGCGCTGACCATGGTCGGGCTCTACAAGATCATCGCCCTGTCCGAGGTCAAGACCCGGTGGGGCGACGTCAAGGGCGGCATGGCATTCGAGCGGGCCCGGCGCGCGTTGCTGCGCCTCGAGGAAGAGGAACAGCATCCCAAGAACTGGCGGCCGCGGATGCTGGCGCTGGTGGCGGGCAAGTCCAGCGGCTACATCGCGGCGGAATTCGGCTACTGGCTCGGCGCCGGCAACGGCGTGCTCACTCTGGGGCAGGTGATCAGCGGCGCCATCGGCGAGCGCCTGCAGCGGGTCAAGTTCGCCGAGAACAGCCTGCGCGAGGTCATCCGCTCGGAGGGACTCGCCGCGTTCCCCTGCGTCGTCGCCGAAGACGACGTGGTCGAGGGCATCAAGGCCATGCTGCAATGCCACGGCATCGGTGGCATCAGGCCGAACGCCATCGTGCTGGGCTGGCCGCGCGACATCAGCCACGCCGAACAATTCGGCGACATGCTGAGACTCACGCGTCAGCTGGGCCGCAGCGCCATCGTTATCAAATGCCGGCCGGGCCACGAATTGTGGACGGTGCCGGCGGGCAATATCGAGGTCTGGTGGCGTGACCGTCAACATGGGCCGCTGATGCTGATCCTGGCGCATCTGTTGACCCAGAACCGCGAATTCCGGCAACACCCGATCAAGGTCATCCAGGTCGTGCCGCATCTCGCGGGACGGGACAGCGCGCTGGGATACATGAACAACATCATCCAGGGGGCGCGCATCGACGCCACGGCCGAGGCCCTGGTCAGCGGCGATCTGCAAAGCGCGCTCGGCGTGCGGGGAAGCCGCGACGGGATTGTGTTCCTGCCGTTCGAGCCACCGGAAAAGGGCGCGGAAAAGGCGTTTCTCGATCAGTATGAGGCGATGGGCAGCAAGGCCCATACGATGATCATGGTCTCAAGCGCCGGCGGCATCGACCTCGACGTCTGATGCCGAGGCGACGCGCCGCCAGCACAGGGTCGGCGCGCCGGCTTTGCCGCTTATCCGACAGGCCGGAACAAGACAGGCGGTTGCCGGGTTGAGGAGCTGTACAGCCATTTGCCGAACCATGGGGAGGCACCTGTCATGATCCCAGCCAACAACAATTCTGTCGGACCTGACTCGGGCCAGACTGGCGCAGGCCGACGACCAGAGGACGCCCGTCCCGAGCCGCAGCCTGCCGGACGCCGTGCCGCGCCGTCCGCCTATCCCTCCGACAAGGCCCGGGGCGCCGAGATCATCCTGAAGACGCGCGCCCGACGCTTCATCTTCTTCGGCGGCCCGGCTCTCGCCCTGCTTCTCGTGTTCCTGCTTATCGCGCTCTGACCGAAGCGCCGAGGCCAGGCGGGTTCTACGCCTTGGCCTCGCTGGTCGCCCAGGCCGCCATCATGGTGTTGGACGGCAGGGTTTCGTCGACCAGCTTACGGGCGGTTTCGCGCCCAGCGACTGGCAGCAGCGAGGGATCCAGCTTGCCGATCTGCACCAGCACCGAGGCCTGATCCCAGTAGATGTGTTCGTTGTACAGCTTGTCGCCGCGGAAGCAGACGATGGCGATCAGCGGCACCTCGACATATTTGCCGGTGGGCGCGACGCCGGGCAGCATCCAGTCGATCTCGCGCGTATGGGTGAAACAGAACAGCATCTCGTCCACCACCCGGTCGGCGCCGATGGTGCGGGAGATCGGAATCAGCCTGGTGTCGTCCGGGTTGGCGTGGACAAAATGGTTCTTGTAGAACCGCTTCAAATGATCGTGCCCGACGCCGCCTGTCATGGTCGGGATATGATTGACGTAAGGCTCGGCGACCATGGTCGCCATGGTCGCGTCGACGTCCCGGGTGCCGAATTCGTAATAGCAATGGGCATCCCACAGGGCGCCCAGATCATAGACTGGCCCGATCGCGCCGCGCAGCACGGTAAGGGTGCGCGAATAGGCCATCATGGTGGCCGGCTTGTCGAACTGGGGCCGGGCGGGCGCGGCGAAGACATGGTCCGCATCGGGGTAGACGAAGGCCGCGAAACCTGGCTTGCCCTCGAACGCCGCGCTGATTTTTGCCTGCGCTTCCGGCGGACACATCTTGTCCTTGCCGGGGATGTGCAACACCACGGGACAGCGGATCGCGCCGATCTCGTGCAGGTCGTTTTCGATGCCCACCCCATAATAGCCAATGGCGGCGTCCACATCGGTCCGCGCCGCCGTCAGGAAGGCGAGCCGTCCACCCAGGCAGTAGCCGACCGTGGCGACGCCGCCGGCCTGCTCGGGCCGGGCCCGCAGGGTGTCGATGGTGGCGGCAATATCCTCGACCGCCTTGTCGGCGTCGAACCGGCCATACAGGTCGAATGCCGTGGCGATCTCAGCGTCCGAATACCCCAGGTCCACGCCCGGCTCCAGCCGCCAGAACAGGTCGGGCACCAGCACCACATAGCCTTCCTCGGCGAAGCGGCCGGCCATGGACCGCATGAAGACATTGATGCCGAGAATTTCCTGCAGCAGCACGAGGCCCGGTCCGGTGCCCTTTTCAGGCAGCGCCATATAGGCCTTGAACGTGCCGCCGTCGGCGGATTGGATGTCGATATAGGTGCCGGCCACCGGTATTCCCCTCTGATGCGGACGTCGGGCCGCATCATGGCAGGCCGTCAGCGCATGTGCCAGAGCACGTCCCGCGGTCGAGGCTGAAACGGGCCCGTCAGCCCCACAGGGCCGTGTCGGCGGGCTGCATCACGCCCCGGTCGTAACGGATGCCATTCTCCCGGTCCTTCGCCAGCAGCAGCGGGCCGTCGAGATCGACCCAGGACGCGTCCTGCGCGACCAGCATGGCCGGCGCCATCGCCAGCGAGGTGCCGAGCATGCAGCCTACCATCAGCTTCAGGCCGCGCTCGCGGGCGGCGGCCGCCGTGGCCAGCGCCTCGGTCAGGCCGCCGGCCTTGTCGAGCTTGATGTTCACGGCCTGGTATTTGCCGGCGATGTCGTCGAGGCTGCCTCGCGTATGCAGGCTCTCGTCGGCACACAGCGGGACCGGGCAGGAATAGCCGCGCAGCGCGTCGTCCTTGCCGGCCGGTAGCGGCTGCTCGATCAGGTCGACCCGCAGCCCGGCAAAAAGCGGCGCCAGGTGCTGCAGCGCCCCGATGGTCAGCGCCTCGTTGGCGTCGACAATGAGCCGCGCCTGCGGGGCGGCGGCGTTCACCGCGCGGATACGGGCCAGATCGTGCTCGTCGCCGGCCAGCTTGATTTTCAGCAGGGGCCGGTCGGCGACTGCCCCGGCGGCAGCCAGCAGGTTCTCGGGCGTGTCGATGCTGAGGGTAAAGGCGGTGACCAGCGGTCCCGGCCGGGACCGTCCGGCAAGGCGCCATGCGGGTGTCCCGGACCGTTTTGCGTCCAGATCCCACAGCGCGCAATCGAGCGCATTGCGGGCTGCGCCGTGGGGCAACCGCGCCTGCATGACCTCGCGCCGGATGCCTGCCTCGACCGCTTCTCGCAGCCCTTCAAGCTGGCTGGTCACGCTCGCGGCGCTTTCGCCATAGCGCACATTGGGGCCGCATTCGCCGCGCCCGGTGAACCCGCCATCCTGCACTTCCACCACCACCACGTCGGTCTCGGTGGCGGAACGGCGGGAAATGCGAAACACGCCGGCAACCGGCCAGCGTTCGGCTCTGATTTGATAGATCATGGCTGGAAGTTACCGGGTGGACACGACATGATGTGCCCAACCATAAACGGACCTATTCCAAAACGGGAGATTTCTCGGATGTCACAAGAAGCCACCGCCACCAAGACCGACCCTGAAGTCCTGCTGGATATCCGGGATCATATCGCCACCATCACGCTCAACGCGCCGCACCGGATGAACACCATTTCCGGGCCCATGCTCGATCTGCTGGCCAGGACCCTGGTCGAGGTCGACGCCAATGCGGATGTGCGCGTGGTGATTCTCACCGGCGCGGGGCGCGCCTTCTGCGCCGGCCTCGACCTTGGCGGCGCCAAGCAGGGCGGCACCGGCATGTCCGGCGCGTCCACGTCCAGCACCATCAGCCTGCGCGATACGCCGCCGACCGTGCTGCACAACATGGATACACCGGTGATCTGCGCGCTGAACGGCGGCGCAGCCGGTTACGGCATGGACATGGCCATGGGCTGCGACATGCGAATCATGGGCGAGGGCGGCAAGCTGGCCGCCGCCTTCACCAAGCGCGGCCTGCTGCCGGAATCGGGCGGCACCTGGATCCTGCCGCGGCTGCTGGGCTGGGCCAAGGCCGCCGAGCTGGTGTTCACCGGCCGCACGCTGGGCGCCGCCGATTGTCTGGAACTGGGACTGGTCAACAAGGTCGTGGCCGACGCCGAGGTTCAGTCGGCTGCGCGTGCGCTGGCCGAGGAAATCGCCGCCAACGCCCCGCTCGCCGTCCGCGCCGCCAAGCGCATGATGCGCATGGGCCTGAAGGAGCCGTTCGACGAGCACGTCCACCATGTCTTCCTGCAGCTGCTGCCGCTGCTGAAGACCGAGGATTTCGGCGAGGGCATCAAGGCCTTCATGGAAAAGCGCGCCCCGGTGTTCAAGGGGAAGTAGCTGCTTTTCCCGTCATTGCGAGCGCAGCGAAGCAACCCAAGCGTTGGTGCTGCCGCACTGCCGTTTCTGGGTTGCCGCACCGCTTCGCGGCTCGCAATGACGGATAGGAATTACGCCGTGTACGGCAGCCGCAATCCCGGACGCGGCCAGTCGATGGCGATCAGCTGGCCCAAACCGGACAACGTCACATAGGCCGTCTTCATGTCCGGGCCGCCGAACGCCACGTTGGTCGCAAGAAAGTCCGTGTTTATCGGCGTGTGCTCGATGGTCTGGCCGTCCGGCGTAATGCGGGTCAGCCCGCCCTTCACCGGCGTGGCGATGACGATGCTGCCGTCTTCCTCGATGGCCAGCGAATCCCAGTAGGTATTGCCGCCAGGCGAGGCCACGGTGCGGCCCTGGAACAGGCCCGGTGCCTTGGCGATCTCGCCCTCGCCGGTGATGTCGAAAGCGAGCAGGTGGGCGCTCATGGACTCGGCCGCGTACACCGTCTTGCCGTCGGGTGAGATGCCGCAGCCATTGGGCGTCAGCAGGCCGAACACCGCTTCCTTTACCAGTGAACCGTCGGGCCTGCCGTAATACAGGCCGCCGCGATCCTGGTCGCGCGCGCGGCCCTGGCCCAGATCGGTGAACCAGAAGCCGCCATTGCGGTCGAACATCAGGTCGTTGGGGCCGGTCAGCGCGTGGCCGTTCACCGTGTCGTAGAGCCGCGTCACCTTGCCGGTCTTCAGGTCGACCCGGTCGATGGAGCCGCCCTTGTAGTTGTTGGCCTGGTGTCCGGGCAGCACGAGGCCGCTGGGCAGGGTGTGGAACTCGAAGCCGCCATTGTTGGTGACGTAACAGGCGCCGTCCGGGCCGATCGCCGCGCCGTTGGGGCCGCCCGGCACCTCGGCGACAACCTCGACGGTGCCATCGGGCCAGCACTTGGCCAGCGCCTGGCCCTGGATTTCGGTGACCAGCACGCTGCCGTCGTTCATCACCACCGGGCCTTCGGGAAAGCGCAGCCCTTCCGCGATCACCCGGTAGTTGACGGCCGGTACGACAGTCGTCGGCGGCGTATAGACCGGCGTCGCCCGGCAGGCGTCGATCAGGCTCTGCGCGGCGGGCGCGCGTCTTTCCCGGGTCCCCATGACTCTCCCCCCTTCTATGATCGGTGCGAGGAGCCTAGCAGAGACCCCGGCACGGTCCAGTGGCGGCGACGGTCAAAGGCCGCCGGCGACGGTGATGATCTCGCCGGTCACCCACGCCGCGGCGGGCGAGGCCAGGTAGACGGTGGCGCCGCAGATGTCTTCCTCCTTGCCCATGCGCTGCATGGGGATCTTGATCATGTCGACAAGGCCGGGAAGCTGCTCTTCGGTCAGCTTGAGGGCTTCCATGAACACTTCGGTGGGGATCGGGCCGGGCGCGACCGCATTCACCCGGATCTTCGGCGCCAGTTCGGTCGCCAGCGTCTTGGTGAGGCTGTTCACGCCCGCCTTGGCCGCTCCGTAGGGTCCGTTCATCGGCGCCGGCTTGAACGCGGCGATCGACGAGATGTTGATGATCGAGCCACCCTCCGGCATGCGCTTGGCGGCAGCGATACTGCCCGCCCAGACCGCCTTCAGGTTGAGGCCGAGCTGGTAGTCCCACTGATATTCAGGCAGGTCCATGAAGGTGCGCATGGTGCGGTCGTCGGCGCCGCCGGCATTGTTGACCCACAAGGTCAGCTTGCCGAGCTGCTTCACGGTCTCTTCGGCCAGATTGTCGATGGCGGCCATGTCCATCATGTCGGTGGTGATCGCCGCGGACTTGCGCCCCAGGGCGCGAATTTCGTCGGCCACGGCCTCGATTTCCCCTGTCCGCCGGGCAGCCACGGCCACATCGGCGCCGGCCTCGGCGAGCGCCAGCGCGATGGCGCGGCCGATGCCGCGGCCCGCGCCCGTTACTACAGCCACCTGGCCGTCCAGGCGAAACTTGTCGATGATGCTCATGATGTTCCCCGTTGTCACAAACTGATCCATCCATGGCCCATCCCCTGGGCCATGTCCAGACGTTTGCCTGCGCGGGTGACTTTTACTTCTTCGGCGTGAACTCGATGTGCAGTTCCTTCAGCGCGCGCAGCGCGAAGGTCGGTCCATGCTTGAAGTCGTTCTTGCCTTCGGCGAACTGGATATGGTCGAACCGGTCGATCATGGCCTTGAAGCCCCAATACAGTTCGCGGCGGGCCAAAGGCGCACCCAGGCAGTGATGGATGCCCGAGCCGAAGGCCATGTGGCTGCCGGCGTTCTTGCGGTCCAGGTCGAGCTTCTCGGGATTGTCGAAATGCCGCTCGTCACGGTTGGCCGAGGCGTAGCGGGTGTTGATCATGCTGCCCTTGGGGATGTGCACGCCGTGGATTTCGATGTCCTTGGAGGCGATCCGGAACAGGCTCTGCACCGGGCTTTCGAGCCGCAGCACCTCCTCGACGAAGGTGCGCAGGTCCTTTTCCACGCCCTGCTTCAGCCGCGCCCACACATCCTGGTTCTGGATCGCCAGCATCATGCCGGCCGACAGGGCGTTGGTGCTGGTCTCCGAGCCGCCGACGAAGGTGTCGGCCATCATCTCGGCATGCAGTTCGTTGTCGTTCAGCGTGCGGCCCCATTCGGGGATCACGGTATTCACCAGATCGGACAGCAGGGTGTCGTCCGGCTCCTTGCGCAGCCGCTCGAAGATGGGCTGGAAATAATGCTGGGCTTCGATCTCCATCTCGACCGACCAGCGTTCTTCTTCCTCGCTGAGCATCATGCCGAGGCGTTGCACCCAGGCGTCGGTCCAGGCCTTGATCCGCCAGATATCCTCTTCCTTGGCGCCCATCTGCCTGCCGATGATGATCAGCGGCAGCGGCACGGCGAACTGATGGACCCATTCGCAATGGCCGTCGGCAAGGAATGCGTCGATCAGCTTGTAGGCGGTCTGCTCGACGGCCGGATCGACTTCCTTGATCTTGCCCGCGCGGAACGCCGCGTCGAACATGGCGCGCATCTGCTTGTGATTGGGATCGTCGCGGCCGGCCAGGGTGGGCTCGGGAAGCCAGCCCTTTTCCTCGTAAAGCTTGCGCATCCGCTGGGTGCGCTCGGGGACGAGCGTCGCCTTGGGACGCACATTGCTGAAGCTCTCGGTGTCGAGCAGCACCTTGCGCAGGTCGTCGTAGCGGGTGATGAAATAGAAGCCCGTCACCCCGTCCTTCCACACCGGCGCGTCGTCGCGCAGGGTGCGATAGGCGTCATACGGGCATTCCTGCAAATCCGGTTCGAAGAAGTTGAACTCGGGCGTCTTGGCGGTGGTGCTCATCGGTGCTCCCCAAAGTCATCTGTGAGTGTTTGTACAACCCTTCCGGCGCGCCGGTAAAGGGCACTGAAGGATGAAGAAAAAATTCAGCGTTTAAGGTAGCTGCATTATGCATTAATGTACCTTGTATACTATTTGCCGCCGGGATAGATGTCATCCTATGCAAAACGAGGATCTGGACCGCACCTTCGGGTTTCTGGTGCACGACATCGGCAGGCTGATGCGGCGCGACTTCGAGCGCCGCGTGCGCGACATGAGCTTTACGCGCAATCAGTGGCGCGTTCTTGCCCATCTGCGCCGGATCGACGGCATCAACCAGAGCCAGCTCGCCGACCGCATGGACGTGGAGCCGATCGCGCTGGTGCGCCTGCTCGACAAGCTGGAAGCCGCCGGCTACGTACAGCGCCGCCAGGACCCCCAGGACCGCCGCGCCTACCTGCTCTACCTGACCGAAAAGGCCGGGCCGCTGATCGAACGGCTCGAGGCGATCTCGGTCGAGCTGCGTGAAGAGATGCTGGGTGATCTGAACGCCGCCGAGCGCGACGTCCTCATCGACCTGCTGATGCGGATCAAGTCCCGGATGACCAACAAGACCACCGAGAAACTGCTGGAGGTTGCGGCCCATGAATAAGGTGGCGCGCATCGACGAGGCGGACGCCTCGCCTGTCGACACAAGCCGGTCGGGGGCCTCCTGGAAGACCCGCATGCGCGAAGGCCTTCGCGTCGGCCTGCTGGTGCTGCTGGGCGTGGCCGTGCTGACCGGACTCGTCTTCTACCTGCTGTCGGGGCGCTACGAGACCACCGACAACGCCTATGTGCAGGCGAACAAGTCCTATATCAGCGCCCAGGTGCAGGGGCGGGCCGTCGAGGTGATGGCGCACACCAACCAGACCGTGAAGGCCGGCGACGTGTTGTTCCGTCTCGATGACGCCTCGTACCGGATCGCCCTGGCCAAGGCCGAGGCCGATGTGGAGACCACACGCAACGACCTGGGCTCGCTCAACGCCTCTGTCGGCGAAAAAAGCGCTGCGGTCGGTGCCGCCAAGGCCAACCTTGCCTTCGCCCAGAAGGAATACGACCGGCAGAAAGAGCTGACGGCCCGCGGCGTGGTCTCCAGGGTCAAACTCGACCAGGCCGAGCACGAGCTGTCGGTCGCCCGCCAGAGGGTGGCCCAGGCGCAGCAGGATCTGGCTGCGACCACGGCCCGGCTGGGCCAGAGAGTCGGTCCTGCGGTCGACCAGAACCCTGAAGTGCGCCACGCCATCGCGGTGCGCGACCAGGCCAGGCTCGACCTCGACCACACCGTGGTGCGCGCGCCCGAAGAAAGCATCGTCGCCTCGGTCGATGTGCAGCTTGGCGAGCAGGTCGTGCCCGACAAGCCGGTGGTGAGCCTGGTGTCGAAGAATTCGCTGTGGATCACCGCCAATTTCAAGGAGACCCAGCTCACCAATGTGCATCCGGGCCAGACCGCGACGATCACGGTCGACATCTATCCTGGGCGGGAATGGCACGCTACGGTGGGCAGCCTCAGCCCGGCGACCGGCGCCGAATTCTCGCTGATCCCGCCGCAGAATGCGTCGGGCAACTGGGTGAAGGTGGTGCAGCGCGTGCCGGTCCGGCTCTATCTGCTGGACTACAAGGGCGACGTACCGCTGCCAGCCGGTCTCAGCGCCCAGGTCAAGGTCGACACCGGCCACCGCAGCGGGCTGGCGCGACTGATCGAAAGCGTGTTCGGCTAACCCCATGAGCGATTCCGGCCACAAGCCGATGCCCTATCGCGGCATCGTGTCGGTCTCCGCCATGATGGCGACCACGATGCAGGCCATTGACGGCACCATTGCCAACGTGGCCTTGCCGCACATGCAGGCGAGCCTGTCGGCGACACCGGACCAGATCGCCTGGGTGCTGACCTCCTACATCATCGCCTCGGCGGTGATGATCCCGCTGACCGGCGTGCTGACCTTCCGATACGGCCGCAAGAAGCTTTATCTGCTGTCCATCGCCGGCTTCACCATGGCCTCGGCGCTGTGCGGCATCGCCACCTCGCTGGACGAGATGCTGGCGTTCCGCCTGCTGCAGGGCGTGATGGGCGCGGCCCTCATACCGCTGTCCCAGTCGCTGATGCTGGACGCCTATCCCGATCACGAGCGCGGCAAGGCCATGGCGATCTGGGGCGTGGGCGTCATGGTCGGCCCGATCCTGGGGCCGACGCTGGGCGGCTGGCTCACCGAATCGTACAACTGGCGCTGGATCTTCTACATCAACGTGCCGTTCGGCATCGCCGCCTTCGCGGGCCTGGCGCTGTTTTCGGCCGACACCGTCATCGACCGAACCCGCAAGTTCTCGGGCTATGGCTACGCCATGCTGGCGCTCGCCATCCTTGCATCCCAGCTCATGCTCGACCGGGGCGAGCGCGCCGACTGGTTCGAGTCCGACGAGATCCTCATGTGGGCGGCGCTGGCGTTTATCGGCCTGTTCCTGTTCCTCCATCACATGGTGTTTTCCAAGCAACCCTTCATCACCCGGGCGGTGCTGAAGGACCGGAATTTCGTCGCCGGATCGATCTTCTATTTCGCCGTGGCGATGGTGCTCTACACCTCCATGGCCATGGTGCCGGTGATGCTCCAGAACCTGATGCATTATCCGGTGCTCACCACCGGCTTCCTGATCGCGCCGCGCGGCTTCGGCATGATGCTGGGCATGACCGTGGTGGGCCGCCTGGCGCAGCGCGGCTACAGCGCGCGCGGGTTCATCGCCGTCGGCCTGCTGCTGACGGTCTATTCGCTGTGGGAAATGTCACGCTTCAATCTCTACACCAGTTCGGGCGAGTTCATCTGGCTGGGGGTGGTGCAGGGCGTCGGCATCGGCATGACATTCGTGTCGCTGAACCTGATTTCCTATGCGACGCTCGAGGCGCGGCTGCGCACCGAGGCAGCGGCCTTTGCCAACACCATGCGCAGCTTCGGCTCCAGCATGGGCATCGCCGTGGTGTTTGCCTTCCAGTCGCGCGCCGCCGGAATCAACCACGCGACGCTCGCCGAGCACTACACGATGTCGAATAAATCATTCGAGATCATGCGCCCCGACATCTGGGACCTGGGCACGGCCGCCGGCCGTGCGGCGCTCGACATCGAACTGGGCCGGCAGGCGGCGATGATGGCGTTCACCACCGACTTCCAGCTGGTGATGGTCGCCACCATCTGCATCTTCCCGCTGCTGCTGCTGGTGAAGATGCCGAAGGACATGTTGAAACCACCACCCCAGGCCGCGGCCAGCGATTAGGGTTACTTCTTCTTTTTCTTCTTCGCGGCCTTCTTCGGCACCTGCACCGTGCCCTTGCCGATGATCCAGGGCAGGTCGAGAAATGTCTTCACGCCCGAGGGCGCGTCGCAGACATAGGGCACCGCGTTCACCGCGTGCATGGCCGTGCCCTGCAGGCCGTCGCTGATCCACTGGGCGTCGAAGTTGACATGCATGCGCGGCTCGCCCTCGATGGCCACGGAATGGTCGCCCGTGGGCCATTCCGGCGCGACGCTCTCATGAATGCGCCAGACGGTTTCGTGGACGATCACGTCGTTGCCGCCGGCGACACCGGCCCATGTCCAGTGCTGGCCCGCGACCGTGCCCTTCCTGACCGTGCCCGAGGCCGTCTCCAGATCGGTCGCGGCCAGCTCGCGCACGGTGCTTTCCCTGATGTCGTCGAGCTTCACCCCAAGGGCGTCGGCGATCATCTGGATGTTCTCGCGGAACAGGCCGGACAGCCAGAAGGAATAGCGCTCGGCATCCTTCTTGAACTGGGTTGGCGTCTTCGAGAATCCCATCATGTCGAACATGATCTCGGGCGACGGATAATGCTGGAAGTTGGAGATTTCCCGGACATAGATCTTGTCGACCCGCCTGGACAGCGCGGTCATCGTCATGGGCAGCAGGTCGCCCAGCCAGCCGGGGTTGAGGCCGGTGGAGTGAAACGTCGAGCCGCCCTTGCGGCAGGCTTCTTCCAGCCGCTTGTTCAGCTTCGGCCCGTACACCTTCGGATACATGTAGCCGACGGTGGTGATGACGTCCTTGCCCGACGCCAGCAGCCGGCAGAACAGGTCGATGTCGGCCATGGGATCGGCGCCATAGACCAGCGATGGCAGCGCGGTGTGGATGACCACGTCGGCATCCATGGCGACGATCTTCTCGGCATCGTTCGTCGCCTTGACGCCCAGCTTGCCGATGCCGGCGACCTTGCCCGCGTCCTGCCCGGCCTTGGCGTCGGAGAACACATACATGCCGACCAGCTTCATGTCGGCCCGCTCGGCGACGGCGCGCGCGGCATGCTTGCCGACATTGCCGCTCGACCACTGGATCACTTTGTAGGCCATGGAAGGCTCCCCTCGTCGCTGCCCCAAACGGGCACGATAGACAGCAGCGGACGATGTTACCAGAGGGTCAAGCGGTGGCGGAGTTGAACTGCAGGCCGGAACATGCCATTCCGGTTGCAGGGACCATGTGCACAAGGGGAAGATTCATGGCTGATACCGCGCAATATGTCGCCGACCGCATGGCGCTGATGGACGTGATGCTGAAATACGCCAAGGGCTGCGACAACCGCGACCTGGCGCTCTACCGCTCGTGCTTCGCCGACGACGCGGTGATCACCGGCTTCGGCGACGTCACCTACGACGGCGGCGACGCCTGGACCGCCTATGTCGTCGAGGCGCTGGGCCGCTTCGGACCCACCCAGCACATGCTCGGCCCGCAGCTCGCCACCATCGACGGCGACACCGCCGAGTGCCGCACCGACGTGCAGGCCACCCACTATCTGAAGGACGCGGCCAGCACCACGATGACCTTGTGGGCCACCTACGAAACCCAGATGAAGCGCATCAACGGCGAATGGAAAATCGCCCGCCACCACCTGGTGCGGCGCGGGACGCGGGTTCAGGCGGACTGAGGTCTACCCCACCCGCGTGTCCATCCCCGCCCAATAGGGCTCGCGCAGCTCGCGCTTGAGCAGCTTGCCGATGGTGCTGCGCGGCAGGTCGTCGCGCAGCTCGACCTTGTGCAGGCGCTGCAGCTTGCCAAGGCGCTCGTTGGCCCAGGTGCGGATTTCCTCGCCGGTGGCCCTGGCGCCGGGCTTCAGCACCACAAGGCCCAGCGGGCTCTCGCCCCATTCGTTGCTGGGGATGGCGATGACGGCGGCATCATCCACCGCCGGATGCTTCAGCAATTCGGTCTCCAGGTCGGCGGCGTAGATGTTGAAGCCGCCCGAGATGATCATGTCCTTGGCGCGGTCGAGCAGGACGATGAAGCCTTCCTCGTCCATCTTGCCCATGTCGCCGCTGCGCTGCCAGACGCGGCCCTCGGCGTCGGTCCAGCGGGATTCCGACGTCTTGTCGGGCTTGTTGTAATAGCCGGACATCATGAAGCCGGACCAGCCGATCAACTCGCCGGTCTCGCCGCGGGGCACTTCCTTCATGGTCTCGTCGACCACGCGGATTTCGGTGCCCTCGCGGGCATAGCCGACAGTATGCACCTTGTCCGGCCGTTCATGGGCGTTGAGGAAACAGCCCACGCCGCCCTCGGTCATGCCGTAGACCTCGGTGAAGCCGCCCGGCCAGTCGGTGATCAGCCAGGTCTTGAACTTGGGCCGCAGCGGCGCCGAGGTGCAGAACTTCCACACGAAGCTCGACAGGTCGTATTTGCCGAAATCCGGGTGATCGTGCAGCCGGTGATACTGCACCGGCACCTGCATGGTGTGGGTGGCGCGCTCCTTCTCGGCGAGGCGCAGATAGTTCTCGGTGTCCGAGCGCGGCAGCAGGATGGTGCAGCCGCCCCAGGCCAGCGCCGGCAGCAATGCGAACAGGGTGGTGTTGGAATAGAGCGGCGTCGAGACGATCAGCCGCGTGTCCGGCCCATAGCCGAACGCGTCGCGCGTCGCCCAGTAGGAGATGCGGGTGCGGTGATCGTGCAGGATGCCCTTGGGCACACCTGTCGTGCCCGACGAATAGATGATGTTGAAGTCATCCAGCTTGTCGATCTCGACGCCCGGATTGGTGCCGGGATACTGGGCGATCCAGTTCTCGAAGCCGGTCCAGCGGTCGTCGGAGAAATCATAGGCGATGCGCCCGCCAGGCACGATGGTGGCGAGCCGTGTGTCGATCTGGCCCACCAGATCCATGGTCTTCTTCGACACGAACAACGCTTTCGAGCCGCTGTCGGCGATCATCGCCTCGAGGCTTTCGGCGCTCGCCATGCCGGACAGCGGCACGGCGCAGGCGCCGGCGCGGATGATCCCCCAGAAGGTGAAGAAGTACTCGGCCGAGGTGTCGGCCAGGATGGCGACCTTGTCGCCCCGGCCGATGCCGAGCGCGATCAGGCCGTTCGCCACCCGGTTGATGATTTTATCGCCCTCGCCCCAGCTGTAGCGCCGGTCGTTGAACACCAGCATTTCTGCGTCCGGGCGCGTGCGCGCCTGGAAGTCCATGAGGTCGGAGAGGTTGGCTTCCCGTTCGAACTGCGTGAGCATCGTCTGATCCCTGAGAGTTTCTTGAGGCGCAGCGTGCCCGGGGCACGGCGCAAGTCAATAGGCAGCTTCGAGTATGGCTTTCACCGACTCCACGTCGGGCAACGGGCGCGGGTTGGTGCGCACCCACATGCTGGCCACGCTCCGGCTGGCGATGCCGTCGAAATCGCCGCGGCTCACGCCCACGTCGCGCAGCGTCTGGGGCAGGCCGAGACTGCCGATGAAATCGTGCACCAAGTCGGCGGCGTCTTCTTCGGGCTTGCCGAAGGCGGCCGCGACATAGCGCTGCGCCTCTTCGGTCACCGGCTTGTTGTAGCGCAGCACGTGCGGCAGCAGGATGCAGGAGGTATAGCCGTGCGGCACCTCCTTCATGCCGCCCAGCACGCCGCCGATGCCGTGGGACGCGCCGTAGGGCGCGCGGTCGATGCCGTGGCCGGCGATCCAGGTGGCCTGCTGGCAGGCGAGACGGGCCTCGAGGTCGTTCGGGTCGGCCTTGGTGCGCGGCAGGTTGACGCGGAACATCTCGATCGCCTGGCGGCAGCAGCCGGTGATGAACGGATTGGCCTTGATCGAGCAGATGCCCTCGACCGCGTGATCGAAGCCGCGGATGCCGGTCGACAGCCACAGCCATTCCGGCGTGTGCACCGTCATCGCCGGATCGAGGATGATGACCTGGCCGGCCGAGTTGGTGCCGACGAAGCCGTCCTTGAAATGCTTCCTGAGGTCGGTGACGCCGGCGATGGTGCTGAACTCGGCACCCGACAGGGTCGTCGGCACGATGATCTGCCGCACGGTCGACGGCTTCGTCTTCGGCGTGACATAGGTGCCGTCCGGATTGACCCGTGTATGCCACGCGTCCATGCCCTCGATGGTGCGCACGTCCTCGGCGATGCAGATCTGCACCGTCTTGACCATGTCGATGGCGGTGCCGCCGCCGATGGTGACGATCAGGTCGGCGTTCGCGGCGCGGACCGCGTCGGCGCAGTCAAGCACGGTCTCGCGCGGCGTGTGCGCGATGCAGTCGTCATAGAGACCGACGACGAGGTCGCCCAGCGCCGCCCGCAGGTCGGCGATGGCCGGCGTTTTGCGGTTCAGCGACCTGGCGGTGACGATGAACAGGCGATTCTTGCCCAGGCGCGCCGCTTCCGCCGCGATCGCCTCGGCCGACGGGCGGCCGAAGACGATGCGTTCCTGCGGAATGTAGTCGTAGCTGCCCGAAGGCATGCGTGGCTCAGGAGCCGCCGGTGACATAGAGGCACTGGCCGGTCACCCAGCCCGACGCGGGCGAGGACATGTAGAGTACGGCGGCGCCGATGTCCTCGGGCGTGCCCCAGCGCTCGAGCGGGAGCTTGATATATTCCTTCAGCTCGGCCTCGCGCTCGGGCGTGTGCATCTTCATGGAATCGATGAAGTTCTCGGTCGGGATCGGGCCCGGCGCCACCGCGTTGACGCGGATCTTCGGGGCCAATTCGCGCGAGAAGGTGGCGGTCAGGCTGTTCACTGCCGACTTCGATGCGCCGTACGGACCATTCTTCAGGTTCGGGCCCATGTCCTTGGCCGCGCGCGACGAGATGTTGACGATGGCGCCGCCCTTGTCGCCCATGGCCTTGGCCGCGACCACGCAGCCCGCCCACACCGCTTTGATGTTCAGGTCAATCTGCGCCATGAACTGCTCTTCCGACGTGCGGGTCAGCCAGCGCGGAATGCCGTCGGGCAGGCCGCCGGCATTGTTCACCCAGATATCGAGACCGCCCAGTTCGTCCTGGGTGCGCTTGGCCAGGTTCTCGAGGAATTCCATCTTGGTCACATCGGTCGGCACCGCGATGGCGCGGCGGCCGCGCTCCTGCACTTCCTTGACCACCCGGTCCAGTTCGTCCTTGCTGCGCGAGGCAACGGCGATGTCGGCGCCCGCTTCGGCCAGCGCGAGCGCGATGCCCCGGCCGATGCCCTTGCCCGCACCCGTGATGACGGCAACCTTGCCGTCCAGCTTGAATAGATCGAGAGCACCCATCCCGTTTGTTCCTTTCAACTTCCCTGTGGATTGTTTCTAGGCGGTCGCCGCCGGCAGGCGGATCACCATCTTGCCCCGGTTCTCGCCATGATAGAGCCGCTGGAATACGTCCGGAAAGTCGCCAACGTCGCCGTCGACGATATTTTCCCGCATCACCAGCTTGCCGTCCTTTACCCAGGCCGCGAGTTGCTGCTGGGCGGCGGCGAATTTGTCCGCATAGTCGTAGACCACGAAGCCCTGCATCCGGGCGCGCATGGTGCCCAGCCAGATATAATTGCTGGGGCCTTCCATCTTTTCCTGTGTGTATTGCGACGTCGAGCCGCACAGCAGAACCGTGCCGCGCAGGGCAATCCAGCGCAGGCTCTCGTTGAGGATATCGCCGCCCACATTGTCGAAGATCGAATTGATGCGGTCGGGCGCGGCTTCCACCAATTGCTCGTAAAGGTCGCCCTTCTTGTAGTTGATGGCCACGTCGAACCCCAGTTCGTCGGTCAGCCAGCGGGCCTTCTCATCGCTGCCGGTGATGCCGATCACCCTGGCGCCCATGATCCGGCCGATCTGCCCGGCGATGGAGCCGACGGCGCCGGCCGCGCCGTTCACCACCATGGTGTGGCCGGGGCCCGGCTTGCATTCCTCGGTGACGGCGAAATAGGCGGTCAGGCCGGATACGCCCATGCCGCCCAGCCATTGCGGGAGCGGTGCGATGGAGGTGTCGACCTTCTCGAGACCGGTGCCGTCGGAGACGGCATAATTCTGTACGCCCAGACCGCCGGTGACATAGTCGCCCTGCTTGAATTTGGGGTTGCGGGATTCGACCACCTTGCCGGCCACGCCGCCGCGCACCAGGTCGCCGGGCTGGACCCGGAACAGGAAGTCCTTGCTGTCGCGCATGATCAGCCGCAGCGCCGCGTCGACGGACAGGTACTGGATCTCGACCAGCACCTCGCCATCCTTGGGCTCCGGCATCGGCGCCTCGCGCACCTCGAAGTCGCCGGGCCCGGCTTCGCCCTTGGGAAACCGGGTCATGAAGAGCTGGCGGTTGCGGCTGTCATTGCGGAGTGTGGTCATGGGATCAACGCTTCTCGAAAGTGACGTGCAGGTGCTTCAGGGCGCGCACCATGAAATTGCCCTGGTGCTGGAAGTCGTTCTTGCCCTCGGCGAAGCGGAAGTTCTTCATCCGCTGGAACAGGATCTTGAAGGCGATGTTCATTTCCTGCCGGGTCAAAGGCGCACCCACACAATGATGCTCGGCCGTGCTGAAGGCCAGATGCGCGCCGGCGTTCTTGCGGCAGACGTCGAGCCGGTCCGGTTCGGCGAATACCTTGGGATCGCGGTTGGCGGCCCCGAAGCGCATGTTGATCATGGAGCCGCGCGGGATCATCACGCCGCCCAGTTCAACATCCTTCACGGCGACACGGAAGATGCCCTGGGTCGGGCTTTCGACCCGCAGCACTTCCTCGACGAAGTTCTTGATCAGCTTCGGGTCTTCCTGGACCAGCGCATACTGGTCCGGATTCTGGATCAGCAGCATCATGCCCGACGACATGGCGTTGGTGGTGGTTTCGTTGCCGCCCACGAGCAGTTGCTCGACCATGGACATGATCTCGCGGGTGGTCAGGTCGCGCTCGCCGTTGAACTTGCCGTGCACCAGGTCGCTGATGATCCGGTCGTCGCGGTTCAGCCGCTTTTCCTCGAACTTTTCGGCCAGGTAGCGCTGCAGTTCGACGATGTTGCGGGCGCATTCCACCTCGCGCTGCTCGCTCATGGTGTGGGCGTGCGGCAGCACCCATTCCTCGGACCAGAATTTCAGTCTGGGCAGGTCCTCGGCCGGCAGGCCCAGCCGGTCGGCGATGACGTGCATGGGCAGGGGGTAGGCGAAATCCATGATGAAGTCGCACTCGCCCTTGTCGATGAACTTGTCGATCAGCTCATTGACCAGGCCGGTGATGAACGGCTCCACGGCGTCGATCCGGCTCTTGGTGAACGAGACGTCCACCAGGCTCCGGTACATGTCGTGCAGCGGTGGATCGCGCGACAGGATCTGGTCGCGGGGCCAGCCCTCGTTCTCGAAGATCGCCGGGATTTCCGGGTTCTTCCACAGGGTTTCCTGCGACCAGTCGCTGAGCTGATCCGAGAACGTCTCCCAGTCCTTCGCCACCTTGCGGCACAGATCGTAGGCCGTGACCACGTACCAGCCGGTCTCCGGCATCCGGTAGACCGGCGCTTCCTCGCGCAGCCGCTGGTAGTCGTGATAGGGGCACTCGACACTGGCCGGATCAAGCAGGCGAATGTCGATTTTTTCCTGGTTCATGGCTTCCTCGCTGTCTCTTCGGCCGCGGCGCACCTCACCGGTTGCGCAGCTTCAGCCACCAGTCCTGCATGACCACGCCGTGGTCCTGCGAATAGCGCCGGGCCAATTCGCTGGCGCCCGGCGGCAGCGGTTGCGGATTGGTCGCCGGCAGGTCGGAGGCGCCGTCGACCGGGTCGAGCCATTCCAGCCGGTTGCTCTCGAGCAGCGCGCCGAAGTCGGGCGCTTCATGGTGATCGCTGGTCTGGTGGACCATGAAGGAATTGAAATCCTTGAACGACAGCAGGCAGTAATAGTGGCCCGGCGTCTGCGACCGAAAATATTCGTAGCGCAGCACGTCCTTTTCGAGCGTGTGGGTGTTTTTCCACAGCTCCCGGGCGACCTTCTCGAACTCGGCTTCCTTGCCGTCGAAAATCTTGATGTGGGCGAAGAATGTCGCCATGGCCTGTCTCCCCTGATCCCCTAGTTGCGCAGCGCTTTCCACCAGTCGGCCATGCGCACCGCATAGTCCTTGCTGTATTTCCGGACCAGGTCGCTGGCGCCCGGCGGGGCGTCCTGCGGCGCGGTCGGTGCAAGCGCGTTGGCGCCCTCGATGGCGTCGACCCATTCGATACGGATGTCCTGCACCACGTCGCCGAACTGGCCGCCGAATTCCTCGTGGGCATCACTGGACTGGTGCACCAGGAAAGCCTGAAAGTCCTTGAACGACAGCAGGCCGTAGTACCAGCCTTCCTTTTCGCCGCGGAAGAACTCGTAGCGGGTGGTGTCCGGCTCGTTCGCATGCGTGCTGCGCCACAGCGCGCCCTGCAATTCCTCGAACCGGGCTTCCTTGCCCGGCCTGATCTGGATGTGCGCCAGAATCGTCGCCATGCCTGCCGTCCCCGTTTTTTCTGGGGCTCCCCAGGGCGCTTCCCGTCGCCCCATGAAACCTTCATGCGTGATTGTTGTGGCGAGTGTGGGGCTGCGCGCACCGCCAAGTCAAGCGTTAACGGGTGTGCTTGCGGGCTGCCGGCGAGGGCGCCGCACTGCCGGAAACAAATAGGCCCGATTGTCGATTTGTTGCTTTGCCGCCACACGGTTCAGGTTTGTCGTTTTCAAAAGTCACGCGTGAACGGTTTTGCGTGACGTGATTGATTTCACGCGACTATTGTCCGCCGCGTAGCAAGGCGACCCGGGTCAACCGGGCGCGACAACCACCAGAACCGAAGGGGGTTCCTTAATGAGTGCTTCATCAAGGCGCGCGCTGTGCGCGTCTATAGCATTGGCTATTGCGGGTGCATGGTCACCGGTTTTCGCCCAGAGCGACGCGCCTGCCGCGCTTCCGTCCGCCGCACCTGACCGTGCGTCTGTCGGCTCGCTGGAATCGGTGACCGTCTCGGGCACCAAGCGCGATGAGTTGGCGCAGGACGTGCCGATCGCCCTGTCGGCGATTTCCGCGTCGCAGTTGGCCAATACCTTCCGCACCGACATCCTGGCCGTATCCGACCTGTCGCCTGGCGTGCAGCTTGGCCAGGTGCCGGGCTTCCGCGCGGTCGCCGGCGGTATCCGCGGCACGGGCCAGAACGGCATTCTGACCACCCAGGACAGCTCGGTCGTGCTGTTGCTCGACGATTTCGCGCTGACCAGCGTCCAGTCGCAGTTCGTCGAGATGTTCGACGTCGATCGGGTCGAGATCTATCGCGGTCCGCAGGGCACCCTGTTCGGCAAGTCGGCCACCGGCGGCGCCATTTCCATCGTCACCAAGCGGCCGGAGATGAACGAATTCTCCGGTGCGATCGAGGGCCAGATCGGCAAGTTCGACAGCAAGGGCGGCGGCATGATCGGCAAGGGCAAGCTGGCCCTGAACATTCCGGTCGTCGACGACAAGCTGGCGTTCCGCTTTACCGCTCTCTACGACTACGATGACGGCTTTTTCCGCAACGACAAGGCCGCCAGTGCGTTTCCCGACAACATTCCGATCTATTCGCTCTATGGGTTGCCGACGGCCAATCCGCCGCTGCCGCCCGAGCTGAACACCGCCAAGAAGGGTGGCGGCGAGCGCCTCAACGGCACCGATACCTTCGCCTCGAAGTTCAAGGTGCTGTTCACGCCGACCGATCACTACGAAGCCTATTTCATCTTCGAGTTCCTGCGCGACCGGTCCGAGGCCGTGCCCGGCGTCAACGAAACGCCGGCACTGGGCCAGATCGATTCGGGCGTGACGCGTCTTTCCAACGGCACCTTCGTGCGCAACAATCCGTCGGTGTTCACGCTGGCGCGGCTGGGCTTCGACGGTATCCACACCACGGGCCAGACCGACGTCTACAGCACCGGCACAACGAACAACTGCCCCGGCGGCAGCGCGTTTTGCCAGACCAAGGGGCACCGGGTCAGTGTCGAGGCCTACAATCTGCAGCAGCAGCTGACCTATGACAGCTTCAACCTGAAGCTCATCACGGCCTATCGCCACACCACGGAAATCCTGCCGGACACCTATACGGGCGAAGCCTTCCTGTCGCTGTTCGACAGCTCGCGCAACACCACCCGCAACTCGGTCCAGGTCGAGCTGCGCGGATCGACCACCTTCGACGGTCCGTTCAACTTCGTATCCGGCCTGGTCTACACCTACGACAAGACCGACATGCTGGCCTACTCGACGGTCGGCCTCTCGAGCCTGCTGCCCCAGACCGACACGGCGCTGGGCAACCCGGCCAACGGCAACCCGTTCCTGGACGACCGCGGGTTCATCAATCTGAACCTCGACTACATCAACGACCCGACCATGACCGGCGCCCGCCAGAAGCGTAACACCTACGCGATCTACGCCGACGGCCATTACGACATCACCGACCGGCTCCGCTTCACCCTGGGCGGCCGCTACACGTTCGACGAGAAGACGTTCTTCCGCCGGGCCAATGCGGGCGGTCCGTGCACCGCCAATACGCCGGCGCGCGACCAGGTGACCGTGGGCGGCGTCTGTCTCGACAAGCGCTCGAACACCATCTCCCGCGTGGGCGGCGGCTTCACCATCGCCGATGCGGATCCGCACAATCTGCCGCTGCCGGACAGCGCCTTCGGCATCAACAACACCTTCCACGACAACTGGGACAAGCTCACCTGGCGTGCGGTGCTGGATTATCAGGCCTGGGACGACGCCATGGTCTATGCCAGCTATTCGACCGGTTTCATCCCCGGCGGTTTCACCGAGACCTGCTCCAGCATCACCACCTGCGCGCCTTATGAGTCGGAAACCAACTGGAATGCCGAAACCGGCATCAAGGCGCGGTTCTTCGACCAGACCCTGCAGACCAACCTCTCGTTCTACTACACCCGCTACTCCAACCTGGTGCGCTCGCAGGTGGTGCCGTTCACCGATCCGTTCGGCCTGACCACCCAGGAAACCACCAACATTAACGCCGGCAAGTCGCGCAACCTGGGCGTCGAGCTGGAAGCCACCTGGGTGCCGACCAACGATCTGCGGTTCGACTTCACCGTGGGCTTCATGGACCACAAGTACCTGGAGTTCATGCTGGGCGGCCAGGATCTGTCGGACCTGTCGGTGCCGTTCTCGCCGCGCTGGAAAGTCAGCGCCGGCGTGACCTACGACATGCTGGTCGGCAATGCGGGCACGCTGACCTGGAACACCTCCGTCAACTACACGTCGGAATCCGAATCGTCGGTGTTCAACTCGCTGTACACCCAGTACAGCGACCGCACCCTGTGGGACGCCAGTGTCACCTGGCGCGACCTCAACGAACGGTACCGCGTGACCGCCTACGTCAAGAACATCCTCGACGAGCGGTATCGCACAGGCGCCAATTCGGTGGCCGGCCTGTGGAACTTCACCATGTGGGGCCGTCCGCGTGAATTCGGCGCTGAATTCGGCGTCAAGTTCTAAGCCGTTCGAAGGGTGCGGCGGCGACGCCGCGCCTTACGAATCCGACTGACACTTTAGGGCGGGCGCTTCGGCGTCCGCCCTTTTTTCGTGACCTAGAGAGACGAAAGAAAAGAACATTAGGGACTGTTTTAATGTGATGTTTCCGCAAATGAGGTGCGAGTTTGCATGGTTCCGGAAAACACAGGATACCCCTTGGGTCATCAGTGGTTTTAGGCTCGAAGATGTCTGGGGGTGTTGCATAAAGAGCACGAAAGGCGGAAAACAGAAAAAATACATTCATGTCTGATCTTTGTTGATGACGCCGCAGTGTCTGCTTTGTATCGTCCGCTTACTGGGGGGTAACCGGAGCAGAGAGTCCGGAAGCCGCCAGTGTCACAAAGCGTATCGGGGGGAGAATCCGAATGAAGCTTTCAATCAGACACACCATAAGCGTGTGCGCCTTGGCCGTGGCCATGGGCGCACCCTTGATTGCCGCGCCGGCCCTGGCGCAGAACCCTCCGCCCGGTCCTGCCGCGGCGGCGCCTGCCGGCGCGCCGATGGCCAAGCGCCTCGAGTCCGTCACCGTGTCGGGCACCAAGCGCGAAGAATCCGTCCAGGAAGTGCCGATCGCCATCACGGCGATCACGGAAACCGCCCTGGCGCAGACCTTCCGTAACGATATTCTCGCGGTATCGGACATGTCGGCCGGTGTGGCGCTTGGCCAGATGGCCGGCTTCCGCGCTGTCTCGGGCGGTATCCGCGGCACCGGCCAGAACGGCATCCTGGTGACCCAGGACAGTTCCGTCGCCATCCTGGTCGACGAGTTTGGCCTCAACAACGTGCAGGCCCAGTTCGTCGAACTGTTCGACGTGGAACGGGTCGAGGTCTACCGCGGTCCGCAGGGCACCCTGTTCGGCAAGAATGCCACCGGCGGCGCGATCTCGATCATCACCAAGCGTCCGGAGATGAACGAATTCACCGGCGACATCGAATTCCAGATCGGCATGTTCGACAGCAACAACGGCAAGATCGGCAAGGGCAAGGTCGCCGTGAACGTGCCGGTGGTCGAGGACAAGCTGGCGATCCGCATGACCGCCATCTACGACTACGACGACGGCTATTACAGCAACACCAAGGACGCCAGCGGCTGGCCGAACAACGTGCCGTTCTATGGCCTGTTCGGTTTGTCGCCGTCGCAGCTCCCGCCGGAACTGTTCGCGCTGCCCGGCACCAGCGGCCGCGCGGCGGGTGGCCGTGCCAACGGCACCGAAGTGTTCGCCGGCAAGTTCAAGGTGCTGTTCACGCCGACCGACAATTACGAAGCCTACCTGATCGTGGAAATGCTGCGGGACAATTCGGAGTCCGTGGTCAGCGAGAACGATTCGCCGGCCATCGGCGCCATCGATCCGGATGGCGGCCCGCAATCCATGCTAATGCCGCTGCTGGGCTTCGATGGCCGTGATGTGAACCAGCCGGGCAAGTGGGTGTCGGCCATCGACAACCAGTGCCTCGACAACAACACCAAGGGGCTTTGCATCCCGTCGGGCCATGACGTCAAGGTGATGGGCTACAACCTGCAGCAGACCCTGAAGCTCGAGGACGTCGACTTCAAGCTGATCACCGCCTATCGCGAGCAGAAGGAAATCCTGCCCAGCACCTATCCGGGCGAGCCCTTCAACAGCCTGTTCGACGCCAGCCGCAACCTGGAGCGCGAGCAGATCCAGGTCGAGTTGCGCGCCGCCACCCATTTCGACGGTCCGTTCAACTTCGTCGCCGGCGCCACCTATCAGGAAGACAACGTCGACATGCGGGCGTTCTCGACCGTGGGCCTGTCCGGCCTGCTGCCGAAGACCGATGACTATTACGGCCGGCCGATCAACGGCAATCCGTTCCTGGACGACCGCGGCTTCATCAATCTCGACCTGTCCTATCTGACCGATCCCGCCACGGGCGGCGCCAGCCAGGACCGGACCACATACGCGGTCTATTTCGACGGCAGCTATGACGTCACCGATCGCCTGCGCTTCACCGCCGGCGTCCGCTGGACGCTCGACGAGAAGAGCTTCTTCCGCCGCGCCAATGCAGGCGGCCTGTGCAACCAGTACACGCCGTTCGAGCACATGTCGACGGACGTCAACGGCGCCTGCCGCGACATCCGCTCCAACGTCATCTCGCGTGGTGGTCTGGAGCCTGTCGACATCGACCCCCGGGTCCTCCCGCTTCCCGACGAGCAGTACGGCCTGGTCGTCAACACCAAGGACAATTGGGACCGGATCACCTGGCGCGCCGTGGTGGATTACAAGGTCACCGACGAAGCCATGGTCTATGCCAGCTACGCGACCGGCTTCATCTCGGGCGGCTACACCGAGACCTGCTCCAGCCCCACAACCTGCATTCCCTTCCAGCCCGAAAAGAACTGGAACGCGGAACTGGGCCTGAAGGCCCGCTGGCTGGACAACTCGCTGCAGACCAACATCTCGGTGTTCTACACCCAGTACAGCGACCTGATCCGCTCGCAGGTGGTGCCCTACACCGACGTGGCCGGCAACACCACCCAGGAAACCATCAACGTGAACGCCGGCAAGTCGCGCAACATCGGCGTCGAGGCTGAAATCAACTGGCAGCCCACCGACGCGTTGCACATCGACCTCTCGGCCGCCTACATGGACCACAAGTACAAGCAGTTCCTGCTCGACCGGAACGGCGACGGTCTGTACACCGGCTACACGCTGGCCAATGGCTGGTTCATCAACGAAGACCTGAGGCACCTGAAGGTGCCGTATTCGCCGAAGTGGAAGATCGGTGGCTCGATCACCTATGACATCGATCTCGCCGACAGTGGCCATCTGGCCCTGAACACGACGGGCAACTACCAGTCGACCGCCGAAACCTCGGTGTTCAACTCGCTCAACACCCAGATGGAGAGCCGGTTCCTGTGGGACTTCTCGGCCACCTGGGAAGATCGCGACTCCCGTTACCGCGTGACGGCGTTCGTGAAGAACATCCTGAACGAATACAAGCGGATCGGCGCCAACTCGGTGGCCGGCCTGTGGAACATGACCATCTATGGTCGCCCGCGGACCTATGGCCTGGAAGTGGCCTACCACTTCTAGACGCCGCATCCTTTGCTTTGCTACCGGCGGGCGCTTCGGCGCCCGCTTTCTTTTCCGCTCGTCGGCATCATACAATCACGCTTGATTTTTGAGGTGACGCCCGCCGCGATTTGAATTATCGTCAGATCGATTGGTAACCGCACAGGCTGATTTTTTTGGTGCGTGAGCCAATGGAAGTGGGGAAACTCAACAGACGTCCATAGGGCGTGGGGCAGCCGAAGGGCCCGGATTGCGCGTAAACTAGCCGGAAGACAGGGGCTAAAAAAGCATCTGAACTGGATACTTTTACGCGCTGCCGCTGCTGGGATTCTCCACGGAAAACGAAATCAAGGACCGGCACAAGCCGGAACGCTGTAACAAACATTTGGGGAGGTTCCATGAGGGACATCAGAACAAGGGCGAGCACTTACGCCATGGCCGTGGCCATGGGCGTAGGGATGCTTGCCGGACCGGCATTCGCGCAGGACAATGTCCCGCCGCCTGTCGCCAACGTTGGCGCGCCGATGGCGAAGGGCCTCGAGTCCGTCACCGTGTCGGGCACCAAGCGCGAAGAATCCGTCCAGGAAGTGCCGATCGCCATCACGGCGATCACGGAAACCGCCCTGGCGCAGACCTTCCGTAACGATATTCTCGCGGTATCGGACATGTCGGCCGGTGTGGCGCTTGGCCAGATGGCCGGCTTCCGCGCTGTCTCGGGCGGTATCCGCGGCACCGGCCAGAACGGCATCCTGGTGACCCAGGACAGTTCCGTCGCCATCCTGGTCGACGAGTTTGGCCTCAACAACGTGCAGGCCCAGTTCGTCGAACTGTTCGACGTGGAACGGGTCGAGGTCTACCGCGGTCCGCAGGGCACCCTGTTCGGCAAGAATGCCACCGGCGGCGCGATCTCGATCATCACCAAGCGTCCGGAGATGAACGAATTCACCGGCGACATCGAATTCCAGATCGGCATGTTCGACAGCAACAACGGCAAGATCGGCAAGGGCAAGGTCGCCGTGAACGTGCCGGTGGTCGAGGACAAGCTGGCGATCCGCATGACCGCCATCTACGACTACGACGACGGCTATTACAGCAACACCAAGGACGCCAGCGGCTGGCCGAACAACGTGCCGTTCTATGGCCTGTTCGGTTTGTCGCCGTCGCAGCTCCCGCCGGAACTGTTCGCGCTGCCCGGCACCAGCGGCCGCGCGGCGGGTGGCCGTGCCAACGGCACCGAAGTGTTCGCCGGCAAGTTCAAGGTGCTGTTCACGCCGACCGACAATTACGAAGCCTACCTGATCGTGGAAATGCTGCGGGACAATTCGGAGTCCGTGGTCAGCGAGAACGATTCGCCGGCCATCGGCGCCATCGATCCGGATGGCGGCCCGCAATCCATGCTAATGCCGCTGCTGGGCTTCGATGGCCGTGATGTGAACCAGCCGGGCAAGTGGGTGTCGGCCATCGACAACCAGTGCCTCGACAACAACACCAAGGGGCTTTGCATCCCGTCGGGCCATGACGTCAAGGTGATGGGCTACAACCTGCAGCAGACCCTGAAGCTCGAGGACGTCGACTTCAAGCTGATCACCGCCTATCGCGAGCAGAAGGAAATCCTGCCCAGCACCTATCCGGGCGAGCCCTTCAACAGCCTGTTCGACGCCAGCCGCAACCTGGAGCGCGAGCAGATCCAGGTCGAGTTGCGCGCCGCCACCCATTTCGACGGTCCGTTCAACTTCGTCGCCGGCGCCACCTATCAGGAAGACAACGTCGACATGCGGGCGTTCTCGACCGTGGGCCTGTCCGGCCTGCTGCCGAAGACCGATGACTATTACGGCCGGCCGATCAACGGCAATCCGTTCCTGGACGACCGCGGCTTCATCAATCTCGACCTGTCCTATCTGACCGATCCCGCCACGGGCGGCGCCAGCCAGGACCGGACCACATACGCGGTCTATTTCGACGGCAGCTATGACGTCACCGATCGCCTGCGCTTCACCGCCGGCGTCCGCTGGACGCTCGACGAGAAGAGCTTCTTCCGCCGCGCCAATGCAGGCGGCCTGTGCAACCAGTACACGCCGTTCGAGCACATGTCGACGGACGTCAACGGCGCCTGCCGCGACATCCGCTCCAACGTCATCTCGCGTGGTGGTCTGGAGCCTGTCGACATCGACCCCCGGGTCCTCCCGCTTCCCGACGAGCAGTACGGCCTGGTCGTCAACACCAAGGACAATTGGGACCGGATCACCTGGCGCGCCGTGGTGGATTACAAGGTCACCGACGAAGCCATGGTCTATGCCAGCTACGCGACCGGCTTCATCTCGGGCGGCTACACCGAGACCTGCTCCAGCCCCACAACCTGCATTCCCTTCCAGCCCGAAAAGAACTGGAACGCGGAACTGGGCCTGAAGGCCCGCTGGCTGGACAACTCGCTGCAGACCAACATCTCGGTGTTCTACACCCAGTACAGCGACCTGATCCGCTCGCAGGTGGTGCCCTACACCGACGTGGCCGGCAACACCACCCAGGAAACCATCAACGTGAACGCCGGCAAGTCGCGCAACATCGGCGTCGAGGCTGAAATCAACTGGCAGCCCACCGACGCGTTGCACATCGACCTCTCGGCCGCCTACATGGACCACAAGTACAAGCAGTTCCTGCTCGACCGGAACGGCGACGGTCTGTACACCGGCTACACGCTGGCCAATGGCTGGTTCATCAACGAAGACCTGAGGCACCTGAAGGTGCCGTATTCGCCGAAGTGGAAGATCGGTGGCTCGATCACCTATGACATCGATCTCGCCGACAGTGGCCATCTGGCCCTGAACACGACGGGCAACTACCAGTCGACCGCCGAAACCTCGGTGTTCAACTCGCTCAACACCCAGATGGAGAGCCGGTTCCTGTGGGACTTCTCGGCCACCTGGGAAGATCGCGACTCCCGTTACCGCGTGACGGCGTTCGTGAAGAACATCCTGAACGAATACAAGCGGATCGGCGCCAACTCGGTGGCCGGCCTGTGGAACATGACCATCTATGGTCGCCCGCGGACCTATGGCCTGGAAGTGGCCTACCACTTCTAGACGCCGCATTATTCTCGACCTGGACGGGCGCTTCGGCGCCCGTTCTTGTTTTTGGGGCCACGAGACCGGCAACGGCTCCAGCCACTTTTCCGCTCGGTCAAACTCGAGTAAAAGGGCGGGCCGTTCCGGCACCGTCCGCCAAACCGAAGGCCCCCCATGCAGGCACCCCCCACCGCCCGGCCGCCGGAGCCGTCATGGCCTAACCCGGCCTATGCCTGGTATGTGGTCATCATCCTGTTCATCGCCTCGATCGTGTCGTTCCTCGATCGGCAGATCATCGCCATCATGGTCAGCGACATCAAAGCCGATCTGGGTCTCAACGATTTCGAGATCGGCCTGCTGCAGGGTCCGCCCTTCGGCATCTTCTATGCGCTGATGTCGGTACCCATCGCGCTGGCTGCGGACCAGCTCAACCGGCGCAATATCATCGCCCTGGGCGTCACGTTCTGGAGCCTCGCCACCGCCGCCTGCGGCCTCGCCGGGAACTTTGTCCATCTGTTCGTCGCCCGCATCACCGTCGGCGTGGGCGAGGCGACGCTGGGCCCATCGGCCTATTCGATCATCAGCGACTACTTTCCCCGGCAGAAGCTGGCCATGGCCATGAGCGTCTTCACCATGGGCAATCTCACGGGTATCGGCCTGGCGCTGATGCTGGGCGCCACGCTGCTTGGCGCGATCAATACCGTCGGCATCACCGAAGTCTGGCTGCTGGGCGAAGTGCGGCCGTGGCAACTCGCCTTCATCTGCGTCGGCCTGCCCGGCTTGCTGCTGACCGTGCTGATCCTGACCATTCGCGAGCCGTTCCGCCGCGGCCGAATCCGCAGCGAGGAGGCGGTCGGCGGCGCTGCCCAGATGGGCGAGTTCTTCCGCCACCTGCGATCCCACGGCCGCACGTTCACCCATATTCTCGTCGCCTTCACCACCATGGTTCTGGTGGCCTACGCCAATTTCGGCTGGGTCGTGCAGCATCTGGTGCGCGAGTTCGGCACCACCCAGATTCATGCCGGGTACTGGTATGGCGTGGTGCTGCTGATCTGCGGCACCTCGGGGACATTCTTCGGGGGATGGTTCGCCGGATATCTGGCGCGCCGGGGTCATGCCGACGCCATGCTTCGCGCCAGCCTGATCTGCACTGCGCCGCTGGGACCGGTCGCCGCCCTGACTTTCCTGTGGTCGCCGACCCTGGACTGGGCGGTGTTCCTGCTCGGTCCGTGCCAGTTCATGGGCGCGGTCCCGGCGGGCCTGGCGGGCGCGTCCCTGCTGTCGATCACGCCCAACCAGATGCGCGCCAAGATCGGCGCGCTCTATGTGTTCCTGTCGAGTGTGGTGGGGATCAGCCTGGGCAGCACGATGGTGGGATTTCTCACCACCTACGTTTTCCGTAACGAGCAGATGCTGGGCGAGGCGCTGGCGCTGATCAACTGCATCGGCATCCCGTTCGGGGTGATCCTGCTGATCCTGGGCCTGAAGCACTACCGCGCCAGCCTGGCGCGGATCGAGGCGCAGACGGCGTCAGCCTGACAGCCAGGGGAGCGTTCCCCGGGGAATCGGGCAGTCCGGATGCCGGCTGCCGATGTCGCCGCCATAAGGGGCGCATGCGAGCCGCCCAGCGCACGAGTCTAGGCCCATGCGCCGGCGGCTACGTGCACCGGTATTACTTCTTGGTGGAGGTCTGCACTTCGGAAATGCTTTCCTGAACGCGGCGGCCGATGATGCCCCACGCCTCGGTCTGCGACTTGCCGGCCAGCTCGGCCAGTTCCTTCATGTTCGCGACCGACTTCTCGAAGCTGCCACGGGCCAGTTCGACGGGCTTGGCGAAGACTTCGGCACCCTTGCCGGCGCCGATGGTCTTGGCGGTTTCCTGGAATTCGCCGAACGCTTCGACAGCCATTTCCTGCTGACGCTTGGCGACGGCCTGCAGGCCTTCCAGCGCGATGCGGTTGGCTTCGGTCAGGGCGGCGATATTCGCCTGGCCGGCCTTCATCAGGCCATCGACGTTCATGCCCGGGACGGCGCCCGTGAACTGCGAAAAGCCCTTGGTCCAGTTCTCGAACACATCGGCGAACGGATTGGTCTGCGACATGGTGATCTCCTAACTCGGTAAGCTGCCAGTTATCGGTGTTGCGGGATTATCCCGTCCTTGTTGCACTGCAATATATCTGCCAGGGTTTATTTTGCAACCGCAAAAAGCAAGCGTGCTCGCACAAATCGTCGAGTTCGCCTTTGAACCACTTCGACCCAGATATGTTACTGATTGGTGACGAAGCCCTTTAACTAGGTATAGTGGTGCCCTTGGGAGAGACGCCCAGTGAATGGGCGCAACGGCGAGGAAACAATATGAATGCGGATGCGCATGTGACGCTGGGCGCACGGCACTACGACCCACCTCCTGCAATATGGTCCATGCTCGAGCCTGCCCGGGCCATGATGGAGATGGGCCTGCTGCCCTTCGCGGCGCCCTGCCTGGGGCAGGCGCCGCGCGGCGACGGCCATCCCGTCATGGTGATTCCCGGCTTCATGGGCACCGATACCTCGACGGCCGTGCTCCGCACCTATCTGCAGGCGCTGGGCTACGCGGTACATCCCTGGGCGCTGGGGCGCAATGTCGGCCCGCGCGGCGACATCGAGGAGCGCATGGTCGAGCGCGCCAATCACCTCGCCGCCCGTTATGAACGCAAGGTCAGCCTTGTCGGCTGGAGCCTGGGCGGCATCTTCGCCCGGCAGATCGCCCGCGATATTCCCGACGCTATCCGCCAGGTGATCACCATGGGCAGTCCGTTCGGCAGCGCCGGACAGGGTGGCACCAACAGGGAGATCGCCGAGCTGTATGAAGTGCTGTCCGGCGACATGATCGGCCATGCACCCGAGCACATCCGCGCCGTGCACCGTTCGCGTCCGCCGGTGCCGTGCACGGCGATTTTCTCGAAAACCGACGGCGTTGCCGCGTGGCAGGTCTGCTCCGAGGAGCCCGGTCCCGATACCGACAACATCCAGGTGGTCGGCAGCCACACCGGGCTCGGCTTCAATCCGCTGGTGCTCTACGCCGTCGCTGATCGGCTGGCGCTGCCCGAGGACGGCTGGCAGCAGTTCGACCGGGGCGGGTTCAGGGCACTGTTCTACGGGTAATCGGCGCGGGCCGACGTCCCGGCGCCAGGGACCGGCGAAGACGGTCGGTCTGACGCCGACGCGTCAAACGGCTGTTCCTCGCGGCCGGCTCTGATATGGTCCTACCCGAACACAACGGGAGGATGTCATGAGCAATCTGGTCAATCGGCAATGGACCCTGGCGAGCCGGCCGTCCGCCATGGTCAGCCCCGACAATTTCAAACTGGCCGAGGCGCCGGTGCCCGATCCGGGCGACGGCCAGATCCTGGTCAAGATCACCTATATTGCGTTCGAGCCGGCCATGCGCGGCTGGATGGCCGACAATCCGGGCTACATGGCCGCGATTCCGATCGGCGGCGTTATGCGGTCGATGGCGGCAGGCGAGGTGATCCAGTCCCGCCATCGCGACTTCCAGCCGGGCGACAAGGTCTCGGGCATGTTCGGCTGGCAGGAATATGCTGTGGTCGACGCCAAGGGCGCGTTGCTGCCGGTGCAGAAGCTCGCGCCGGGCGTGACCGAGGAAATGGCCTTGAGCGTGCTCGGCATTACCGGCCTGACCGCCTATTTCGGCATGCTTGATGTGGGCAAACCCCAGCCGGGCGATACGGTCGCCGTGTCGGGCGCGGCGGGCGCCACCGGCTCCATCGCCGGCCAGATCGCGAAAATCAAAGGGTGCAAGGTCATCGGCATCGCCGGAGGCCCCGACAAATGCACGTGGCTGACCGAGACTGCCGGCTTCGACGCGGCCATCGACTACAAGTCCGAGAACGTCCGCAAGCGCCTGCGCGAGCTGGCGCCCGACGGCATCAACGTGTTCTACGATAATGTGGGCGGCGAGATTCTCGAAGCCGCGCTGGACAATTTGGCGGTGGGCGCGCGCATCACCCTGTGCGGCGCCATCTCGGGCTACAACACCGGCTCGGTGCCGCAACCGCCGAAGAATTACATGGCGCTGATCCTGAAATCCTCCAGCATGGCGGGATTCCTGCTCGGCCAATATTCGAAGCGGTTCGGCGAGGCGTCGGCCGAGCTGGGCGCCTGGGTGCGTGACGGCAAGCTGAAATTCGCCGTCGACGTGCAGGACGGCTTCGAGAATGTGCCGTCCACGTTCCTGCGTCTGTTCCACGGCCAGAACCTGGGCAAGCAACTCAACCGTGTCGGTTGAGGCAGGCGCCGTGACCCAGAACCGCCAATGGCTGCTCGCCAGCCGTCCCGAGACTGCGATCTCGGAGGCCAATTTCGTGCAGGCCACGGCCGAGCTGGCCGAGCCGAAGCACGGACAGGTCGCCGTCCGCGTCACCCACATCGCCTACGAACCGGCCATGCGCGGCTGGGTGCGCGAAGTGCCGGGGCAGGGCTCCAACGTCAAACTGAACGGCGTCATGCGATCCCAGGGCGCGGGTGAGGTGATCGCCTCGCGTCATCCGGACTTCCAGCCCGGCGACCGGGTGACCGGCTTCTTCGGCTGGCAGCAATATGCCGTCGTCGACGTGGCGGGCGAGTTGCTGCCGGTGAAGAAGCTGCCCACCGGCGTGACCGAGGAGATGGCGCTGTCGGTCCTCGGCATCACCGGCCTGACCGCCTATTTCGGAATGCTGGACGTGGGCAGACCCCGGGCTGGCGACACGGTCGTGGTCTCGGGCGCCGCGGGCGCGACCGGCTCCATTGCCGGCCAGATCGCGCGCATCTCAGGCTGCCGGGTGATCGGCATCGCCGGCGGCGCGGATAAGTGCCGCTGGCTGACCGGGGACGCGGGCTTCGATGCGGCCGTCGACTACAAGACCGACGACGTCTCGGCCCAGCTCAAGCGCCTGTGCCCGACCGGCATCAACGTGTTCTACGACAATGTGGGCGGCGCAATCCTCGAGGCGGCGCTCGACAACATTGCCCTCGGCAGCCGCATCGTCATCTGCGGCGGCATCTCGGGCTACAACGTGGCCGACGGCGAATGGCCGGGGCCGCGCAACTACATGCGCATCGTCAACAACCCGTCGACCATGAGCGGATTCCTGCTCGGTCAGTTCAGCGCCCGCTTCGGCGAAGCCTGGACCCGGCTGGCCGACTGGACCCGGGACGGCCGGATTCGCTTCGCCGCTGATGTACAGGAAGGCTTCGACAACGTGCCCGCCACGCTGATGCGGCTGTTCAACGGCCAGAATTTGGGCAAGCAGCTGTGCCGCATCGGCTGAACCGGAGCGGCATGCCAGCCGTACAGGAGCCATGACCCAGACCGATTCAACCGTCGGTGTGCTGCTCATCAATCTGGGCACACCCGACGCGCCGACGCCGCAGGCCGTGCGGCGGTATCTGCGCGAGTTTCTCAGCGACCGGCGGGTGATCACCACCAACCCGCTGATCTGGCAGCCCATTCTCAACCTGTTCATCCTACCGTTCCGGCCGAGGAAAGCCGCCAAGGCCTACCAGCTGATCTGGCGCGACGATGCCGACGGCTCGCCGCTGCGCCACTTTACCCGCACCTTGACCGAGGCGGTCGCCGCCCGCGCCGGCCAGACGCGCAACGATGTCGTCGTCGACTGGGCCATGCGCTACGGCACGCCATCGGTGCGCGACAAGCTGGAAAGCCTGCGAGCCCGGGGATGCACGAGGATCCTGGCCATCGCGCTCTATCCGCAATACAGCGGCACCACGACGGCATCGGCCTATGACGCCGTCACCGCCGGCCTTCGCGCCCTGGACTGGCAGCCAGAATTGCGCACCGCCGCGGCGTTCCCGGAAGACCGAACCTATATCGAGGGGCTGGCCCGGTCCATCGAGGACCATGTCGCCGCGTTGTCCTCGCCGCCGGATGTCATCATCGCCTCCTATCACGGCCTGCCGCAAAAATATGTCGACGAGGGCGATCCCTATTACGATCAGTGCCTGCTGACGACGCAGCGCCTGCGCGAGCGCCTGGGCTGGGGTGAGGACCGGCTGCGCATGACCTTCCAGTCCCGCTTCGGCGCCATGGAATGGCTCCGACCCTATACCGACTTGGTGCTGGCCGCGCTCCCCGGTGAAGGTGTGAAGAAGGTGGCGGTGATCGCGCCCGCCTTCCTCGCCGATTGCCTGGAAACACTGGAGGAAATGGCCGAACGCGGCCGCGAGACCTTTCTGGAAGCAGGCGGCGAGCAGTTCAGCTATATCCCCTGCCTCAACGATACGCCGCCCGCCGTCGCGCTGCTCGACGGGCTGATCGGCCGCGAGATCGCCGGCTGGGCCGGCCGCTGAACGGACCCTGAGCATGGCCGAAGCCGAATTTTTCCTGGTTGGAACGTCCCGCACGTATTTGCAATGATGCCGGAAATGGTCCCCTGATCCTTCGGGAAGCAGCGGGCCCTGTTGCCCTGCAATCAGGGGCTTTGCCGGTAGGCCGGGATGGAAAACGCGCTCATCGCATTGGTGACTGCCGGGGTCGCGGGACTCCTGCTGATGCCCCGGCTGGCCCGTTCGCGGATGTGGCGGGCGACGATAACGCCGCTTGCATCGATCATTGGCAGCGGCTTTCTGGTGCTGGGGCCGATCCTCAACGTCTCCTATGGTTATCTGGCGCCGCTGGTCATGGCGCTGCTTTGCCTCGTCGCCTATCTCTTCGGCTCGGCAATCCGGTTCAACATCAGCCGGCTCGACGCCGAGGGGGCCGCGCGCCCCAGAACCGAGACCGAGATCGAAGACGCGGCGTCATGGGTGCTCGCGGTCGCCTATTTTATTTCGGTTGCCTATTACCTCAACCTGTTCGGCTCGTTCGGCGTCAGCCTCACGCCGTTCGACGACACCCGCTATGCCCGGCTGCTGACCAGCGCCATGCTGCTGTTGATCCTGGCCGTGGGATGGTTGCGCGGATTCTCGGCGCTGGAGCGCCTTGAGCAGGTGTCGGTCGGCATCAAGCTGGCGATTATCGCCGGATTATTGGTTGGCCTCTGCTGGTATTTCCATGACCGCGCCACCGGCGCAAGCCTGGTCTTCGCGCCGCCAACACTGACGCCTGTCGCCAGCGTCACCCTCGCCTTCGGCCTGCTGATCACCGTGCAGGGTTTCGAAACGTCGCGCTATCTGCGGGATCACTACGACGCAGCCACGCGCATCCGTTCCATGAAGCTGGCCCAGTGGCTGTCGGCCGCGATCTACATGGCCTACATCCTGCTGATCGCCTTCGTCTTCCGCGCCAATGGCGTGGCGCTGACGGAAACCGCCATCATCGACATGATGCGGGTGGTGGCGCCGGTCCTGCCGGCCATGCTGGTCGTCGCCGCGCTCGCCGCCCAGCTCAGCGCGGCGGTGGCGGACACCAACGGCTCCGGCGGCCTGGTCGAGGAACTCAGCCGCGGACGCATCCCGGCGCGCGGGGCCTACAGCTTGCTGGTGGCGGTGGGCCTGCTGCTGACCTGGACTGCCAATGTGTTCGAGATCATCAGCTATGCCTCGCGGGCCTTCGCGCTCTACTACGCCCTGCAGAGCCTGATCGCCGCGCTGGCGGCACGGCGCACCGGCCGGCACGGCCGCGCCGGCCTCTATCTGGGGCTGGCGTTCCTGGGCCTGATGGCCGTGCTGTTCGGAACGCCAGCCGAATAGGGTCGGTTTATTTCTTCGCCGCCGGTCCGTCGAACGACTTGATCAGCTCGTACCAGCCCGAACCCTTGACGGCGAGGGGCATGCCATCGAACTTTTCCGCCGTGTCCAGATGCTTCTGGCGGCCTTCCCATGCCTTTGGGTCGCGCTGCCACTCGTTGAGGACGCGCTCGGCCTCTTCATAGCTGGGCGCCTCGACCTCGTAGAGCGACAGGTAGCCGGACACGGTCTCGCTGCCCAGATGGGCACCCGCCAGCTTGAACACGCTGCCGCGCACGAAGTTCGGGCAATGGGCCGTGTCCTCGATGTGCTGGTCGACGAACCATTCGTCGAACTGCGCCTGCTTGTCGGCGCTGGGCGGCTCGCAGAGCCCGATGAGAACGAAACGCGGCATGAAAGGTCTCCCCCTTTTAGTGAAATCCGTCAGCAAGGTAGCAGTTTTTCGAGGCGCTCAACGTTCAAAATCTTCCGGGCGGCGCTTGTTCGAGCGCCGGCGCCGCTGCATGATCGCCTTATGTTCATCGACCGTTTTTTCGACCGCTCCCGCCACGTATTTGCCGAGCAATTTCAGCCGGACGGCGAGGCATTTCTCTATCGCAAGAATATGCGCGGCGCGGCCCGGAAGGTGACTGCGGGCGAGCGCGAGATCTTCATCCGTGAGTTCGACAAAGGCCTGCGCTATCTGGCCCGCTTCCTTCTCGCGGGCGTTCCGGTAACGGCGCTGTGCCTGATGGGATTTGCCGGTGCGCGCGGCGGTTACATCGACAAGGGCTGGATCTTCACGTCCGTCTCCATCTGGACCGGCATCTGCCTCAGCTCCTGGCATTTTCTCTGGCATGTGCCGGAGCGCGCGCTGGCTCACCGGCCTCGCGCCAGAAACCGGAGTTCCCACGCCAAGGTTCGCCACCTGGTGGTAGCGAAAGCCAGTTGGGATCAGTTGGCCAGCGCCGGCACGTCGATCATGCTCGTCATCGCGAGGTTTGCGGCCAGACCGCAACTCCTGACGGGCTGGAACAGGCTAATGTTTTTCGCCGCCGCCGGCGGACTCGTCGCGCTTGTCGGGCAGGTTCTGAAGCGGTTCGGGAGGCGCCGCCCTTGACACGCGGTATCCGCTGACGCCAAAACCGGCGCAACGGAAACGCCCGGGACGAGCATGAACGTCGAAACCCCGCTGTCCGGCCAGGCCATGGACGACATATTGCGCGGCGCGATCCGCGACGGGTTCGCGTGGTCGGTCTCGACGCAGCATCCGGACGGCTACTGGGTCGGCAAGCTGCAGACCAACGCCTGCATGGAAGCGGAATGGGTGCTGGCGCTACACTTTCTGGGACTGCACGATCACCCGCATCTGCCCGGCCTGAAGCGATCGATCCTGCGCGGCCAGCGCGAGGACGGGTCGTGGTGCATCTATCACGGCGCGCCCGCCGGCGACATCAACGCCACCGTGGAAAGCTATGCGGCGCTGCGCTGCATGGGTCTGCCGGCCGACGATCCGGTGATGGCGAAGGCGCGCGACTGGATCTTCGCCAAGGGCGGCCTGCGCAACGTGCGGGTGTTCACCCGCTACTGGCTGGCGCTGATCGGCGAATGGCCGTGGGACAAGACGCCGAACATCCCGCCGGAGGTGATCCGCTTCCCGCTGTGGTTCCCGTTCAGCATCTACAATTTCGCGTCCTGGGCGCGGGCGACCTTGATGCCCATCGCCGTGCTGTCGGCGCGCCGGCCGTCGCGGCCGCTCGGCAAGGGCCGCACGCTCGACGAGCTGTTCCCCGGCGGCCGCGCGTCATTCGACTATTCGCTGCCGAAGAAGATCAGGCCGTTCACCTGGGAACAGTTCTTCATGGGCACGGACAGGATCCTGCACGGCGCCCAGACCCATAACCTGGTCCCGGGACGCGAGGCGGCCATCGCCCGTGTGCTGGAATGGATCGTCAAACATCAGGACGCAGACGGCGCCTGGGGCGGCATCCAGCCGCCCTGGATCTACAGCCTGCTGGCGCTGCACATCGAGGGCTATCCCATGGGCCATCCGGTGATGGCCAAGGGGCTGGCGGCGCTTAACGATCCGCGCTGGTCCTACGAGACCGCCGACGAGGACGGTGTCGCCGTCAACATCCAGGCGTCGGTGTCGCCGGTGTGGGACACGGTGCTGACCCTGCTCGCCATGGAAGATTGCGAGGCACAGGACGAGCACAAGGAGGCGGTCGGCAAGGCGATCGGCTGGCTGCTCGACAACGAGGTGCGCCATTACGGCGACTGGTCGCAAAAGGTGAAGGGCGTCGAACCCGGCGGCTGGGCGTTCGAATACGCCAACCAGTTCTATCCCGACGTGGATGATACCGCCGTGGCGCTGATCGTGCTGGCGCGGCACCGCCACGATCCCGGATGGCAGGCGCGCGGCATCGGCGCGGTGATCGCCCGGGCGGTGAACTGGGTGCTGGCCATGCAGTGCCGGGGCGGCGGCTGGGCGGCGTTCGACCGCGATAACGACGCCGCGATCCTCACCCGCATCCCGTTCAGCGACTTCGGCGAGGCGCTCGATCCGCCCAGCGTCGACGTCACCGCCCATGTGCTGGAAGCCCTCGGCGTGCTCGGCTACGACCGGCATCATCCCGCCGTTGCGCGCGGCGTCGCCTTCCTGCGCAAGGAGCAGGAAAAGGACGGCAGCTGGTGGGGCCGCTGGGGCGTCAACTACATCTACGGCACCTCGGCCGCGCTGCCGGCGCTGCGGGCGGTGGGCGAGGACATGCGCGAGGCCTATATCGCCCGCGCCGCCGACTGGACCATCGCCCACCAGAACGCGGATGGCGGCTGGGGCGAGAGCTGCGGTTCGTACATGGACCGGTCGCTGGCGGGGAAGGGCGACAGCACGGCGTCGCAAACCGCCTGGGCGCTGATGTCGCTGCTCGCCGTTGGCCGGCCCCAGGACCGTGCGGTTATCGAGAAGGGTCTCGGTTTCCTCTCGTCGCGCCAGAAAGACGGCAGCTGGGACGAGGCGGAATATACCGGGACCGGCTTTCCAGGCTACGGCCTTGGCCGCCACATCGACCTGGACACCGGCGCCGCCGAGACTCTGGGCCAGTCGATCGAGCTCAGCCGCGGCTTCATGATCAACTACAACCTCTACCGCCACTACTTCCCGCTGATGGCCATGGGCCGGGCGCGGAAATACCTGGCACGGCTCGGCAACGAGGCCCTGTAGGGACCAAAAAATCTACGTGGCGATCCGGCGACGCGAGCCGGATCGCCACGTAGTACAGGGGAACGCTAGAACCTGAACGACGCTTCCACCGTGAGCTGCCGGCCGCGCGCGAAGGTGAAGATCTCGTCGTCGCCTACGCCCGGTTGCAGGAACGGCCGCGGGCCGGAGCTTTGCAGGTAGTGCTTGTCGGTCAGGTTGGTGCCAATCATCGACAGGCGCCAGCGGCCCTCCGGATCGCCGATGGAGGCGGCCAGGTCGAACGTCCAGTAGGCCCTCTGCCGGTAATTGCTGAAGTTGGTGAAGAACGAGCCGCTGTACCGGGCGTTGCCGGTCAGGCCGAGCTCCAGCGAGTTGCCCAGCGGCACGCGCCAGTCGAAGGCGGCGTTGCCGGAGAAGTCCGGCGACTGCAGTCCGTCCCGGCCCTCGAGGTTCTGCGACACGCCGTCCAGCGGGTTGGGGTCGAAGAACGCCGTGTACTTGTTGCTCAGGAACGTCATCGATCCGTAGAGGCTGAGGCCGTCGAGCGGCGTTGCCCAGCGCCAGTCCAGGTCGACGCCCTTGGTGGTCACCTCGCCAGCGTTGGCGGTCAGGAACTGGATGGCCACGGCGTCGAAGTTCTGCACCTGCAGGTTCTTGAACACATAATAGAAGGCCGACAGGTTCAGGGTCAGCGAGCGGTCCGCCCATTGCGACTTGACGCCGATCTCGCCGCCCTTGGCGGTCTCGGACTCATAGACCAGCGCATCGGCCGTGGCCTGTCGGACCTCCGGATCCGGGCTGGCGAAGCCCAGCAGGTTTGACGACGGCAGTGCCGAATTGTCGATGCCGCCCGACTTGAAGCCGGTCTTGTAGGATGCGTAGAGCTTGATGTCGTCCGTCGCCTGCCAGCTCAGCGTCACTTCCGGCGAGATGTTGTTGTCGCGGAATTCGATCGGGCCAGAATCGAACCCGCTCTGGATGAAGGCGCCGGTCGCCACCAGGAAGGTGTGCACATAGGGCACCAGGATGTGGTTGACCTTCTTTTCATGGGTCCAGCGCACGCCACCCGACAGCTCCAACTCGTCGGTGAAGTTGATGGTGGCGCTGCCGAACACCGAGACTGCGCTCGTATCGGTCGGATGCTCCTTGTACCAGTCGAAGCTGTTGCCGGTGATCGGGTCGGGGCTGAAGAACGAGATGTTGACCGCGTTCTGGCTGGTGTTGAACTCGATGTGGCGGTCCTCGTAGAAGGCGCCGACCATGAAGTTGAACCAGTGGTCGAAGTCGCTGCGCAGGCGGACTTCCTGGCTGAACTGGCGCAGCTGGTTGTCGGTCAGGCCAGTGCCCGCGCCCTGGCCGACGCCGGCGATGACGCCGCCGTAGGAATAGCTGTCGTTGTCCTGGGCCGACTGGTCCAGGTAGCCGCTGACCGACGACAGCGTCAGGCTGCCGGTGATGTTCCAGTCCCACTTTAGCACGCCGAAATAGATGTCCGAGCGGCCATAGGGGATGCCCCCTTTCAGCCTGGGGCCTTCGGCCGGCGCCTGGGCCGAGAGGGCTGGCGCCATGTCGGGGAGGTAGAACACCGGTTGCTTGCCTGTCTCGTAGCACGGATAGCCCGCCGGAATTGGCAGCGCGCCGCTCAGCAGGAAGACGGAATCGGGCACGCCGTTGGGCCCGCAATCCATGGCCGAGCGCTGGATGGCGCCGTCATTGGCGTGACGGATGTAGTTGAGCTTGAGGTTGGCGGTGAAGTTGTCGGTGGGTTCGAACTCGAACGTGGCGCGGATGTTGAGGTTGCGCTCGCCGCGGTGGGGATCGGCCACCGGCGCGGTGTTGAACCACACCGTCCTGATGTCGTTGTAGCGGGCCGCCAGCCGGAAGCCGAACTTGTCGGTGACCGGGCCGGAAACGGACGCTTCCGTGGTGAGGCCGTCCTCCTCGAACTCGTAGGCGACCTTGCCGCCGAACTCCCAGTCGTCGGTGGGGTCGGCGGACTTGATCGACAGCACGCCGGCCGAGGCGCTCTTGCCGAAATACAGCGACTGCGGGCCCTTCAGCACCTCGATCTGGCGAACGTCCATGAAGGCCGACTGCAGCACGCGCATGGAGCTGACCTGCATGCCGTCGAAGTCCAGCGCCACGGCGGAATCGAACGCCGCCGAGATGTAGGACGAGCCGACACCGCGCAGGCTGAGCGACGCGCCCGAGCCCGAGCCGCCGGTTTGCACGTTCAGCGTCGGAATGCGGCTGGTGATGTCCGCGACCTTGTCGTAGTTGAAGCGATCGATCTCCGCGGCGCCGACGGCGGTCACGGTCACGGGCACTTCCTGCAGCGTCTCGGTCTGCTTGCGCGCCGTCACCGTCACCGTCTCGGTGCCGCGCAATATGATAGGCTTGTCCTGAGCGGATGCCTGTATCGGCGCAAGAGCCAACAATAGTCCGGCAAACAATCCGATAGACAAAGCCGATCTTGCGATGGCATCACGGCGCGGTTTTTCACCGCGTCTCATGAGCTTTTTCATAGTTTCCTCCCCCGCGTCATCTGCGGATGGGCCGCAGATTCATCCCTGACGTGCCGATGGACACGTTCCCGGATGGTAAGTTGGCGAGCGCGCGGGTGACTACCTGATAGATTTACGAGGTTCCGGCCCTCGTGGCGGCGGATCCGTTATGCGATCGTTTCCGGCGCCGGCATAGGCCGGGGCAACAGGCCGAGTCCCATGGCGTTGTAGATGGCCTGCTGGCGGGAGCTGGCGTCGAGTTTGGCCATGGCGTTCTGGACGTGAAAATCGGCGGTACGGGCGCTGATGGCCAGGATCAGGGAAATTTCCCACGAGGTCTTTCCCATCGCCACCCACCTGAGGCACTCGATCTCCCGCGCGGTCAGCGCGGGCGCGGCGGGGCTCGGCGGCGCTTGCCGGCAGGCGCAGGTGATGAGCGAGTTTCCCAGCGGGATCGACTCCTTGATTTCATCGATCGCGCGGTCGACCTCGATACTCTCGGCGGAATCCAGCGCGACGAGCGTGCCGCGGATGTTCGACGGTCCGAACAGCGGGATTGAGACGCCGCTATGGAAGCCCTCGTCGGCGACAATGGTGAAAAGCTCGCGCTGGCGCGGGCTGCCGTTGTGGCGGAACTCGTCGACGGTCCATATGACGGGTTTGGCGTTGTCCCTGATCCAGCACTGCACCGGGTCCTCGTCGCCGAATTCCTCTCTGGTGTATTGCTCAATCAGCTTGCGCGCCGAGGATGAAACCGCGCCGGAGGCCTTGAGCGGGATGTGCGTTCCGCTCCTGCCTCCTTCGACCGAACAGATATATCCGGACCAGCCGCGGCTGTCGGCGTAGTTGTCCAGGATCCGCGAACCCGCGACATCGGAGACTTCAGGGAAATCAACGACAATCATTCCACATCACCTACGCTTCGCTCGGTTGGGGCAAGTCGCAAGACCTGTCCCGCCCCTGAGCACAACTCAATGTGGCCGCGAGGATGGTCCGCGCGGGACAGACCTGCTTACACCCGCTGCCGCGTCGCCGATACCTGTCAGTTCACACAGGGGTGCGGCCTCGCCCTTGCCACTAAAGTCCGGGTCAATTGCCACCACGCGCTGACGGAGCGAATGTCCATGGCCAAAGTGAACCGCATGGCGGATCCGGTATGCCCGCGAAGCCTCGACGAGGCGGTGCTGGCCGACCCCGAAGTGCTGGAATGTCCCTACCCGACCTACGACCTGCTTCGGGAACAGGCGCCGGTGTGGCGGGATCCGTTGACGGGCATCTTCAACATCACCCGCTACGAGGACCTGCGGCAAATTCTGCGGGACACCGACACCTTCTCCAATCGCCGGCCGGGCGAGGACTTCAAGAATGCAACGGGCACCGCGCGTCTTGTCCACGACAGGTACCGTGATAAGGGCTGGGTGCCGGGCATCTCGCTGGCGGGCCGCGACGACCCCGAGCACAAGCAGATGCGCGCCATGTTCGACCAGGCGTTCACCGCGGGCAAGATCAAGGAGATGGATTCCTTCGTCGAGCAGGTCGCCGGCCAGTTGATCGACGGGTTCATCGGCGACGGCCATTGCGAGTTCGTCGGCCAGTACGCCGCGCCGCTGCCGTTGATCGTCATCTGCAGGCAGATGGGCGCACGGGACGAGGACATCTGGCGGATCAAGGAGTGGACCGATGCCTGGATCAAGGGGCGCGGTTTCGGGCTGACCGAGGAGGAACTGCTCTGGTCCATCGACAAGGAGATCGAGGCCCAGCACTATTTCCAGCCGATCTTCGAGCGGCTGCGCCGCAATCCCGACGGCACGCTGCTGTCGGCGCTGGTCAACACGGTGATCCCCGAATGGGGCCGGCCGCTGACCGACAACGAGCTGCATGCCGAGATGATGCAGGACACCTTCGTCGGCGGGTCGGAGACCACCACCAACGCCATCGCCGGTGGGCTGATGCTGCTGGGCATGAACAAGGATGTCTGGAACCGCCTGAAATCCGATCCGGACCGGTATCTCAAAACGTTCTGCGAGGAAGTAGTCCGGCTGGAAAGCCCGGTGCAGGGACTGACCCGGCTCACCACGCGCGACGTGGAGATGCATGGCGTGACCATCCCGCAAGGGTCGATCATCTGCATCCGCTTCGCCGCCGCCAATCGGGATCCGGAGAAGTTCGAGTGCCCCGGGCAGGTGGACCTGGAGCGCAAGAACGCCGGCGCGCATCTCGGCTTCAGTTCGGGTACACACCATTGCCTGGGGGCGCCGCTCGCCCGGCGCGAGCTCTACTGGGCCTTCAAGACCTTCATCGACCGGGTCGAGGATTTCCGATTGGCGCCCGAAAACACCTTCCGGCACCTGCCCAACTACGCCCTGCGGATCAAGACGACGCTGTTCGTCGAGTTCACGCCAAGGCAACAACCCGGCGGTCCAGGCTGAGCGCAATGCCTCGGCCAAAAAAAACGCCTCGAATCGAGGCAGTTTGGTAGGCGAACTTCTGGAATCAGTCTCTTGGCGTCCCGGGCCGTGGAGCCCGGGATGCATGTGGAGGGCTCACGAGTGAGACCCTCCCTGCAGTTCGCCGGATTGTTAGTCGAGCGGCTTCAGTTCTTCAGCTGAGCTTTTGCCGTTGCGGCCACGAGTCAGTTCGTAAGAGACTTTCTGCCCCTCACGCAGGCCCGACAGGCCGGCCCGCTCGACGGCGGAGATGTGGACGAAGGCGTCGGCCGAACCATCGTCCGGCTGGATGAAGCCATAGCCCTTGGTCGAATTGAACCACTTCACGGTTCCGTTGGTCATAGAGAGTGCTTTCTTCAATGATGGCATAACGACCATCCGCACCAACCGGTGCGGACAGTTTCTCAGCTCGCTCAAGTCCTGAATTCGATAGCTCGGTCGGTGACGAAGCAGATGAGCCCGGTCTTAGGTCACTGATCTTGCGGATATAATCACGCAATCTGGCGAACACAAATAAAATTCACCCGGCGCGCGGACCTGATCCCGGCCGGAAACCGGCCGTGACCAGGGGCTGCGAAAGTCTCAGGCGGCCTGACGCATGGGACGGCGGCGGCGGCGATTGGGATTCCGGCGGGCATCCGGCTGCGCTGTCGTATTGCGCGTGTTGCCCGGCTCGGACCGTGCATCGCGGGGAGGCCTTGCCTCGCGGGCAGGCCTCGCGTCGCTTTGATCGGCGCCGGCCTCGCGGGGCGGCGTGCCCGTGACCGTGAGTTGTACGCGGGTCAGCTTCTCGATGCTTTTCAGATAGGCCCGTTCGGTCGGGTCGCAGAACGCGATGGCGACGCCGCCGGCGCCGGCGCGCGCGGTGCGGCCGATGCGGTGGACGTAGCTCTCGGGCTCGTTCGGCAATTCGAAGTTGATCACGTGGCTGATGCCGTCCACGTCGATGCCGCGGGCGGCGATGTCGGTGGCGACCAGCACGCGGGACGCGCCGGACTTGAAGCGGTCAAGGGCGCCCTGGCGGGCGCTTTGTGACTTGTTGCCATGGATCGCATCGGCGGGCAGGCCCGACCGGCCAAGTTGCTCGGCGACGCGGTTGGCGCGGTGCTTGGTCCGGGTGAACACGATCACCTTGGACAGGGCCTCGTCACGCAGCAGGGTGGTCAGCAGCGACTGCTTGCCGGCGGACTCGATGAAATAGACGCTCTGGCTGATCTTCTCGACGGTGGTCGCCTGGGGCGTGACCTCGACACGCACCGGATCGATCAGCATGTCCTGGGCAAGCCGGGCCACGTCTCCGGGCATGGTGGCCGAGAACAGCAGCGACTGGCGCTTGCGCGGCATGTGGGCAACAATCTTGCGCACGTCGCGGATGAAGCCCATGTCGAGCATCCGGTCGGCCTCGTCGAGCACCAGAATGCCTGTGCCCGAGAGGTTGACATGCTTCTGATTGACCAGGTCGAGCAGGCGGCCCGGCGTGGCGACGAGGATGTCGACGCCGCGGGCCATGGCCTTTACCTGCGGGTTCTGGCCGACGCCGCCAAGAATGACGGTGTGGCGCAGGTTCAGATGGGCGCCATAGGCGCGGATGCTGTCGGCGATCTGCACCGCCAGTTCGCGGGTCGGGGCGAGGATCAGCGTCCGCGCCGTCTTCGGCGCGGCCTGGATATTCTCGGCGGCCAGGCGCTGCAGGATGGGCAAGGTGAACGCGGCGGTCTTGCCGGTGCCGGTCTGGGCAATGCCCAGCAGATCGCGGCCCTGCAGCAGCAGCGGGATCGCCTGCGCCTGGATCGGGGTGGGGGTGGTGTAGTTCTCGGTGGCCAGAGCCTTCATCAGCGGCTCGATAAGCCCGAGATCAATAAATTGGGTCACTTAAACAGAGTCCTTCCGCGCCGGGCGCACGCGGTCATCGCGGACGCTCTCAGCGTGTTGCCTTTTCCACGCGCACCTGGAAATCAAGCGGGGTTTTTCGGTGACCTGTCCGGAAGGAAACGCCATCAGGGCGTATCGCGCGGTCACGGTAGGTCTGCAGGGTAAGTGCGCCTGCTTCGTGCCCATGTCAAGCGGTATCGGGCTATGACCCTGAAGGTGATGCGTTTTCGCCACACCCGGGGAATCTTTTCCACCAAACGCGGCGAAGCCTTTCCCAACGCCTACGTCCTGTGCGACCACTGCCGCGCGCACGGGACGTAGGCGCGTGGGTGTAAAGGGGAAAGACTAGGGAGGCGTCATCGTCGGCACTGGCCGTTTTCCGTTCCATCCGTCTTGCCCAACCGTGATTTGCACAGTTGGGCGCTTGCAATTTACCCTGTGAACAGTTGAGATTGCGCTCGCGCAGTTGAATCACCCGAGAGGCTTCTGAATGTATCAAGTCCGACCCCGCCGCCGATTGCGCGCCGGCTACGCCATTGCTGGAGGCCTCGTCGTCGCCAGCACCATGGGCGTGCCCGATCTTTCGGAGGCCGCGGACCTGACCATCACGAAAACGGTGACCGAGCCGGTCAACACCGCCAATGCCAGCAGCGGTCCCGGCAACATCCTCATCGAATCCGGCGGCGCGGTTTCGGTCGACAAGGGCACCGCGGTCACCGTCAACAGCAACAACACGGTGGAGAACAACGGACGCATCCAGTCCAGCGGCGGCATCGACAGCCGCGGGATCGTGATCAGCGGATCGGTGACCAGCGACATCACCAACAAGGGGACCATCTCCCTCGGCACCGATGCGGACGACGACACCAAGGACGGCGGCAATTACGGTATCTATCTGCAGCCCGGCGCGAGCATGGCCGGCGACATCCTCAACGACACCGGCGGCACGATCACCGTCGACGGTTTCGAATCGGCCGGCATCTTCAGCGCCGGATCGCTGACCGGCAGCATCAAGAACGACGGCCAGATCACCGCCACCGGCGAGGCTGGTGTCGGCGTGCTGGTCAGCGGCAATGTTTCCGGCAGCGTCACCAACAACGGCTCGATCAGTACCGGCGTCGGCTCGAGCCAGTCCTTCGACAGCAAGGGCAATACGATCACCATCCCGGAAACGCCGGGCGGCGACGGCCTGGCGATCGCGGGTAGCGTCAGCGGTGGCATTGTCAATACGGGCGACGGACTTACCGATGTGGAGGAGAAGAGCCTCACCGCCGGAACGGTCGAGACCATTCGCGGTCTGAAGAAAGACGACATCGGCGTCGACGCAACGATCACCATCATCGGCCCCGAAAACGCGCTGCATGTCGGCCCCGATGCCGGCGGCACCGTGGGCGGCAATCTCACCATCGGCGCGGTGGGAGCGGACGAGGACGCCTACGGCATCATCAATCGCGGCGACATGACCAGCAGCTCGACCGCCGATAATGGCCCGGCCGAGACCGTGCGCATCGGTCTGGGCGCGGGGACCGGTGCCACGGGCACCACCACGGTGGTCGGCGGCTTCCTGAACGACGGCGGCGACATCACCACCAAGTCCGACAGCGGCAAGTCCACCTCCGTTGCCATCGGCTCGGGCGCGATCCTGCCCGAGTTGAACAATGTGGGCACGATCAAGGCCACCACCGAGACCGGCGACGCCTATGCCCTGTCTATCGAGCAGAGCGCGCAACTCGACAAGCTGACCAATTCGGGCTTGCTGGAGGCCGAGGCGACATCGGTGAACGGCGACGCCATTACCATCGTCGACGCGTCGGACACGCTGAAGTTCATCGAGAACACCGGCACCATCTCGTCGATCGAAACCATTGGCGCCGACATCAAGGGTCTGCCGATCACGTCAACCGGCACGGCCATCGACCTCAGCGTGTCGACGGTCGACGTATCCGTCCTGAATACGGGCACCATCGCCGGCGACGTCCTGTTTGGTACCGGTGACGACAGCTATACCCTCGACGGCGGCACCCAGACCGGCACCATCGATTTCGGCGGCGGTGAAAACACCTTCATGCTGAACAATGCGATGTTCTCGGGCGACCTCGCGGCAACCAAGGGCAGCGTCGATCTCGACGTCAAGGGCTCGACCTTCGCCATCGTCAGCGAGGACGGCGCGCAGGTGCGCGACGCGGCGTTCGACAAGGATTCCACCCTGGTCGTTCCGATCTTCGGCAGCGACGCCATTGCCGGCACGCTGACGGCATCGGGGACGGTGAGCTTTGCCGACGGGACCGGCCTGGTCACCGATTTCAAGACGCTGTCCGCCGAGGATATCACCTTCACGCTGGTCGATGCGGCGACGCTGACCTTCGAAACGGACGTAACCGGGCTGATGATCTCGGACACATCGGCGTTCTTCAATGTCGACGTGGCGATCGACGAGGAAGACCCGGGCAAGCTCGTTGTCACCGTCCACCGGGCGACCGCCGAGGAGCTTGGCCTGAACGGCAATCAGACCGCTGTCTTCAACGTCACCAAGACGCTGCTCGAGCAGGACACGGAAATGGGCGCGGCCATGGCTAATCTGAAGACCGCCGAAGAGGTCCAGGACGCCTTCAACCAGCTCATGCCGGACAACAGCGGCGCGACGCAGCAGGGCATCTTCCAGACCCAGGCCGCCATCTTCGGCGCCATCAACAAGCGTATGGACGGCATTTACAAGCTCGATCAGCGCTACAAGGAGCGGGTCGAGCGCATTGCCGGCAAGGATCCCAAGCGCGCCAAGCGGATGAGCAAGCGGAACCAGCCGACAATCTGGGCCGAACAGCTCGTCCTCGTCGCCAATCAGAGCCCGTTCGCCGATCAGCTCGGCTATGGCGGTTACAGCTATGGCGTGGCGCTGGGCGCGGATTATCCGCTGCTCGGTCTCGACGCGGTGGGCATCAGCCTTTCGCAGGTCTGGTCCGAATACAAGGAGAAGACCTCGTTCGATAAACCGACGGCGGTCTCGACCACCCAGTTCAATGTCTATGCCGGTTGGGAGAACAGTGGTTTCTTCGTCGACGTCAGCGGCGGCTACGGCTTCAGCTCCTATGACGGCGAGCGCAACATCGTCATCGGATCGGTCTCGCGCACCTCGCTTGGCGAGTGGAGCGGTCATCATATGGCGGCCAATGTTCGCGCTGGATACAACATCGTCATGGGCCGCTACACACTCGGCGCAGCGGCCAGTTTCAGCTGGATGAAGCTGCATGAGAACGGGTATGTGGAAACCGGCCTTGGCGAAAACGACACCTCCGGCGCGGCGACCAATCTGGTGGTGGGTGAGCAGGACGTCAGTTTTGCGCGCGGCAATTTCGGCCTGACCGCCGGCATGCGGTTCGAAGACGGCACCGGCCTTATCGAGCCACAGATCCGCGTCGGCGCCACGCACGAATTCAGCTACAAGGGGCCGACCAATGCGGCCTATTTCGGCTTCCTGAAGGATGGCAACAACCTGCCTACCCGGCTGTCCGACGACTTCATGACCGTGGGCGCGCTCGCCGCCAAGACCACGTATTATGCGGGTGTCGGCGTCGATCTCAGCGCGCATTTCGGGACGCTGTCGTTCGATTACGACGCCGAATTCGGTGGCGGCAAGCTGAACCACATCGTGTCGGGAACGGTTCGCGTCAGCTTCTGACAAATAGGAACGAAGCCCGGCGGCTTTCGCCGCGCGGGCCCCGTCCCGTATGTAGCCGGCTGAGACGACTACAGCCTGTGAACGTATGCCCGTGGCGAAGGTTCCGTGTCGCGGGACCGGGCGTCTGGTCCGCACTGTCCGTGCCAGCGCCGCGGCGCCCTCGTCAGCCGCGAAATCCGTAGTCGGCCCGCCGCTTATGCAGTATTGAGAAAATGCTTCCGGTGAGGATCGGCGGCCAGCCCTGAACGACGAGAAGCAGCCGCATGAGCACCATCGCCGCCGACGCCCATGCCAGCCGTCCGCTGTCCCGGCAGGACGTGAAGACATTGTCGCTGTCCGCCCTGGGCGGTGCCCTCGAATTCTACGACTTCATCATCTTCGTGTTCTTCACGGCGGCGCTCAGCAAATTGTTCTTCCCGCCCGACGTGTCCGATTGGGTGCGGCAACTCCAGACCTACGGCATATTCGCGGCGGGCTATCTGGCGCGGCCTCTGGGCGGCATCGTCATGGCGCATTTCGGCGATCTGGTCGGCCGCAAACGCATGTTCACCTTCAGCATCTTCCTGATGGCCGTGCCCACCTTCGCCATGGGCCTGTTGCCCACCTACGCCGACATCGGCATCGCCGCGCCGGTCCTGCTGCTGCTGCTGCGGATCATCCAGGGCGCGGCCATCGGCGGCGAGGTGCCGGGCGCCTGGGTATTCGTGGCCGAGCATGTCCCGCCGCGGCATATGGGCTTTGCCTGCGGCACGCTTACCGCAGGCCTCACGGTCGGCATCCTGCTGGGATCGCTGATGGCCACCTTCCTCAACCAGACCCTGTCGCCGCAGGAGGTTCTCGATTATGGCTGGCGCCTGGCCTTCGTGACCGGCGGCGTGTTCGGCCTGCTCGGCGTCTATCTCCGGCGCTATCTGAGCGAGACGCCGGTATTCGAGGAAATGCGCCAGCACAGGGCGCTGGCCCGCGAATTGCCGGTGAAAACCGTGCTCCTCGCCCATCCGGGCTCGGTGGCGCTGTCCATGCTGCTCACCTGGATGCTGACGGCGGCCATCGTCGTCGTGATCCTGATGACGCCGGGAATCCTGCAATCCGCCTACGGCTTTGCGCCGGCAGCCGCGTTCAACGCCAATTTGCTCGCGGTTGCCTCACTGACCGTGGGCTGCCTGTTCGCCGGCTGGGCCATCGACCGCTACGGTGCGGGCACGACCTTCATCGCGGGCAGCGTGCTGCTCGCGGGCTGCGTCTGGGGCTTCTATACCAAGATCGTCGCCGATCCGTCGCAGCTGATGACGCTCTACGCGCTCGCCGGCCTGTCCGTCGGCATCGTCGGCGCGGTTCCCTATGTCATGGTCAAGGCGTTTCCACCCGCGGTGCGCTTCTCCGGATTGTCGTTTTCGTACAACCTTGCCTATGCGATTTTCGGCGGCCTCACCCCTGTTGCGGTGGCCGCATTGCTCGGGGAAAGCGCCCTCGCGCCGGCCTATTATGTCATCGCAACCTGCGGCATCGGCCTGGTGGCGGGCATCTACATGAAGCTGACGGGCTTTGGCCGGGACACGGTTGAACGCTCCGCCCCAGGCCCTACCTAAGACATAGGGTTTGGCAATGGAGAGGTTCGATGCAAGCGACACAGATCATCGACTATGCCCAGCGGCTCTACCGGGCACACGGCAACCAGGCGGAATACGAAGCCGCCTCCCGGCAGCAGGAATGCGAGAAGCGCGGCGACAAGGAACAGGCCGAGACCTGGAACCGGATTCGCCTAGCGATCCGCGAAATACGCCACTGATCCTGTCCCGGCGCGGCAGGGCCGCCTGAGATCGCTCAGGTCGCAGGGACGATCTCGTCCCCAAGCTGCTTGATCATGTCCGCTGCCTTGTCCGGCCAGAGGGCGAATACGGGTACGGTCAGGCGGTGGACCCCAATGTCCGCAAACCGCTTCACCGCGTCGGCGCCGCCCTTCATCGCCCATACCCCGGTAATCTCGATCTCGTTGAAATCGCGGCCGACCCGGTCGCAGGTATCGCGCAGCACCGCAAGCTGCTCGGTCAGTTCGGTGACGCTGCCACTGGGCGAATACCAGCCGTTGCCATAACGGGCGACCCGCTCGAACACCTTGCCTTTGCTGCCGCCGATATGGACCGGAAGGGGCGTCTGCACCGGCACCGGGTAGGACTTGAAGTTGTGCCAGCTGACAAACTCGCTTTCGTGCTCCACGACATCGCCCGACCAGACCTTGCGCATGGCCTGGATATAGTCGTCGAACCGCGCGCCGCGGTGCTCGAACGGCGTGCCCATGGCGGCGAACTCTTCCTTCAGCCAGCCGATGCCGGCCCCCAGCATGAACCGGCCTCCGGAAATGAAATCCAGGCTGGCGGCCTGCTTGGCCAGCAGCAGCGGATTGGCCTGCGACAGGATGTTCACGCCGGTGCCGAGGCGCAGGGTCGTGGTCTCGGCGGCGATGGCCGTCAACGCCAGCAAGGGGTCCACGTAATTGGTTTCGGGAATCGCCGTCATGCGGCCCGTGGCGTTGTAGGGATAGCGGCTGTCGTATTCGAGCGGAATGATGACATGCTCGAAGGTCCAGACCGATTCGATTCCGGCCTGCTCCGCCAGCCTGGCATTGGCGATCATGGCGCCGGGCGAGGCGATGTCCTTGTTGATGGGGCCGATACCGAATTTCATGCTTTGGTCCGCTTTCTCGTTGGCAGGAAAAACATGCCCGCCGCCGCGACGAGCGCACCGATCATATATATTTCCAGCGCCGGATCGTAGGAGTTGAAGTGGTCGAATACGCGGCCCGAGATGACCGCGCCCAGTGCGCTTACGGTCAGGAACGGCATCAGCAGTCCGGCCACCTTGCCGAACGAGGCCGCGCCGAACCGGGCGCCGACCATGGCGCCCAGCAGCGCCATGTGCGAGCCGCCGGTGAAGCCGGCGCAGGCGGCGACGGCGAGCATGGCGGGATAGCTGGGCCGGCCGATCATGATTGCCATGGCCACCATCAAGGGAATAGCGGTGGCCCAGTAGACGAAGCGCAGGTCGACGCGGTCCGACAGGGTGCCGACCGCCAGCTTTGAGCCGACCATGGCCACCGCCACCACCGACATCAGCGACGCGCCCAGCGCGGGCGGAATGCCCACATCCGCGGCATAGGGCCCAAGGTTGGCCATGAAACCGGCAAAGGCCAGCGCAGGCGGCAGGATGCCGAGGACGATCAGCCAGAACGTCCGCTCGCGCAGAATCTCGGCATAGCTCCACTCCCGGTGCAGCCCGTCGGCGGCGGCCTGCCGCGACAGGGCGCTTTCGGGGTCCGGTACGACGCCCGCCGCTTCGGGGCTGTTGCGAATAACCAGCCAGGCCGGCGGGATGATGGCCAGGGCGGCGAATACGGCGAGGATCTGGTGGGCGGTGCGCCAGTCGAACTCCCGGGCGAGAACGGTAACCAGCAGCGGCAGCACCGCGCCGCCGAGCGAACTGCCCAGCGAGACGATGCCGATGGCCAGTCCGCGCTTGCCCCGGAACCATTTGGCGGCGAGGGCCTGTCCGCCCAGCGATCCTGCAAGCGTGAAGCCAAGGCCCAGCAGCACGGCATAGATGGCGACGATCTGCCAGAGCGCCGTGGAAACCGAGATCAGCGCCAGGCCCGCGGCATAGGATAGCCCGCCCAGGCAGATCAGCACCCGCATGGAGACCCGGTCGAACGCCCAGCCGGCGGCTGGTCCCATCACGCCAAGGGCAATGGTAAAGACGGTGATCGCCCACATCACGTCGCCGCGCCCCGCGTCGAATGCATGCATCCAGTGTTCGACCCAGAAGGTGAAGGCGTAGGTACCCAGGCCGAACGTCACCGCCTGGAACAGCATGGCCACGGCGACCACGTACCAACCATAGTAGATCTTCATGCAGGCACTCTCCCCGGCGGCGATCTTAGGGCTTTTGGCCGAGTGGGGAACCTGCATTCTGGCCGTGCGAGGGCGGCCATGCGAAACTGCCGCGTCGCCTGCAAGGGGAATATCTGTTTGACGAAACTGAGAGTGTTCTGGGTGATCGTGACACTGTGCCTGGCGGCGGCGCCGGCACCCGCACTGGTCGTGGCCGAGAGGCCGGCGCCCGTGAGCCAGGATGATCTGGACCAGCTCATCGCGCCGGTCGCGCTCTATCCCGACCCGCTGCTCGCCCATGTGCTGGCCGCGGCGACCTATCCCGTCGAGGTCGGTGAAGCCGTGCGCTTCATGGAAGAGCACGACGGGTTGCGGGGGCAGGAACTGGCGATGGAGATCCGCAACAAGGGCTGGGAGCCGACTGTTTCCGCGCTGCTGCAGTTCCCCGCCGTTCTCGCCATGATGGGCGCCCATGCGGACTGGGTGCGCCGTCTCGGTGACGTGTTCCTGCGCGAACAGCCGGCGGTGATCGAGACCGTACAGACGTTGCGGGGCCTGGCGCTTGACCAGGGATCGCTGCGCTCCAGCCTGCAGCAGAACATCTATGTGGCGGGCGACCTCATCACCATCCTGCCGGCCAATCCGCGCGACATCTGCGTGCCGGTCTACGACCCGTCCACCATCTACGGCGCCTGGTGGCTGCCCGAGAAGCCGCCCCTGATCTGGAGGCCCCGCCAGCGCGGCCCCCGTGTCCACGACATGCTCTCGGCCGGCATATCCTTCGCGCCGTGCAACACGCTGGCGGCCGCATCCTATGCCAGCGCCAGCCCCGACTGGGAAACACGGCAACTCAGGATGACCCGCCGCGGCGTCACCGAAACATGGCAGCACGACCCCGGCCACCGGCGCGGCGCGCCCTATCCCACAGCCGCGGTGCGGGCGCGGTTCGAATCGGAGGGCCCTGGCCGTGACAGCGGGATCCGCCGCGGCCCTCGGGGCGCATCGGGCGTCACGATCATCCGACCTAAGGTGGACCCGCAGCCGGAAGCGGAGCGCTAGAAACACCTGGAATCGCAGTGTCGCTGGTCAGGGCCAGATCGGCGCCTCGCCCTCGGGCAGGCGCGCGTCGGCGACGTTCAATGTGAACGACACCAGGCAATAATAGCCGACCAGCGCCGTCACTTCGGCCAGCTTCGGAAAACCCAGCGCCGCGCTGGCGGCGGCGTGCAAGGCGTCGCCGACCCGGCCGGACTGCAGGAGGTCGCGCGCCACTTCGTGCACCAGACGCTGGGTGTCGTTCTCATAGGGCGGCGGGGCGCCGGTGCGCACGGCCTCGATGATCGCCTCGGGCAGGCCTTCCGCGCGGGCCATGCGGGCATGGGCCCAGAATTCGTATTCCGCCTTCCAGTGGGCGCCGACGGTGAGGATCGCCAGTTCGCGTTCCCTGCCGCCCAGCAGCGAGCCGAAACGCAGCCGCTCGCCCATCTTCGAGCCGATGTGGCCGAACGACGGAATCTGCAGCCAGGCATTGAACGGTCCGCCCAGTTCGGCGGTGGGCGGGCCCATGCTCGCCTTGCGCGGTCCCTCGACGATATCGTCCCACAGGGCCGCCTGTTCGTCGGTCAGGTCGCCGCGCCGCAGCTTCGGAAATTTCACCATTCGTTCCTCCCATATGGCGGGAGGAATATGTCAGCCCTGGCCCACCAGCCGAAGCGGTTTCCGCTGGCCATCCACCACCAGAATGCGGAAGGCGTCGACCGCGCCGTCGAAATCGGCGAGCGACGGGTGCAGCAGCGTGTAGGAGGCGATGCCCGACATCACCAACGACGCCAGCACCGCACCCGCGACCGTCGCATCCGTGTCGGCTGGCAGTTCGCCCGCGTTCACCGCATCGCCGATGATCCGCTGGAATGGCGCGTCGATGTGGGCGCGCGCGGCGCGGATGGCGCCGAACCGGTCCGGGTCGCGGGCGCACTCCAGCAGCGCCGAATGGCCCAGGCGCTGCAGCACCATGTCTTCGCGGTAAAGCTCGTGGATCATGCCCAGCACCGCCGTGACCTGCGCCAGCCAGCCGCCGGGGGCGGAGACGGTTTCGTCGATGGCGGCGGCGATCTCGTCGAACATCGAGCATACGGCCGCGATGAACAGGTCATCCTTCGACGAGAAGTGGTTGTAGATCGCGGGAGCGGTCAGACCCGCCGCCCCGGCGATCTCGCCCAGCGTCGTGCCTTGCAGGCCATTGCGGGCAAACAGGGTGGCGGCGGCCTGCAGCAGACGCTTGCGGGTTTCCTCCGCCGTGGCACCTTCCGGCCTTCCCAGATTACGGGCGGTGAGGCCGCCGGTGCCCGGCTCGCCGGCCATGTCAGCGCTTCTTGAACGTGATCGGCAGCTCCTTCATGGGCATGAAGTACAGGCTGGGATTATGCACCGGCTGAGGCAAATCGTGCTCCAGCCTGATGTCGTCCAGCCTTGTCAGCAGGGCGGTGAACGAGCTGACCATCTCCTGCCGGGCCAGGCTGGCGCCGACGCAGAAATGCGCGCCCGCGCCGAAGGCGATCTGGGCCCCCGCATTCTTGCGGTCGATGTCGAACAGGTGCGGGCACTCGAACTTCTCCGGGTCGCGGTTGGCGGCGCCGTAGCGGGTCAGCACCAGGGAGCCTGCCGGGATCAGCGTGCCGTTCAGCTCCACGTCGCGCGTGGTCTTGCGGGCCAGTCCCTGGACGGGGCTTTCGATGCGCATGGCCTCCTCGCAGAACGGCTTGATCAGGCTCATGTCACCCCGCAGCCGCTGCATGGTCTCGGGGTGACGCAGCAGCAGCCACAGCCCGTGGGCGATGGCGCTCTGGGTGGTCTCGAAGCCGCCGCTGATCAGCTGGTGCATCAGGTTTTGCAGCTCGTGCATGGACAATGGCTCCTCGTCGTCGCCATGGGCATGGACAAGGGCCGAGATCAGGTCGCCGGTGGGGTTTTTCCGACGGTCCTCGAACACATCGAAGAGATAATGCTGCATTTCCAGCTCGGTTTCGGCGATCTGGCGGATCTCCGGCTCGCTCCACTTGCGGATCGACAGGGCGATCAGCGCGTCGGCCCAGCGCTTGAACCTGGCCACGTCCTTGCGGCCCAGGCCGAGCTGTTCGGCGATGATGATGCCGGGCATGGGCATGGCGAACTGGCTGTTGAACTCGCAGCGGCCGTCGTCGATCCATGATTCGATCAGGTCGTTGGCCACCTGGTCCACATAGGGCAGCATCTCCCGCACCCGCCTGGCGGTGAACACCCGGTCCAGCAGCTTGCGGTAGCGCGAGTGCTCGGGCGGATCGGTGCGCTGCAGGGTCTGCACATGGGCCCAGCCGCGCTCGGCAATGATCTCCTCGTACAGCACGCCCAGATCGCCCTGCAGGCCTTTGCCGTCCTTGGCGCTGACGTCGTTGGAGAAGGTGTCGGTATCCTTCAGCACCTGCCGCAGATCGTCATATCTGGTGACCATGTAGAAGCCGGTCTCGGGCATCCGGTAGACGGGACACTGCTCGTGCAGCGCCGCATAGAATTCGAACGGGTCGCTCTGCGTCGCGTGATCCATGAGGCTGTAGTCCTCGACCCGGCGCTTGACGGCGGCTTCCATGGCTTCCTCCCCGGAAATCCCTGATGAGGCGATTTATATTAACAATGGTTCATTAAATCTGCAACGGCCTTGCGGGCGCGCGCTGCTGCCGCGATCATGGGGCTGATTATCCAGGGGAGGAAACCATGGCCGACGCGAGCCTGTCCGATATCATATTCACCACCCGCGCCATGCGCCGGCTGAAGCCAGACCCGGTGCCCGACGCGCTGATCGAGCAGATTCTGCGCGCCGGCCAGGCCGCGCCCAGCGGCGGCAATGCCCAGAACTGGGGATTCCTTGTGGTGAAGGACCCAGACGTCAAACGTCAGGTGCAGGTCTATTACCAGCGCGCTTACGACGAAGGTGTCGGCAAGCACTATGCCGAGCGGCTGGCATCCATGTCGGCCGGCGAGGCGCGGGACAAGCTGGAGCGGCAGGTCGCCGCCGTGCACCACCTGACGCTGCATTTCCACGAGGTGCCGGTGTGGATCGTGCCGTGCCTCGACGTCGGTGCGCGGGGGCCGCTCGGCATGAGCGGCGCGTCCGTCTATCCGGCGGTGCAGAACATGCTGCTGATGGCGCGGTCGCTGGGCCTCGGCTCCACGCTCACCTGCCGCCACATGATGTTCGGCAAGGAATGCGACGCCATTTTCGGCCTGCCGGAAACTGTTGCATCCTTCGCCATCCTGCCGGTGGGCTGGCCCGAGGGAAAATTCGGGCCGGTCAGCCGCGGTCCGCTGTCCCAGGTGGTATACCGGGACCGTTGGGGCCAGCCATACTTCTGAACCAGCCTGCTCCGCCGCCATGTATGTTGAATTTGCATCAATCGTCGGTATTCTGCCGCCATGAAGAAAACCGTCCTATTGGCCTGCTCCCTGTGGCTGGCTTTCGCGGCGCCGGCGCTTGCCGCGGCCGTTGTCAGCACCGACGCGCTGCGCGAATGGAACCTGATCGTGTTCGGCAACGTCACGTCGAATTCAGAGGTCGAGGGCCGCTCGTTCATCGGCGGCGATCTCGATGGCAGCTCGTCCAACTACATGATCCGCACGCCGCCTCTCTCTCCGACCAGACAGCCGGGCCTGACCGTGGTCGGCAACGTCACCGGCAACACCAAGAGCCTCAATAACGGCTCGGGCGCGGTGATCGGCGGCAACGTCACCAGCGGCTTCAACCTGAATGGCCCGGCGCAGACCGTGAAGGTGGGCGGCACCATCAGCAACACCAACGTCAACCAGAACACGGTCCTGTCGGGCCTGGCCGCGTCGGACCAATATTTCCTGGCCGACCTGACCCAGCAGAAGACCCTGCTGCAGAGCAGCCTGACCGACCTGTCCGGTTCGCTGTCGCAGCTGGCCTCGAACAGTTCGGTGACCGTCGCCAACAACCGGGCCACCTTCATCTCGGCGCCGGATTCGACGGGGCTGGCGATATTCGACCTGACCGCGGCACAGCTGGGCAACGCCAGCGAGATTGCGCTCAACGTGAACGGGGCCGACACGGTGGTGATCAACGTCAGCGGCGAGAACATCGCGCTGGCCAAGAACTTCCTCGGCGGGACCACCGGCCTGGGCGAGAAGGTGATCTGGAATTTCTACGAGGCGAAGAATTTCGCCCTGTCGACCGCCTGGGGCGGTTCGGTGCTGGCGCCGCTGGCCGCCGCGCAGACCAGCAACTACATCGAGGGCTCGGCCGTGTTCGCCAGCCTGCAGCAGAACGGCGAGTTCCACCTGGGAACCTATTCCGGCACATACTTCCCGCCGCTGGTGCCGCCCGGTGGCGACACCAGTCCCGGCGGCGGCGGCGGGACAAGCGTGCCCGAGCCGGCCACGTGGCTGCTCCTTCTCGGCGCGCTGGCATTGTTGTGGACCGGACGGCGGACATTGGCACGGCGTGCGCGCTGGGCCTCAACCCGTCCTTGATTTCGGCCGCCGCATCGTCTATCCGTTGCGGCGTTTTCCAGGGCCGCTTTAGCTCAGCTGGTAGAGCATCGCATTCGTAATGCGAGGGTCAGGTGTTCGAGTCACCTAAGCGGCACCACTTTCCCTGGTAGAATCACCCTTCCAAGAATAGCGTAACCTCCGGATTCGCCGTCCGGAATCGGCGTGCCGGACGCCATCGACAGCCTATGGTTGCGGTGGTATCATTTTGCCATCAGCCAAACCATACGAACGTAATTTTTTCGCGACACATAATCTCCTCGGGGGCGGAGCAGATGGACATGAGCACTGAGGATGGCAGGCCGGACGGCGCCGTGCGGACTGGCGTGTCGCACCGCCGGGTGCTGGTCGTCGACGACAATGCCTTCGTCCGGATCAGCATTCGCAACATCCTGCTCGATGCCGGCGCCGATTATGTGGAAGAGGCGCGCGACGGCGACGAGGCGCTGGCCAAGGTCAGCGGCGACCTGCCATTCGACCTGATCTTCTGTGACCTGCAAATGCCGGGCCGGGACGGCATCGAGACTCTGCGCGGACTGGCGGGCTTCGATACCCAGGCCTGCATCGTGCTGATGAGCGGCGAGGACCGGAACATCCTGGCCGCGGCCGGCCGCCTTGCGAAGTCGCACGGCCTGCGCATCCTCGGCAACGTGACCAAACCCATCCCCGCCGAGGCGGTTCGCGAGTTTCTCGCCGCCGCCAACGCGGTGGTCCATGCGCCCCGCAAGCGTCCGGGCGGCACCACGCGTATTTCCGACGACGACATCCGCCGGGGTCTGGCCGAGCGCGAATTCTATGTCGACTTCCAGCCCGAGGTGGGGATCGCCGACGGCCGCATCTGGGGCAGCGAGGCGCTGGTGCGCTGGCGCCACCCCGAGCATGGTCTGGTCAGCCCGATGTCTTTCATCGGCGTCGCCGAGCAGTCCGACACCATCGACCTGCTGACCGACTTCGTCCTTGGCAAGGCGCTGGAAGCCCAGACGCTGTGGCGCACGCAGGGCCAGGACATCCACGTGGCGATCAATATCTCGGCCCATTCCATGGTCAATCTGGACATGCCGGATCATCTGGCGCGCATCGTGACCATGCTGGGCGGCAGCCCGGCCGCGGTGACGCTGGAGGTGACCGAAAGTTGCCTGGTCGACGACCTGTCCGCCTTTCTCGACATCGCCACCCGCCTGCGCCTGAAGGGCTTCCGGCTGGCGATCGACGATTTCGGCACCGGCTTCGCCACCCTGGAGCAGCTCAGCCGGCTGCCGGTGAGCGAGCTCAAGATCGACCGGGAATTCGTCGCCGGCGCGCCGGACAACGAACGCACCCGCGCCATTCTCGAGGCCAGCCTGCAACTGGCGCGCAGCCTCAGCCTGACCACCATCTGCGAGGGCGTCGAGACGCAGGCCGAATGGAACCTGGCCGCCGATCTGGGCGCCGACTGCATACAGGGGTTCTACATTGCCAAGCCGATGGCTGCGGGTGAGCTGGTCGGCTGGTTCAACGCGTGGCAGATGACCTGAGCACAGGCGAGGTAGCGGAAAATTTTCTGGGGCGGGGAAGGAATATTCCGGATGCGTGGGCCAACATCTCGGAAGTGCCGGGACACTATCAGGGAACGGTGCGCCGGCGCGGCGGGTGCCTTCGGGGCGGGTATCGTCGCCGTTTCTCTCGCGGCAGGGCCGGCGGCGGCGGCTGAGCGCGTCGCTCTTCTCGATGTGAATGAAATGTCCATCGAGGAACTGGCCAATGTGGAGATCACGTCGGCATCGAAGACGCCTGAGCCGCTCAGCGACGCGGCCGGCGCCATCTTCGTCATCTCCCACGACGACATCGACCGGGCGGGCGCCACGAGCGTGCCCGACATGCTGCGGCTGGCGCCCAATCTGCAGGTGGCGCAGGTCGCCTCCAACAGCTTCGCCATCGCGTCGCGCGGCTTCAACGGCACGCTTACCAACAAGCTGCTGGTGATGATCGACGGGCGCAGCGTCTACACGCCGCTTTATGGCGGCGTCTACTGGGACATGCAGGACGTGATGCCCGGTGACGTGGACCGGATCGAGGTGATCAGCGGGCCAGGCGCCACCTTGTGGGGGGCCAATGCCGTAAACGGCGTGGTCAACATCATCACCAAAAGCTCTGCCGAAACCCAGGGCGGCGTCATCGAACTGGGGGGCGGCAATCTGGAGCGCGGCGCCGCGCTCCGGTACGGCGGCCGGCTCGGACCCGAGCTCACCTACCGCCTTTATGCCAGGGCGACGGATTACAGCAGCCTCGACCAGGTGGGCGGCGCCGAGCGCCAGGAAGGCTGGCACAAGCCCCAGGGCGGATTCCGCCTGGACTGGACCCCGGGCGACGACGTGGTCACCTTGCAGGGCAATTTCTACCGCGGCGAGGAAAAGGCGGGCGCCCTGGCGCACCAGAATGTCTCCGGCGATAACGTCCTGGCGCGCTGGCAGCACCGCTTCGACGACGGATCGAACCTTCAGGTGCAAGCCTATTTCGATCAGGCGAGCCGCTTCGACGCCAATGCCGAACACACCGGTTTCGAGATCAGGACATTCGATATCGACGTCCAGTACAGCTTCCAGGTCGGCGATTGGAACGACGTGGTCATCGGTGGCGGCGAGCGCGCATCGCGCTACCGCATAACCGGAAACGACGCGTTGCTGTTCGTGCCCGACCGGGGGACGCTTTACCTGACCAATGGCTTCATCCAGGACAGCATCAGCCTCGGCGACTCGGTCACGCTGGTGCTTGGCGTCAAGCTCGAGGACGATCCCTATTCCGGCCTGGCGGTACTGCCCTCGGCCCGGCTGTCGTGGAAGGTTGGCGACGACACGTTGCTGTGGGCCGGTGTGTCGCGGGCGGTTCGGTCACCCACGCCCTATGACACCGGCATTGTGCTGAGGCTGGGGACGGTCGACTTCCTGACCGGCAGCAAGAGCTTCAAGGCAGAAAAGGTGACCGCCTACCAGATCGGCTATCGTGGCCAGCCGTTGCCGCAACTGACGCTTTCGGTGTCCGCCTTCTTCAATGACTACGATGATCTTCTGAGCGTCGAGCCGACCCCTGTTACAATATTGCCGCTGCATTTCGAGAACCTGATGCGCGGCCACACCTACGGCATCGAGGCCTGGGCCACCTACCAGGCGGCCGACTGGTGGCGGATCAGCGCCGGTGTCAACTGGCTGCATCAGGACCTGGGCTTCAAGCCGGGCGCCGGCCAGATTGTGGGTCAGGAATTCCTGGGCAATGACCCGGACTACCAGTTCTCCGTCCGGTCGTCGGTCAGCCTGGGTCACGGGATTTCCTTCGAGGCGGCCGTGCGGGGCGTCGGGGCGTTGCCCGATCCCAGGGTGGGGTCATATGTCGAAGCCGATGCGCGCATCAGCTGGCAGGTGACCGAATTTCTCGATGTGTCGGTCGAAGGAACCAATTTGCTGCACCGGAGACATCAGGAGTTCGTGACGGACGGCCTGATGGGGCTGGTCCAGCGCAGCTTCTTCGTGAGCACCCGATGGAAGATCTGATTCGCATCAGGCGTCTGTCCTGGTTCTGCGCCCGCGCCGTATTGGCGCTGGGCGTGATGCTGGCTGGTGGACCCGGCGCGGCCAGCGCGGCGGCCGACAATCCCGTCGAGGCCGCAGTCAAGGCGGCGTATCTGTACAAATTCGGCGCGTTCGTGCGCTGGCCGGACTCGGCGTTCGAGTCCCCGTCGGCGGCAGTCAATGTCTGCATCGCCGGCACCGACCCGTTCGGCGACAAGCTGGACAAGGCGGTCAGCGGACAGCGTATCGGCGACCGCCCGATCGTGGTCCGGCGGCTCAAGACGGTCGACCCGGGTTCCGGCTGCCAGATTCTCTATGTAGGCGGCCCGGACGACAAGGAGGTCGCCGCGGCCCTATCCGCCGTGCGCGGCGCAGCGGTTTTGACGGTGACCGACGATGGCCGGGGCGGCGCGGCGGGAATCCTGCAATTTGTCATCAAGGACAACCGGGTCCGGTTCTCCATCGACGACCAGAAGGCGGCCGAACACGGCCTGGAGCTCAGCTCCCGGCTGTTGCAGCTTGCCGTCTCGGTCAAGCCGAGGGCATAGCCATGCGCTCGCGCATTGCCGGCATGCCGATCCGCTGGAAGCTGGCCTCGGTGACGGTCGTGACCACCATCGTCGCGCTCATCGCAACCGGGCTGACCCTGGCGATCTACGATACGCGGACCTATGAGCGGCAGCGCATCGCCTCGATCGCCGGCACCACCAACATCCTTGCCGACAGCGTCGCCGCGGCGCTCATGTTCAACGATCCCACGACCGTCTCCGAGTACCTGCATGTCTTCGCCGCCAACCCCGATACGGTCGCGGCGGCGGTCTACGGGCCCGACCGGGAACTGATCGCGCGTTACCAGCGGCAGGGCATGACGCAGGTGGCGGTGCCCGAAACCTCGCCCGGGATCGCCAGCCGGTTCGAGGGCGGGTTCGTCAGCGCCTCCGTATCCGTCATTCGCGATGGCCGCAGCCTCGGCACGGTCTATGTCCGCGAGCGCGCCGAGTCCGTCGCCACCCGGCTCCTGCGCTTCGGCGTCATCCTGCTGATCGCGGTCGCGGCGTCGCTCGCCGTCATCCTGCCGATCGCGCTGCGGCTCCACCGGGCGATATCCAATCCCCTGGAGCAACTGGCCGACAAGAACGCGATCATCGAGACCACGTTGGCCTCGGTCGATCATGGCGTGCTCGTGGTCGATGGAAGCATGCTGGTATCCTATCTCAATGAACGCGGCTCGGAAATACTGGCAGGCTTCGGCCTGGGCGACCTGGACATCGGCCACAATATCGAGGACGCCATCCGTCAGTCCGGCAAGGCGGCCATGCGGCGCGACCTGGAGTTGATGGCGTCGCAGGAGCCGTTGCGGCTCAACCAGCAATTGCCCGACGGCCGCACCATCGAACTGCGCCAGTCGCCGCTGCCTCAAGGTGGCTTCGTGCGTACCTACACGGACATCACCGAGGGCATTCACCGCGAGGCCGAGCTTCAGGCCGCCATGCTGAAGGCCGAGGCTGCCGACCGGGCCAAATCCCAATTCCTCGCTGCCATGAGTCACGAAATCCGCACGCCGATGAACGGCGTCATCGGCATCGTCGAGTTGCTGCACGGCACGGCGCTGTCGCCCGAGCAGCAGCAGATGGTGGAAATCATCCGTCAGTCGGGACTCAGCCTGCTCGACGTCATCAACGACATCCTCGACTATTCCAAGATCGAGGCCGGCAAGATGACCATCGAGACGACCCGGTTTGCCCTGGGCGACGTGATCGAGACGGCGGCGGTGGCCATCGGCGGTCACACCAAGAGCAAGACGCTGAACATCCGCTGCGGCATCGATCCTGCCATCGACTGGGTGGTCGAGGGCGACCCGGTCCGTATTCGCCAGGTTGTCCTCAATCTGATGGGCAACGCGCTGAAGTTTACGGAAATGGGCACCATCGCCGTCGACGCAACGGCCGAATCGACGACCGGCGATTCGGTGACGGTGCTGTTCGAGGTCAGCGATACCGGTATCGGCATCGAACCGGAAAAGCTGAGGACCCTGTTTCAGCCGTTCAGCCAGGCCGATTATTCGACCACCCGTGTATTTGGCGGCACAGGCCTCGGGCTGTCGATCTGCAAGAACCTCGTGGAACTGATGGGCGGCGATATCGGTTGCCGCAGCGCGCCGGGTGAGGGGTCGGTCTTCTGGTTCCGGGTTACCTTCGGGCGCCTGCCCGAGAGCGAGCGGAAAGATCCGTTCGTGCGCTACGCCGAGACCCTCGCCGGCCTGCGCGTGATTGTCTTCGACCGGTCCGAGGCGAATCCGGCGACGGCGCGGTACCTGAAGGCGGCCGATGTTCAGGTTACCAACTGCCGGACCGTCGCTGAATTGCTGGACGGCCTGTCCCGGGCGCAGGCCGCCGGCCAGCCGCTCGACCTAGCGGTCATCAGGGTCGGTGTCAGCGAGGACAGCGGCTCGCTGATCACCGCCGAATTGACGCGGCGGCGGGATATCAAGGACACGAAAACCCTCTTCGTGGTGCCGCGCATCGGGTCGCTGGCGCACCAGCTTTCCGGCGCGGATGCGTCAGCGGCGGTCGTGGTCTCGCCGCTGCAGCGCGACCGATTCTATGATGCGGTGGCCGAGGCGACCGGGCGCGAGCCGGCCCACGACGGCGCGCGGGCGGCGGTGGCGGCCCTGGAATTCACCGCACCGGGCATCGAACAGGCCGCCGCCCATGGGGGCCTGATCCTCGTCGCCGAAGACAACGAGACCAACCGCTTCGTGATCGAAAGCCAGCTGGCAAGGCTCGGCTATGCCGCTGAATTCGTCTACGACGGCCGCGAGGGCTGGAACGTCTATTGCCGCGACGACAGCCGATACAGCCTGCTGATCACCGACTGCCATATGCCGTTCACCGATGGCTATCAGCTGACCGGCATGATCCGCGACCGGGAGATGTCGACCGGACGGCGGCTTCCCATCGTGGCGCTTACCGCCAATGCGCTGAAGGACGAGGCCGACACCTGCCTCGCGGCGGGGATGGACGACTACATGTCCAAGCCCGTCGAACTGAAGCACCTGGACGAGATGGTGCGGCGATGGATGCCCAAAGGGGCCGAACTGCGCAGACCGGCGGGAGCCGCGCCGCCGGCCGTACCAGCCGCCGCGCCGTCGGCACCCGCGCCCATCGACATGGAGGTGCTCGCCCGAATACTCGGCAAGGATGATCCCAACTATCTGCGCCTGATGCTGGATGTCTTCTGGCAGAGCGTGGAAGACAGCCCGGCGAAACTCCACCAGCTCGCCGAAGTCCGCGACGCGCGGCAGCTCAAAAGCGCAGCCCACTCGGCCAGGGGCGCCGCAGCCTCGGCCGGCGCCAATATCCTGGCCGAGTTGCTCGGCATTCTCGAGGCCGCCGCCGATGGGCAGGAATGGCGCATCGTCGACGACCTGCTGCCCGGTGTCCAGTCGGCCTTCGACGACCTGGGCGCGTTCATCGAGGCGACGCGGGCGACGGCAGGATAAGTCTGGCCTGCACTGGCGCGCGGCCAAGCCCGGTCGGGGCCTGCTTCACGCCTTGGCGGGCGTGAAGGTCAGCGACAGGCCGTTGATGCAATAGCGCAGGCCGGTTGGTCTGGGCCCGTCCTTGAACACATGCCCCAGATGGCCGCCGCAGCGGCGGCAGTGCACTTCCGTGCGGACCCAGCCATGCGAGCGGTCGGGTTTCGTGCGCACGGCGTTTGCCAGCGGCCTCCAGAAACTGGGCCAGCCGGTGCCGCTGTCATACTTGGTCTTCGATGAAAACAGCGGCAGGCCGCAACCGGCGCAGCTGAAGGTGCCGGCGCGCTTCTCGTGGTCGAGCGGGCTGGTGAATGCCGGCTCGGTTCCTTCGCGGCGCAGCACCCGGTAGGCAGCGGGACTCAGCAGCGCCCGCCACTCCGCGTCGGTTTTTGTGACTTCGAAGGTCTCGGCGCCTGCGGATTTCGCGCCGGCCCGCACCACACCCGTCGCCCCAAGGGCGGCGAGCAGGCCGGCGCCGCCGAACAGCACGGATCGTCTGGTATACATGGCCATGCTCCTATTTCGCGGCGATCAGCACCGGCTGATCGCGGTACTGCTGCGGGAACATCTTCTTCAGATTGGCGATCTTCGGCAGATCGTAATAGGCGATGTAGCGGCTTTCCGGATGCAGCGTGGCGTAGTCCTGGTGATAGTTCTCGGCGGGCCAGAATTTCGGCGCAGCCTGCACCTTGGTGACGATGGACCTGGGATAGGCCTGCGCCTTGTCGAGCTGGGCGATATAGGCGGTCGCAACCGTCATCTGGCTGTCGCTGGTTGTGAAGATCGCCGAGCGGTACTGGGTCCCCGTGTCGGGTCCCTGCCGGTTAAGCTGGGTGGGGTCGTGAACCACCGAGAAGAAGATGTGCAGCAGCTGTCCATAGGTAACCTGCCGGGGATCATAGGTTACCTTGACCGCTTCCGCGTGGCCGGTACGGCCTGAGGTCACGGCCTTGTAGCGCGGCGACTTGACGGTCCCGCCCGCATAGCCGGAGACGGCGCTGGTGACGCCCCTGGTGTGCTGGAAAACCGCCTGCACGCCCCAGAAGCAGCCACCCGCCAGGATCGCGGTTGCCGACGTCGCTGTGGACGGCGCATCGAACGCGGGCGGCGGAATGGCGACCGCCTTCTCGGCGGATGCAGCCGGCGGCGCAGTCAGCATGGCGGCGGCGAGCGCGGTGGCGAGAATGCGGGAAAGCGGGTGAAAGAATCGGTTCATGGGCTCTCTCCTGCGGCCGCACCGGGTGGAGCGCGGCCTTCTCCTGTCATTCGGCAGGACGGTATGAAAGGTTACACGCCCGCCGCCAATAGGGCCCCGCGAGCGAAATTTTCATGGCATGATGTAACCCGCAGCCTGACTCCGGCGAATGAGTTCTCATACAGACCTGCATCGGGGTAAACCGCATGTCCGGCGACGCCAGCACCCAGCCGCGGCCGCACCGCGCCATCCATCCTTCTATCGTCCGGTTGACCCATTGGATCAATGCCGCGGCCTTGATCGCCATGGTGATGAGCGGGTGGCAGATCTACAACGCCTCTCCGATCTTCGACTTCCGGTTCCCGGTTTCGATCACCCTTGGTGGCTGGCTTGCCGGCGCCATCGCCTGGCATTTCGCGGCCATGTGGGTGCTGGCCGTCAACCTGCTGGTCTATCTGGCCTATGGGCTGTTCTCCGGCCATTTTCGCCGCGACCTGCTGCCGATCACGCCCGCCGGCGTCTGGCGCGATGTCAGGGCGGCGTTCGCCTTCCGGCTGCCGCACAGGCCAGGCCGGTACAACGCCGTGCAGCGGTTGCTTTACGCGGGCGTCATTATGCTGATCATGCTCGCCATTGTCTCGGGCCTCGCCATCTGGAAACCGGTGCAGTTCCAGACGCTGGCGTGGCTGATGGGCGGATACGATATCGCCCGTGTCGTCCACTTTTTCGCCATGGCCGGCATTGTCGGCTTCTTTGTCGTTCATATCCTGTTGGTGCTGATCGTTCCAAAGACGCTGCCGCCGATGATCGTCGGTGGCAGAATCGAGGACGCGGAGACAAACCCATGAGCCTCGCCAGACCGCAACGGCCGTCACTTGAGGATATCAAACCCGACCTGGTCGACATGGAGCGCCGGCTGTTCCTGCGCGGCAGCCTGTCGCTGGGGGCGCTCACCATGTTGACGGGCTGCAACCTCGTCGAAGGCAATTCGGTCGACCGGGCGCTGATGGCCATGTCGCGCTGGAACGACAAGGTTCAGGCATGGCTGTTCGACCCCGACAAGCTGGCGCCCACCTATTCCCGGGCCGATATCACCCGGCCGTTTCCGTTCAATGCGTTCTACCGGGAAACCCGCGCGCCTGTCGTCGACGGGTCAACCTACAGGCTGGAACTGTCCGGCATGATCGCGGACAAGGCGCCCTGGACCGTCGATCAACTGCGCGCGCTGCCCCAGGAAAGCCAGATCACCCGGCATATCTGCGTGGAGGGCTGGAGCGCCATCGGCGAGTGGTCCGGCGTGCGCTTCGCGACCTTTCTCGATCGCATCGGCGCCGACAGGCGCGCCCGTTACGTGGGGTTCAAATGTGCCGATGGTTACTATTCAAGCATCGACATGGCCACGGCGCTTCACCCGCAAACCATTCTGGCGCTGGATTTCGGCGCATCGCCGCTGCCGCGCAAATATGGCTACCCCATGAAATTGCGCGTGCCCACCAAGCTGGGTTTCAAGAATCCCAAGCACATCGCCGCACTGTTCGTGACCAACGACTATCCGGGCGGCTACTGGGAAGACAAGGGCTACAACTGGTTCAGCGGATCCTGAGGGTGACCGAATAGGGATTTGCCAAATGCCAGCAGGTGTCCTTAGCCTAGATCAAGGCGCGTTCCGCGCTTCCGGAACCAGCAGAGTGGACAAACGTGAACGGGACGAGATCGACCGCCATCTGGGCGGGCTGATGGCGTCGGCGCAGGCCGGCGACCAGGCCGCCTACGATGCGCTGTTGCACGCGTCCGTTCCCCTCGTCCGGGCGGTCGCACGCGGCCGCGGCGTGCCGCCTGAAACGGTCGACGACGTGGTCCAGGAAACCTTGCTGACCATTCACCGGGCGCGCCACACCTACGACCCCACCCGCTCGTTCCGGGCGTGGCTGCGCACCATTGCCGATCGCCGTGCCATCGACCTGCTGCGCCGGCAGGGACGGCAGCGGTCGCGTGAAGTCCATGACGAGCTGGCTTACGCGTCTCATGCCGACCCCGCGCCCGTCAGGCCGACGCGCCCTGAACTGGACGGTGACCTGCGCCGCGCCGTCGACTCGCTTCCCGATGGCCAGCGTCAGGCCGTCGAGGAATTGACGCTGAAGGATCGAACCCTTGCCGAGGCGGCCATGGCTACCGGCCGGTCTCAGGGGGCACTGAAAGTCAACCTGCACCGCGCGCTGAAGTCGCTGCGGACGCGGCTGAGCGGCTGGGAAGGCTAGATGACAGACAGCCGCTCCACCGAATCCCTGATCCGCAACCTGGGCGCCGGCCTGATGCCGGTCCGCCGTGCCGCTTCGCCAAACCGGCTCACATTGGTGTGGCTCGGCGTCGCGTCGCTGATCGCGGCGGGGCTTTCCCTGATATTCGACATGGATGCCATGATGGCCCGGCTGGCCTCGGCCACCGATCTGTGGCTTGCCGCGCTGGGTGCGCTGCTCACCGCCCTGTTGGCGGCCAAGGCCGCGTTCGAACTGGGCGTGCCCGGGCGCTCGCGCCTGTGGGCGTTGCTGCCGCTGCCGGCGGCGCTGCTGTGGATCGGCGCGAGCGGCATGGGCTGCCTGCGCAACTGGGCCGAAAGCGGCTGGCAGGGCGGTGAGGATCTGGAATGCCTGAGGTTCATCCTCGGCACATCGATTCCGCTGGCGGTCGCCATTGTGGTGCTGCTGCGCCGGGTTTTCCCGCTTTATCCCATGTTGACGGCGGGGCTCGCGGGGCTTGCCTGTGCAGCGGCATCGGCAGCCCTCCTCAACATCGGCCACCCGTTCGACGCGACGGCAACCGATCTTGCCGCCCACGCGGCGGCCGTGGCGCTGGTGACCCTTGCACTGACCGTCTCCGGAGGCCGGTTGCTGCGCCGGTAGGGAACCAGTGCGGGCATTCTCCCTGCGGGTCCTGACAGGTTTCTGGTCCCTTTGACGGCGTGGTAGAACCATGCTGCCCGCCGTGCCGGGGGCACAACAGGGGAGGACGCCATGCCGGGAACCGAGGACAAGCTGGACATCCACGAGACGCTTTATCGCTATTGCCGCTCCATGGACCGCATGGACGCGCCACTGGCGCTGGATTGCTTCTGGCCGGATGCGACACTGGAATATAGCGGCCTCTACAACGGGTCGCCCGCGGGCTTCGTCGACTGGCTGTGGCCGGTGCACGCGTCCATGGTCTGCCACACCCACCGGGTCTGCAACATGCTGGTCGACTTCACCGGCGACGCGGCGGCGGTCAGCGAGAGCATGGTGCAGGTCACGCTGCGCATGCAGCAGGGCGACGAGTTGATCGATCTGATCGGTCATGGCCGATACCTCGATACCTGGCGCAAGGCCGAGGGCCGCTGGCGTATCGCCGACCGCGTCTTCGTGTCGGACATGAGCACCATGGTGCCGGTGCGCGCCCGCGACGTCGGTGCTATTCTCTATCCGGGCACGCCCGGGCAGCAGCCGCTTCCCGGCAGGCGCGACACCTCGGACCTGTCCTACCGTTTGCTACCTAACCTGGGGAGAGCGTGATGAAACTGGGCGCCGTCTATCCGCAAACCGAATTGAAGGGTGATCCGAAGGCCGTGCACGACATCGGCCTTGCCGTCGAGAAACTGGGCTACGACCACATTCTGGTGTTCGACCATGTGGTTGGCGCCTCCCACGACCGCGAACCCAAGCTGTGGGGGCCCTATACCGAGAACCATCCGTTCCACGACCCGTTCGTGATGTTCGGCTACTGGGCCGGCATCACGCACCGGCTCGAGATGGTGACGGGCGTACTGATCCTGCCGCAGCGCCAGACCGTGCTGGTCGCCCAGCAGGCCGCCGATGTGGACCTGCTGTCGCATCAGCGCCTGCGTCTCGGCATCGGCACCGGCTGGAACTACGTCGAATACCATGCCCTGGGCCAGGACTTCGAAACCCGCGGCGCCCGCGCCGACGAGCAGATTCCGTTCCTGCGCCGGCTATGGTCCGAGCAGGTCATGAGTTTCGACGGCAAGTTCGACCACATCGACAAGGGTAACATCCTGCCGCGCCCGAAGCGGCAGATCCCCATCTGGGTCGGCGGTTTTACCGAGCCGGCGTTCAGGCGGGGCGGCCGGCTGGGCGACGGATACATCTTTGCCGGCGATATCGATCACGCCACCCAGGGCTGGGAGCGGGTGCGCCACCACCTGAAGGAATCCGGTCGGCCCGAAGCCGGTTTCGGCCGCGAACTGATCACCATCCGCGCCACCAATCTGCAGGAAACCGTCGATACGGTGAAGCGCTGGCGCGACCTGGGCGGCACCCATGCCTCGATCAACTCCATGGGCAAGGGTTTCACCACCATCGAGGCGCATGTCGACTTCATGTCCGAGGTGCGCCACCGCATCGAGGCGGGACAGACCGCGCCTATGGTCGTTTGAACCCGATAAAGCTGGCGTCGAGCGATCGCGCGTCGATCCGTTGGGCGGCAGCCACCACCGGGATGTAGTAATCGGCCGGCCCGCCGCGGACCGGGTTGGTGTATTCCCACAGCACGGTGCCGGTCCCATCGACCTCGACCAGCCGGCCGCCTTCGGACTCGGTCAGCAGCGTGTTGCCGTTTGCCAGCCGCCGGGCCGATAGCCCCGTCGCGCTGGCGAAGGGCTCGTCGGTGCCGCCGCCATAGGACCAGATGACCGTGCCGGTCGACAGATCGATCTGCTGCACCCTGCTTTCGTTGTCGGCCGGAGCGTCGGCGATCATGAGGTCGCCATCCGGCAGCGCGCGGGCCTCGTGCTGGCTTTGCCATTCGCCGCGCTTCGCCCAGACGATCTTCCTGCTCGGTACATCGAGGATGGCGACGGCATCGAGCATGCCGAATGACAGCAAAACCCGTTCGCCCGCGCTGTCAGGCGCCCCTTTCACCGGGTTGCCGCCAAGATACTGAACGCTTGTCGCGCCCAGCGGGTCGTGTTCGTCAGGCGGCGCGTTATCCAGAAGCGAGGCGAAGCGCGAACGCTCCAGCGCCTCGACCAGCGAGATTTTCGCCAGTTCCTTGCCGGCCGGGGACAACAGCACCAGGAAATCCTCAAGGTAAGGTGTCTCGATGGTCGAAGACGGCCGGCTGTCCTGCTGGATGGACTGGACCAATACCAGCACCCGGCCATCGGGCGTCATGTCGAACCCGCCGTGCGCGCGCTCCAGATAGCTCCAGACCGGACGTGAATCCTTGTCCACCTTGACCATTCCATAGCCCGCCGGCAGGTGCCCGGCCGCCTCGAAGACAGCGATCAGGTCGCCATTGGGCAGCACTCGTGCATCGCGCAGAAACACCAGATCGTCGGGCTGAGGCTCCTTGACGGCAGCCTTTTCCGGAGTCCACGCCCGGCTGTAGGGAATGGTCCATTCATGGACCGGTGCGCCCGTCATGGTCACCAGCCGTGCAATCGGCCCTTCGCCCGACGTGTACAAAGTAAAGCCGCGCTCGGCGTTGATCGGATCCCAGATCGTTACACCCTTGTCGGCGGCGCGGGCGGCGCTCCAGTGATCCGAGGTCAGTGGATCCGTGATCGCCTGCCGCTCCTCGCGCAGCGCGTCGCCCTGCCAGGTATCGAGCACGAAACGCGTGGCCGGCGGCCAGAGCATGAGAACGGCAATCACCGCCGCCACACCTGCCACCCCAACGCCGATCCAGGCCTTATTCTGCAATTGCGGTCCTTTCCTCCAGCGCCTCACGGCGCACCATAGAGGTACAGCGTCGCGCGGGCCAATGCCACCACGCTGGCCAGTATTGCCCCGGCGGAAAGAAGCCTGTTCAGGACAGTTCCGGAATCCCCGGTCAGTGCTCAGAAGTGGGTTGATGTCTGATCTATCCGGACAGATGACAGAAAAGGGGGTGATTGGCTGGGGAACAAGCGACCAGCCATAGAGTTATGTTGATATCAAGCGTGCCTATTTCGCTGCCATGTCAGGAAAGGACATCATCATGACTGATCGTGTTCATCAAAATACCCGCTCGCCGTGGGTGAAAACCGTCGCCATTGTGCCGATCGTCGGCGCCATGCTGGGACTCGCCGCCTGCGGGAGCAGTTCTGGCGGCGCCTATTACACGGACGGCTATCACGGCAATTCGGGCGGCGTCTATTATCGCGAAACCCACCGGCATGATCGCTATGATCGCCATGATCGCCATGATCGGCACGGCGACCGTCATGACCGGGGCCATTACGACCGCAAGGGACACGGGCACCGCTACTGACGGTATCCATGCCTCGGCAATGCAACGCGGGGCAGGCGGCTAACCGGTGTTGTCCAGTACCGTTCTGACTTTCTGGGCCATCTCGGCCTTCCGGAACGGCTTGTTCAGCAGGTTGACGCCGTCGTCGAGCCGGCCGTGATGGACGATGGCATTGTCCGTATATCCCGATGAGTACAGGACCTTGGTGCCGGGCACGCGCCGGACAACTTCCACGGCGATGTCCCGGCCGTTCATGCCGCCTGGCAGGACGATATCGGTGAACAGCAGATCGAAGCGGAGTCCGTCGTCCATCGCCCGCAGCAATTCGGGACCGGTCGGGAACGATGAAACCGTATAGCCCAGCGCCTTGAGGTTGAGTTCCGCGAACTTGCGCACGAGCTCCTCATCCTCGACAAGGGCGATCCGCTCGGACCCGCGTGCGGGCTTGATTTCTTCCAGGCTAGCCGTTCGCACTTGCTCATTGGCGTCTGCGGCGCGGGGAAGGTAGATTTTCACCGTCGTCCCATAGCCCGGCTCGCTGTACAGCTTCACATGGCCGCCCGATTGCCGCACGAAGCCGTAGACCATGGACAGACCGAGGCCGCTGCCCTTGCCGACCGGCTTGGTCGTGAAAAACGGGTCAAAAGCACGCCCAAGAATTGCCGGATCCATGCCCTCGCCGGTGTCCGATATGGCGATCAACACATATGGTCCGGAGTTGATGTCTTCCTGTTCGGTGTAGCTTTCGTCGAGCCGCGTATTCGCGGTTTCGATCGTCAGTTTGCCACCGCCAGGCATGGCGTCGCGTGCATTGATGACGATGTTGATCACCGCGTTTTCGAGTTGCGATCGGTCGACCACCGCCTTCCACAACCCGGCGCCGCGCACCAGTTCGATGTCGATGTTTTCATGCAGCGTGCGGCGAAGTAGCCCTTCGAGGCCGGCGACAAGCTGGTTGGGGTCCACGACGACGGGCGCGAGCGGCTGACGGCGCGAGAATGCCAGCAGACGGTGCGTCAGGTCGGCGCCGCGCTCGGCGGCAGTCTGGATCATCTGGGCAATGCTCCGCAGATGCGGGTCCGCGCCGACCTCCTCCACGAGCATGTCCGCATTGCCGAGAATGACGGTCAGCAGGTTGTTGAAGTCGTGGGCCACGCCGCCGGTAAGCTGCCCGACGGCCTCCATCTTCTGGGCCTGGCGCAATTGCTGCTCGGCACGCCTGCGATCGGTGATGTCGGACACATAGACCGTCATGCCGTCCGGCCCTGGAAACAATCTCACCAGATGATAGCGGTCGATCGGCTCGTAGTAATTCTCCAGTGTCGCGTGTTCGCCGGTTTCCCGGGCTTGCCGAAACTTCGCGTGGACGTCGCTGTCCACAAGCTCGGGAAAAACCTCCCACATGGATTTGCCGAGAACATCTGCCTCCTTGATGGTGAACATCTCTTCGGCGGCCCGGTTGACCCGCGTGTAGCGCCAGTCCATGTCCAGGTGGTAGAGGCCATCCGACATGGTGGAGAATATGCGGGCAATCTCGTCGCGCGCTTGTTCTGCCGCCGCCAGTGCGCGTGTTCTCGCCTCCAGCAGCCGAACATTCTCGATGGCGGCCGAAACCATCTGGGCAAGCTGCATCAAGACCGCCTCGTCGCGGTCGTCAAAGTCGGCGGTTTCCCGATCCGATAGCTGGATGAGGCCGATATTGCTGCCGTTCTGGGCGATCAGCGGCACGGCCAGCCAGCCGCGCATGGGCGGATGCTCATGCCGGGCCGCGCCAAAGCCCTTCCACGCGGTGTGGGTTTCCAGTTCGTTCTGGGTCAGGCGCATGGGCTGATTGTTCATGCAGACCAGCCGGTAGATGCCTGATCCATCGGCATGGCCCTCGTAGTTCCGCCATTTGCCGTATTTGTCGGACAGCGAGACCGTATGCACCGCCTGGGCATAGTCCTGATCGATGGTCAGGCTGATCACCGCCTGATGACTGGGCACGAGCTCGCGCGACAGTTCCACCGCGCGCCGCAGGACGTCATCCGTGCTGCGCTGGCTCGAGATGTCGACGGACGCGTCGGCCAGCAGGTTGAGCTGGGCGCCGGTGCGATCCTGGTCGCGCTGGCGAAGGCCGAGTTCGCGCACCGCCAGTCCCGTGGCGCCGATGATGAACGCCGTCAAAAGCACGTCGATAAGCGTGCCGATGAGCACACGCATCTTCCAGCGGGCGAAAACGTCACTTTCCGGCATGCGCGCGAGCAACATCAGCGGCATGCCCGGAACACGCGAATAGACGAGCATGGAGCGTTCGCCGGTGGCGGACGTGCCGCCCGCCCAGAACGAACCGGTCTCGCCGGCGTCCTTGAGCGGCCCGTCGAACAATGCTCCCGTCCGATCGGGTCCAAAGGCAGCAACCGCGCCGTCGCCGCTGCCGGCAAGCAGCACCCCATCGGTCCGGACCAGCGCAATATTGGTGTGCGGCGTGAGGATCATGGATTCGAACAGCGTCTGAAAGTGCCGCACGCTGACCGTGCCCACTGCCCAGCCCGTGAGATTGCCGTCGGGGCTGAAACGGGGCCGCGCCAGCCGGATTATCTCGGCCCCGGCTGCCCGGCCGAGGCGACCGGTCAGCGGCGAACTGATCCGCGGCGCCGTCTCGGTCTTGGTCGGCACGGCGTTGAAGGGCGGCTCCCCGGACATTTCCGTGGGTTCCGGTACCGGTTCATAGGACGCTGCGACCACCCGGCCGTTCGCGTCAAGGACGTAGAACTCCAGCACGCCGACGGCGGTATCCCTTCCGGCGCGCAGCGACTCGTGAACACTGCCTGTTGGTTGTTCCAGGTCGAGCCTGCTGGCGAACAGGGCGACGCCCCGGTCGATGGTGCCTAGGGTCTGGCGCGCATGAACGGCGAGCGCGTTGGTAAGATTGTGGAGATCGCCGCGGACCTGCTTGGCCTCGCGCTCATGGTCCAGACGCATCTGAAGGCCGTGCAGGACCAGGAGGATGACGGAAATGGTGGCGACGAGCACGACCAGTAGCCGGACAGACGTAGCCATATGCGATTTCAATGCGTTGCCCCCTGCCGTCCGCACCGACGTGAACGGCATGCTACAACGAATTTGCCGCAACTGCCGACTCATTGCTTTGCAAAGCAACAGGGCCATGCAAAGCGACCGGCCGTGCGGCAAGCGGAAGACCGGCGACGGTCCCGCACCCCGATGAAACGCGCCTGAGCAAAGGATGGTCTAGAGGTTGGTCATGTCCGCCGCTATCCTGCCCCAATGGGGCTAGATATCTTCCAACGCCATGCCAGACGGCCGCTGACCGGCGCGCTGATCGCCGGTGCGATATTGTTGCTTGCCGTTCTGCCCGGCGCGGCGTGGGCAGCCGTGAGCGCGATGCCGCGTGTCGATATGAGCGCGGTCAGTCCGGACGGCGCGCGCGCCGCCGATCCTCTGGGTGACGACGGCGGCGGCGATATCGACTATCTGTTGCAGCTGAAGACGTTCTCCGAACTGGAGGAGCGAGCGGAGCGGGGCGACGCGGACGCGCAGTGGCGGCTCGCGCTTTCCTATTATCGCGGCACCGGCACCGCCGTGGACCCGGAGGCAGGATTCGGGTGGCTTGTCCGGTCGGCTGAAACGGGCAACGCCATGGCTGCGGCGATCCTGGGCAACGTCTATCAGCGCGGCATGGGTACGGCCGTCGATTACGACGAGGCTGTGAAGTGGCTGCAGAAGGCCGCCGATGCCGGCGTTCCCGTGGCATTGTACCAGCTTGGGCTGCATGCCATGCGCGGCTGGGGTATGCCGGTCAATCGGGAGCACGCCCGCACCTGGTTCAAGCTGGCCCACGACAAGGGATGGTCCGACGGGCTGTGTGCCCTGGCCCAGCTGGACATCGAGGGTGACCCCGGCCCCGAAAAGGGCGCGCAGATGGCCGAGCTTGTCCGCCAGGCTGTCGCCGAAGGTTCGGAACTCTGCATGGTCTCGCTGGCCCAGCTCCAACTGGAGGGCCGCTATACGGAACGCGACGAGACGGCGGCGCGCGAACTGCTGCTACGCGCGTCGAGCCTGGGCAACGCCTACGCTCAATATCTGGGCGCAGTCGTGCTGTTGTCCGGCCGCGGCGGCGAGAAGGAACCAGAACGCGGCATGGACCTGTTGCGCCAGGCAGCAGAACAGGGCGTGCCGGACGCACAAGCCGCGCTCGCCGCCGCCTACAGCATGGGCGAGGGCGTCGGCCAGGATCCGGCCAAGGCGTTCGCCCTGGCGACGGCGGCGGCTGGCAAGGGGTCGGTCTATGGCCAGCTGCTGCTGTTCACCTATTACCGGGAGGGCATCGGAACCGCAGCCGACGCGGCCCAGGCTCGCACCTGGCTGGAACGATGCGCCGAGGCGGGGCAACCGGACTGTCTCTACAATCTTGGCGTGCTTTATTCGCGGGGCGACGGGGTGGCTCCCGATCAGACCAGGAGTGCCCGCTTCTGGACTCGCGCGGCCGAGGCGGGCCATCCCGACGCCCAATACGCGTTGGGCGGGCTGTATATGACGGGCGCCGGCGTCGCGAAGGACACGTCCAAGGCGCGCGCGCTGATGGAACAGGCAGCTGCCGGCGGGGTCGATCAGGCTCGGTCGGCACTGCGGTATATCACGGCGCAGGACGGGGCCGGGACGCCGGACCCGGCGGCCGCCAGTGCGGCCTCCCGGCTCTATGCAGACTCGGCGCTGGCGGTCCCGGTGCCGGACGGCGCCGAGGGCCGCATCTCGAGGGCCCGCGCGCTGCTTGGCGAGGCCCAGCGCGGCGGACCTGCCGATGCACCTGCCCTGGTGGAACGTGCGATCGCGGAACTGCAGACGGCGTCGGATATGGGATCGGCCGATGCGGACTATGTTCTGGCCCGGCTCCACGCCGATGCCAGGTTTGGCCGCGTCAACGATACAGCCTCGTTCGCCGCGGCCCTGAAAGCGGCCCGGAAAGGCCATGTGGAAGGCCAGCGGATGGCCGGCATCGCCTATTACCTGGGCAAGGGCGTTGCGCATGATGCCATCGAGGCGCGTCGCTGGTTCTCGGCCGCGGCGGAGGCCGGCAATCTGGGATCACTTGCGAACCTGTCCTACATGCAGCTGACAGGCCACGGCGGCCCGCGTGACAAGGATGCCGCCTACAAGGGCTATCGCAAGGCCGCTGAAGGCGGCGTGGCCGTGGCCCAGTACTGGGTCGGACGCCTGTTGCTGCAGGGCGTGGGCGTGGCGCGCGATGACGTAGCGGCGCGGCGTTGGCTCCAGACCGCGCTCGATAACGGCTGGAGCAATGCAGGACCGTGGCTCGCCAAGTGCCTGTATTGGGGCTGGGGCGGGGCGAAGGATCCGGCGGGTGCTCGCGCGCTGTTCGAGGCCGCCGGCGACGGCGAGTCACTGTGGTACCTGTCCCGGCTGTATGCCAGGGGGGACGGCGTGGAGGCCGACCCGGAGGCATCCATGAACTATCTCCGGCAGTCGGCCGAGTTGGCTTACATCCGCGCCATGGCCAGCCTGGGCGAAGCCTATTATTACGGCAATGGCGTGCCCCAGGATGCTGCCACGGCAAAGGACTGGTTCCTCAAGGCGGCGGAAAAGGGACATCCCGGATCGCAATATGCGCTGGGCATGCTGTACACGCGCGGCGAGGGCGTCGTGGTCAACGACGAGCGCGCACTGGAATGGTTCCGGCGCGCGGCCCGCAACGGCCAGGTCGATGCCCAGGTCCGGCTGGGTGGGTTGCTGGCCGGCCAGCCCGATGCGCCGCCCGATGCCCAGGAAGAAGCGCTGTTCTGGCTCGGCGTTGCGATCGACAAGCTGAAGCCCGGCGAGCTCCGTACTCGGGCGCAGGATGCGGCCCGCGCGATCGAGCAGCGGCTGACGCCCGAACAGCTTGGCGAGGTCCGCAAGCGCCGGGCGGACAGGGGCGCCGATCCGGCCGGCGATACGCCGGATGGCGACGTCGGCCTGGACACCAACTGAGACGCGCGCCAGAATCCCGTGTCTCGGCGGGAGACTTTTGCGATAATCCGGGGCAAAATGACGTATGTGCCGCAGAAGCTGACCGCCTGTAAGGTCGGTACATGGCCGTAGATGCACGAATGACCATTGTTAAGACGCCCGTTGACCTGGCCGGCAGGATCGGCCGCATTCTCTCGGAGCATGAGGCGGTCGAGGGCGCGTGTCTGGTCGTTCTGCAGGCCATCCAGCGCGAGTTCGGATATGTGCCCGCCGGGGCGCTGGAGCCGGTCGCCAGGGCGCTCAACCTCTCCCACGCCGACGTTTACGGCGTGCTGACCTTTTATCACGACCTGCGCCGCGCTCCGCCCGCCCGGCACGTGGTCAGGGTCTGTCAGTCGGAAGCATGCCAGGCCATGGGGTCGCGGAGCCTCACCGAGCAACTCTCCAGGCGCTTCGACATCGGCCTTGGCGAGACCACGGCGGATGGCGCGACTACACTGGAGGCCGTCTATTGCCTCGGCAATTGCGCATTGTCCCCGGCGGTCACGGTGGATGGCGCGCTCTATGGACGGGCAACCGAGTTCCTGGTGCTGGAACGGCTGGGAGCGGCTGAGTGAAATCGGAGACCTTTTTTGTCTCGAGCGATTCGGCGTCGGTTTCGGTCGGTGCCGACGATCTGGTCCGCGCCATCACCGCGGAAGCGGCGCGGCGCGGAATCGAACCACGCATCGTGCGCACCGGCAGTCGCGGTCTCTATTTCCTCGAACCCATGTTCGAACTCGAGACGCAGGAGGGACGCTTCGGTTTCCAGCCGGAGGGCACGATGGCTGAATGCGTCACCGAAATGTTCGACATCGGTGTCGAGGCCCGCACCTGCCTTGGCCTGATGGATGATCTGCCCTGGCTCCACAAGCAGGAACGCCTGACGTTCGAACGGTGCGGCATCGTCGATCCGCGATCGATCAACGACTACCGGTTCCATGGCGGTTTTCTGGGTCTCGAGCGGGCGCTCGGCATGGCCCCGGAAGACATCGTCGCTGCGGTAACCGAATCCGGCCTGCGCGGCCGGGGCGGCGCAGGCTTTCCGGCAGGGGTAAAATGGAGCACGGTGCGCGGCGCCCCCGGCGACGTGAAATATGTGTGCTGCAACGCCGACGAGGGCGACAGCGGCACGTTTGCCGACCGCATGCTGATGGAGGGTGACCCGTTCCTGTTGATCGAAGGGATGATCATCGCCGGGTTGGCGGTCGGCGCCGGGAAGGGCTTCATCTACATCCGCTCGGAATATCCGGCCGCCATCCAGATGATGCGCCAGGCCATCGAAACCGCCCGAATTGCCGGCTGGCTGGGCGGCGACATCCGGGAGTCGGGCAAGGCCTTCGACATCGAGATTCGGGAAGGCGCGGGCGCCTATGTCTGTGGCGAGGAAACCGCCATGCTCGAGAGCCTGGAAGGCAAGCGCGGCATGGTCCGCGCCAAGCCGCCGCTGCCGGCGCTGGAAGGCCTGTTCGGCAGGCCGACCGTGGTCAACAACGTGCTGACGCTGGCCGCCGTTCCCATGATCGTTGCGCGCGGTGCGGCATTTTACCGGAATTACGGCATGGGCCATTCGCGCGGCACCCAGCCGTTCCAGCTCGCCGGCTGCATCCGCAACGGAGGGTTGGTCGAGAAGGCGTTCGGCACCACACTGCGTACCCTGATCGAGGATTTCGGTGGCGGTACCGCGACCGGCCGGCCGCTGAAGGCGGTGCAGGTGGGCGGCCCGCTGGGCGGCTATATCCCCGAGCACCTGCTCGACCTGCCGGCTGATTACGAGGCGCTGGCGGAGGCCGGGTTCATGCTCGGCCATGGCGGCCTGGTGGTGTTCGACGACCGGGCCGACATGCTGGAACAGGCACGCTTTGCCATGGAATTCTGCGCCATTGAATCGTGCGGCAAGTGTACGCCATGCCGCTTGGGCGCGCAGCGCGGCGTCGAGGTCATCGACCGTGTCGCGGCAGGCGTGGAGCCGGCGAAAAACCTTGCCCTGCTCGATGACCTCTGCACCTTGATGAAGGACGGCTCGCTCTGTGCCCTGGGCGGGCTGACACCCATGCCGGTGCGCACGGCGCTGTATCATTTTCCCGGCGACTTCGAGCGGGCCGCTGCCCAGGGAGACATCAGGTGGGCCTGATCCACGAGACCGATTTCGGCACGCCCGGGAGAGACGGCGCACCGGTGACGCTCGAGATCGACGGCATGGCGGTGACCGTGCCGGAAGGCACCTCGGTCATGCGCGCCGCCATGGAGGCGGGAGTGAGCGTGCCCAGGCTTTGCGCCACCGACAGCCTGGAAGCGTTCGGCTCGTGCCGGCTGTGCCTGGTCGAGATCGAAGGACGCAAGGGTACGCCGGCATCCTGCACCACGCCCGTCGCCCCGGGCATGCAGGTCAGCACCCACACGAAGCGGCTCGCAGATCTGCGGCGCGGCGTGATGGAATTGTATATCTCCGATCATCCGCTCGATTGCCTGACCTGCGCGGCCAACGGCGACTGCGAGTTGCAGGACATGGCGGGCGCGGTCGGTCTGCGCGAGGTGCGCTATGGCTATGAGGGCGCCAATCATTTCGACGCCCCGAAGGACGAGAGCAACCCCTATTTCAGTTTCGATCCGGCCAAGTGCATCCTGTGTTCGCGCTGCGTCCGGGCCTGCGACGAGGTGCAGGGGACGTTCGCGCTGACCATCGACGGGCGCGGCTTCGCCTCGGCGGTTTCGCCGGGCGGCGACGATTTCCTCGACTCCGAATGCGTGTCCTGCGGCGCGTGCGTTCAGGCCTGCCCGACGGCGACGCTCATCGAGAAATCCGTGATCGAGAAGGGCCAGCCCGAGCGCAGCGTGCTCACGACCTGCGCCTATTGCGGCGTCGGCTGCTCGTTCAAGGCCGAGATGCAGGGGAACGAGGTGGTCCGCATGGTCCCGGACAAGGACGGCGGCGCCAATGAAGGCCATTCCTGCGTCAAGGGCCGCTTCGCCTGGGGCTATGCGATGCACCAGGACCGGGTGCTCAACCCGATGATCCGCGAGCGCATCACCGATCCGTGGCGGGCGGTGAGCTGGGACGAGGCCATCGCCTACACGGCCGATCGCTTCCGGACGATCCAGGAAACGTATGGGCGCGGCGCCATCGGCGGCATCACCTCGTCGCGCTGCACCAACGAGGAAGTCTACGTGGTGCAGAAGATGATCCGCGCCGCGTTCGGCAACAACAACGTCGATACCTGCGCCCGCGTCTGCCATTCGCCCACGGGCTACGGCCTGAAGCAGACCTTCGGCACCTCGGCGGGCACCCAGGACTTCCGCAGCGTGGCGAAGTCCGATGTCATCATGGTGATCGGCGCCAACCCCACCGACGGCCATCCGGTGTTCGCCTCGCGCATGAAGCAGCGGCTGCGCCAGGGCGCCAGGCTGATCGTCGTCGATCCCCGGCGTATCGACCTGATCGACGCGCCCCATGTGCCGCAGGCGCTGCACCTGCCCGTCCGGCCGGGCGGCAATGTCGCCCTGATCAATGCGATGGCCCATGTCATCGTGACCGAGGGACTGGTCGACGAGGCGTTCGTCGGCGAGCGCTGCGAGGACGACAGCTTCGCCCGCTGGGCCGATTTCATCGCCCATGAGCGGAACGCGCCAGAAATGCTCGAGGAGGCCACCGGCGTCCCGGCAGCGCTGGTCCGCGACGCGGCGCGGCTTTATGGCGGCGGCGGCAACGGCGCCATCTATTACGGCCTGGGCGTGACCGAGCATTCGCAGGGCTCGACCATGGTGATGGGCCTCGCGAACCTGGCCATGGCGACCGGCAATATCGGACACGAGGGCGTCGGCGTGAACCCGCTGCGCGGCCAGAACAACGTGCAGGGTGCATGCGACATGGGTTCGTTCCCGCACGAATTGCCCGGCTACCGCCACATCAGCGACGCCGCCGCCCGCGGCCTGTTCGAGAAGGTCTGGGGCATCCAGCTTGAGCGGGAGCCGGGCCTGCGCATTCCCAACATGCTGAATGCCGCGCTCGACGGCAGCTTCCGCGCCATCTTTGTCCAGGGCGAGGATATCGCCCAGTCGGACCCGAACACAAAGCACGTCACCGCCGCGCTGAAGGCCATGGACTGCGTTGTGGTGCAGGACCTGTTCCTGAACGAGACCGCGGCCTTTGCCCACGTGTTCCTGCCGGGCACCTCATTTCTCGAGAAGGACGGCACCTTCACCAATGCGGAACGGCGGATCAACAGGGTGCGTCCGGTGATGCCCTCGACGACCGGCCTCGACGAATGGGAGGTTGCCTGCCGTCTCGCGACCGCGCTGGGCTATCCGATGAGCTACCCGAATGCATCCGCCATCATGGACGAGATCGCCGGTGTGACGCCAACCTTCGCCGGCGTCAGCTTCGAATTGCTGGACCGGCTGGGCAGCGTGCAATGGCCGTGCAACGACGCGGCGCCCGAGGGCACGCCGGTTATGCATCTGGACCGCTTCGTGCGCGGCAAGGGCCATTTCGTTGTCACCGAGTTCGTGCCGACGCCGGAGCGCGCGACCCGCATGTTTCCGCTCATCCTCACCACCGGCCGAATCCTCAGCCAGTACAATGTGGGCGCCCAGACACGGCGGACCGACAATGTGATCTGGCATGCCGAGGATATTCTGGAGATCCATCCGCACGATGCCGAGGAACGCGGCATATCGGACGGCGACCGGGTCATGATAGCCAGCCGAATGGGCACCACCGCATTGCATGCGATCGTGACCGACCGCATGCCGCAGGGCGTGGTTTACACCACGTTCCACCACCCGGTAAGCGGCACCAATGTCATCACCACCGAGTTTTCCGACTGGGCGACGAACTGTCCCGAATACAAGGTGACCGCCGTGCAGGTCACGCGGACGAACCTTCAGGAGAACGCCGAGGCGGCGGAATGAGCACGCCGGTGCGGCGCGCGCCCCGCTTTCGCGGCGGCGACGCCATGGTCTCCGGCCGTCTCGAATCAACTGGCGACGTCCGCTGGCACCTGGCCGAAGAAGTACCGGCGGCTCTTGCGTTCAACAATGGCGTGAGCGTGGTGATGATGGTGACGCCTGCCGATCTGGAGGATTTCGCCGTCGGTTTCGCAATCAGCGAAGGCATGGTGCCGACCGCCGCCGACATCACGAAGATTGACGTCCTCGCCAGCGCCAACGGCTATGTCATCGACATCCGGGCGAGCCGTCTGACCGAGCGCGCCGGCCGCGAGCGCGCCATCGCCGGCCGCACCGGCTGTGGGCTGTGCGGTGTCGACTCGCTGGAGGATGCGGTGCGGCCACCTCGCGCCGTGACGCGGCGGTTTCCGGTTGGCGCGGACGCTGCGGCACGTGCGCTGGCGGCGCTGCCGGAGCACCAGCCGCTCAACCGGCTGAATCATTCGGTACATGCGGCGGCGTGGTGCGGCCCGTCGGGTGATATTCGGTGCGTGCGCGAGGACGTAGGCCGGCACAACGCCCTCGACAAGCTGCTCGGGGCGCTGCTGCGCGGCGGCCTCGATCCGGCGGATGGGTTCGTCGCCCTGTCCAGCCGCTGCAGCTTCGAACTGGTGCAGAAGGCCGCCGCATTAGGCGTGCCCTATCTGGCGAGCATCTCCGCGCCGACGACTCTGGCGCTGTCCATGGCGAGGGAGGCGGGGATGGGTCTGGCCTGCCTGTCGCCGGACGGTATCGTCACCTTCGGTGCGGACTGATGGCCAGCGCCGACATCGTCCGCATGGCCAACCAGATTGCAGACTTCTTCGCCGTGTCCGGCCATGACGAGGCCGTCGTGGGCATTGCCGGTCATATCCGCAATTTCTGGGATCCGCGCATGCGCCGGGAGTTATACGCGCATGCGGACAGCGGCGGCGAAGATCTGGCGCCGCTGGTGATCGACGCCGTAGCGGCGCTGAAACAGGCGGACGTGACCGCCTCAGCCGGCTGAGCTGACGTCTTCCTTGCGGACGGCGGTCCATTCCAGCGTCGCGAAGCTGCCGCAGCTGCCGCACAGTTCGGACCAGGCGCTCTGGCGGTAGCCGCAATTGCTGCATTGCCACGCAGGACCGCGCGGCGCGGAAGCCGCCTTGCCGGCGGCGAACCGCGCGGCGGTATCGTTGCCCAGTTTCTGCTCCAGCGCCTCCAGCGCCAGATAGACCCGGCGCTGCGGACCCAGCTCCAGCGCTGCATTCAGATGGCTGCGCGCAGGTCCCGGCAGGTCCGCGGCGGTGGCGTGCCTGCCCAGCGCGAGATGACCATCGATGCTGGTCCGGTCGCCGATCAGCGCCTCGAGTTGCTGGTACCGGCGCGTCGGCGAGGTGTCGTCGGCGAGGTCGAGCCATGCCGCCGTCAGATCCGGATGAGGCATATGCCGCCAGCCCTCGCGCACCATGGCGCGAGCCCGGCGCACAGCGCCCTTCTTGCGGTACTGGGCGGCGGCCATAAGCCGGGCGGGCACCAGCGCCGGCTCCAGCTTGATCGCCTCGCGCGCCAGCTTCAGTACGTCATCCCCGCGGCCTTCCGTCTCGGCCTTGCGGGCCTCGGCCAGCCGGATGGTGGCACGGCGGTGGCGGAACTCCTGCTCTGTCACCCGGCTCGACCGGTAGGCGGCGAGCAGCGCCTTGTCGGCGGCAGCCCAGTCGGCCAGCGCCACGGCGTTCTCGAACAGGCCGGTCTGCGCCCAGTCGGCGCGGGGAAGTTGTTCGATGGCCCGGCGCGCGGTCGCCAGCATGGCCGGCTGGTCGCCCTGCGCGGCATCGACCGCGAACAGGCCATGCAGGGCCAGCGCCTTGGTGCGGCGGTCGCCTTCCAGCGCCCGGAACCGCTTGCGGGCCGTCGCCATGTCGCCTTCGGCAAGTGCGGCCTGTCCGGCGAGCACGTCGGACAGGGCCGTCTGGCCGACCAGATCCTCGAATTTCCTGGCGTGGCGGGCGGCACGCTTGCCGTCGCCTTCCATCAGCGACGACAGGCCCCAGGCCAGTTCGTTGTAGCCGCGCCGGTGGCGTGCCAGCTTCTGGCGCTCCCAAAGGCCAGTGGTGATCCAGCGCCACAGCAGCATCAGCAACGCGGACAGCACCATCAGTACCGCTGTGGCGATGGCCAGCATGGCGACCGAGGTGTCGAGCCGGTGGTTCTCGAAATCGATAACCACCCGTCCGGGGTGATCCATCACCCACGCGCCCGCCGCCGCCAGGGCGGCCGCGACGGCAAGGGCGAACAGCAGCCGGATCATGCTGGTTGGGCCTCCCTCGCATAGCCGACCGATTGCAGCGCGCGCGCCACGTCGTCCAGTGTGGCCGGGTCGTCAATGGTGGCCGGCATGGTCCAGGCGTCGCCGTCGGCGATTTTCTGCATGGTGCCGCGCAGGATCTTGCCGGAGCGGGTCTTGGGCAGACGCGCCACCACGGCCGCAGTCTTGAACGCGGCGACCGGGCCGATGTGGTCGCGCACCCGCTGGACAAGTTCGGCGACGATCTCGGGATGAGGCCGGTTGACGCCTGCCTTCAGCACGACCAGTCCCACGGGCGCTTGTCCCTTAAGCGCATCGGCGACGCCAAAGCAGGCGCATTCGGCCACGTCGGCATGGCCGCCCAGCACTTCCTCGATGGCCCCCGTCGACAGCCGATGGCCGGCGACGTTGATCACGTCGTCGGTCCGGCTCATCACGAACAGATAGCCGTCCTCGTCGATGTATCCCGCGTCGCCGGTCTTGTAGTAGCCGGGATAGTCGGTCAGGTACTTTTCCACATAGGCATCGTCGTTCCCCCACAATGTGGGAAAACAGCCGGGCGGCAGTGGCAGGCGGATGACGATCGCCCCGGTCTGGCCGGCGCGAACCGGCATTGCCGCCTCGTCCACCACCTGCACGTCGTAGCCGGGTGACGGCTTGGCCGGGGAGCCGTATTTGACCGGCAGGAAGCCCAGGCCACGGAAATTGGTGTTGATCGGCCAGCCGGTCTCGGTCTGCCACCAATGGTCGATGACCGGCACGTTCAGCGTACGCTCGGCCCACTGGATGGTGTCCGGGTCGCCGCGCTCGCCGGCAACGAACAGGGTCGCGAATTCGCTCAGGTCGAAGTCGCTGGCCAGCTTGCCCTCGGGATCCTGCTGCCTGATGGCGCGGATCGCTGTCGGCGCGGTGAACATGGCGCGCACGCCGTGCCGCTCGATGATCCGCCAATAGGTGGCCGCATCCGGCGTGCCCACCGGCTTGCCCTCGAACAGCACGCTGGTATTGCCGTTCAGCAGCGGGCCGTAGCAGATATAGGAATGGCCGACGACCCAACCCACGTCGCTGGCCGCCCAGAAGACCTCGCCCGGCTTCATGCCGTAGACGTCGCGCATGGACCACGCCAGTGCGACCATGTGGCCGCCATTGTCGCGGACGATGCCCTTGGGCGTCCCGGTCGTCCCGGACGTGTAGAGCACATAGAGCGGATCGGTCGCCGCGACGGCCACGCAATCGGCGGGCGGGGCGGCATGCTCCCACGCGGTCCAGTCATGGTCGCGGCCTTCGGTCAGGGCGGCCTGTGACTGCGGCCGCTGCAGGACGACGCAGGCCGAGGGTTTCCTGGTGCTCATCTCGATGGCTGCATCGAGCAGCGGCTTGTAGGGAACCACGCGGCCCGGCTCGATACCGCAGGAGGCGGACAGAATGACCTTCGGTTCCGCGTCGTCGATGCGGCTGGCCAGTTCATGGGAGGCGAACCCGCCAAAGACCACGGAATGGACCGCCCCAATGCGCGCGCAGGCCAGCATGGCGATGATCGCCTCGGGAATCATCGGCATGTAGATGATCACCCGGTCGCCCTTGGCCACGTCCAGCGCCTTGAGGCCGCCGGCGGCTTTCGACACGCGCTCCAGCAACTCGCTGTAGGTGAGACTGCTCACCGTGCCGGTGATCGGACTGTCGTGGATCAACGCCTTCTGGCCACCGCGTCCCGCCGCCACGTGCCGGTCCAGGCAATTGTAGCAGGTGTTCACCTCGCCGCCGGTGAACCAGCGGTAGAAGGGAGCGTCGGTGTCGTCGAAGACCTTGTCCCACGGCTTGACCCAATCGATATGCGAGGCGGCGTCTCCCCAGAAGCCTTCCGGGTCTGCCATGGCGCGGGCATAGGTCTGGTCGTATTGCGTCACTGTGGCGCGTCCTCGATCTGCGGCGCCGCCTCATCGAGGATCGCGGCCTCCAGCGTGTCGATCGAGGCCAGAACCGATTGGCGGGTCTGTGCCTGTCGCAACCAGTCGGCGGCGGCCAGCGCAGCGGCGGGTGACAATTCCTGCAGCTCGCCTGCCGCCTGGTCCACGTCGCCGCGGTTCAGCGCCGCTTCGGCGCGGGCGACGATCGCCGGCGCATCCTGGCCTTTCACCTCGCCGGTCGGGCGGACAGTGACCATGTTCATCAGCCGTGCCAGCGTGCGGTCCCACCACGACGCCTCGGCCGGGGCGGATTCGGCGTCGATGATGTCGTCGATATGCTCGGCGAACTGGTCCCGCAGGGCCATGGCCGAGACCACGCCCCGATTCTGGTGCGCATCGAGCGTCAGCAGCGCCGTACTGGCCGGCTCGGGCAGTGTCATGCCGTCCAGCAGCCGGTGCACGCCGCCCAGCGCGCCCGCATAGGGCGCCCCCTGCTCGGCCGCCTGGCGCAGGCGCGCGAGCGCCAGCACCGTCATGGGCTTGAGCAAGGTCTGGGACGAGGTCTGTTCCAGCACGGCCAGCCGCTGCTGCTGCTCGGCAAGCTGGTTGAGCATGTGGGCGATCTGGCTGCCCATGGAGGTTACGGCCTCGGCGGTCGATGCCTCCGCCGCCACTTCGCCCTGCAGTCGGGCCAGGTCGATTTCCAGCGCCGCCACCTGGCGGGCCAGTTCGCCGGCATCGGGAACCGGTGCGGTCGGCTCAGGCTCGGTCAGGTCATCGGGCGCTTCGGCCTCGGGCGCGGGAAGCGCGGCGGATTGTGCCGCGGGCTCGGCCGGCGCGGCGACGGCGGCGTCCGGTAGCGGTGCCGAGGCGCCGGTCATCCACCCTGGCAGCGACGCCATGATGCGCGGCGCCAGCAGCACGCCGGCGGCGAACATGGCGGCCAGCAGCACGACAACCAGCAAGGGCAGCATCGACCGCTTCTTGCGGGCGGGCTTTGCCGGTTTCTCGGCGCTCGGTGGGACGTCGGTCATTGGATCAGCTCGATCAGCGCGTTCTGGGTCGGTTCGGCGGCCACCAGCAATCTCCTTCTCGGCAGGGCGTCGAGGGTCTCCGCCACTGCGGCGCTCAGGCACAGCAGGTCGACCGTGCCGAGTCTGTGTGCAAGCCCCGCTTCCTGCACGATCCTAGCAAAGGTTCGCGCCGTGCGCGGCGAAAACAGCGTCACCGCGTCGATCCGGCGGTCCGCCAGCGCAGCGCGCGCCTCTCCGGAAAGCCGCAGGGCGGCCTCGGTCTCGTATACCACCGCGCGCCTGACCTCGAAGCCCGAAGCCGTCAACTCGCCGGCAAGGTCGCCCGCCGAGATCGTGCCTGCGACATGGACCAGCGGCCCGGCTTCCGGCCGGCATTTGCCGCGCACCAGCTCAGCGAGATCATGAACATCGCCCGCGGCGCTCTCGATGCGGTCGAATCCGGCCTCGTGCGCCGCCCGCGCCGTTGCATCGCCCACGCACAAGGCAGGCAGGCCGCGCTCTTCGGTGAGCCGTGCCGCGGCGCGTACGCCGTTGGCGCTGGTGAACAGCAGCGCCTGCGCGCCGGCCGTGTCCAGTGACGCGTCCGTGCGCAGCCGCACGCTCAACAGCGGCTCGATCTGGACCTGGTGGCCCAGCCCGGTGAGGATGTCGGCGAAGGATGCTGCATCCTCCTCCGGCCGTGTGACGAGGATGCGCGCCATGATCAGATCGCGAAGAAGGTGGGGCCGCCGCGCCGTTTCAACTCGGCGCCTGCATCATAGCCCATCGCCGCGGCATCGCTGACCGGGCCTTCTCGCTCGGCATAATGGTACTCGCGTCCGTCGGGCGTCAGGATCTCGCCGCGCAGACGGATGCGGCCATTCGCCAGTGTGGCCAGGCCGGCAATCGGCGTCCTGCACGAGCCGTCCAGTGCCGCCAGCAACGCCCGTTCGGCGTTGACGCAATGCTGGGTCGCCTGGTCGTTGATGGCGAGCAGCAACTGGGCCATTTCTGCGTCGTCCAGCCGCGCCTCGACGCCGATGGCGCCCTGGGCGATGGCCGGCAGCAGATTGTCGATGGGCCCGGCGGCCACGTGCTCCAGCCCCAGCCGCCGCAGCCCGGCCATCGCAAGCAGGGTGGCGTCGGCCTGGCCTTCCTCAAGCTTGCGCAGGCGGGACTGCACGTTGCCGCGGAAAGTTGCCACCCGCAGGTCCGGCCGCAGCCGCAATATCTGGGCCTGGCGGCGCAGCGAGGCGGTGCCGACCAGCATACCCGGTGCCAGCGTCTCGATGCTGGCGGCCTTGTGACAGATGAAGGCGTCGCGCACATCCTCGCGCGGCAGCAGGCACGAAATGCCCAGCCCCTCGTGGATTATTGTCGGCATGTCCTTCATGGAATGCACGGCGATGTCCAGCGAGCCGGCCTTCAGGCCATTCTCGATTTCCTCGGTGAACAGCCCCTTGCCGCCCAACTCGGACAGCGGCCGGTCCAGCACCCGGTCGCCCTTGGTGGAGATCGCCACGATCTCGATCTGGTCGTCGCGAAGCTGCGGATGCGCCGCCAGCAGCCGGTTCCTGGTTTCGTGGGCCTGCGCAAGCGCCAGGGGGCTGCCGCGCGTGCCGATGCGGATGGTGCGGGTTGTCTCGGTCATGAATGTGCCTATAACAGGCCGCGAACGGAACTTGAAGCGTCAGGACAGTGCGCGTTCTCGGCATCGAAACCAGTTGCGACGAAACCGCCGCCGCCGTCGTCGACAGCGAGCGGGGCATTCTGTCGAATGTGGTGCTGAGCCAGCTCGACGAGCATCGGCCCTATGGCGGTGTCGTGCCCGAGATTGCCGCGCGTGCCCACATCGACCATCTGGACGGCCTGATCGCCCAGGCCATGGACGAGGCGGACGTCTCATGGGCCGACCTCGACGGCGTCGCAGTAACCTCCGGGCCGGGCCTGATCGGCGGCGTCATGGTCGGGCTGATGACGGCCAAGGCCGTGGCCAGCGCGCATAACCTGCCGTTCGTCGCCGTCAATCACCTGGAGGCCCACGGTCTGGCGGTGCGGATGACCGACAAGGTGGCGTTCCCCTATCTGCTGCTGCTGGTCTCGGGCGGCCATTGCCAGCTGTTGATCGTCGAGGGCGTGGGGAAGTTTACCCGCCTCGGAACCACCATCGACGACGCGGTCGGCGAGGCGTTCGACAAGACCGCCAAGCTGCTGGGGCTGGGCTATCCCGGCGGCCCGGCGGTGGAAGCGGCGGCGAAAACCGGCGACCCGAAGCGCTTCGATCTGCCGCGCCCGCTGATCGGCCGCGACGATTGCCATTTCTCGTTCTCGGGCCTGAAGTCCGCCATCCGCCGCGAGGTGGAGAAGCTCGGCGTTCCCACCGACCAGGACAAGGCCGACCTATGCGCCGGTTTCCAGGCCGCCGCCGCCGATGTGCTGATCGACCGGTCGCGCCGCGCCATGGAGATTTTCGAGCGCCGTACCGGCGGCAAGGGCGCGTTCGTCATCTCGGGCGGTGTCGCCGCCAACAAGTATCTGCGCGCGCGCCTCACGGTGCTGTGCGAGCGGGAAGGCTTTCCCATGATCTGCCCGCCGCCGTCGCTGTGCACCGACAACGGCGCCATGATCGCATGGGCGGGACTGGAGCGGCTCGCGCTGGGGCTGGTCGACACGCTGGAAGCCCAGGCCAGGGCGCGCTGGCCGCTCGACCCGGACGCACCGGCGGCCATGGGCGCGGGCGTGAAGGCCTGAGCTATCGCTTCTGCAGGCCTGTCAGCAGCAGCTGGATGACGCCTTCCAGTTGCGGCTCCAGGTCGGGCAGGTGGCACTGGCTGTGCAGCTGCGGATACCGGAACCGGAAAGTCGCGTCCTGGATATAGGAGGCGGCCGCGTCGGGATCGTCGATGGCGAACTCGCCGGCGGCGACGCCGGCTTTCAGGATATCGGCCAGCAGGCAGCGCGAGCGGGTCAGATATTCCTGCGCCAGCATGGGGCCCTTGCCCTGCGGATCGCGGACCTGCTCCTGCAGGGTCGGATAGGTCTCGAGCTGGTCGTAGGTGAATTGCATTTCCCGCAGCACGAACTCACGGAACTGGCCGGCCATCGTCAGGTGCGGCAGCGCAAATACCGAGCGCAGCTCGTCCAGTACCTGGTCCATGGCCTCGCGCATGATGACTTCGGCGATATCGGCCTTGTTCTTGAAATAGCGATAGAGGTTGCCGGGCGACATGCGGCAGTCCGCGGCGATCTCGGCCACGTTGGTCTTGCCGTAGCCATATTGGCTGAACCGGCCGCCGGCGGCGTTGAGGATGCGGCGGCGGACGTCGTCCATGGATTTGAGCGTGCTTGCCATTGGCCGACATTACGGAGGCTTGGTGCGCCGCGCAATCTTGGAGTTGGCAGGTATGGCATGTCTCGGCGCGCGGCTTGCGGCGGCCTGCGGCAGCGGGCATAAACGTCGTATCGGAGGACGCGATTTGAACCATATCGGGGTCATCGGCGGAGGCGCCTGGGGGACGGCGCTGGCAGCTAGCGCGGTGCGCGCGGGCCGGCGCGTGACGCTCTGGGCGCTTGAGGCCGAGGTGGTCCAGGCGGTCAACGAATCCCACGAGAATCCGCTTTACCTGCCGGGCGTGGCGCTCGACTCGGCGCTGCGCGCCACCGGCGACATGGCGGAGGCTGCCGCGGCCGACGCCATCCTTCTGGTCTGCCCGGCGCAGCACATGCGCGCGGTCAGCGCCCAGGTTGTCGACGCGGGCGCCGACGCGCCGCTGGTGATCTGCGCCAAGGGCATCGAACAAAAGACCCTGCAACTGATGAGCGACGTGCTCGGCGATACCGCGCCCGGCATGGACATGGCCATATTGTCCGGCCCTACCTTCGCGGCCGAGCTGGCGAAGAACCTGCCGACCGCCGTTACCCTGGCGGCGCGGGACGACGGGCTGGCCCGGTCGCTGATCGACGCGCTGGGTCACAACCGTTTCCGGCCTTACCAGTCCCATGACGTCATCGGCGCCCAGATCGGCGGCGCGGTGAAGAACGTGCTGGCCATCGCCTCGGGCATCGTCGCGGGCGCGCGGCTCGGCGACAACGCGGCGGCGGCGCTGATCACCCGCGGCCTCGCCGAGATCATGCGCCTCGGCGCGGCGCTGGGCGCCCGGCGCGAGACGCTGATGGGCCTGTCCGGCCTGGGCGACCTGGTGCTGACCTGCGGCAGCATCCAGTCGCGCAACATGTCGCTGGGCAAGGCGCTCGGCGAGGGCCGCACGCTGGCCGAGGTGATGGGCGAGCGCCGGTCGATCGCCGAAGGCGTCTATACCGCAAGCGGCGTTGCCGCGCTGGCGGCCCGGCATGACATCGACATGCCGATCTGCGCCGCCATGGACCGGGTGCTGAATCACGGGGCGGCGGTGGGCGACGAGATCGAAGGCCTGCTCAGCCGCCCGTTCAAGGTCGAGACCGTTTAGGAGAATTCCATGCTGTACGTCATCTACGCGCCGGACAAGTCCGATTCGAAGGAACGCCGCGCCGCCACCCGGCCACGCCATCTGGACTATTGGGGCAAGAACGCGCCGCTGAAGGTGATCCTGGCCGGACCCATGCTCGACGAGGGCACCGGCGACATGAAGGGAAGCATGCTGATCGTCGAGGCCGACGACATCGAGACGGTGCGCGAAAAGGCGTTCGACGATCCCTACTGGACCGAGGGCGTGTTCGAACGGATCGATATCACGGCCGTCAGGCTGCCGCTGGGCGTGCTGGCGGAGAAGTTGTGATGGCGTACTGGCTGGTGAAATCCGAGCCGGGCGCGTGGTCGTGGGACGACCAGGTCCGCGACAAGACCACATCGTGGACCGGCGTACGCAATCATCAGGCGGCCCTCAACCTGAAAGCCATGAAGAAGGGCGACAAGGCGTTCTTCTATCATTCGGTCGCCGAGAAGCGGATTGTCGGCGTGGTCGAGGTGGTCAAGGAAGCCTATCCGGACACGACCGATCCCACCGGCCGCTTCGTCACCGTCGATCTGAAGGCGGTCAAGCCGGTGCCGCAGCCGGTCACGCTCGCCGACATCAAGGCCGACCCGCGCATGGCCGAGTTCGGTCTCGTGCGTCAGTCCCGGCTTTCCGTGGTGCCGGTGACCGACGAGCAATGGACGATCATCTGCGGCATGGGCGGCGTCACGCCGTGAAGCGGCCGCGCGCCGAGAGCCTGGACGAAGTGCCCGGCGGCCCGTCTTTCGGCTCCGTGCTGTGCCGTCTCAGCGAGCTGCCGCCGCGCGGCTCGAAGGCGTTCCAGTTCCGCGATGGGCGGCTGCGTTACGACATCTTCGTCCAGCGGTGGGACGACAAGGTCTACGCCTACCGGGATGTCTGCCCGCATTTGAGCCTGCCGCTGGACTGGCGCCGCGGCCATTTCCTCGACGTCGACGGCCAGAACATCCAGTGCGGCCATCACGGCGCGCGCTTCCGGGTCGAGGACGGCTTGTGCATCGAGGGGCCGTGCAAGGGCGAATATTTGACCCCGGTGCGCATCGCGGTGCGCGGCGACGAGGTGCAGGTGGCATGATACCGGGCAGGTGGTGCGCGCCGGCGGCGGTTCGTCGCACGACGTTTGCGCGCTATTGTGCGGGCGTGGGCCAGCCACCTATCATCCGGCCGGGCAGGACAGGGAGACCATGATGGCTGACGATCACGTATATCCGGTTTCGAAGGACTGGGCGAAGCGGGCCTGGGTGAACGACGCCCGGTACCAGGAGATGTACAAGCGGTCGATCGCCGATCCGGATGGTTTCTGGGGCGAGCACGGCAAGCGGCTGGACTGGATGAAGCCCTACACCAAGGTCAAGAACACCAGCTTCGAAGGCAGTGTCAGCATCAAGTGGTTCGAGGACGGGGTCCTCAACGCCAGCGTCAACTGCATCGACCGGCACCTCGACAAGCGCGCCGACCAGACCGCCATCATTTTCGAGGGCGACGAACCCACCGACTTCCGCAATATCACCTACCGTGAACTGCACGACGAGGTCTGCCGCTTCGCCAATGTGCTGAAGGCGCGCGGCGTCCGCCGCGGCGACCGCGTCACCATCTACATGCCCATGATCCCCGAGGCTGTTTATGCCATGCTGGCCTGCGCCCGTGTCGGCGCGGTGCATTCGGTCGTGTTCGGCGGTTTCTCGCCCGACAGCCTGGCCGGCCGCATTCTGGATTGCGAATCCACTGTCATCATCACCACGGACGAAGGCGTGCGCGGCGGCAAGAAGATCCCGCTGAAGGCCAATACGGACGAGGCGGTGAAGAAATGCCCGGGCGTGAAGGCGGTCATCGTGGTCCGGCACACCGGCGGCGAGGTGGCGTTCAACCCGGACATCGACGTCTGGTATCACGACGAGGCCCAGCACGTGCCGCCGTTCTGCCCACCCGAGGAGATGAACGCCGAAGACCCGCTGTTCATTCTCTACACCTCAGGCTCGACCGGGAAACCGAAAGGCGTGCTGCACACCACCGGCGGCTACCTGATGTTCGCGGCGATGACCCACCAATATGTGTTCGACTATCACGACGGTGACATCTACTGGTGCACGGCCGATGTGGGCTGGGTCACCGGCCACAGCTATATCGTCTATGGTCCGCTCGCCAACGGCGCCACGACGCTGGTGTTCGAGGGTGTGCCGACCTATCCGGACGCGTCGCGGTTCTGGCAGGTCATCGACAAGCACAAGGTCAACATCTTCTACACCGCGCCCACCGCCATCCGTGCCCTTGAGCGCGAAGGCGACGGACCGGTGAAAAAGACATCGCGGGAATCGCTGCGTCTGCTGGGGAGCGTCGGCGAGCCGATCAACCCGGCAGCCTGGGAATGGTACCACGACGTGGTCGGCGACGGCCGCTGCCCGATCGTCGACACCTGGTGGCAGACCGAGACCGGCGGCATCCTGATCACGCCGCTGCCGGGCGCCACCGCGCTGAAGCCCGGCTCGGCGACCCGGCCGTTCTTCGGCGTCCAGCCGGCATTGGTCGACGCGGCCGGCACGATCGTCGACGGCGCCGGCAGTGGCAATCTGGTGCTGCTCGATTCCTGGCCGGGTCAGATGCGCACGGTCTATGGCGACCACCAACGCTTTATCGACACCTACTTCAAGGCCTATCCGGGCATGTATTTCACCGGCGACGGCTGCCGCCGCGACGAGGACGGCTTCTACTGGATCACCGGCCGGGTCGATGACGTCATCAATGTTTCCGGCCACCGCCTCGGCACCGCCGAAGTGGAGTCGGCGCTGGTCGCCCATCCGAGGGTGAGCGAGGCGGCGGTTGTCGGCTATCCGCACGATATCAAGGGGCAGGGCATCTACGCCTATGTCACCCTGACGGCCGGCGACGCGCCAAGCGAGGCGCTGCGCAAGGAATTGGTCGACTGGGTCGGCAAGGAAATCGGCCGGATTGCGTCGCCCGACAGGCTGCAATTCGCGCCCGGATTGCCAAAGACGCGCTCGGGCAAGATCATGCGCCGTATCCTGCGCAAGATCGCCGAGAACGACCCGGGCAATCTGGGGGATATTTCCACTCTGGCTGATCCGGCTGTAGTATCGGACCTGGTGGATAACCGACTGAATAGACAGGGCTAAACCGATGAGGGGTGCCATATGGATCTGCTGACCAATCCGGATGTCTGGGCGTCGCTGGCGACCCTGACGATCCTGGAAATCGTTCTTGGTATCGACAACGTCATCTTCATCGCCCTCCTCGTGCAGCGGCTTCCGGTAGAGCAACAGGCCAGGGCGCGGACGCTGGGGCTTGGCGGCGCGCTGATCATGCGCGTGCTGCTGCTGTTCGCCATCGTCTGGCTGACCAAGCTCACAAAGCCGCTCATTGAACTGGCGGGGCAGACCTTCTCGTGGCGCGACATCATCCTGATCGGGGGCGGCGTCTTCCTGGTCGTGAAGGCGACTATCGAGATACACCATTCCATGGAAGGGCACGTTGACACACCGAAACTGGGTGCGGCGTCGGCGTTCGGTCTCATCATCGCGCAGATCATGGCGCTCGATATCGTGTTCTCGCTGGACTCGGTGCTGACGGCGATCGGGATGGCCGAGCATATCGAGGTGATGATCGCGGCGGTGGTCATCGCCATCGGCGTGATGCTGTTCGCGGCCGGCCCGATCTCGGATTTCATCCAAAAGCATCCCACCACCAAGATGCTGGCGCTCAGCTTCCTGCTGATGATCGGCATGGCGCTGATCGCGGATGGCTTCGGGGTGCATCTGCCGCGCGGCTACATCTATGCCGCCATCGGCTTCTCGGTGATGGTGGAAGTGCTGAACCTGGCGATGCAGAAGCGCCGGGCGAACCGGCATCCGCCCCACGAGACGTGATCGCACGGGCGGCGCCTTCGGGCGCCGCCCGGCGCGCCGGGCCTATGTCGCCAGGAAGGCGCGGCCGATACCGATAAGCGAGACCACCGCCAGCGTCATGGTTGCCGCCATGGTAATCAGCATGCCGGCGCTGCGTTTGGCGGGATCCTTCATATAGGCCGAGGCATAGACGATCCGGCCTGCCAGCCACACGGTGCCGATCAGGCCGCTCCAGGCATCGCCGATCACCGATACCGAAAGCCACAGCACCGGCAGGAACACAACCAGCTGTTCCAGGCTGTTCATATGCACCCGGAATGCGCGCTCGAAGATCGGATCGCCGGTGGTCGCGGGTGCCGCCACGCCGGTCTTGCCGCGCAGCGCGCCGACCCTGCCGGTCAGAAAGAAGATGTAGAGGATCGCCGCGACGGTCACCAGCGCGGTTAGTTTGGCCATGATCATGGTTAGGTTCTCCCTCGTCCCCAGTCATTGCGTGCTCGCAATGACTGACGTTACGACCAGGAGCGTCCGGTGTTCAAGACAACCGGGCGAAATCGGAAACCAGGGGGTCGGAGCGGCCTAGAAGTCGCTGATGATGCCGTTGCGTTCCCAGTCGCCGTAGCGGGTCGGCTCGGGTCCCTTGGGGCCGCCGAATTCGGCTGGCTTCTTCCTGGTGTCGGCGGGCGGCGCCGGATCCTCGGCGCTGGTCTCCGGCTGCTTTTCCGTGGGCTTGGTCATATGCGCGAATCCGTCGGGAGGTTCATTGAATGGACACCGACAATCCTTACATATCGGTAAGTTCGCAACATTAATGAGTCCAACACCACACCATGAACTGGTTCCGCACTACCCTGCTGATGGCGGCGCTTACCGCGCTGTTCATGTTTATCGGCGGCCTGATCGGCGGCAGTGCCGGCGCGCTTCTCGCCCTGCTTGTGGCGGGCGGCATGAACCTGTTCGCCTATTGGAACTCGGACAAGATGCTGCTGCGCATGCACAATGCGCAGCCGGTCGACGCGCGCTCCGAGCCCGAGTTGCATGAAATGGTCTCGCAACTGGCGCAGAACGCCGGCATTCCCATGCCCAGGCTCTATATCGTCGACGAAGACCAGCCCAACGCCTTCGCCACCGGGCGCAACCCGGAAAACGGGGCGGTTGCCGTGACCACGGGCCTGCTGCGGCTGCTGAGCCACCAGGAGGTGGCTGGTGTCGTCGCCCATGAGCTGGGTCATATCAGGAACCGCGACACGCTGATCATGACCATCACGGCCACCATCGCCGGCGCGATCTCCATGCTGGCCAACTTCGCCCTGTTTACCAGCGGCAGCCGCGACAACCCCATGGGCATCATCGGCTCCATCGCCATGATGATCCTGGCGCCGGTCGCCGCCATGCTGGTGCAGATGGCGATTTCGCGCACCCGCGAATACGCCGCCGACCGCGCCGGTGCCGAGATCAGCGGCCGGCCGCTGTGGCTTGCCTCGGCCCTCGAGAAGCTCGAGATGGGCTCGCAGCGGATCGACAATCACACAGCCGAACGGAATCCCGCCAGCGCCCACATGTTCATCATCAACCCGCTGCACGGCGGCGCCATGGATGGCCTGTTCACAACCCATCCCAACACCGCCAACCGCATCGCCGCGCTCAGGGCGATGGCGGGCGCAGGGGCGCCTGGCCCCTGGGGCTGAGCTAGCTGGCCTTGACCAGCCCGAGGACGTCGGAGAGCAGGAAGATCAGGCTGACGATCATCCCGTAGACCACGCCGGAAATCAGCACGACCGACAGCACCGCCGTCACCAGGGCGGCGATATAGACCAGCCCGTCGCGCTCCAGCAGCGCCAGCGAGAACAGGCAGATCGCCAGCGCCGGCGGCATGTTGCCGAGCGGAATGGGCAGGAACAGCACGACCGAAAGCAGCAGGCACGTCAGGCCCATGAACTGGTCGAACGGCCGCGTCGCCAGCAGCACGAGGCGCGGCCGCATCAGGCGTTCGGCCCGCGCCATGACCGGCGCCACACGCGCCACGATGCGGGCGAAATCGGTCAGCAGCAGGGAACGGCGCGAGATCAGCTGGGGCAGCCAGGGCGACGACCGTCCGATGGCGAGCTGGAGGGCCAGGAAGACCAGCGGCGCCCCGAGAATCAGTGACGTGCCCGGCGGCGTGGGCAACAGGTTGGGCACCGCGAAGATGAACATTAACGCGCCGAACGCGCGGTCATCGAGCCGGACGGTAATGTCGGCGATGGAAATGCGCTCGTCGGGATGATCGGCGGCGATCTGGGTCAGCAACTCCGACAGCTTGGGGCCGCGCGGCCGAGCGTGGCCGGCTTCGGCCCTCGTTGCGCTGTCGGGTTCGGTTGTATCGGGCGGTGGGTCGGTGCTCACGGAATCGAGGCTTACCAGATCAACCGGGCGTTGTCTGCGCCCGCATCCGTGAAATGCTCACGACGCTCGAAACAGCGCTTGAAACGGCGTGCGGCGGCGACTACTGAGAGCGCCCATGGATGTTGCACGCCAGACCGCTCTCGCCCTGCTCGAAACGGTGCTTTCCAAGCGCCATGCTTTCGACGATTCGTTTGCCCGCGCGGTCGAGCCGCTGACGCCGCAGGATCGGGGGTTCGTGCGCCAGCTCTGCGCCACCGTCCTGCGCCGGCTTGGCCAGATCGACGACCTGATCGACGGATGCCTGCAAAAACCGCTGCCGCCCGGTATGTCGGCGCCGCGCGACATCCTTCGCCTGGGCGTCGCGCAGCTTCTGTTCCTCAATACGCCGGCCCATGCCGCCATCGACACGTCGGTGACGCTGGCCGATTCCCATGCCGACAAGCGGGTCGCGGCGTTCAAGGGCGTGGTCAACGCCGTACTGCGCCGCCTGTCGCAGGAAGGCGCCGCCAAGCGCGCCCGGCAGGACGGACCGAGACTGAATACGCCGAAATGGCTGTGGGATTCCTGGTCGAAGGCGTATGGCGGCCAGAAGGCGCGCCAGATTGCCGAGATGCATCTGCGCGAGCCGGCGCTCGATCTGACCCTGAAGCCGGGTCTTGATCCGAAGCAGTGGGCGCAAAAGCTGGCTGGGCAGGCGCTGGCGACCGGTACCGTTCGCATCACCGCCGCGGGCCGAATCGAGGAACTGGCTGGCTACAATGACGGCGCGTGGTGGGTGCAGGATGCGGCGGCGGCGCTGCCCGCGCGGCTGTTTGGCGATATTGCCGGCAAGTCCGTGATCGACCTGTGCGCCGCCCCGGGCGGCAAGACGGCGCAACTGGCGTCGGCCGGCGCGTCGGTGATCGCCGTCGACCGCGCGCCGCCGCGGGTAAGAACGCTCAATACCAATCTGCGCCGGCTCAAGCTCGACGTCGAGGTCGTCACCGCCGACGGTACGACCTGGGCGCCGCCGGCGCCCGCCGACGCGGTGCTGCTCGATGCGCCGTGCTCCGCCACGGGCACCATCCGCCGCCATCCGGATGTCGCGCTGCTCAAATCCGAGCGCGACGTCACCTCGGTCAAGACCGTGCAGACCGAGCTGCTGAAGAACGCGGCACGCATGCTGAAGCCGGGCGGCACGCTGGTTTATTGCGTGTGTTCACTGCAGCCCGAGGAGGGGCCGCAGCAGGTCAATGCGTTCCTGAAGGGGCATCAGGGCTTCAGCCGCAAGCCGGTGACGGCGGACGAGATCGGCGGCCTTGCCGAACTGATCACTCCGGACGGCGACCTCCGCACACTGCCGCTGCATCTCGGCGAGCAGGGCGGCATGGATGGCTTCTACGTGGCCAGGCTAGTCAAGAAAAGTTAGTCCGCCCTCACATCCTCGGTCGCGATCCTGCCATCGATGATGTGGATCTGGCGGTCGCCGGCGCGGGCGAAGTCCGGGTCGTGAGTGACGGCGACGACGGTTTTATCCCGCTGGTGCACCAGCTCGGACAGAATGTCTCGCACATTGGCGCTGGACTTCGAATCCAGGTTTCCCGTCGGTTCGTCGGCCAGGATGATCAGCGGATCGTTGGCCAGCGCACGGGCGATGGCCACCCGCTGGCGCTGGCCGCCGGAAAGCTGGTCGGGCCGTTTGCGGATCTGGTCGCCCATGCCCAGATCGGTCAGCAGCGACTCCGCCCGTTCGCGCTGTTCCCTGTCGGTCAGCCGTCCCAGCTTGGCCATCGGCAACGTGACATTGTCGAGAACCGAGAACTCGACCAGCAGGAAATGGAACTGAAACACGAAGCCCAGCTTCTCGAGGCGCACGCGCGCGATTTCCCGCTCGGTCAGCGTCGTGACGGCCTGGCCGTCCAGCGTGATCGTGCCCGAGGTCGGCATGTCGAGCAGCCCCAGAAGATAGAGCAGCGACGACTTGCCCGAACCGGACGGGCCCATGATCGAGACGAATTCGCCGCGGTTGATCACCAGGCTGGCGTCGCGCACCAGCGTCACCGGCACTTCGCCGGTGAGTTCGCGCGTGACATGTTCGGCGCGCAGGACTTCGGTCACGTTTGCGCCCCGCTCATGCCTGGCCTCGCAGGATATCGACCGGATGCACCAGGCCGGCCTTGCGCGCCGGAAAATACGCCGCGCCCATGGCGCTCAGCGCGGCGAACGCACAGGCCAGCAGCGCCTGGTCCACGCCCCAGTAAAGCGGCATCTCGATCGGCACGCTGACGCCGGGCACCTGGAAGCTCAGGGTGGACAGCACCCACATCAGGCCATAGCCCAGCGTCAGGCCGCCCACGCTGCCCATCAGGCCGATGATGGTGCCTTCCCACAGGAAGATGCGGCGGACGTCGCGGGCGGTGAAGCCCATGGATTTCAGGATGGCGATGTCGCGGCGCTTCTCCATCACCACGGTGGAGATGATATTGTAGATGCCGAACGACGCCACCACCAGGATGGCGCTCACCACGCTGTACATGATGATGTTGCGCACCAGCAGCACCGACAGCAGGCTTTCCGATGCCTCCTGCCAGGACCGCGCCCGGTAGCCGATCTGCTTCTCGATCCGTGCCGCCACGTCGCGTGAGGCATAGGGATCGTCGAGCTGCATCACCAGCATGTTGGCCCGGTCCGGCCGGTCCAGCAGCACCTGGGCACGTTTCAGCAGCACATAGGCCTGGCCTTCGTCGACCGCGGTCGCGCCGGTCTCGAACAGGCCCACGATCTTCATGGTGCGCACCAGGCCGACCGGCGACGACACGGTCACGTTGTCGTCCATGTCCAGGTTCATTTTTCGCGCCAGCGCCCGGCCGATGATGATGCCGTTGGGATTGGACGACAATGCCTGCATGTTGCCGGCGACGATCTTGTCCTCGATGTCGCTCACCCCGGACATCAGCTCGGGGACCACGCCGTTCATCAGCACGCCCTGTTCCTTGCCGGCATAGGTCAGGATGATCTGGCCCGACAGGACGGGCGCGACCCGCAGCCCCGGGATGTCGTCGATGAACGCCATCTTCTGCTTGTAGCCGCGGATGCCGCGGACCTCGGTCTTCGGCTTGACGTTGGAAATGGCCACCGCGCCGTCGGCGAACCGGCGGACCGCCGGCTGAACCGGCGCCTCGCGGAATTCGTCGGTCACCGAGATGTGCGGCGCGGAATCGACCAGGCGCTTGATGAAATCCTGCTCCGATCCGCGCATCAGCGAACTCACCGCCATGAAGAACGCCACTCCCAGCATGACGCCCAGCAGCGACATCAGCGTCTGCCGCCGCCGGCTGTTGAGGTGCGTGACCGCGATCTTCAGCGTAAGCGGCATCAATTGGTTCCGGCGCGCCGGGCCTTCACCTCGCGTCCGGGATTGAGCCGGTCGTCCGGGCTGACCACGAAGGTGTCATCCCTGGTCACGCCGGACTTGATCTCGGTCCAGCCATTGCCGGATGCGCCGGTGACCACGGCCCGTTCCTGGGCCTTGCCGTCCTTGACCAGCCATACCTTGCCCTCGTTGATGGCGGTTGCCGGCACCAGCACGGCGTTGGGTTTCTCGTCTGCGATGATGTTGCAGTCGGCGGTCATGCCGATCAGCAGCGGCGTGTCCTCGGGCAGGCGGATTCGCACCCGGAAGCTTCGCGCGACCGGATCGCCCTTGGGGGTGATCTCGCTTACCGTGCCTTCCAGCACCCTGTCCGGATAGGCGTCGGCCTGGATCAGCACCTTCTGGCCGGGGACGACTTTGGGAATGTCCTCCTCGTCGACTTCCACCGACACGCGGAGCGGCGCGCAACAGGCCATCCAGAACAGGGCCTGGCCCGCGGAGAACACCTGCCCCACTTCGCCGTCGCGGCGGATGATGCGTCCGGCCTCGGGCGCATAGAGCACCATTTCCCTGGTTTGCTTGCGAATCCGGGCGAGGGCCGCCTTCGCCGTATCCAGGTCGTGCCGCGCCGAATCCCGCGCGACGCCTGTGCCGACGCCGCGCGCCAGCAGGCTGGCCGCGCGGTCATACTGATTCTGCGCGAAACGGACGCGGGCTTCCCATTCGCGCACCGACTGGACCAGTTCCTCGCTATCGAAGGCGGCGAGCTTCTGGCCCTTGACCACCTGGGCGCTTTCGTCGACCAGCAATTCATCCAGCCTGCCGGAGATTTTCGGGGCGATCGGCATCATCACCGTCGGCTCGACCGTGCCCGACGCGTAAACGGCCTGCACCGCGGGACCGATCCGCGCCTGGGCCACCTCGACCGTCACCGGTCCGGTACGCCACCAGAATACCGCGAGAGCAACAGCCAGCACGACGGCCAGAAGGAGAAAACGTAGCAGCCACTTATTCATATGCCGTCATACCAGCCCATCCCGAAAAACGCACTATTCCGCCTTGGGTCCGCCACATCGTTAGTTACCCGGCGGTAAGCAGGCGAAGAATGCACTGTAAATGGGCGCGGCGCTGCCAAAAACGACCGTCGCGCTTGCGGCTTCAGGGTCAAGTTGGTAAGCACATCCCATGCAACAACAGGTCCGGATTTCACCGTCCATCCTATCCGCTGATTTCGCGAAGCTGGGCGAGGAAGTCCGCGCGATCGATGCAGCTGGTGCGGATTATATCCATATTGACGTCATGGACGGTCATTTCGTACCCAATCTGACCATTGGCCCTGCCGTCATCAAAGCGCTGCGACCGCACAGCGACAAGATATTCGACGTTCATCTGATGATATCGCCGGTCGATCCGTACATTCAGGCGTTTCGCGATGCCGGCGCCGATATCATCACCGTCCACCCCGAAGCCGGACCGCATCTGCACCGGACAATCCAGGCGATCAAGGCGACGGGTGCCAGGGCCGGCGTATCGCTCAATCCGGCGACGCCGGTCGATGCCATCGATTACGTGCTGGACGACATCGACCTTGTTCTGGTGATGAGCGTCAATCCGGGCTTTGGCGGGCAGTCCTTCATCGAGAGCCAGCTTGCCAAGATCGAGCGACTGCGTACCATGATCGACCGCAGCGGCCGCACGATCGACCTGGAAGTGGATGGCGGTGTCACGGCTGACAACGCTGCCAGGGTCATCGCGGCCGGTGCGGACGTACTCGTCGCCGGCACGGCGGCGTTCAAGGGAGGACCGTTGCAGTACTCGGATAACATTCGCCGGCTCCGCGGCCCTTCAGCCTGATCCGCCGGAGCGCCATGGCAAAGTCGGCGAAAACCAGATTCATCGACCCGACGCGCGGCATGCAGCACGGGTTGCGGCAGCGGCTGCGTACCTATTACTTCGGCACGTTCCTGTACCGCCGGGTGCTCAAGGGCACCCATCCCGTGCAGATCAAGTTCAATCCGAAGAACCATTGGGGCGGCGATGTGGCCGTCGCCGATGCGCTGTTCCGCGGCCAGTACAGCTTCGCCGGCCACACGGTAAGTGCGCCCAACGAGAACCCCTGGCGCCTGCCGGCGCCCAGCCAGGCATGGCAGGATGCCTTGCACAGCTTCAACTGGCTGAGGCATTTCCGCGCCCAGGGCGGCGACGCCGCCAAGCGCCATGTGGAATCGCTGATCCGGAAATGGCTGCAGGACTACCAGGAGTGGGATCCCGTCGCGTGGCAGCCGGATGTCATCGCCCAGCGGCTGATCGCCTGGATGAGCAACGCGTCCATGGCGGTCAGCACCCAGGATCTGGTGCACCACAGCGCGGTAATGAATTCCATGGCGCGTCAGGCGCGGCATCTGGCGCGCACGGCGCTGATTTCCCGCGACGGATTGCCCCGCCTGATCGCCGTCATCGGCCTCGTCTACAGCGGCTTTTGCCTGCCTGAAGGCGCGCGGCGGATGTCGCGAGGCCTGCAGCTTCTCGAGCGCGAGCTGGACCGGCTGGTATTGGCCGACGGCTGCATCGTCACCCGCAATCCCAGCGATCAGTTCGAGGCGCTCCGGGCGCTGGTCGCGCTCAAGGCGGACTTGCGCGCGGCCAACCAGGAGATGCCCAATTATATCCAGCGCGCCATCGACCGCATGACGCCCATGCTGCGGTTCTTTCGGCTGGGCGACGGCAGGCTGGCGCTGTTCAATGGCAGTTTCGAGGATTCCGCTGACGAAATCGACCAGGTGCTCGACGCGGCCAAGGCCCAGGGCAAGCCGCTGGGCGGCGCCATCTATTCGGGCTTTCAGCGGGTCCAGGCTGGACAGACGGTCATTTTGGTCGATGCCGGTTCGCCGCCGCTTGGCGACCTGAGCGTCAATGCCCATGCAAGCCCCAATGCGTTCGAGATGTCGGTGGGGACCGAGAGGCTGATCGTCAATTGTGGCTCAAGCGACGAGATCATGTTCGACGGCGTGCACAAGGTGAGCCGGACGACCGCTGCCCATTCGACCCTGATCATCGACAACAAGAACTCTTTTCCGATCCTGAAGAACCAGCGCATCGGCAAGCGGCCCAAGAAGGTGTTGGCCGTGCGCGACGAGATGGACGACACGGTCAGTCTCGACATCACCCATTACGGCTACGTCACGGCCTTCGGCTATGAACACGAACGTATCCTGAAGGTGGCGCGCAGCGGCAAGGTGGTCGAAGGGATCGACGCGCTCAAGTCGATCAACCGCAAGAAACGGCCCAAGACGCCCATCGACATCCGTTTCCATCTGCACCCCGCAGTGGAGGCCCGGCGCACCGTCGACGGCGGCGCGGTCGAGTTGACCCTGCCGGGCGGCGCCATGTGGCGCTTCGAATCCACCCACGGCGTCAACGTGGAAGAGAGCATCTATCTGGGCGAGCGCGGCAAGGTGCAGCCCTCGCGCCAACTCGTGGTCAGCAGCACCAGCGGCGCGTCGCGGCTGCAGATCAACTGGCGACTGCTCAAAGTCTAACGCAAGAACAAGAAGGAATGCCATGACCGACCAACCCATCCGCAGGGCGCTGCTTTCCGTTTCCGACAAGACCGGCCTGGTGGATCTCGGCCGGTTCCTCGCGGGTCACGGCGTCGAGATCCTGTCGACCGGCGGCTCGGCCAAGCTGCTTGCGGAGCAGGGTGTGCCGGTGCGGGAAGTGGCGGATTATACGGGTTTCCCCGAGATGATGGATGGCCGGGTGAAGACGCTGCACCCCAAGGTCCATGGCGGCCTTCTGGGCCTGCGGGACAAGCATGCCGACGCCATGAAGCAGCACGACATCGGCGCCATCGACCTGCTGGTGGTCAACCTCTATCCGTTCGAAGAGACGGTGGCGAAGGGCGCCGGGTTCGACGAGTGCATCGAGAACATCGACATCGGCGGCCCGGCCATGATCCGCTCGGCAGCCAAGAACCACAAATACGTGACCGTCGTTGTCGACGCCGGTGACTACAAGGCGGTGATCGACGACATGACCGCCCATGGCGGCGCGACCAGCGAGGCAACCCGCCGCCGGCTCGCGGCCAAGGCTTATGCGCGCACAGCCTCATACGATTCGGCCATTTCGGGCTGGTTCGCCGGCCAGCTCGGCGACACCTTCCCCGAGCGGCTGACGATCGCCGGCACGCTGCAGCAGACCCTGCGCTACGGCGAGAATCCGCACCAGCAGGCCGCCTTCTATGTCACCGGCGACACACGGCCCGGCGTTGCCTCCGCGCGTCAGCTTCAGGGCAAGGAACTCAGCTACAACAACCTCAACGACACCGACGCCGCCTTTGAGGCGGTGGCCGAGTTCGACCCGGCCGAATCGCCCGCCGTGGTCATCGTCAAGCACGCCAATCCCTGCGGTGTCGCCATCGCCGGCAGCATGGCCGAGGCCTATCGCCGGGCGCTCGCCTGCGATCCGGTCAGCGCGTTCGGCGGCATCATCGCCCTCAACAACACGCTCGACGGCGAGACCGCGGCCGAGATCGCCAAGATCTTCACCGAGGTGATCATCGCCCCCGACGCGACGGACCAGGCGCGCGAGATCATCGCCGGCAAGAAGAACCTGCGCCTGTTGCTGACCGGCGGCCTGCCAGATCCGGCGGCGCCGGGCATGACGGTGAAGTCGGTGGCCGGCGGGTACCTGCTGCAGAACCGCGACAACGGCCGGGTGTTCCGTGACGGCCTGAAGGTGGTCACGAAGCGCGCGCCGACCGAGCAGGAGCTGACCGACCTGCTGTTCGCCTTTCGCGTCTGCAAGCACGTCAAGTCGAACACGATCGTCTATGCGAAGGACGGCGCCACGGTCGGCGTCGGCGCCGGCCAGATGAGCCGGGTCGATTCAGCCCGGATCGCTGCCAGGAAAGCGCAGGACGTTGCCGAGGCCGAAGGTCTGGCCGAGCCCCGCACCAGGGGTTCGGTGGTCGCCTCCGACGCCTTCTTCCCCTTCGCCGACGGCCTGCTGGCCGCCGCCGAGGCGGGCGCGACGGCGGTGATCCAGCCGGGCGGCTCCATGCGCGACCAGGAAGTGATCGATGCGGCCGACGCTGCCGGCCTGGCGATGGTCCTGACCGGGATGCGGCACTTCCGCCATTAGGCCGGGAGACGCTCAGATCGACGCGAACACGCCCCTGATCTGGCGGGCCACATAACCCAGCTTGCCGACGGTGATGCTGCCGCTCGATTGCATCTCGGCGATCAGTTCCCGGGCGCGGTCAAGCGCCTTGGCATGGTGGTCGGCCCACGGCTCGAGGCCGCCTTCGGCGAGCGCCATGCCAGTCAGCTCGCGCTGCTGGTCGTAAAGGTCGTCGACGATGCTGCCCAGCGCCAGCCGGTCCCAATGGTCACTCGTGACGACCATGTCGGTGGCGCCGCGCAGCCAGTCCAGTCCGGTGCGCGCCCCGACGGCGAAATAGGCGCTGGCGATTTCGTCCAGCGGGACCGTATCGCGTTCCTTCAGCAGAACGATGTCGGGCGCCGAGAGCATGGGCTCGAGGCTGGCGATCCGGTGCGCCAGGTCGGCCGGCACGCCCTTGGCGGCCAGCAGGCTGACCTGCTCGGCAATGGCGTCGCCGCTGCTCAACTCCAGCAATGCTTTCGAGGCCAGCAATGCCTGTACGCCGGGCTGGAAGCGCTCGACCACGGTGCGGATGTCGAGCGGCAGGCCCAGATGCGTCAGGAACCAGCTGGACATGCGGTGCAGCAGCTCCTTGACCTCGATGATCATGCCGGTCTGCACATCGGCCGGCACGGTGTTGTCCAGCCGGTCGATGTCGTCCCACAGCGCCTGCAGGCCCATCACCTCGCGGGCGACGATGTAGGCAGTGGCGATCTGGTCGACCGGCGCGCCGCTTTCCTCGGCCACCCGGGTGACGAAGGTGATGCCGGCCCGGTTGACGATCTCGTTGCCGACCGTCATGGCGATGATGTTCCGCCGGAGCTGATGCTCCTTGATCCTGTCGGTGAAACGCTCGCGCATGGCGGGCGGGAAATAGGCGATCAGGTCGTTGCAGATCCAGGGATCGTCGGGCAGGTCGCTGCGGGCGAGGCGCCGCTTCAGCGAGTTCTTGGCATAGGCCATCAGCACCGCCAGTTCGGGCCGGGTCAGTCCCTCGCCGGTGGCATGACGCCGCGCGATCTCCTCGTCGTCGGGCAGGAACTCCACCGGCCGCTCCAGCGAACCCTCGTGCTCCAGCCGGTGCATGAACCGCGCCTGGGCGTCGAGCTGTTCGGCGGCGCGGGCCACCGTGGTGGAAAGCGTCTCGGTCTGCCGGTAGTTGGTGGCCAGGACCAGTGAGGCCACGTCCCCGGTCATCTCGACCAGCAGGGCGTTGCGCTGCTTTCCGGTCATGTCGCCGTCGGCGACCACCGCGTTCAGCAGGATCTTGATGTTGACCTCGTAGTCCGAGCAGTTCACGCCGGCCGAGTTGTCGACTGCGTCAGTGTTCAGCCGCCCGCCCTTCTGGGCATATTCGATGCGCCCGCGCTGGGTAAAACCCAGATTGCCGCCTTCGCCGACAACCTTGAAGCGGAGATCCCGGCCGTTGATCCTGATCGTGTCATTGGCACGGTCGCCAACCTCGCTACTGGTCTCATCGCTTGCCTTGACGTACGTTCCGATGCCGCCCACCCAGAGCAGGTCGGCGTCGGCCTTGAGCAGCGCATGGATCAACTCTGCGGGGGTGGCGGTGTCGGCGTCGAGGCCGGTCAGCGCCTTGATCTGGGGTGTCAGCGCGATTGCCTTGACCGACCGGGCGAAAATGCCTCCGCCTTCCGAGATCAGTGCGGCATTGTAGTCGGCCCAGCTCGACCGGGGCAGGTCGAACAGGCGCCTGCGCTCCTCGAAGCTGGTCTCGGGATCGGGCGCGGGGTCGATGAAGACGTGCCGGTGGTCGAACGCAGCCACCAGTTTCACGGCCCGGGACAACAACAGGCCATTGCCGAACACGTCGCCTGACATGTCGCCGATTCCAACCACGCTGACCGGCTGGGTCTGCACGTCGATGCCGAGTTCGCGAAAGTGGCGCTGGACGCTGATCCAGGCGCCGCGGGCGGTGATGCCCATCTTCTTGTGGTCATAGCCGTTGCTGCCGCCCGAGGCGAAAGCGTCGCCAAGCCAGAAGCCATATTGGACCGAGATCTCGTTGGCGATGTCCGAGAAGCTGGCCGTGCCCTTATCGGCGGCGACGACGAGATAGGGATCGTCCTCGTCATAGCGCACGACATGGTCGGGCGGGACCACCTGTCCGCCGACGATGTTGTCGGTAATGTCCAGCAGGCCTGCCATCAGCGTACGGTAGCAGCGAATCCCCTCGGCCTGGATTTCCTCGCGCGTACCGGCCTCCGGCAGGCGTTTGGGGACGAATCCGCCCTTGGCGCCATCCGGCACGATCACCGAATTCTTCACCATCTGGGCTTTCATCAGGCCGAGGATTTCGGTGCGGAAATCCTCCGGCCGATCCGACCAGCGGATACCGCCGCGCGCGACGTTGCCGCCGCGAAGGTGGACACCTTCCGTCCACGGCGCATAGACGAAGACCTCCACCATCGGTCTTGGCTTGGGCAATCCCTCGACCATCTGGCTGTCCAGCTTCAGCGACAGATAGGGCTTGTGCTTTCCATCGGTGCCGAGCTGGTAATAGTTGGTGCGCAAGGTCGACCGGATCAGGTTGACGATGCGCCGGATGATGCGGTCTTCGTCCAGGCTCTGTACCGCCTCCAGCTGCAGCTCGATCCGGCGGGCGATGGCGCCGGCTTCTGAATGGTCGGCGGCGGGATCGAAGCGGGCGGCGAACAGGGCCACCAGGTTACCGACGATCTCGGGATTGGCGGTCAGCGATTTGCGCAGATAGGTTTGCGTGAAGTTGGTGCCTGCCTGCCGCATATATTTCAGGTAGGCGCGCAGGACCACGATCTGGCGCCAGCCCAGATCGGTATGCAGCATCAGCTGGTTGAGGCTGTCGTCCTCCACCGAGCCATCCCACATCTCGACCAGCGCCTCCTCGAGCGGCTGCTTGACGCTGCGCAGGCGATGCTCCGTGCCGGCTGCGTCCTGCAGCAGGATGTCGTGAATCCAGGCCTCGCGGTCTTCGCCGCTTGGGCTGACCGGATAGGCCTGTTCCTCCATGACCCGCAGGCCCAGATTCTCCAGCTTGGGCAGGACGTCGCTCAGCGGCACGAGGTGGCTGGCGTGGTAGATTTTCACCCGCAGCACGTTCGCGTGGTCGCCAACGCGACGATAGACGTTGAAGCCACGGGATTCGGGGCCGGTCAGCTGGTCCAGCTTCTCGATGTCGTGGACCGCCAGCTCGGGCTCGTAGGCGTCGCAATAGGCCAGGCTGACGCCGTCGGCGTACCGGTTCCAGAGCAGATTGCCGCGCTCGTCGCCGAAGTGATCGCGCAGGCTGTCCTTCAGCTGGTCCCGCCAGGTACGGATGATCTGGGTAACCTGATCATCGAGGTCGTCCACCTCGACCTTGGGCATCGGCCCAGGGGCAAGGCTGACCAGGAGATGCAGGCGCGCCAGCGGGGAATCGCCGATCTGCAGGTTTTCCGAGGCGATTTCGCCCCCCAGTGCGTCAGCGAACAGCGCCGCGATGCGGCGGCGGCGGTCGTCCGTGAAGGCGTCCTTGGGAATGAACACCTGTACCGACGCGAAGCCGCCATAGGGGTCCATGCGGATGAACGATTTGGCGTGCGGCCGCTCCAGCAGGCGCAGGATGCCGATCGCCGTCTCGTAAAGCTCGTCCGGCTCGATCTGGAAGAGTTCATCGCGCGGATAGGCATGCAGGATGTTGGCGAAAATCTTGCCATCGTGGCTATACCGGCTGAACCCGGCACGCTGGGTGACGATCGCCGCCTTGCGGCGCAGCACCGGGATCGACTTGGGCGACATGGTGTAGGCAAGCGAGGTGAACATGCCGATGAAGCGCCGCTCGCCGATCAGCTTGCCATCATCGTCGTAGCGCTTCACGCCGACGTAATCGAGCTGCACCGGCCGATGCACCGTCGATCGCTGGTGCGCCTTGCCGATGATCAGCGGCACGGGATGGTCGAGAAACGCACGGGCGGTGCGCGGCAGCAGTGAATCCGCGCCGTGCTCGCGCAGCATCGGGAATTCGGGATCGCGAATCAGCCCCAGCCCTTCCTGCGGATCGGTGATCGCGTGCCATTCGCCGTTGCGGTCGGCGAAGTCGTATTCGCGAAAGCCCAGAAAGGTGAAATTGTCGTCGGCCAGCCAGTTGAGGAAGTCCACCGCTTCCTGGACCTCTTCCTTCGGGGCCGGGCCGGGCCGGGCCTGCAGGTCGTCGATCGCCGCCCTGAGCCTGGCGAGCATGGGCTGCCAGTCCTCGAAGGTGGTGCGGGCGTCGGCCAGCACCGCGCTGACGCCCGTCTCGATCGCCTGGATCGACTCGGGGGACGTCTGCTGGTCGATCTCGAGATAGATGTAGGATTCCATGTAGCCCAGGCCGTTCGGCGTGCGCTGGCCGGCCACGTCACGCTCTACCGTGATCACCGGATGCACCAGCAGGGTGATCTCCCGGCCCTGGCGCGCCAGTTCGGCGGTGACCGAGTCGACCAGAAAGGGCATGTCATCGTTGACGATCTCGACAACGGTGTGGCGATCCTGCCAGCCGGACTCCTCCATGGACGGATTGAACGCCTGCACCTTGGCGACGCCGGGCGCGCGGGTGGCGGCGAAGCGCCACAGCGACAGAGCGAGCGCGAACAGGCTCTCGGGACGCCGGTCCAGCAGGTCTTCTGGCGTAACGCCCGCGAAAAAGCGCGACATGAAGTCAAGAAAGGGCGCCGCCTCGGCGTCGTCCAGGCCATCCCTGGCCAGGTCGCCGATGCGGTCCAGATGCTGCTGCTTCCGGTCCCAACGGTTGTCCATCGTGTTCCCCTTTACCCCGGGCACTTGGCGCTTGGGCCGCCGGGCATTGCGTCTGGTACAATATAGAGGCTGTGTGGCGTTTTGGCGAAGCCGCACCACACCGCGCTCGCCGCAAGAGAGGACCCGTCGATGCCAGACATGCCCGCTGTTCACGAGACCGGCCTGCCGTTTCTGACCGAGCTGCTGACGTTTCTCGTGACCGCCATCGTCGTCGTGCCCGTCTCGCGGATGCTCAGGATCAGCCCGATCATCGGCTTCCTGGGGGTGGGCGTTCTGGTTGGTCCTTCGGCACTGGGAATCGCCCGCGATGCCGAGCGGATCGAGGCGCTGGCCGAACTGGGTGTCGTGTTCCTGATGTTCACCATCGGCCTCGATCTGTCGCTGGAGCGGCTGTGGAAGGCGCGCCGCTATGTGTTCGGCATGGGTGCATTGCAGCTGTTCGGTTGCGCCACAGTGATCGGCGGACTGGCCTTCATGTGGGGGAATTCCTGGGGCGCCAGCGTGCTGCTGGGATTGAGCATGGGGTTGTCATCGACCGCCATGGTGATGCAGCTGCTGATCGAGCGGGGGCAACTTTCGTCCCGCGCCGGCCGTACCAGCTTTGCGATCCTGTTGTTCCAGGATCTTGCGGTGGTGCCGATCCTGTTCCTGGCCGGGCTTCTCAGCGCCCGGGGCGGCGTGTCGGACTTTTCCGGATTCGCCCTCGCGATGGGCAAGGCGGCGCTGGCCGTTGCGAGCATCCTGGTGCTTGGACGGCTGCTGGTGCGGCCATTGTTCCGGCGTGTGGCCGCGCTACGAAGCCCGGAACTGTTCATGGCCCTGACCCTGCTCGCCATTCTGGGCACAGCGGTCGCCACCTTTCATGCCGGGCTGTCCATGGCGCTGGGTGCGTTTCTCGCCGGCATGTTGCTCGCCGAAAGCGAATTCCGCCATCAGATCGACGCCAACATCCAGCCGTTCAAAGGCCTGCTGCTCGGCCTGTTCTTCATCTCGGTCGGCATGCGGATCGATTTGTCGATGATCGTCGACGACTGGGGCAGGATTGGCGCTGCGGTCGTGGGGCTCTATGCCGTCAAGGCGGCGGTGATCACGGCGCTGGCGCTGGCCTGGCGGCACACCCTGCCGCAGGCGCTGCAGGTCGGTTTCAATCTGGGGCAGGGCGGTGAATTCGCGTTCGTCGTCATCGCGGCGGCCCTTGCGGGCGCCGTCATCGCCCCGGAGACCGCACAGTTCATGCTGGTGGTGACGGGACTCAGCATTGCCGTGACGCCGTTCGCCGGACTGCTTGGGGAATGGATCACGCGCAAGGCCGCCGAGGGCGGTTCGCCCGACCCGGCCGGCGCCGCACCGGGTGAACTGGCGGATCTCGAGGACCATGTGGTGATCGCCGGCTTTGGCCGCGTTGGCCGTACGGTCGCGGGACTGCTGGCCGACCGCAAGGTGCCCTATGTGGCGCTCGACTCGAATCCGGAAAGCGTTTCGGCGCTGCACCGGACAGGCTTGCCGGTGTTCCTGGGCGATGCGCGGCGGCCTGAGGTGCTCGAGGCGGTGCGCGCCAGCCAGGCATCGGCGCTGGTTATCACCCTCGACGATCCTCGTAGCGTGCAGGAGACGCTCGCGGCGGCGCATCAGCACTGGCCGCGCCTCCGCATTTTCGTGCGCGCCAGGGATACGGAACATGCGCGTGAGTTGATGGCCGGCGGCGCGTGCCAGGCGGTGCCCGAAATGATCGAGTCCAGCTTGCAACTCGCCGCCGAGGTGCTGCTCGACAGGGGTATTCCGGCCGACGCGGTGACGCCGCTGGTCGAGCAGGTCCGCGGCCAGGTCTATGACGACATCAGGCCGAAAGACTCCCGGCCCGCCTAGGTCTGGGCGCCGCAGCCTCGTGCCGCGCAGGCAGTCCGTCGAAAGTCATGGCGAGGTGCAGCGCGCGCATCAGCAGCACGGCGCGGTCGGCACCCGCGTTGAATCGGTTCCAGTACCGCCGGCGCAATGCATTGACCACGCTGCGCGGGAGCAGGCCGCTCTTGATGACAATACGCAGCGCCGACCTGCCGACCGTTCGGGGCCGTGACAGCGGTGCCGCCGGCGTGTCGCAGATCGTGTCGAGCGCAGCCGACATTTCGGCCGGCGAGATCACGCCCGGAATACCGCGGTCCAGCTGGCCGATTGCCGTGTGCAGCAAGGCCTTCTGCCGCCGGATTTCGTCGCCGATGACCGGCTGACCCTGCGGGTTCCGCGCGCCCTGGATCCGGAAAAGATCGGGCAACTTCCCCTGCACCACCTCATTGAACAGGCGCTTGCCGATACGCAGACCGGCCGGAATATGCCGCGCCATGTCGATCACCGACAGGTCCAGGAATGGCAACGCGACAGGCGAACGGCGCGCCGCCGCCTGGCGCCGCATCTCGACCATATTGGCGCGCAGATAGGTGTCGAGGAACAGCATGTCCTTGGTGTCCTCGTTCGCGCGCATTCGCGGCTGGGCGAGGATCTGGGCATAGTCCTCCCATAACGACGCGGCGAGCTGCGACCTGATGTCGGCGGAGAGATGCGGCGCGAACCGGGACAGGATGTCCGGCGACTTCAGCGCGGCCGAGCCCAGCAGCTCGTGTTCGGTGCCGACGCAAAAGGCGCCCTGGCCGAATGCCTCGTCGCCGAAATACATGACTGCGCCGCCACTATGCGCCGCGGCATCGGCGCCGGCGCGCTCATAGGCGCTGACCTCGAAGCAGGGCTTTCTCATAATCAGGCCGTCCTGCACGTGCGAGCGCAGCATGCCGGCAATATCGAAATCCTGATCGAAGCGGTGAATCTTGTGTTCAATGCCAAGGAACGCGGCACGCCGCCGCGCGACATCGGCATCCGATCCGGGCCGTGGCTCGCCCACGGCGAACGAGAAGGCGCTGACCGGATGTCCCGCGCCATGGAGGATCCCGAGCAGGGAGGTGGAGTCGTTGCCGCCGGACAGCGAGATCACGACATGCCGTCCCTCGGCATATCCAAGAGTGGCGGCGGTGATCCGGCTCCACATCTCGCGCGCCGCTTCCCGCATGTCGGCCCCGATGTCCGATCCGGGGCGATGGCGCCAGTACGGCCTGGAGGCGCTTTCCTGCACGGAAAGGCTCACGCAGCTGGCCAGGGGAAGACAATCTACCGCGGCGAACAGCGTGCGGTTCCTTACCAGGTGTCCGTTGACCAGGAAGCTGCCGATGGCGGACAGGTCGGGCACGGCATCGGCGCCGGCGAGCAAAACGGGATCGTCGCTCAGCAGCTGGCACCCATCCGCGTAGGTCCGGTAGACGCGGGAGGTGCCGAGATGATCGGTCCAGCAGGCCAGACGGCGGTCGTCGCCGAGCCACAGATAGCTGCGGTGCTGGCTGGCCGCCGCCACCAGCCCGGCGGGTGCGCCGTCCGTATCGATCAGGGCGCGGGGCAGCGCCCTTTCCGGTGCGCCGCCGGTGCCGTCGACGACCGCGATCGCACCGTGCGGCGGAACCGGCCTGTCGTCCCAGCGGCAGAGCAGCAGGCCGCCTTCGGCAAGGCGAAGCCGGGTAACCGACGACGGCGCGTGCCGGTCTGCAAGCGCCAGCGCCGCGGCTTCGCCGCCTTCCGCGTGGATAACCGCCAGGAATTCAGGCAAGCGCAATCGACAGTCCCCCTCGCCGCGACAGCGGCGCGGGGCTGATGATATGCCGCTTCAGCTCAGCGGGGAATCAAAGTCCTGCCATTTTCACCCGCTGCCTTGGGCTGCGGGCGGGAGGCGGCGACGGCCGGACCGAATTGGTCATCCAGGATCATCGCCAGTTGCAGCGTCCGCAGAAACAGGACCGGGCGCGATGTCCGCCAGCCGTAGCGGTTGAGCAGCTTCCGCCGCAGCATCTGCGCCGCCGGTTTCGGCAGCACTCTGCAATAGGACAGGACCCGGTAGAAGGTGCCGGCTGCCGCGCGGCCATTCTCCCGTACGCGATCCATGGTAACAGGGGCGGTGTGCTCGGCGATGGCGGCTGAAAGCAGGCGATCGAAGCCGTCCGTCTCTCCCAGTCCCGGGATCCTGGGAGACAATGTCCTGATGACGTCCCGAATGCTTGCCTCATCCCGTTCGAGCATGGCGCCGACATTCACAGCCGCCTGGGTATTGCGCGCGCGCTCGAGGGCAAAAATTTCCGGCAGGTGACGGGCCGACACCCGCTTGAACATCGCCTTGCCGATCCGGTGTCCTGCACCGAGATGCTTGACGAAATCCATCAGTGACAGATCAAGAAACGGCTGGGCGAACGGAAGGTAGGGCGCGGCAGTGTGCACCCGCAGCGGGCCGGTGTCGGCGCGGAACAGGTTCGTGTAATAGAACCAGTCCTTGGCGTCATCCGGGCAGGCCAGGGCGGGGATGGACTGGAGCATGTCCGCGTACGCCGCGCCCAGCGCGCCCTTCAGCGCCGTGGTTCGCGCGGTGCCCAGCAGCACTTCGCAGCCATTCAGGGTCTCGGGCGTACGCATGGCTCCGATGCCAAGCATGTCGGTGTCGCTGTCGAGGCGGAACGCACCCATGCCGAAACCCTGTTCGCCGAACATGAACAGGGGATTGCCGAACGCCCGGTGCGCATCCGCCGCAGCCCTTTCGTAAACCGGAAGCTCGAAGCACAGCGCCCGGTTGCGCAGGCCATTCTCCAGATTGCCTCGCAGCAATGCGACCGTGTCGATGCCGTCCATGCGATAGAGGTGATGGGATACGCCAAGAGCGGCCGCCTGCCGGGCGGCGACCTCGGCATCCGAACCGGCCTTGGGCGTGCCATCGCAGAATGAGAAGGTCTGAAACGGCAGGTCTTCGGCGCGCAGCACGCCCAGCAGCGTCGATGAATCGTAACCGCCCGACAATGGCAGCATGATTTCCCGCTGGCCCGCATGGGCGACCACCGCTGTCCGGATGCGGCGCCAGAATTCCTCCTCCAGTTCCCTCTCGTCTTCCCACGCCTGGCCACCGGGCTGGAAGCGCCAGTAGGCCTCGATCGACATGCCGTCCTGATTCAGCGCGCCGGTACTGGCCACGGGGAGGGCGCGCACGCCCTGGTGCAGAGTACGGTCGGCCAGAAGCCAGCGATTGACCACGAAGCTTGCAACCATCGCCTGGTCAAGCTCTGGCGCCAGCGCGGCCAGCGGCGATGGGCAGTCGGATATTGCCAGACAGCCCTGGAACGCGGCGGCATACAGGCGCGAGACGCCGGTATGGTCGGTCCAGACCCGCACCCGCCGTTCCCGATCGAGCCACAGATAGCTGCGGTGCTGCGCGATCTGTACGGACAGCTCCGCAGGCACTTCCTGCACGACGTCACGAGGCACGGCCACCGAGGGCGCACCGCCCGTGCCATCGGCGATGACCAGCATGTCGCCGCTGTTGCCGTCTTCGCCGCGCCACAAGGTCAGCCATCCATCTGCTGTCGGCACGCGCCGCGCTCCCGACAGGCCCAGGGCGGCAACAGCCGTGTCGACCGCTGGCGACGCGGCATCATCATGGATGAACGCCACGAAACCCGGCGCGGCTGTCATGGTTCGGGGGGCCGAATCGGAGGACCGAGCTGCTGGAAGCCCATGGCCAGATGCAGCACCCTGCGGAACATGTAGGCCGGATCCAGCAGAATCTGGTGGGTGTTCCAGAACCGCCGCTTGATCGGTTGCAGCCAGTGCAGCGGCAGGACCTGCAGCCGGGTGAGGTTGCGGAAGAACTGCAGGCCGAAGGCCTCGGGACGCGACAGCAACGGACCGCCCGGCGGTGGCGGCCGTGACGCCAGCACCGTGTCCAGCATGGCGTCGAAGCCACCCGGCAGCGCCAGACCGGGGATCACGCCGTCGAGCGTGGAAGACACTTCCCGGATCGCCGGCGCGTCGCGGCGTAGCGCCGATGCGACGTCGGAAACGCCTTGCCGGTCTCTGGACCGGGGCTGGCTGAACAATTCGGGCAATTTTCGTTCGCACACCTGCCGGAACAATCGTTTGTCCAGCCGGTGGCTGAAATGCAGGTGCTTCAGGAAATCGAGCATGGCGATGTCGTAGAGCGGCGTGGTGTACGGCAATTGAGTGCCCGCCGTATGGACGCGCATGGGAAGCAGATCCCAGGTCGCCGATACCGACGAATAGAGATAATCCTTGAGATCGTCCGGATGTTCAAATGGTGGTGCGGCATCCAGCAGGCGGCGGTAGTCGGCTGCCAATGTTCGCTGGAGACCGGAAACCCGTTCCGCACCCAGCAGCGGCACGTAGGCCAGCAACGTGTCCGGATGCTTGACGGCGGCGCCGCCCAGCATGTCCGTTGCCGTCTTCAACCGCAGCGTACGCTGACCGAAAAGGTGGTCGCCGAATACGAACAGCGGGTCCGCGAATTTCTCCCGCGCCGCCGCTGCCGCATCGCGATAGGCGCCGATCTCGTTGCAGCAGCCTCGAAGACGCAATCCCTGAGCCAGATTCTGCCGGATCAGGCTGAGTGTGTCGGTGCCGTCAATCCGGTAGGTGGTGTGCGCGACGCCGAGCCTGCGGGCCTGTTCGCGGGCGACGGCCGCGTCGGAATGGGGTTGAGGTTCACCATTGACGTAGGAGAACGCGGTGATTGCCGCGCCCGACCGGTGCAGGATGCCGAGCAGCGTGGTGGAATCATGGCCGCCCGACAGCGGCAAGACGATCTGCCGTCCTGCGGTGTGCGCGGCGACGGCGGACTCGATCCGGTCCCACAGGCCGCGCGACACGGCGTCGGTGTCCGGATCCGCGTCCTGGCCCGGCCGGAAGTTCCAGTAGCGGCGCGCGGCGGGTCCGGTATCCGCAAGGGTCACGATGCTGGCCACGGGCAACGCGCTCAGTCCCGCATGTAGCGTGCGGTCCATGAACGTGGCGCCATTGGTCAGGAAGAAGGCGAGACAATCCTCGTCCGGTTCCGGCGCCAGCCGCGCCAACACGGCAAGATTGTCGGAAAAGACATCGCAGCCGGCGGCCTGCACATGATAGATGCGCGACGTGCCGATATGATCGGTCAGGAACGCGAGAGACCGCGCCTCGTCCAGATACAGGTAGCTGCGGTCCTGCGAAATCCGGTTCAGCAGGCCGGCGGGAATTCCGTCCGTGTCGATCAGCGCCGTCGGCACGGCCACTTCCGGCGATCCGGCGGTGCCGTCGACGACGGCGAGGATGCCTCGGTCCGGTCTCGCTGGCGCCACAGCCCAGGTGCACAACAGCATGCGGCCGCGTTGCAGCGGGATTTCCGTGATGTCTCGCGGCGCCATCGCGGTGGCGATGTATTGCGCGGCCTTGTCGGCATCACCGCAATTCACGACTGCCACAAACACTGGTTCGCTCAACGCGACCACCCCAAATTCATTTTGGCCCCATGGCGCATAGTAGTGCGTCGCCGGAGGAAAAGGAAAGCAGGGGACGGTCTTATCGGCTCTCGATGCGGCGCACGAAGTCGGCAAGCACGCTTTTGTACAATTCGTCCTTCAGGATGCCGTCTTCAACGCCCCGGTCAATATTGGGGTTATCGTTGATTTCGATGACGAAAACGCCGTCGTCACGCTGTTTCAGGTCGACGCCGTACAGGCCGTCTCCGACCAGGTTGGCGGCGCGCACGCCTGCCTCGACGACCTCTTTCGGCGCGTCCTCGACGGCCACGGATTTGAACGCGCCTTCGGCGAATCCGCCGCCCGGCTTGTGGTTGATGATCTGCCAGTGCCGGCGCGACATGAAGTATTGCGACACGAAGAGCGGCTTGCGATTCAGCACCCCGACCCGCCAGTCAAACTCGGTGAACATGAATTCCTGGGCCAGGATCACGGCCGAATGACGGAACAGGCGCTTGCCATGCTCCAGCAGGTCCGAGCGGTTCTCCACCTTGACCACGCCGCGCGAGAACGAGCCGTCGGGAATTTTCAGCACCAGCGGATAGGACAGCTGCGCCTCGGCGTTGAGAAGGTTCAGGCGGTCGACGATGACGGTCCTGGGCGCCGCCACCTTGTGGGTCTGCAGCAATTCGGCCAGGTAGACCTTGTTGGTACAGCGCAGGATCGACACCGGATCGTCGATCACGGGCAGGCCCTCGAACACGGCCTTCTGGGCAAAACGGAAGGTGTGATTCTCCAGCGTGGTGGTCTCGCGGATGAACAGGGCGTCGTATTCCGCGAGGCGCAGATAGTCCTTGCGCTCGATGGTCTCGACGTCGATGCCCATCTGGGCGCCGATGGAGACGAACTTCCTGATCGTCTCTGGCGAGGACGGCGGCAGCTTGGCCGAGGCGTCGTACAGCACGCCGAGCGCAAAGCGCGACGTGGGCCGCGCCTTGGGCGCGCGCCAGTCGGCACGGGTATAGTGCTCCAGCCGCGCCAGGAAGAAATCGAACTCCTCGGGGCTGAGCGCGCGCGGCGCGATCGCCTGCAGCGTCTTGACGCTCCAGCGCTCGTCGAGCGCCACCTCGACCCTCAGCAACGGGCACCGGAACCGGTCGAACAACTGGCGGGCGAAGGTGCGGAACCGGTTGCCCGGGGTCTGGCCGAAATAGACCGTCAGCGTGAACGCGGCCTGCGGCGGATTTGACAGCTTCCCGATCTCGTCGCGCAGGGTGTAGTTCAGGTCGGGCAGCTGGACGCTGTAGAGCTGCTTGCGCGACAGGTTGAGAATGGTCTCGACCGTCGGCACCACCTTCTGGCCACGCGCCTCGGCCAGCAGCGAGCAGTAATAGCCCAGATCGAGATATTCCAGGTCGCCGCTCAGATTGATGACGCGCGCGCTCTTGCTCGACAGGCCATCGGGCGATCCGACATATTGCTGCAGGGTCACGGCCTTGCCCGCCTTCCGGGCCCATTCGCAGTCGGCCTGGGAGTCGACAATGATGATATGACGCGCCATGGGGCCTTCGTGGTTGGAACTGGTTGACTTGTGTCTGGAGCGCCGTTCGGGGCGGTATGGCCGTCGCGGGCGCATCCCCCCGTTTGAACCCCGCCGCGTGCCATGATGCGCGCCGCTATTGGTTCAGTAAAGATGGCGTTTGACGGCTAGACCGGTAGTCCCGCGAGGCGCTTTTTCATGGAGATCGCCGCCGCGCCGTCGTCATAGAAACCCGGCTTGCTGCCGACCGTCACGTAGCCGGTCGCCAGGTAGCGGCGATGCGCCGCCACGTTGTCCTCGCGCACCTCCAGCCGCATCACATCACGGCCCGACGATACCGCCAGCCGTTCCGCCTCGGCCATCAGCGCAGTGCCGATTCCCGCCTTGCGCCGGGCTGGATCGACGGCGACGGAGTAGAGCCGCGCCGACCGGCTGCCCCGGCGCAGCAGCACCACCGCGTCGCCGACCACGTGCTCCTCCACTTCGGCGACCAGGCAGATGGCGCGGCCCTCGCGCACCAGACGCCGCAATGAGCGTACCGACAACCGGTCGCCGGGGAATGAAATCTGCTCCAGCCGCACCATGGCCGGGATGTCGGCGAGCGTGGCGGGGCGGATCCGGTGTGTCATCGCGATTACAGGTTTCTGAACATGACGAAGGCGTCCACATAGCCCAGCGCCGGATGGCGGAATGCGCCCGGCAACCGCCCGACGATATCGAAACCCAGTGACCGCCAGAGAGCGACGGCACGCTCGTTGGTGCTGACGACGAAGTTGAACTGCATGGCGCGAAAGCCCTGTCGCCGCGCCGCCACCATCGAATGCTCGCACATCAGGCGCGCGATGCCCCGGCCGCCGGCGGCCTGCAGCGTCATGTAGCCGCAATTCGCTACGTGGCTGCCCCCGCCTTGCTGGTTGGGCCGGAGATAGTAGGTGCCGACGACCTGATCGCCGTCCAGGGCGACGAAGGTTTCGCGATCGCGGCCCAGCCACCGTTCGATGCCGGCCTCCTCGGCAATGCCCGGTTCAATCGTGTAGGTTTCCCCGGCCCTGATGGTGGGACCGATGATCGCCCATATGGCGGATGCGTCATCCCGGGTGGCTGGCCGTATATGCATGGTCCCTATATGCATGGTCCCTCTGAATTTGGCGGAACACCTGTCAGTTGAATTCCATATCGCGGCGCATAAGGTCGATTTCGGCTACAATGCGGGCTTTCCCTATGGGGGCGCAAGATGACCCGAAAATCGATCGATCGTTATCGCGCGGGCAAGATGTCAGCCCTCGCCCTCGGTGCAGCCGCCCTTGGCGCGACCGCCATCGGCGCCCTGGCGATCGGCGCCTTGGCCATCGGGGCCCTGGCGATCGGCAAGGTGCGCATCCGCTCGCTGGAAGTGGACGAACTGACGGTTCGCCGGCTCCGCGTGCTGGAGGACGCCGGACCGGAGGCGTGACCCGTGCCGGTTTCGCTGGCGGATCCACGGTGAATGTTCCACCGTGACCCGGGGAGATTCCATGGCCGACGACGCATCAGCCAACATGCCGCTTTCCGGCATCACCGTGCTGGATCTGGGGCAGGTCTACCAGGGACCCTATGCGACCATGCTGATGGCGCGGGCCGGGGCAGACGTGATCAAGGTCGAGCCGGTCGACGGCGAGCCGGTGCGGCGCCGCTCGGCGGTGTCGAAGGGCGCCATGCTGCCGCTCGCCATGCTCAATGCCAACAAGCGCGGCATCACCCTCAACCTGAAATCGTCGGAAGGGCGCAGGCTGTTGTTAAAGCTGGCGGCGCGCGCCGACGTGCTTCTGGAGAACTTTGCGCCGGGCGTCATGAATGGCCTGGGCGTCGGCTGGGAAGCGCTCCATGCAGTCAATCCGCGGCTGATCTACGCCTCGGGAAGCGGCTTCGGCCTGTCCGGCCCGGACCGTGAGACGCTGGCCATGGACCTGACGGTGCAGGCAGTGTCGGGCGCCATGAGCGTCACCGGCTTTCCCGACGGCCCGCCGCTCAAGTCCGGGCCCGCCTTTGTCGACTTCCTCAGCGGCACACACCTCTACGGCGCGGTGCTGACCGCCCTGTTCGAGCGGACGCGGACCGGCAAGGGCAGGCTGGTCGAGGTGGCGATGATCGAGACCGTCTATCCGGCACTGGCCTCGAATCTGAGCCTGCTCCATGGCGCTGCGGGCGCGGTCACCACGCGCACCGGCAACCGGCATGGCGGCCTCGCCATCGCGCCATACAATGTCTATCCGGCCGGCGACGGCCACGTCGCCATCCTGTGCATCAAGGAGGCGCACTGGAGCAACCTGTTGCGTGCCATGGGGCGCGACGACCTGGCCGGCGACCCGCGCTTTTCCACCAACGCGCTGCGCGTCCGCAACCTTGAAGCGACGGACCAGGTCGTCGAGGCGTGGACGGCGGCACGGACGCGGGCGGAAATCTTCGCCGCCATCAAGCAGTTCCGCATCCCCTGCGCGCCGGTACGCGACCTGGAGGAAGTGATGAACGACCCGCACATGCACGAGCGTGGCATGCTGGAACGGGTCGATCATCCCGAACTGGGCCCTGTGGTGCTGCCGACCAGCCCGCTGCGCATCCACGGCGCCGAGCGTCCGGCGACGGTGCCGAGCCCGCTGCTGGGCCAGCACAACGACGAGATCTACGGCGACATGCTGGGCCTGACGGCGGCGGAGATCGCCGCGCTTCGCCGGGGTGGCGTCATCTGAGCCGCCGCTGCCGTTGCCGCACAATCGCTGAATCGCACGGCGGACCGGGCTGATGTAGGCTTGAGGCTGTGGATCAGGCCGCTTGCGGCAAGGAGTTGGAGCAATGGAAAACAAGGCGCGGTTTCACGCCTGGTACTGGATCGGCGCCATTGCGATCATCATGCTGCTGCAATATCTGCTGGCGAGCGCGCAGCAGGTTGCGACCATTCCCTACAGCGAATTTCAGGAGCTTCTTCGCGGCGGGAAGGTGGCCGAGGTCGCCGTATCCGAGACGTTCATCCGCGGCACGCTGAACGATCCTCTGGCGGGCGGCCAATCCATGTTCGTCACCACGCGGGTCGCGCCGGACTTTGCCGATCAGCTCCAGCAATATGGCGTCCGCATCACCGGCGAGATCGAAAGCACCTTTGTGCGCGATCTGGTGTCCTGGCTCGTCCCTGTCGCCTTTTTCGTGGTGATCTGGATGTTTCTGCTCCGGCGGATGGGCGCCGGTGCGGGCGGCGGGCTGATGCAGATCGGCAAGAGCAAGGCCAAGGTCTATGTGGAATCCGACACCGGCGTGACATTCGACGATGTTGCGGGCGTGGATGAGGCGAAGGACGAGCTGAAGGAGATCATCGACTTCCTGAGAAGCCCCGAAGAATACGGCAGGCTGGGCGGACGCATGCCTCGCGGCATCCTGCTGGTTGGCCCGCCCGGCACCGGCAAGACCCTGCTCGCCAAGGCGGTGGCCGGCGAGGCCAAGGTGCCGTTCTTTTCCATCTCCGGCTCCGAATTCGTCGAGATGTTCGTCGGCGTCGGCGCGGCGCGGGTGCGCGACCTGTTCGAACAGGCCCGGGCCCAGGCCCCCGCGATCATCTTCATCGACGAACTGGATGCGCTGGGGCGGGCGCGCGGCATCACCTCGCTGGGCGGCGGCAATGACGAGAAGGAACAGACTCTCAACCAGCTGCTGTCGGAACTGGACGGCTTCGATTCCTCCACCGGTCTGGTGCTGCTGGCGGCAACCAACCGGCCGGAAATCCTCGATCCCGCGCTGCTTCGCGCCGGCCGGTTCGACCGGCAGGTGCTGGTGGACCGGCCGGACCGGTTCGGCCGGGTCCAGATCCTGAACGTGCACATGAAGAAGGTGACACGCGCTCCCGACGTGGACGCCGAGCAGGTCGCGGCCCTGACGCCGGGTTTCACCGGCGCCGACCTGGCCAATCTGGTCAACGAAGCCGCGCTGCTGGCTACCCGGCGGCACGCCGACGCCGTCGCCATGGAGGATTTTACCCAGGCGGTCGAGCGCATCGTGGCGGGCCTGGAGAAACGCAACCGGCTGCTCAACCCCAGGGAGCGGGAAATCGTCGGCTATCACGAGACCGGCCATGCGCTGATCGCCTCGCTGCTGCCGGGCTCTGATGTGGTTCACAAGATATCGATCATTCCCCGCGGCGTCGGCGCGCTCGGCTATACCATCCAGCGGCCGACCGAGGATCGCTTCCTGATGACCCAGGAGGAACTGGAGAACAAGATGGCTGTGCTGCTTGGCGGCAGGGCGGCCGAGTGGATTGTTTACGGCCAATTGTCGACCGGCGCCGCGGACGACCTGGCCAAGGTCACCGACATCGCGCGGGCCATCGTCACCCGCTACGGCATGTCAGCCAAGCTGGGCCATGTGTCGCTGGAACGGGAGCGCCAGTCCTATCTTGCTCCCAACGAATATGCCGGCGGGCTGCGGCAGCAGGAATATTCCGACCAGACCGCGGCCGTGATCGATGGCGAGGTGCGCCGAATCGTCGGCGAGGCGTTCAGCAGGTCGGTGGGTTTGCTCGGCGAGCGCCGTGAGACGCTCGATACCGTGGCCCGGCGCCTGGTGGAACAGGAGACGCTGGACGGCGACGAACTGAAGGCCCTGATCGGGGCCGGGCTCCCTGCCGCGGCGCCCGACGCCGCCGAATAGCGCGCCGCGTCCTATTCGGACGGCGCTTCCTCGGCTTCCGGGTCGCGAAAATAGGCTTCGACCGTGCCCTTCAGCTTGACCAGCATGGGATTGCCGTGGCGGTCCAGCGAACTGGCGACACTCACCTTGATCCATCCCTCGCTCACGCAGTACTCGTCGACGTTGTGCTTTTCGACGCCCTTGAAGCGAATGCCGATGCCGCGCCGCAGGAGATCCTCGTCGTAATGCGGGCTCTTAGGATTGGTGGACAGGCGGTCGGGAAGGGTGTCGGTCATGAGGTGGGCTTTCGGCTGAGTGTCAGGCGGGCACATTGCCGCAAGGCCGCACCCGATTCCAAGCCGATTCAACGTGCCGGCCGGCGGGTGACCGTAAAGCGCGTCAATTCCTTCCTGGGCAGTTCCCATTCGGGGTTGAGCGCCAGCGCCTGCTGGTAGTCGTAATAGGCCGATGTGAGGTCGCCCAGTCCCTCGTGGGCGATGGCCCGGTTGTAATACGCCTTTTCGGGCTCATCGAGGCCAAGCTCCAGCCCCTTGTTGGTGTCGGCCAGGCCTTCGGCGAACCGCCGTGTGCCGATCAGCAGCGCGCCGCGGTTGACCCAGCCTTCGCCCATCTCGGGCTTGCGCTGGAGCGCGCTGTCGAAGTCGCTGTGGGCCCGGTCCCAGTCGCGCCGGCGCATGTGAATGATGCCGCGGTTGATGAAGGTGCTGGCCCGGCGGAACTGGTCGAGGGTTTCGTGCGTCAGCGCGACGTCGCAGGTCGACAGCGACGTGTCATCGGCGCGGCCGAACAGCGCGGCCCGCGAGCAATGCGCGGCCTTCGAATCGCCAAGAATGGTGATCGCGCCAGCCCAGGCAGGCGCTGCGGTGGTGCAGAGCAGAACAGTCAACGTCATCAATAGTCTGACGTTCATTGCCGGTCTCCCTAGACCAAGGGGCCTATTCGCCAGTCAGCCCGCAACATTCGTGCAGGGCGCATCGGTGAAAAGGGTCGGCGAATAGATATCGTTTGGTAACGGGTGTTCTAAATCGGACTCGGGCGTCGCCCTGCATTATACGCCGGCGGCCGACAGGATCCAAATCGCCCGGCTTTGCGGCGTCAGGCGGCGGCTTGCCTGCCGATGGTGACCGGCGATCCGGCATAGCGGGCCAGGAACGGCAATTCCCGGCACAGGGCCTCGACCTGTTCCACGTCCTCGGCAGTCCAGATCACGCTGTCGCGCGACAATTTGGGGGATTCGAACACCACGGCGTCGCACGCGGCCAGAAACGCCGGGTCGGCCTCCAGTCCCACGAAGGCGCAGAGCTGGCTCATATGCCCTTCCACGTCCTCGACGAAGTCCTCGTGCCATTGCTGCAGCAGTTCCTCGGGCTCCAGCCGTTCCATCACCTGCTGGCACGTGACGGCCAGCTTGCGATAGCGATTGATCGTGTAAGCCACGGATCGTTGTTCCCGCCGGGACATGGTGGCGATGTTGTCGTAGGGGTTGCGCACGCTGTGGACGAACCGCATGGGCATGGCCATGCGGCGGCGCATGACGCCGAGCAGGCCCGGCCGCTCCCTCAAACTCCAGATGGTGCCGCCGGCCTTCTTGTCGCCGACGACAAGCAGACAGTCATGCACGCCCTGGAAGCCGCCCGGCACATCATAAGAATAGCCCGCATTCACGCGTCCCCGTTCAGTGAAATCCACGTCGCGGCGCAACAGCAGCGCCAGAACTTGCTGCCGCCGGAACCCCAGTCTGAAATACCGGGTGGCGAACAGTTCATGGGCGATCAGCGCCTGCGGGTGTGCGTTCAGCAAGGCGCCGACCAGCGAATGCCCGCTTCTGGGGTAGCCGATGAAGGTGACGTAAGCTCGAATGTTTTCGAACAGCCGGCGGTGCGCGAAATAATCGATCCATGCGGCAGGGTACACCACCAGCAGGATGTACAGCGTCCGCAGGCGCTCGGACTTGACCAGCTGGCTTAACCGCCTCTGGAATAGAAACGATGCGGCAGACACTCCCCCACCCCCGACTCAGTTGCGCGTCGCCAGCATCCTATGCCCGGGAGCCGCGGCGCAACCAAAAGACGCACCCTGCCAGGGACGCCGATCCCCGGCGCCGCATCATGGTGGAATTGCAGGAAAATATTGGAGCGGGCGATGAGATTCGAACTCACGACCCTAACCTTGGCAAGGTTATGCTCTACCCCTGAGCTACGCCCGCGCTCCGTCCGCGTCCTGGGGTGTCCCCCGGTGCAGGCGGCGGATATTACGCATTGGCTTGGGCTTTGCAACCCCAATCTTGAGGGAAAAATACCGGGTCTGTTTGGAGCTTCCTGAGCCCCCAGCCTTGACGGAACACTTAATTTCACCACCTGATTGTGTTAGGCCACCGCCACGGCGAAATACAGGCCGGCGGCGCCAGCGTCGGCCCCTAACAGACCGGAAGGCAAGCATGAGCACGTTGCAGGCGCCGCAAGGCGAACTGATCAAGGATTCGGATACCGCTAATTTCATGGCCGACGTCATCGAGGCGTCGCGCACGGTGCCGGTGATCGTGGATTTCTGGGCGCCGTGGTGCGGGCCGTGCAAGCAGCTGACCCCGGCGATCGAGAAGGTGGTCATGGCCGCGAACGGCCGTGTCCGGCTGGTCAAGATCAATGTGGACGAGAATCAGCAGCTCGCCGGCCAGCTCCGGGTCCAGAGCATCCCGGCCGTGTTCGCGTTCTTCAACGGCCAGCCGGTCGACGGCTTTACGGGCGCGCTGCCCGAAAGCCAGGTGAAGCAGTTCATCGACCGCGTGTCCGGCATGGGCGGTCCCAGTCCCATCGAGGAAATGGTGACGGCGGGCACCGAGGCGCTGGAAGCCGGCGATTTCCAGAACGCCGAAGCGATTTTCACCGAGGTGCTGGCCGCCGATCCCGAGAATTTGGTCGCCTTTGCCGGGGTGATCCAGGGCCGCATCAAGTCGGGCGATCTGGATGCCGCCCGGCAGATGTTCGCCTCGCTGGATGACGATACCCGGTCCAAGAACGAATTCGCCGGCATTCGCGCCGCGTTCCAGCTTGCCGATCAGGCGGGCGACGCGGGCGATGTGGCCGAGTTGCGCGCGAAGGTTGACGCTGATCCGGCCGACAGCCAGGCCCGCTTTGATCTGGCGTTGGCGCTGTCGGGGGCGGGCCGTAACGAAGACGCGGCGGCGGAGTTGCTGCATATCGTCCGCCACGACCGGGCCTGGAACGACGACGGCGCACGCAAGCAGCTCGTCACCCTGTTCGACGCCTGGGGGCCAACCCATCCGCTGACGGTGCGGACGCGCAAGTCGCTGTCTTCACTGCTGTTTTCATGAGCCAGGACTGGACAGATCTTCCCGGCACCTTGCCGGTGTTCCCGCTGGCCGGCGCGCTGCTGTTGCCGCGGGGCGCCTTGCCGCTCAACATCTTCGAGGCACGCTACCGCGCCATGATCGAGGATGCCCTCAAGGGCAATCGCGTCATTGGCATGGTCCAGCCCCGGAACCCTGAAGCCGAGCTCCAGGAACCGCCGGTCTACGACATTGGCTGTGCCGGCCGCCTGACCGCCTTCCAGGAACTCGAAGACGGCCGCTATATCATCACCCTCACCGGCATCCGCCGCTTCCGCATCGTCGAGGAGATGGCGCGCACCACGCCCTACCGGATGTTTCGGGTGAACTATGCCGACTTCCTGCAGGATTTCGAGCCCGAGACAGCCGCCAGCGCCGACCGGGACTATTTCCTGAAGCTGATCCGGCAATATGTCGATATCCAAGGCTACCATGTGGACTGGGACGTGATCGAGAATACCGATACGGAAACCCTGATCCATGCGTCCTCGACGCTGGCGCCCTGGGCCCCCAGCGAGAAACAGGCGCTGCTCGAGGCGGCCGATATCGACCGCCGCTACCAGACGCTGATCGCGCTCTACGAGATGGCCATCGCGCAGGCGCATGGGGCCGGCGGCTCGCTGCAATAGGCATCGTGGCCGCCGGATGGTGGCTGTTAGCATGAGGAATCCCGGGATGGCGTCATCCAACGATATCGATCCCAAGCTGTTGGAGATTCTGGTCTGTCCGCTGACCAAGGGGCCGCTGGAATACGATCGGCAGGCGCAGGAACTGATCAGCCGCAAGGCGCGTCTGGCCTTTCCGATTCGCGACGGCATCCCGATCATGCTGGTCGACGAAGCCCGCGAACTCGACGGCAAATGACCGGCAAGCCCTGGCCCGCCGATCTCCGCTTCAACCAGGCGGAACGGCTGCTCGAAATCGATTTCGAGGACGGCCGCAGGTTCCGCCTGCCCTATGAATTGCTGCGGGTGGAAAGTCCCTCGGCCGAGGTGCAGGGGCATGGCGCCGGCCAGAAGACCATCGTGCCGGGCAAGCGTCAGGTCGGCGTCGCCGGCGTCGTCCCGACCGGCAATTATGCAATCCGCATCCAGTTCGATGACGGCCACGATACCGGCATCTACAGCTGGGATTACCTGTACGAGCTGGGCGCGAAGCAGGACGAGCTGTGGACCAGATACCTGCAGGCCCTGGAATGGAAAGGCCTGAAGCGGGACTGAGCGGCGGCCGGCTACCCCGCCAGCCCCGATGCCGTGATCACACCACCGCGAATGGCGGTTCCGGATCGTACTGGATGGATTTCTGCACCAGCGCGCCATGCGCCGCGCCGAAGCGTTCGCCGGTCAGCCACAACGCCATGTCGATGCCCGCCGAGACGCCGGCCGAGGTCACGACATTGCCGTCGCGCACATGGCGCTTGTCCCTGATCATCTCGCCGACACCTTCTATCGTTGCCAGCTCGGGAAACGCGGCCCAATGGGTGGTGACGCGTTTGCCGCTGGCAGGGCCTGCCGCCACCAGCACGAACGATCCGGTGCAGACGCTGGTGACCCAGGCGCAGGTCTGCGCCTGACGGTGCACGAAGCTCAGCATGGCCGGGTTGGTCATCTCGCGCCGCGTGCCCTGGCCGCCCGGGAGCAGGATGATGTCCAGGTCCGGGCAGGTGGCGAAGGAATGGTCCGCCTCGACCCGCATCCCCTTGGCGCAGCGCACGGTCTGGCCGGTCTGCGATATCAGGAACACCTGATCGGGCGCCGGCTTCTTCTGCCATTTGAAGACTTCGTTGGAGCTGGTCAGCACCTCCCACGGACCGACGAAATCCAGTTCCTCCGCGCCGTCAAAGACCACGATGCCGATATTCATGGGAAAATTCCTTTCTGGCTGAATGGGGAAGCCGCCGGAACCGGTCGCGATAGGCCTTGGGGCCCACGCCCAGGCGGCGGATAAAGGTGCGGCGCATGCGCTCCATGGAGCCGAATCCGCAGTCGAAGGCAATGCGGTCGATGGAATGGGCGGTGTGTTCCAGGTCGCGGCGGGCCGCCTCGGTGCGGCTGCGCTCGACGAACTCGGCCGGCGTTACGCCGGTCTCGGCGCGAAACACCCGGGCCAGGGTGCGCTCGCTCATGCAGGCGCGCGCCGCCAGGGCGGGCACGTTCAGGTCCGCGCCGGGGTGGTCCGCGATCCACGTCAGCAGCTTGCCCAGCCTGCCATCCTGTCCGGCCTGCGCCTCGAGTTGCACGCTGAACTGGGACTGGCCGCCCGGGCGAATCATGAACAGCACGTGGCGGCGTGCCACCTGCACGGCCACGTCATGCCCCCAGTCCTCCTCGATCACCGCCAGCGCAAGGTCCATGCCCGCGGTGATGCCCGCCGAGGACCACAGATTGCCGTCGCGCACGAAAATGGCGTCCCGGTCGATGCGCAGGTCGGGAAAGGCCGCGCCGATCAGGTCGCAGGCATTCCAGTGAGTGGCAACCCGCTTATGCCTGGCCAGCCCGGCCTGGGCGATCAGGGCGATGCCGCTGCAGATGGACACGATTCGGCGGGCATGTTGCGCCGCGCGCCGGATAAAGGCGATCTGCCGTGGATCGCGCAGGGCGTCGGCAGTGCCGTCGCCGCCCGCGACAACCAGGGTGTCGAGGTCGGCCAGCAGGTCATCGCCGATCTCGTCGAATGCCCGGTCCATGCCCAGGCGCATGCCGCTGGTGGTGGTGATGAAACCCGGATCGGGCGCGGCGAGGGTGATCGCATAGCCGGCTAACCCCGCGTCGCGCACGGCCGAGAAAAGCTGCATGGGGCCGGTGATATCGAGGATCTGGGCCTGCTCGAAGCAGACCATGACGACGTTCCTGGCCTTGCGGGCTGACTGGAGCATGCCGCTCTCCCTTCAGCCCGAATCTTACGGCCGCGGCCGGTTGGCGGAAATGACAATTATCCCTCGTTTTCCGCCAGCCGGTTCCAGGCGGCCGTCAGCGCTTCAGCAGCAGCTCGGCGATCTGGACCGCATTGAGCGCGGCGCCCTTCAACAGCTGGTCACCGGCGATGAACATCGCCAGGGTCCTACCGGACGGATCGGCGGTGTCGACACGGATGCGGCCAACCAGCACGTCGTCCTGTCCCGAGGCTTCCGACGGCATGGGGAAGTGGTTGGCGGCGCGGTCGTCCACCAGCCGCAGGCCCGGCGCGTCCGCCAGCAGCGCGCGGGCGTCCTCGGGCGTCACCACCTGGTCCAACTCCACGGAAATCGCCATGGCATGGGCGCGCAGCACCGGCACGCGGATGCAGGTGATGCCGATGGGCAGGTCGTCAACGCCCATGATGCGGCGGGTCTCGGCGACAACCTTCTCCTCCTCGCCGTTATAGCCGCTCTCGGGGTCCACATCCGCATTGTGGCTGAACAGGTTGAAGGCATAGGGATGCGGCAGCACGGTAGGCTCGAACGATTCGCCGCGCAGATGCGCCGCCGTCGACTCGCGCAATTCCTCCATGGCGGCGGCGCCGGCGCCGGATGCAGCCTGATAGGTGGTCAGGCGCAGGCGGCGGATCGGATGCGCCTTGTGCAGCGGCGCAAGCGCCACGGTGGTGATGGCGGCGACGCAGTTCGGGTTGGCGACGATGCCGTTGTGGCGCGAGATCATGTCGCCGTTCACCTCGGGCACCACCAGCGGCACGTCCGGATCCATGCGGAACGCCGACGAATTGTCGACCATGATGGCGCCGGCGCCCAAGGCATGCGGCGCGTGGCGGCGCGAGAGGGTGGCGCCGGCCGAGAACAGCGCCACGTCGACGCCTTCGAAGCTGCGCTCGGTCAGTTCCTCGACGGTCACGTCCTTGCCCAGGAACGGCAGCGCCTTGCCCGCCGAGCGGGCCGAGGCCAGCAGCTTCAGGCTGCCCACCGGGAAGCCGCGGCTTTCCAGGCAGCGGATGAGTTCGACGCCGACGGCGCCGGTCGCGCCGACGATGGCCACGACGGGCGCGCTGGACTGGATGGTACGGGGTGAGTTGGTCTGCATGATGTCTCTCTTCCTCGGTTGTGGGAGAGACAGGGTCAGCTCTTCGTGCGTGGCCCCGCCTCCGGGGCCGGTCGCCTGATGCCGCTTCTTAAACCGCGCGCACCCGCGAACGCCCCGCCGAAGCGGTCGTTTTCGTCGTGGTGCTGAGTTTGGTCATCGACATGGCGCGGTGTCTAGCATGGTGGGCTGTCGGCGACAACCTGCGCCATCCGCATGGCAGCTGGCGGCGCCCGGCAAAAACAGCGGGCCGCCCGCTTTCGCGGACGGCCCGGTGAGTGGCAAAGAAGGGTCAGGCAGCCGCGTGGTCGATGACCTTGGCGCCCTTGCCGTTGATGGCGATCTGCCGCGGCTTGCGCTCCTCGGGAACCTCGCGAACCAGGCTCACATGCAGCAAGCCGTTCTCGAGCGAGGCGCCTGTGACCTTGATCGTGTCGGCCAGATGGAAGCGGCGCTCGAAGGCGCGCTTGGCGATACCGCGGTGCAGGTAGACCGGCTGCGGTGTCTCGGTCTCGTCTTCCGCGGTCTCTGCCTTCTGGGCGCGGCCCGAGATCACGAGCACATCGTCCTTCACGGTCACGTCGAGCTCGTCCTCGCCGAAGCCCGCGACGGCCATGGTCACGCGGTAGTTATCGTCGCCGACTTTCTCGATGTCATAGGGGGGATAGCCGCCGTCGCCGTTGAGGCGGGTGGCATTGTCGAGCATGCGGACGAGGTTGTCGAAGCCCACGGCCGAACGCATCAGGGGATTGGTGTCGAATACACGCATCTTACTCTCCATCGAGCAATAAGGGTTGCTTGTGGCCCACCGTCTGGTCGGGCCGGTTTCCGTCGCCGGGCCCGTCATCGGCACCCGACGAATGGACATTTGGGAAGGGTTTTGGGCCATTCAAGAGGGAATGCGGCGGTATTCGACCGGGCAGGGCGCTCACGCCACCGGCTTGCGGAACCACACTCGCGGGAAGCCATCTTCCACGCCGCGGCGGATCTCGCGATAGCCGAGCGCGCTGTAATAGGTGATGTTCTCGGTCATCTTCTGGTGGGTGTAGAGTTCGACCGCGCCGAGCCGCAACCGCCGGGCCGAGGCTTCCGCAAACGCCATCAGCTCCCGCCCGAAGCCTTTCCCGCGCGCCTCGGGACTGACCGCCACGTTCTCCACGTGGAGCGCGGCGCCCCGTGGATAAAGAACGATCAGGCCGACCAGGTCGGGCGCGGTCACGTGTACCTTTCCTGCCGCGACCAGCGCGGCGTAATCGGCGAGCATGGGTGCGGGCGGGCGGCCGATCCGCTCGACGAAGGGCGCGAAGGCGGCGTGCACGCAGGCGCGGATCCTGTCGGTGTCTTCGGCCTCGGCCGGGCGGATCATGGGGTGCTCCTGGCCGCCGCTAGGCGTTCCGGTCCGTGGGCGGGTCGTGCCACCATTTGCCATCCGCTCCGGGCGCTGGTTGCTGGGGTCGCGCTACGGCAGGGTTTCCGGTTTCCGGCACGCCCACCATTCTGTCCCTTACCACCTGCCGAAGGCGCGCCGCGCCGGCACGGACCCCCGAAATCACGGCGACCGCCACGATTAGCGGCGCGAAAGCCAGCAGGGGGATGTCCAGGCCGAAGCCGAAGATCATGTTGCCGATGAAAACCGCGATGGCCACCGCGACCAGCGCCGTCGCCCCGTGGCATAGCAGCACGATGGCGCCCAGCGCCCTGTCGATTCTTGCCGTCTTGTTGGCCCCGGCTGTGGTCATCGATCGGGCGCCGTCAGCGCCTGATAGATCAGCGCCTTCATGTCCTCGCGCAGCTTGTGGGCGTCGCTGGGCATGAACTGGGTGCTGAGCACGGCGACGATCTTCTCCTGCGGGTCGATGAAGAATTCGGTGCTGGCCGCGCCGCCCCAGCGGAACTCGCCGGCCGATCCGGGCATGCCCGACGCCCCCGGATCCTCCAGTACGCCGAACCCCAGCCCCATGTCGTAACCGGGCGAGAAGTCCTTCAACGTGCCGCGGCGGTCGGGCGACACTTGGCCCGTGGTCATCAATTGCACTGTCTTGGGCACAAGGATGCGTGCGCCATCAAGCTCGCCGCCGTTCAGCATCATCTGGCAAAAGCGCAGGTAATCATAGGTGGTGGACACCAGGCCGCCGCCGCCCGACAGCAGCCTTGCATCGGTCTCGTAGAGTCCAAGGCCCGCGCCGTCCCTCAGGACCGCCAGCTTGCCGTCGGGGCCGCTGGTATAGAGTTCGGCGAAGCGGCCGCGCAGGGACGCGGGCACCGTGAACATGGTGTCGTTCATCTTCAGCGGCGCGAACAGGCGCTCCCTCAGGAACTTATCGAGCGGCTTGCCCGACGCCACCTCGATCACCCGGCCCAATATGTCGATGGACGCGCCATAGTGAAAATTGCCGGGCTCGTCGGTCAGCGGGATGCTCGCCGTCTTCTTCGACAGCTCGGCCAGCGTGTTGCGAGGGTTGAATACGTCCTTGCGGTCGTAGATCGTGCCCACTGCGGTCGTATCGTAGCCACCCGGATAGGACAGGCCCGAGGTGTGGGTCATCAGGTGGAATATCCTTGGCGGGGATTTCGGCGGACGGGTGTTCGGCGTATCCGGTCCGCCATCGACGTAGATTCCGGTGCCGGCGAACTCGGGCAGGTAGGACGAGACCGGATCGGTCAGGCGCAGCTTGCCCTCCTCAACCAGGATCAACGCCGCGACCACGGTCACCGCCTTGGTCATGGAATAGATGCGCACCAGTGTGTCACCGGTCATGGGCAGGCCGCGCGCAATGTCCGCCATCCCCACCGACCTGTCGTAGACAAGCTTGCCGTCGCGGGCGACGGCGATGGTGACGCCGGCCAGCTTGCCGTCGTCCACCCAGCGCTGCATGGCATCGTCGATGCGCGCCAGCCGGTCGGGCGAGAAACCGTGGCTTGCCGAATCGCCTTCAGGCAGTCCCCCGGCAAGCCCGCCAGCCGGTGCCAGCAAGCCCGCCAACAGGAATGCTGCGAAACGGTTAATCTGCACCGGACTTCACCAATGCCTGGTAGGTCAGATTTTTCAGCTCCTGGCGCATCTTGTACTGGTCCGGGAACATCTGGGTTATCAGCACGGCGACGATTTTCTCCTTCGGATCGACGAAGAAGTGGGTGCTGGCCGCGCCCGCCCAGTTGAACTCGCCCGCCGATCCCGGCAGGTGCGACTCGCCCACGTCCTCCAGCACCGCCATGGTCAGGCCCATGTCGTAGCCGGGCAGGCCCACCAGCATGTAGCCGCGGCGCTCGTGGGAAATCTGTCCCGTGGTCATCAGTTGCACCGTCTTTGGCGACAGCAGCCGCACCCCGTCCAGCTCGCCGCCATTCAGCAGCATTTGCGCAAAGCGCAAATAGTCGCCCACGGTCGACACCATACCGCCGCCGCCGGACTTGAACGGCGAGCCGTCGATGTAGTCTGGGTTCCAGACCTCGTTGACCAGCGGCGCTGGCGCTCCGTCGGGGCCGGGGCCATACAGTTCCGCAAGGCGGCTGGTCTTGTCCTTTGCCGCGAAGCTGGTGTCGTCCATGCGCAGCGGACCGGTGATCCGTTGCTCCACGAACACGTCGAATGGCTGGCCGGAGACGACCTCGACCAGCCGCCCGAGCACGTCGATGGACACGCCGTAATTGTACTGCGTTCCCGGCTGCGCCATGAGCGGCAGCGAAGCGACCAGCTTCACGAACTCGGCGGTGCTGCGGCCCGCATTCATCACATCGTTCTCGTCGTAGAGCTTGCCCACGGGCGTGGTGTCGTACAGGGCATAGGTCATGCCCGACGTGTGGGTCAGCAGGTGGAAGATGCGGATCGGCTGTTTCGCCGGTTCGGTGACAATGCCGTTCGGTCCGTCGCCGGTAGCCACCTTCATGTCGAGGAATTCGGGCAGATGGTCCGACAGCTTGTCGTTGAGACGCAGCTTGCCCTCCTCGACCAGCATCATCACGGCGACGGCGGTGATCGGCTTGGTCATGGAGTAGATGCGCACCAGCGTGTTGTCAGCCATGGGCCGCTGCCGGGCGATGTCGGCCATGCCCGCCGAATGCTGATAGGCGACCTTGCCGTCGCGGGCGATGGCAATGGTGACGCCGGCCAGCTTGCCGTCGTCCACCCAGCGCTGCATGGCATCGTCGATGCGCGCCAGCCGGTCGGGCGAGAAGCCCAGCGATTCGGGCGGCGCGGCCGGCAGCCCCGACGCCAGCGCCGGAACCGGCGTCAGCAGCAACAGGAGAGCGGCGAGGGTCCTAGTCCACATCGCGCGCCTCCACCAGTGCCTGGTAGGTGATCGCCTTCAGTTCCTCGCGCAGCGGATACTGGGTCGGGGGAAAGTGCTGGGTGAGCAGGATCGCGATCAGCTTTTCCTTCGGATCGATGAAGAAATAGGTGCTGGCCGCCCCGGCCCAGTTGAACTCGCCGACCGAGCCGGGCAACTCCGAGCGCCCCAGGTCGACCAGCACGGCGACCCCGAGGCCCGTGGTATAGCCTGGCATGAAGGCGGCCATCGCGCCCATCCGGTCCATGGGCAGCGCAGGGGCGGTCATCAGCGCCACGGTCTTGGGGCCGAGGATGCGCACGCCGTCCAGTTCGCCGCCATTGAGCAGCATCTGGCTGAACCGCAGATAATCGCCGACGGTGGAGGTGAGGCCGCCGCCGCCCGAATTGAGCCGGGCGCCTGCATCCGCACGGAACCGTGTGCGGACCTCGTCGTCCGCGACCGGCTGCAGGCCGCCGCCGGGCTTCGCCTCATAGATCTCGGCAAAGCGCTCCAGCTTGTCGGCGGGCACGGTGAAAGCGGTGTCGGCCATGCCCAGCGGCTCGAAGACATGCGCCCTGAGATAGGCATCGAACGGTTCGCCCGACACCACCTCGATGACACGGCCCAATATGTCGGTCGAGACGCCGTAATTGTAGGTGGTCTGCGGCTGGATGGTCAGCGGCAGTCCGGCGATCACCTTGCTGAACTCTTGCAGCGTGCGGTCGGCGCGCATGATGTCCGCCGTTTCGTAGGCGGCGCCAACCGGCGTCTGGTCGAACATCCCGGCATAGGTGAAGCCCGACGTATGGGTGAACAGGTCGCGGATACGGATCGGCTTTGCGGGCGCCTCCAGCTTCATGCTGCCGTCGGCATTCTCGCCGGCATACACCTTCACGTCCCTGAACTCGGGCAGGTGCTCGGCAAGCGCGTCGTCGAGCCGCAATTTGCCTTGCTCGACAAGCTGGAGGGCGGCCACCGCGGTGATCGGCTTGGACATGGAATAGAAGCGGAAGATGGTGTCCTGCCGGATCGGACGCCCGGCCGCGATGTCGGCCATCCCTTCGGAGTGCAGATAGGCGAGCTTGCCGTCGCGGGCGATGGCGATGGTCATGCCGGCGAGTTTCTGTTGTTCTGTATAGCGCTGCATCAGCGCATCGATGCGCTTCAGCCGCTCGGGCGAGAAACCCAGTTGCGCGGGCGGCGCCGCAGGCAAGCCTGCTGCCAGGGCGCCGGTGGACAAGGAAAAAATCAGCAAAAAGGCGAGAACGGGCAATGCGCCCAAAAGGCGATTCATCATCACTTCCCCTTTTCCCGGCCGGTTCTCCCCGAACCGGCGTCAATGCCCCGTAGTATGCGGTAGCCGGCTGTGCGGCACAAAAAAGAAACGGCACCTTGCGGCGCCGTTCCCAAATTCAGTGATGTTGACCTGCTTAGAGGCCGAGATTCGCGAAACGCTTGTTGAACTTCGCCACCTGACCGGTTTCGAGCACGCGCTGTACGCCACCCGTCCAGGCCGGATGCGACTTGGGATCGATGTCGAGCGTCAGCGTGTCGCCCTCGCTACCCATTGTCGAACGGGTGTTGAAGGTGGTGCCGTCGGTCATCACGATCTTGATCGTGTGGTAGTCCGGGTGAATGCCGGTTTTCATGGTCAGCTCCGGTAAAAGTCGAGGGCGCTATATAGACGAGCCAATCTGGCTCCGCAACCCCGATGTGCAGCGCCGCAAGGGTCTGCCGCATTGGTGTTTCACCTACACTACTGATATAGGGAGGCACGGCAACGGAAAGTGAGCGCGTGACCGAGAAAGACCCGCAGCCTGCCGAGGCGATGAGCCCCGTATTTGCTCGCGCTGGCAAGCGCAAGCTGGGACACCTGCGGTTCCTGCTCCAGTTCCTGCGACCCTACCGCACCATGATCGTCTTCGCCGCCATCGCGCTGGCGACCGGCGTCGGGGCGGTGCTGGCATTCGGTCCGGCGTTGCGGCGGGTGGTCGACATGGGCTTCAACGCCGAACATGCGGGCCATGTGAACTATTATTTCCTGGCGGTGTTCGGGGTCGTCGTCATCCTGGCGGCAGCCACCGCCGCGCGATTCGCCCTGGTTTCCTGGCTGGGTGAGCGGGTCGTGGCGGACATCCGCGCGGCGGTTTACAGCCACGTGATCTCGCTGAGTCCGTCATTCTTCGAAGAAAACCGCTCGGGCGAGATCGCCTCGCGCCTGACCGCCGATACCACGCTGATCCAGTCGGTGGTGGGTTCCAGTTTCTCGGTGGCGATTCGCTCGGCCCTGACCGTGATCGGCGGCCTGATCGCGCTCGGCCTCACCAATTTCAAGCTGACCCTGCTGGTGCTGCTGGCCGTGCCGCTGGTGCTGGCGCCGATCCTGCTGATCGGCCGCTCGGTCCGCAACCTGTCGCGCGCCAGCCAGGATCGCATCGCCGATATCGGCGCCACGGTCACCGAGAGCTTCGGCGCCACACAGACCATCCAGGCATTCACCCATGAGGAGGCGGACCGGACTGTGTTCCACCGCATCGGCGAAAGCGCCTTCACCACGGCGGTGCGGCGCATCCGCTCGCGGGCGCTGCTGACCTTCCTGGTGATCCTGCTGGCGATCGGCGCCATCGACGTGGTGCTGTGGATCGGTGCCCAGGACGTCATCTCCGGGCGCATGACCAGCGGCGCGCTGGCCCAGTTCGTGTTCTTTGCCATCATGGTCGCCGGCTCGGTGGTCGGGGTGAGCGAAAGCTATGGCGAGATCCTGCGCGCCACCGGCGCCGCGGGTCGCATGATGGAACTGCTGCAGATCGAGCCGGAAATCCGTACGCCAGCCAGCCCCATGGCGCTTCCCGAGCCGCCCCGCGGCGAGGTGGCGTTCGAGGGCGTCACCTTTCACTATCCGTCGCGCCCCGAAACGGCTGCGCTCAACGACTTGTCGTTCAGCGTGCGCGCGGGGGAAACCGTTGCACTGGTCGGCCCGTCGGGGGCCGGCAAGTCGACCGTCTTCCAGTTACTGCTGCGGTTCTACGATCCGGCGCAGGGAACGATCCGCATCGACGGCGTCCCCGTCGCCCGCGCCGATCCGCGCCATGTGCGCCGCCGGCTTGGCATCGTGCCGCAGGACACCATGATCTTCGCCGCCTCGGCGCTCGAGAACATCCGCTATGGCCGGCCCGGTGCGACCGACGACGAAGTGGGCGCCGCCGTCAGGGCCGCCCATGCCGACGAGTTCCTGGAAAGCCTGCCGCAGGGCCTCGACACCCAGCTGGGCGAGCGCGGCGTGAAGCTCTCCGGCGGCCAGCGCCAGCGCATCGCCATCGCCCGCGCCATCCTGCGCGATCCGCCGATCCTGCTGCTCGACGAGGCGACCAGCGCCCTCGATGCGCGCAGTGAACAGGTGGTGCAGGCGGCGCTCGACGTGCTGATGAAGGACCGGACAACGCTGGTCATTGCCCATCGGCTGGCCACCGTCCTGAAGGCCGACCGCATCCTGGTCATCGACGGCGGCGAGCTGGTGGCCGAAGGCACGCATCAGGAGCTGCTGGCGAAAGGCGGGCTTTATGCGCGGCTCGCCGAATTGCAGTTCGGTTCGGAACCCGGCCGCAAGCTCAGCGTGATTTCAGGGTAGAGGGGCCTGATCCCGGCGTTTCCGGCACGGTGAACCGCGCCTGCGCCGTTCCGGGTTATTCCTGCAGGAACCTGACGTCGACCCGCTCGGGCGCCTGGCCGTCATGGGCCGGGCCTTGCGGCCGTACGGCGATGCGGGTGCCGTCCATGCCCTTGCCCATCAGGTAGCCGCGCACGGCGATGGCGCGCTGCAGCGCCAGGCGGCGGGTATCGCTGGCCGACTGCTTTTCCGTGCCGGCATAGGCCTTCAGCTCCAGCCGCTGGCTGCCGGATTGGGCGGCGATCTCGTCGAGTCTCCTGGTGGCGCCTGCCTCGAGCGCCGCGCTGCCGGGCTCGAACAGCACCATCACCGACCGGCCGGTGAATGTCTTCACCTTGGCCGGCTTGGTGGATTCCGGCGCTGCGGTCGCCGGCGCGGCTTGCGGCGGCGGCGTATCGGTGGGGCGATTCTTCAGCGCATCCATGTTGATGTCGATGCCATCGCCTTCCTGCGCCGCGGCGCAAGCGAGCGGCGCGGCGGCGAGAGCGAGGGCCAGCAGTCCCGAACGGAAAACATGATGTGTCATGTCTCGGGACATAGGGTGCGAAACCGGCTAATTCGAGGCCGTCTTTGCGGTGCGTGCCGCAACGTCGCGCCGCGCGTCCGAGATCAGCTTGACCAGCGCGGGGTGAAGATGGTCGTTGGCCGCCAGAACCTCACCGCTCTGCACTGCGCGGTCGCGGCCGGCATAGTCGGTAATGAAGCCGCCTGCTTCCCTCACGATGATCGCGCCCGCCGCCACGTCCCACGGCTTCAGATCCAGTTCCCAGTAGCCCTCGTAGCGCCCGGCGGCCACATAGGCCAGGTCGAGCGCCGCCGCGCCGAAGCGCCGGATACCGGCGGTGCGCGCCATGAAGATCTCGGACATGGCAAGGAACTCCCGGGTGTTGCCGCGTCCATGATGAGGGATGCCGGTCGCCAGCACCGCCTCCGACAGGTCGGACCGGCTGGAGACGCGCAGGCGCTTGTCGTTCATCCACGCGCCGCGGCCGCGTTCGGCCCAGAACATCTCGTTCTTGATCGGGTCATAGATCACCCCGGCCAGAATCTCGCCGTTGCTCTCGTAGCCGATGGAGATGGCGAAATGCGGGATGCCGTGCAGGAAATTGGTGGTGCCGTCGAGCGGATCGATGATCCAGCGCTGGGTGCTGTCGGCGCCTTCGCGCACGCCCTGTTCTTCCATCAGGAAGCCGAAGTCGGGCCGCGCCTTGCTCAGTTCGCGGTGCAGGGTCTTCTCGGCCTTCAGGTCGGCCATGGACACGAAGTCCGATGGGCCTTTCTTGGATACCTGAAGCTGCTCGACCTCGCCGAAGTCGCGGGCGAGTTGCGGGCCGGCCTTCAGGGCGGCGCCGACCATGACGTTGATGATGGCGGATTTGACGGCCATTCTTTTGCTTATGCTCTTTCGCTGTAGGAAAAGGTTTCGGTGTTGACGATGACCCGGTCGCCGATGCCGATGAACGGCGGCACGGAGACGCGCACGCCATTCTCCAGGATCGCCGGCTTGTTGGAATTGGCGGCGGTCTGGCCGCGGACTACCGGCTCGGTCTGAGCCACTTCCAGCGTCACCTTGTCAGGCATGCGCAAGGAGAGCGGCTCGTCTTCGTAGAACTCGATCTCGACGGACATGCCGTCCTGCAGGAACACGACCTGTTCGCCGGCCAGTTCGCGGGCGACGGTGACCTGCTCGTAGTTCTCGGTGTTCATGAAGGTCAGGTTGTCGTCATCGCCGAACAGATACTGGAACGGCCGCAGCTCAAGCTGAACCCGGTCGACGGACTCGGCGGCGCGGAAACGCTCGTTCAGCTTCGATCCGTCGCGGATGTTCTTCAGTTCCACCTGCAGATAGGCGCCGCCCTTGCCGGGCTGGGTGTGCTCGGTCTTCACCGCCCGCCACAGCCCGCCATTGTGCTCGATGATGTAGCCGGGCTTGATCGCGTTGCCGTTGACTTTCATGACCTGAAGCGTTCCTCGCACGGGTTCCCGGAGCGGCGCGGACTATAGGAGCATGGGTAGGGGGAGGCAATGCCGGGATTCCGGTTGCTGCCATGGCCAGACGGGCGGCGTCGGTTCAGCCGGTGATCTCGTCGAAAATCGCGTTGAAGCGCTTCACGGCGTCCGCCGGACCCGCTTCGTCACCCCAGACGCCGGCCGCGACGGCGATGAAGTCGGCGCCGGCCTCGACGAGCGGGCGGCAGTTCTCCGCCGTGATGCCGCCGATGGCGACGCAGGGGATCTCCATCAGTTCCTGCCACCAGGTCAGCAGATCGAGCCCGGCGGTGGATTTGGGCGTCTTGGTGGCGGTCGGAAAGAACGCGCCGAACGCCACGTAGTCCGCGCCTTGCTCGCCCGCTTCCATGGCCAGATGCCGGCTGTCGTGGCAGGTGACGCCGATGATGGCATCCGGCCCCAGCAGCTTGCGCGCGTCCCTGTAGGACATGTCTTCCTGGCCGACATGACAGCCATCCGCCCCCACCGCAGCGGCCATCCTCGGGTCGTCGTTGATCAGCAGCGCCACGTCATAGGCCTGGCAGACCGGCAGCAGGATATCCGCCGCCCGGCGCACCTCGTCTTCGGGCACTTCCTTAAGGCGAAGCTGGAGGCAGGCGGCGTCGCCGGCATCCAGCGCCTTCGCCAGGGTTTCGGAAAACGGGACGGGGTCGATCCGCGGCGGCGTGATCAGATACAGCCGCGTACGCTCTCGTCCCGCGGCGCTCATTCCTTGCCCTGATAGATGCGGATGATGGTGCTCAGCATGGCGATGGCTTCGTCGCGCGGCCGCTGGAACGTGTTGCGGCCGATGATCGAGCCGTTGCCGCCGCCGTCGCGGATGGCGCGGGCGTCGTCAAAGACCGAATCCGCACCCTTGGCTGCGCCGCCCGAGAACACCACGATGCGGCGGCCGTTGAACGACGACTGCATGACGTGCTTCACGCGCGCCGCCATGCTCGACAGGTCGATCTTCTGCTTTTCGTAGACCGCGCGGGCTTCCTTCTGCTCCAGATGGTCGCTGGGCAGCTTCACCTTGATGATGTGGGCGCCCAGAAGCGCGGCCATGTGCGCCGCATAGGCGCAGATGTCCATGGCGGTTTCGCCTTCCTTGGAGATGTCGCCGCCGCGCGGATAGGACCAGATCACCACGGCGAGGCCGACCGACTTGGCCTCGTCGGCCATCTCGCGAATCTCTTCCATCATCTCGAAGCAATATTCCGAGCCGGGATAGATGGTGAAGCCGATGGCCGAACAGCCCAGCCGCAGCGCGTCGTTGACGCTGCCGGTGATGGCCTGGTCCTTGGCGTCGGCCAGCGAGTTGGACGAATTGACCTTCAGGATGGTCGGGATCTGGCCGGCGAAGGTGTCGGCGCCCGCTTCCATCATGCCCAGCGGCGTGGCGAAGGCGTTGAGGCCTGCATCGATGGCAAGCTGGAAATGGTAGTGTGGGTCATAGGCGGGCGGATTCGGCGCGAAGCTACGCGCGGGACCGTGCTCGAAGCCCTGGTCGACCGGCAGGATCACCAGCTTGCCGGTGCCGCCCAGCTTGCCGGTCATCAGGATACGGTTGAGATTGGCCTTGGTGCCCGGATTATCGGACTCGTAGTGGCCCAGGATCTGCTTGACGATACGGGTGCTTTTCATCGGTGTCTTCCCTGACCCAATTGTACTCGGAATTTCAAACCTGCAGCGCCTTCACGCCAGGCAGCTCCTTGCCCTCTACCCATTCGAGGAAGGCGCCGCCCGCGGTGGAGATATAGCTGAAATCATGCGACACGCCGGCATTGTTCAGTGCCGAAACCGTATCGCCGCCGCCCGCGACAGACAACAGGTTGCCTTCGCGGGTAAGCCGGGCCGCTTCGCGCGCCAGCGCCACCGTGCCCACATCGAAACCGCGGACCTCGAACGCGCCCAGCGGCCCGTTCCACAGCAATGTCTTGCAGCGGCGCAGCACGTGCTTCAGTTCCTCGATGGTGTCGGAGCCGACATCGAGGATCATATCGTCGCTTTCGACCTCGCGCACGGGCACTTCGCGCACCGGCACATTGGCCGCCAGCTCCTGCGCGACCACGGCGTCGATGGGCAGCAAAATCTTGCAGGCCGTGGTCCGGGCACGGGCCAGGATTTCCAGCGCCCGTTCCTTGAGATCCTTTTCGCAGAGCGAGGCGCCTACGTCGACGCCCTTGGCGTAGAGGAACGTGTTGGCCATGCCGCCGCCGATGATCAGATAGTCCATCGTGTTCACCAGCGCGCCCAGCACTTCCAGCTTGCTCGAGACTTTCGAGCCGCCGACGATGGCCGCAACCGGCCTGTCGGGGTTGTGCAGCGCCTTCTCCAGCGCCTCCAGCTCGGCCTGCATGGACAGGCCGGCGGCCGACGGCAGCAGCCTTGTGATCGCATCGACGCTGGCATGGGCGCGGTGCGAAACCGAGAAGCCGTCATTGACGTAGGCGTCGCCCAGTTCGGCCAGCTTGGACGCGAACGCCTCGCCGTTGGCTTCCTCGCCGGCGTGGTAGCGCAGGTTCTCCAGCAGCACCACATCGTGACCCTTCACGACCTTTTTGGCCTCGGGACCGATGCAGTCCTCGGCGAACGCCACCGGCCGGCCGAGGGCCCGCGACAGCGGCTCGGCCACCGGACGCAACGAGGCTTCCGGCAACCGCTTGCCCTTGGGCCGGCCGAAATGGGACAGCACCACGACCTTGCCTCCCCTGGCAAGGATCGCCTTCAGGGTCGGCACCACCGAACGGATGCGGGTGTCGTCGCCGACCTCACCGTCCCGCATGGGGACGTTGAGGTCGGCGCGGACCAGTACCGTCTTGCCGGCGACGTCGAGGTCGTCGAGGGTCTTGAAGCGCTTCAGACCGCTATCGGCCATCTGATCAGCCCAGGCTGGCCATGATGCGGGCGGTATCCGACATACGGTTGGAGAAGCCCCATTCGTTGTCGTACCAGCTCAGCACCCGCACCAGCTTGCCCGAGACCACCTGGGTCTGGGTCAGGTCGAAGCTGGAGCTGGCGGGGTTGTGGTTGAAGTCGATGGAGACGCAGGGCTCGTCGACCGCGTTCAGCACCTGGCCCAGCGGGTCGTTGCCGCCGGCAGCCCGCTTGATCGCCTCGTTGATCTCCTCGGCGCTGGTCTCGCGCTTGGCGATGAACTTCAGATCGATCATGGAGACATTGGGCGTCGGCACGCGGATCGAGGTGCCATCCAGCTTGCCGGCCAGCTCCGGCAGCACCAGGCCGACGGCCTTGGCCGCGCCGGTGGTCGACGGGATCATCGACATGGCGGCGGCACGGGCGCGGCGCGGGTCCTTGTGCAGGGTGTCGACGAGGCTCTGGTCGCCCGTATAGGCGTGCACCGTGGTCATGAAGCCGGCCTCGATGCCGATCGCCTCATGCAGCACCTTGGCGACCGGCGCCAGGCAGTTGGTGGTGCACGACGCGTTGGAGATGATGCGGTGCCCGGCCTGGATCTTGTCGTGGTTCACGCCAAAAACCGTGGTCAGGTCGATGTCGGTGCCGGGCGCCGAGATCAGCACCTTACTGGCGCCGGCCGCGAGATGGGCGCCGGCCTTGTCGCCGGTGGTGAAGATGCCGGTGCACTCGAACGCGATATCGACGTTCAGTTCCTTCCACGGCAGCTTGGAGGGGTCGCGCTCGGAGGTGATGCGGATCGGGCCCTGGCCCACGTCCATGGTGTTGCCATCGACATTGATCGGCGCCGGGAACGGGCCGTGGACGCTGTCATATTTCAGCAGGAACGCATTGTCCTGGACCGAGCCAAGGTCGTTGATGCCGACGACCTGGATATCGCTCTTGCTGTTCTCGATGATCGCCCGCAGCACGAGGCGGCCGATGCGGCCGAAACCATTGATGGCAACCCGAACCGTCATATTACTTCTCTCCGCTCTTGATATGCTTGTTACAGACGCGCCTTGGCCTCGGCGGCGACCTTGTCGGCGGTGATGCCGAAATGCTCGTACAGTGCCTTGATCGGCGCCGATGCGCCGAAGCTGCTCATGCCAACGAAGCCGCCGCCGTCGCCGATGAACCGCTCCCAGCCCTGGCGCACGCCCGCCTCGACAGCGACGCGGGCAGTCCCTTCGCCCAGCACCTGCTTGCGGTAGACATCCGATTGCCTCTCAAATAGCTCGAAAGACGGCACGGACACCACGCGGGTGGGAATGCCCTCGGCCTGCAATTTGGTCCGGGCTTCGGTGGCGATGGCCACTTCCGAACCGCTGGCGAACAGGGTGACTTTCGCCGCACCGTCGGCCGGCAGCAATTCGTAGGCGCCGTGGGCGCACAAATTTTCGCTTTCGACAGTCAGGCGCTGCTGCGGCAGATTCTGGCGGCTCAGCGCCAGAATCGACGGCGTGTGCGAGGATTTCAGGGCAATCTGCCAGCATTCGGCGGTTTCCACCGCGTCCGCCGGGCGCATCACGTTCAGGTTCGGCATGGCGCGCAGGCTGGCCAGATGCTCGACGGGCTGATGGGTCGGGCCGTCCTCGCCTAGGCCGATGGAATCATGGGTCATGACATAGATGACCCGCAGCGACATCAGCGCCGACAGGCGGATTGCCGGCCGGCAATAATCGGTGAACACCATGAAGGTGCCGCTGTAGGGGATCAGTCCACCGTGCAGCGCGATCCCGTTCATGGCCGCGGCCATGCCGTGTTCGCGGATGCCGTAATGGATGAACGAGCCGGTGAAGTCGCCCGGCTTGACCACGCCCTGGGCCTTGGTCTTGGTGTTGTTGGAGCCGGTCAGGTCGGCCGAGCCGCCGATCGTCTCGGGTACCGCGCCGTTGATGATCTCGAGCGCCATTTCCGACGACTTGCGGGTCGCCACATTGGCGGGCTTGGCGATCAGGTCGGCGATATACGACTTGATGGCGGCGTCGAAGTCCTGCGGCAACGCGCCGCGCTGGCGCCGCTCGAACTCGGCGCGCTGACCGGCCTCGATGCCATCCAGACGGCCTTGCCAGGTCTGGAACGCCGAGGCGCCGCGGGCGCCGGCGGACCGCCAGGCCGACATGATGTCGGCGGGAATCTCGAAGGGCGGCGATGCCCAGCCCATATTCTCGCGGGCGGCCGCCACTTCCTTGTCGCCAAGCGCCGCGCCGTGGGTGGCCGAGGTCCCCTGAACGTTCGGGGCGCCATAGCCGATGATGGTCCGGCAGGCGACCATGGTCGGGCGGTCCGATGCCCTGGCGGTGCGGATCGCCTCGGCGACCGCGTCCTGGTCGTGGCCGTCGACGGCCAGGGTGTTCCAGCCGGCGGCGCGGAAGCGCGCGGCCTGATCCTCGGAGCTGCTCAATTCGACGGGACCGTCGATGGTGATGCGGTTGTCATCCCACAGCACGATCAGCTTGTTCAGGTTGAGGTGACCCGCCAGCGAGATCGCTTCCTGGCTGATGCCTTCCATCAGGCAGCCATCGCCCGCGACCACATAGGTGTGGTGGTCGACGATCTGTTCGCCGAACCGGGCGGCCAGCAGCCGCTCGGCCAGCGCCATGCCGACGGCGGTGGCGATGCCCTGGCCCAGCGGACCCGTGGTGGTCTCGATGCCCGCGGCATGGCCGAATTCCGGGTGGCCGGCGCAGGGGCTGCCGAGCTGGCGGAAATTGCGGATGTCGTCCATTCCGATGCTGTCGTACCCGGTCAGGTGCAGCAGCGAGTAGAGCAGCATGGAGCCGTGGCCGGCCGACAGCACGAAGCGGTCGCGGTCGGCCCAGCCGGGATGCTGCGGGTCGTATTTCAGGAACTGGGTAAACAGTACCGTTGCGACGTCGGCCATGCCCATGGGCATGCCGGGATGTCCGGAATTGGCGGCCTGAACCGCGTCCATCGATAGGGCCCGGATGGCGTTGGCCATATCCCGGCTGGTGACCATCTGGACGGCTGTCTCGTTCATCGTGCGGTGTGTTCTCCGAGGGCGGGAATCTGCCGTTCCCGCAGGTGGCGCCACAATACTCAGGAACATCCTCAGGTCAACCGCGAAGCGGGCCGCCTGTAAGGGGCATGACAGCGGGTGTTGCTTGGGGCTATCATCTAACGCGAGAAATAGGGTATAAGCCATTGAACAACAGTAGAACAGGCAGGGCAGGCGCCATGGCGACCAACCCGGAATCGGTGGAAGCACTCACGGAAGCGACAGCGCGGCTAAAGGCGGCGCTGGACCGTTTGAATCGGGCGGTCGCCGCCCGCGGCGACGCCCCGTCCTCGGCGGATGTGGACCGGCTGCGCGGCGAATGCGATCAGCTCCGGTCGGAAAACAACGCGCTCAAGCAGCGGCTGGCGCTGGCCGAGGCCACGAACCGCTCGCTGGAAGAGCGCAACACCCAGGCAGCCGGGCGTCTCGATGACGTGATCGGCTCGCTGCGACGCGCGATCGCAGGATAGGAGTCGGCCGTGCCCCAGGTAACGCTCACCGTCAACAACGCGCCCTATCAGTTCACCTGCAACGAGGGCGAGCAGGACCGCCTGCTCGAGCTGGCGCAGATTTTCGATGCCCGGGTAACGGAACTTGCCGGCGCGCTCGGACAGGTGGGCGAGGCCAAGCTGATCCTGATGGCCGGGATCATCCTGCTCGACGAACTCAGTGAAGGCGGCGGCGCCAAGCTGTCGCGGGGCGACCTCGTGTCCCATCTGGGCGATATGGACACGCTGGCCGCGCAAATCGAGCATATTGCCGCCCGCATGGAAAGCGCCTAAGTATGAGGGGCAGTGGGTACTGCGCTTCTCGAAGACGTGCATATTCCCTGGGGCGATACCAACCTCGACGGGAGCTGTCCCTGGCGTGACCCTGGTCCTGCTATACGGCGCCCACCTGTACAAACAGGCCACAGAGGAATTTCTTGGTTCTACGATTGCGGCGGTCCCACTGCACATTTGACCGCGCACCGGTGACCATGCAGCCCAACAAACCCGAACTCCGCCGGCAAGCGGCGGCAGCCCGAGAAACCCTCGCGCGGGCCGCTGGCGACATCGGCGCCCGGCTGGTCACGTCGTTCGCATCCGCCATCCTGATCAAACCCTGCGGGACCATCGCCGGCTATCACCCGTTTCGCGACGAGGCCGATCCGTTGCCCCTGTTGCGGTTCCTGGCGGCGGCCGGCTGGGAATGTGCGCTGCCGGTGCCCGTCGACCCGCCGGATGGATTGGTTTTCCGCGCCTGGCGTCCCGGCGGGGCGCTGGTGACGGGCCGCTTCGGCATTCTGCAGCCGCCCGAAACGAACCAGGCCCTGCGGCCCGATATTGTCCTCGTCCCGCTTCTCGCCTATGACGGTGCCGGTCGGCGCCTGGGATACGGTGCCGGCTATTACGACCGGGCACTCGCCAATCTGCGGCGCGCCGGGCCCGTGCTTGCCGTCGGCATCGCCTATGCCGGCCAGCGCGTGGCCGCGGTGCCGACGCAGGCGCACGACGAACCGCTTGACATGGTGGTCACGGAAGAGGGCGCCATGGACTTCAGAAAGGCCGTTTCGTGAAGCTTGCATATTTCGGGGATATCGTCGGCCGCGCCGGACGCGATGCCCTGCTCCAGCGCCTGCCGGATATCCGTGAACGGCTCGACCTGGATTTCGTCGTGGCCAACGGCGAAAACGCCGCCGGCGGCTTCGGCATCAGCCAGGACATCGCCAACCGGCTGCTCCAGACCGGCGTCGACGTGATCACCGGCGGCAACCACAGCTGGGACCAGCGCGAGATCGTCGACATCATGGATCAGCAACCGCGCCTGCTGCGCCCGGCCAACTTCCCGGAAGGGACGCCGGGGCACGGTCATGGCATGTACATGGCGCGGGGCGGCCAGACGGTCGCCATCATCAATGTCATGGGGCGCATTTTCATGGATCCGCTCGATGACCCGTTCCGCGTGGTCGACCAGGCGCTGATGGAATACACGCTGGGCAAACGCGCGGATTTCGTGCTGATCGACATTCACGCCGAGGCAACCTCGGAAAAGATGGCCATGGGCCACTTCGCCGACGGGCGCGCCAGCCTGGTGGTGGGGTCGCACAGCCATGTGCCCACGGCCGACGCGCAGATATTGCCCGGCGGCACCGCCTATCAGACCGACGGCGGCATGTGCGGCGACTACAATTCGGTGATCGGCATGGACAAGGAAGAGCCGCTCCGGCGTTTCACCACCAAGATCGGCGGCGGCCGCTTCGTGCCGGCCAACGGCGAGGCGACGCTCTGCGGTGTCTATGTGGAAAGCAACGACACGACGGGGAAGGCGGAGCGCATCGTGCCGCTCCGGATCGGCGGGAGACTTGCCGAAAGCTGGCCCTAGAGGCTATTGCGGTCTCACAACAAGGCCACAATTCCAAGGTATCCGGGGTTTGCGTGCACGCTCAATCGAATGTGAATTAGCTGCCTGACCCCACAATATCTGGTATAAGTCAGGGCAGATCACCGCGCGGCCCGAGGGCCGTCGCAACAGGTTGAACACCAGAAAAACACGAGTCGAGCAGAGACGATGGCGGGTCATTCCAAATTCAAGAACATCATGTTCCGCAAGGGCGCCCAGGACGCCAAGCGGTCCAAGCTTTTCAGCAAGCTGGCCAAGGAAGTCACGGTGGCGGCGAAGATGGGCGGTCCTGACCCCGCGTCGAACGCCCGCCTGCGTGCGGCGATCTCCGCGGCGAAGGCCCAGAGCATGCCCAAGGACAATATCGACCGGGCCATCAAGCGCTCGACCGCGTCAGATCTGGAGACCTACGAAGAGGTACAGTACGAGGGCTTCGGCCCGGGCGGGGTCTCGGTCATTGTCGAGGCGCTGACCGACAACCGCAACCGCACCGCCTCGGAAGTCCGCACCAAGTTTTCGAAGAACGGCGGCAATCTGGGCGCGTCCGGCAGCGTCTCGCATGCGTTCGACCGGGTCGGCATGCTGAAATATCCGGTCGCGGCCGGGTCGGCCGAGACGGTGTTCGAGGCCGCGCTGGAGGCCGGCGCCGACGATTGCCAGTCCGACGAGGACGGCCATGAGATCATCTGCGCGCTGGAGGAGTTCGCTGCCGTCCGTGACGCGCTCGAGGCGGCGTTGGGCGAGGCCGAGGAGGCGCGGCTGATCTGGAAGCCGCAGACCACCATCCAGGTCGACGGCGACAACGCGGCGACATTGATGAAGATGCTGGGCGCGCTCGACGATGACGACGACGTCCAGAACGTCTATGCGAATTTCGAGATGTCCGACGAGGTGATGGAAGGGCTCAGCGCTTAGGAGAATGGCAGACAGCGTCCGGCTTATCGGGCTCGATCCCGGCCTGCGGTGCACCGGCTGGGGCGTCATTGACGCCTCCGGAAGCCGTTTGCGGCACGTGGCCAACGGCAGCGTGCGGTCGGACGACAGCGGTAGTCTGGCGCAGCGTCTCGCCGAGATTTTCGCCGGTCTGAATGCGGTTCTCGATGCCTGGCAGCCGGACCTTGCCGCTGTGGAAGAAACCTTCGTCAACAAGAATCCCGGATCGACCCTGAAGCTGGGCCAGGCGCGCGGCATCGCCATGCTGGTGCCGGCCATCCGCGGTATCCCCGTGGCTGAATATGCCACCAATCAGGTGAAGAAGTCCGTGGTCGGCGTTGGCCACGCGGCCAAGGATCAGATCCGCATGATGGTCGGCATCCTGCTGCCCGGCGTGGACCTGGCGGGGCCGGACGCCGCAGACGCGCTCGCCGTTGCCATCTGCCACGCGCATCTGGTGCGCAGCGGCGCCAATATCGAATCGCGGGTGTCTTCGTCTTTCGGTGGAGGCGTGCGGCCATGATCGCGCGGCTCAGGGGCACGGTCGATGAAATCGGCGAGGATTGGGCGATTATCGACGTCGGGGGCGTGGGTTACTTCGTGTTTTGTCCCGGGAAAACCCTGCAAGGCCTGCCAAAAACTGGAGAATCTGTCGTTCTGCATATTGAGACCCACGTACGCGAAGACCACATCCACCTCTACGGTTTTCTGACAGGTGGCGAAAAAGAGTGGTTTGGGCGGCTGCAGAGTGTCCAGGGTGTGGGCGCCAGGGTTGCGCTGGCGATCCTGTCCATCCTCTCGCCGGGCGAGATCGCACAGGCGATCGCCGGGCAGGACAAGACCATGATCGGCCGCGCCTCGGGCGTGGGGCCCAAGCTTGCCACCCGCATCGTGATCGAGCTGAAGGACAAGGTGCCGGCCTTCGAAGGCTTCGACGCCTCGTCGGTCGCGGCCGGCGGCACGCCCGGTGGCAGCCCGGCGGCGGATGCGGTCTCGGCACTGGTCAATCTCGGCTACCGGCAGGCCGACGCCATGGGCGCGGTGGCGCGGGTCAACCGGGCGCAGGGCGGTGCGGCGTCGCTGGACGTTCTGATCCGCGGCGGGCTGAAGGAACTGGCTGGATGAGCACATCCGCCGGAGACGACCGCATGGTCGGCGCCGTGAAGCGCGACGAGGACGCCTACGAAGCGAGCCTGCGTCCCGGGCGCTTCGCCGAGTTCATCGGCCAGCGCCAGGCGATCGACAACCTCACGGTGTTCATCCAGGCTGCGCGCAGCCGGGGCGAGGCGCTCGACCATGTGCTGCTGGCCGGCCCGCCCGGCCTTGGCAAGACCACCTTGGCGCAGATCGTCGCCCGCGAGATGGGCGTCAATTTTCGCGCCACCTCGGGGCCGGTGATCGCCCGGGCGGGCGAACTGGCCGCCCTGCTGACCAACCTCCAGGAAAACGACCTGCTGTTCATCGACGAGATTCACCGGCTCGCGCCCGCCGTCGAGGAAATCCTGTATCCGGCCATGGAGGACTTCCAACTCGATCTGATCATCGGCGAAGGGCCGGCGGCGCGTTCGGTGCGGATCGACCTGCCGCGCTTCACGCTGGTCGGCGCCACCACCCGTTCGGGCCTGCTGACCACGCCGCTGCGCGACCGCTTCGGTATCCCGGTCCGGCTGGAATTCTACGGCGTGGATGACCTGTGCTCCATCGTCGAACGGGGCGCCCGGGTGATGGACTTTGGCCTGAGCCGCGATGGGGCCATCGAGATCGCCCGCCGCTCGCGCGGCACCCCGCGTGTCGCCGGCCGCCTGCTGCGCCGGGTGCGCGACTTTTCCGAGGTCGCCGGCCACGGCATGGTCGACGCCGCCATGGCCGACATGGCGCTGACCCGCCTGGAGGTGGATGGCCGCGGCCTCGACGCCATGGACCGGCGCTACCTGCGCTGCATCGGCGTCGACTTCGGCGGTGGGCCGGTCGGCATCGAAACCATCGCCGCCTCGCTGTCCGAACCGCGCGACGCCATTGAGGACATAATCGAGCCCTATCTTCTGCAGCAGGCGTTCATCCAGCGGACACCGCGAGGGCGTATTCTGACCCCGGCTGCCTACAAGCATCTGGGCCTTGCCGCGCCTGCCGCCTTGCCCGCGGCGCAAATGAGCCTTCCCACGGGGGAAGAGGATGTCTGACTGGATGTCCGGCACGGTCAGCGAGGGTATGCACCGTTTTCCGGTGCGCGTGTATTTTGAGGACACGGACACGGCACAGATGGTCTATCACGCCAATTATCTGCGCTATATGGAACGTGCGCGCACCGAATTGCTGCGGCTCGTGGGTGTCAGCCAGTACGTCGCCATGCGGGGCGACGTCGGCAGCGTCCTGGGCTTCGCGGTCAAGAACTGCCACGTCGAGTTTCGCGCGCCTGCGCGGCTCGACGACCTGCTCCAGGTCCGCACCGTGAACAATGGCGTCGGCGCGGCGTATATCGACTTCGGCCAGGACATCTGGCGCAACGACACTCCCATCGCCGAGGCGCGGATTCGCGTCGTCTGCCTGGACGGCAAGGGCAAGCCGCGCCGTCAGCCGACCGATCTCATTGCCCGGCTCAAGACCATGCTTCCACCACGCGACACCGCAAAGGCCTGACCAATGGAACCAGAAATTACGCAAGCGGCTTTGGAAGGCACGGCGCCCGCGCACGACCTTTCGATCATCGGGCTGATCCTGCATGCCGACATCATCGTCCAGGCGGTGCTGTTGCTGCTGCTGCTCGCCTCGCTGTGGTCGTGGGCGATCATCTTCGACAAGATCGGGCGTTACAGGAAGGTCAGCGCCGAGGCCGACACCTTCGAGGACGAATTCTGGTCCGGCCGGTCGCTCGAGGAATTGTACGACCGGCTGCAGGGCCGGGCGAGCCATCCCATGGCGCTGCTGTTCCAGGTCGCCATGCGCGAATGGCAGCGGTCGATCGGCAAGTCCAATGTGGCGACCTCGGGCGCCCGTTTGCAGGAACGCATCGCCCAGGTCATGCGCCTGACGCTGAACCGCGAGGTCGAACGTCTGGAGCGCTATCTGGGCTTCCTCGCCACGGTCGGCTCGACCGCGCCTTTCGTCGGCCTGTTCGGCACGGTCTGGGGCATCATGAACAGCTTCCAGGCCATCGGCGCCTCGGCCGACACCAGCCTGGCCGTCGTCGCCCCCGGCATCGCCGAGGCGTTGTTCGCCACGGCCGTGGGCCTGGTCGCGGCGATTCCCGCGGTGATCGCCTACAACAAGTTCGCCGCCGACATGGATCGCTTCGCCAACCGGCTCGAAGGCTTCGTGGATGAATTCAACACGATCCTGTCGCGCCAGATCGACGAAGGGCAGGGCTGATGGGCGCCGACCTCAGAAAACGGGGTGGCGGGCGCAAGGGCAAGTACGCGCCCATGTCGCAGATCAATGTGACGCCGTTCGTCGACGTCATGCTGGTGCTGCTGATCATCTTCATGGTGACCGCGCCGCTGCTGTCGACCGGGGTCAAGGTGGACCTGCCGCAGACCAGCGCCAAACCGCTTTCCGCCGAGGACAAGCCGTTGTCGGTGTCGCTTCGCGGCGACGGCAGGGTGTTCCTGCAGGATACCGAGGTGCAGGTGGAAACCCTGGTCGAACGGCTGCGCGCCATCGGCGACGTCAGCAAGGAAACCCGCATCTTCGTGCGCGCCGACGAGAACCTGTCCTACGGCAAGGTGATGGGCGTGATGGGCATGATCAACGGTGCGGGATTCAACAAGGTGGCGCTCGTCACCCAGCCGACGAAGGGCGGCAAGGGCAAGTAGAGACGTGCGCAAGCCCCTCATTTTTTCAGGCCTGTTCCATGTGCTGATCCTCGCCATGGCGTTGGTCAGCTGGAACTGGTTCGGCGAGCCGGAGATCATCGACGACAACGTTCCCGTCGTCATGGTTCCGCCCGAGGCGTTGATCACGCCCGATGCGATCCCGACTCCGACGCCAAAGGACGAGCCGAAGCCGCAAAAGCCGGACGAGAAACCGCCCGCCGAAAAGGCGCCCGAACCCGAACCGGATCAGGCGTCGCCGACGCCGCCGCGCGTCGACGAGGCGGCTGAAACGCCGCCGCCCGAGCCCGCGCCCACGCCCGAGCCGACGCCAGAGCCGCCCAAGCCGGACCGGGTCACCAAGGACCTGCCCAACGTGACGCCGCGCGACAAGCCGAAGCCGCCGAAGAAATTCGACATGGCGGCCATCGAGAAGCTGCTGCTCGACAAGCGCGACACCACGACGCCGCAGACCAAGGACAACAAGCCGAAGAAGCCGACCGACCCGGATCCGTCACAGGCCAAGGATCCCAGCCGGAACCCGATGGAACAGGCGCGGGCCACCGCGAACATCCAGTCGGCCATCGCATCGCAGATCGCGCGCTGCTGGGCCGCGCCCGTCGGTGCGACCGGCGCTGAAACTTTGGTTGTCAGAATTCGTATCTATCTTCGAAGGGACGGGTCGCTCGCGAATGACCCCGTCATCGTCGACAGAGGGCGGATGATGTCTGACAATCTCTACAAGGTGGCTGCCGAGGCTGCGAAGCGCGCCGTCCAGCGTTGCGCGCCGCTCAAGCTGCCGGCGGATTATTACGATATCTGGCGGGACGTGATCCTGAATTTCGATCCCAAGATGCTCTGAGGAGGAACCGGCCCATGAACGCACTCTTAGCCTGGCGCAGGACGCTGTCCACCGGCCTGCTTGCCGCCCTGATGATCGCGGCCGGGATCGCCACGGCGCCCGGGGACGCCCGCGCCCAGCTTATGGTCGACATCACCAATCCGACCATGGAGCCGATTCCGGTCGCCATTCCGGTGTTCTCGGCGCAGAGCCAGGTGCCGTCGCGGCTGCCCGAAATGACCAAGCTGGGTGACGACATGGCTGGCGTGATCGCCGCCGATCTCGAGCGCTCGGGCCTGTTCCGGCCGCTGTCGAAAGCGGCTTACATCGAGCAGGGACTGGTGCCCGAGCGGCGGCCGCGCTTCCCCGACTGGAAGGCGATCGGCGCCCAGGGCCTTGTCGTCGGCAGCGTCAACTTCCTGGCCGATGGCCGGGTCGAGGTCGTGTTCCGGCTGTGGGACGTCTACGGCCAGCAGCAGTTGACCGGGGTGAAATACCAGACCACCCCCGACAACTGGCGGCAGATATCGCACCGCGTCGCCGACGCCATCTACCAGCGGCTGACCGGCGAGGAAGGCTATTTCGACACCCGCATCGTCTATGTGGCGGAATCCGGCTCGGCGACGGCCCGCGTCAAGCGGCTGGCCATCATGGACCAGGACGGCGCCAACAATTCCTACCTGACCAAGGGCGACTTCCTGGCGCTGACGCCGCGCTTCTCGCCCAGCAGCCAGGAGATCACCTACCTGTCCTATTTCAACAACAAGCCGCGCGTCTACATGTACAATCTGGAGACCGGCAGGCAGGAATTGCTGGGCGACTTCGACGGTATGACGTTTGCGCCGCGCTTCTCGCCCGACGGCAACCAGGTGGTGATGAGCCTGGCCAAGAACGGCAACACCGACATCTACGTCATGGATCTGCGCACCCGGAAAATGCGGCGGCTCACCGACGCGCCGGACATCGACACGTCCCCCAGCTTCTCGCCCGACGGCCAGTTCATCACCTTCGAATCCGATCGCGGCGGCGGGCAGCAGATCTATGTCATGCGAGCCGACGGTTCGGGCGTGAAGCGAATCAGCTTCGGCAAGGGCCGTTACAAGACACCGGTCTGGTCGCCGCGCGGCGATCTGATCGCCTTCACCTTCACCTCGGGCGGCAAATTCAAGATCGGCGTCATGCGGCCCGACGGCTCCGGCGAACGGATGCTGACGGAAAGTTTCCTTGACGAGGGGCCCACCTGGGCGCCCAACGGCAGGGTGATCATGTTCTTCCGCGGATATCCGTCGCGCAGCGGGCAGGCCGGCAAGGCCGAGCTCCGCTCAATCGATCTCACCGGCCGGAATGAACGCAAGGTTCCGACCGCAGGAGATGCATCGGATCCCGCATGGTCTCCCTTGCTGAAGTGATGGGGAAAGATTACAATGACGTCACCGAAGAACTCGGTATCGGGGGGCGCGCACGATCGAGTACGCGTCTGGATTCGTGCGTTGCAAGCCTATACGTTATCAACCATAGCCTCGCTTAAGAAGGAAACGCCACCAATGTTCTCCCACGCGCTGAGAATGAAGTTTATCGTTCTGGCCGCTGCTTCAACCCTCGCCCTCGTCGGCTGTTCCGACAAGGACGAGAAGGCTCCAATCGCCACCGCCCCGAGCGGCCCTTCGGGCACCGCCGCCCCCAGTCGACCCGTGAGCGATGGCATTCTGCCTGGCTCGCAGGAAGAGCTCGAACGCGACGCCGGCAGCCGTATCTACTTCGGTTACGACGAGTACAATCTCGATGATCGCGCCCAGGCCACCCTGTCCAAGCAGGCCCAGTGGCTGAAGCGCTATCCGAACAAGTCGTTCACCATCGAGGGTCACGCCGACGAGCGCGGCACCCGCGAGTACAACCTGGCTCTCGGCGCCCGCCGTGCCGAAGCTGCCAAGCGCTACATGGTCGGCCTGGGTATTGAGGAAGGCCGTCTGAATACCATTTCCTATGGTAAGGAGCGCCCGGAAGTTGCCGGTTCCAACGAGTCCGCCTGGGCTCAGAACCGCCGCGACGTCTCGGTCGTTCAGTAAGCGTCCCATTGTGACGTGCGCCGCGCGAAAGCGCGGCGCATCACATGCAGTACAGAAAGTTGAAGCGTGCGCTGGCAGTCTCTCGGCATCGTCTCTCTATTCGCGCTTCTTGGTACCTCCACCATTGCCGTTGCTCAGCCGCAGCTCGATACCTATCGTGCCCAGAATGAAGTGCGCCTGACGCGGATCGAAAACGATATCCGCAGGCTCACGGGCGGCAACGAAGAAGCCATGTACCGGCTGACCCAGCTGAACCAGCAGCTCGAGAAGCAGCTGGAAGACATGCAGTTTCGCATCGATACCCTCGAGAAGCAGCTGGCCGCGGTCCGCAGCGGTCAGGCCCAATCGGGCCAGGCCCAGGATGGCGAAAGCCAGGACGCTCAGGGTTTCGGCGCGCCCGGCGCCATGATGCCGCCGGACGGTACGGCCGATGACGGCATGGACTATGGTCAGGGGATGGCCGGCGACGCGCCGACCGGCATGCAGGATGACGGTTCTGGCCCAGGCGGCCGGGTGCCTGACACCCTTGGCGGCCAGCTCGACTCGCCCGGCGGCACCCCGCCGCCGCCGAAAGGCACGCCCGAGGAAACGCCTGAGCGGTATCTGGAGGGCGATGGCCCCGACGCCCAGTTCAACTATGCGTTCTCGCTGCTTCGCCGGGATGATTTCCAGGGCGCCGAGGAAGCCTTCCGGGCGTTCCTGGCGCTCAATCCCGATCATCGCGCCGCGCCGAATGCCAAGTACTGGCTGGGCAAGACCTATTACGCCACGCGCAATTATGCCGAGGCGGCGCGGGTGCTGCTGGACGGCTTCAAGCAGTTCGCCGACAGCGACAAGGGGCCGGACATGATGCTCACCCTGGGCCTCAGCCTCCGGGAGCTTGGCCAGAAGGACCAGGCATGCGCCACCTTCGACGAACTCAGCCGCCGCTATCCCAAGGCGACGCCGTCGATCCGGCAAAAGACCGAAGCGGCGCAGCAAGCCACCGGCTGCAACTGACAGCCATGACATGGTGACCGGCGCACAGCATCACGCCGCTCCCCTTTCCCGGCAGGAATTCGATTCGCTGATGCGGGCATTGCCCCGCACGGACAGCGCCTCTCATGTCGCGGTCGCGGTGTCCGGCGGCCCCGACAGCATGGCGCTTGCCCTGCTTGCCCAGGCCTGGGCGGCGGCTCGCGGCATCACTCTTACGGCGCTGACCGTCGACCATGGTCTCAGGCCCGAATCGGCCGCCGAAGCGGTTGCTGTCGGCGGCTGGATGGCGGCGCGGGGCATTTCCCATCATATCCTGGCATGGGGCTCCAGGCCGCACGGCAATGTGCAGGCCGAAGCCCGCCGCGCCCGGTATGGCCTGCTTGAAAACTGGTGCGCCGCGCGGCAGGTGCCGGCGCTCCTTCTGGCCCATCATCTCGAGGACCAGGCCGAGACCGTGCTGCTGCGGCTGGGCAGGGGCAGCGGCGTCTATGGTCTCGCAGGCATGGCCGCCGAGGCCGCGCCGGTCTGGCCGGGCGCGCCCGCCCGCATCCGTCCGCTGCTTGAAGTGCCCAAGGCGCGGCTTGTCGCCACGCTGCGTGCGGCGGGACAGGATTGGATCGAGGATCCGAGCAACCGCGACCCGGCCTATGCCCGTGTCCGCGCCCGGTCGGTCTGGCCGGTGCTGGCGCCGCTTGGCATCACGCCCGACCGGCTGGCCCGCACCGCCCGCCAGATGGCCCGCGCCCGCGCGGCCCTGGATGCCGAGGCTCATGCGCTGATCGCCGGCGCCGGCACATTCGGCGTGGGCGGCTGGTACAGCCTTCGCCCCGCGGCTCTCGTGGCGGCCCACGAGGAAGTGGGTCTGCGCGCGCTGGCGCTGGTGCTGATGGCCGTGGGCGGCAGCGGCTATCCACCCCGGCTCGATCGTCTCGAGCGGCTTTGGGCGCGGCTGCGCGCCGGCGGGCACGAGGCCATGACGCTGGCGGGATGCCGGATCATTCCGGCAGCGGACACGCTGCTGCTGGTGCGCGAGACGCGCGGCGTCGAGGGGCCGCTGGCTCTTGGCGGCGCGCCGCAGATCTGGGACGGACGGTTTATTGCCGTGGGCCGCGGCGTCACCCTGGACCGGCTGCGCCCCGGCGGCATGGCGGCGCTGCGCGCGGCGGTGCCCGAATCGGTCCTGAAGCGCGTGCCGGCTGCCGCGCGCCCGGCGCTCCCCGCTGTCTACGACCAGGCCGGACTGGTTGCCGTGCCGGCCTTCGGTTTCCACCGGCAGGGTTCCGGGACGCCTGCGGCGACGATCGATTTCCTGCCCCGCCACCACCTGCCTGCGGCCGCATTCGCGCGCTGACCTATTGCGTGTTCATGGTGCTTGTCTGCCCGGGCAAACATCCTATCTTTGACGGACGGCCCGGCAGGCGGGCACGCGATGTCGAAACCGGGAAAACCGTTGAACAATCTTGGACGCAATCTCTTCATCTGGGCGCTCGTGGCGTTAATCGTCATCGTGCTGTTCAGCCAGTTCCAGCACTCGGGCACCAATGCGCCGACCGACAAGGTGGGATTTTCCCAGTTCCTGGATAACGTCAACGCCGGCAACGTCGAGACCGTGACCATTCGCGGCGACGAGATCGTCGGCCAGTACCGCGATGGCAAGGCGAAGTTCACCACCCAGTACCAGGAAGGCGCCTATCCCGATCTGGTCAAGACGCTGCGCGAGAAGCAGGTCGACATGCGCTTCGAGCAGCCCGAAACCAGCAATTTCTGGGCGATCCTGATCAATGTCGGCCCCATGCTGCTGCTGGTCGCCGTCTGGATCTTCATCATGCGGCAGATGCAGGCGGGCTCGGGCCGGGCCATGGGCTTCGGCAAGTCCAAGGCCAAGCTGCTCAACGAGCGCACCGACCGGGTGACGTTCGATGATGTGGCCGGCGTGGAAGAGGCCAAGGAAGAGGTGCAGGAGATCGTCGAATTCCTGCGCGACCCGCAGAAATTCCAGCGTCTCGGCGGCAAGATTCCGCGCGGCGCACTGCTCGTTGGTCCGCCCGGCACCGGCAAGACCTTGCTCGCCCGCGCCATTGCCGGCGAGGCGAACGTGCCGTTCTTCTCCATCTCCGGCTCCGACTTCGTCGAGATGTTCGTGGGTGTCGGCGCCAGCCGCGTCCGCGACATGTTCGAGCAGGCCAAGAAGAACGCGCCCTGCATCGTCTTCATCGACGAGATCGACGCCGTGGGCCGCCATCGCGGCGCCGGCCTTGGCGGCGGCAACGACGAGCGTGAGCAGACCCTCAACCAGCTGCTGGTCGAGATGGACGGCTTCGAGGAAAACGAGGGCGTCATCATCATCGCCGCCACCAACCGTCCCGACGTGCTGGACCCGGCGCTGCTGCGCCCGGGCCGCTTCGACCGCCAGGTGGTGGTGCCGAACCCCGACGTGCTGGGCCGCGAGCGCATCCTGAAGGTGCATATGCGCCGGGTGCCGCTGGCGCCGGACGTGGAAGCCAAGGTGATTGCCCGTGGCACCCCCGGATTCTCGGGCGCCGATCTGGCCAATCTTGTGAACGAGGCGGCGCTGCTTGCCGCGCGCAAGAACAAGAAGGTCGTGTCCATGGCCGAGTTCGAGGACGCCAAGGACAAGGTCATGATGGGGCCTGAGCGCCGCTCCATGGTGATGGACGAGGATGAAAAGCGCCTGACCGCCTATCACGAGGCCGGCCACGCTCTCGTCGGCCTGAAGGTGTCGGACACCGACCCGATCCACAAGGCGACCATCATCCCGCGCGGCCGTGCCTTGGGCATGGTCATGTACCTGCCCGAAAAGGACAAGCTGTCGCAGACCCGCGAGCAGATGCATTCGCGTCTCGCCGTGATGATGGGCGGCCGCATCGCCGAGGAATTGATCTTCGGCTATGACAAGGTCACATCGGGCGCGTCGTCGGACATTTCGGGCGCTACGCGCCTGGCAAAGGCCATGGTCACCCGCTGGGGCATGAGCGACAAGCTCGGCCCGCTGTCCTATGGCGACAACGAGGAAGAGGTTTTCCTGGGCCATTCCGTTACGCGGACCCAGAACATGTCCGAGGAGACCTCGCGTTTGGTCGACGGGGAAGTGCGCAAGTTCGTCGAGGATGCCTACGCCCACGCGCGCCAGATTCTCACCGATCACAATGACGACCTGCACCGCATCGCCCAGGCATTGCTCGAATACGAGACCCTGACCGGCGAGGAAATCCGCGCCCTGCTGCGCGGCGAGCCGATCGACCGGCCCGAGGACACGCCGGAGACGTCGCCGCCGCCCAGCAAGCCGCGCACCGTTCCCAGTGCTGGCCGCACCCCACGACCCGGCGCGGCGCCGGAGCCTCAGCCGGGCACTTGAAAACGCCCCGCTCTGCCTGGATTTCACATCCGCCGATGGGGCCGCTCGAATTCGGGCGGCCTCTGGTCATGGGTGTGCTCAATGTAACGCCTGACAGCTTTGCCGACGGCGGCCGCTATCTCGAGCCGGATGCCGCCATCGCCCACGCGCGGCGTCTTATCGAGCGTGGCGCCGACATCATCGATGTGGGAGGCGAATCCACCCGGCCCGGCGCCGAACCGGTGCCCGTCGAGGAAGAGCTGCGCCGGGTGCTTCCGGTGATCTCGGCCCTGCTGGGCATCGGCGTGCCGGTCTCCATCGATACACGGCACGCGCCGGTCATGCGGGCGGCGCTGGCCGCCGGCGCGTCCATCATCAACGACGTGTCCGCGCTGACCGGCGATCCGGAGAGCCTGGCCGTGGCCGCGGCGTCCGATGCGCCGGTGATCTTGATGCACGCGCAGGGCGATCCCCGGACCATGCAGGACAGTCCCGTCTATACCGACGTGGTGGACGAGGTGCATGAATATCTGAAACGCCGCATCCAGGCCTGCACCGATGCCGGCATCGATGCCGGGCGACTGATCGTCGATCCGGGCATTGGCTTCGGCAAGACGCTCGATCACAATCTGGCGTTGTTGCGCAACCTGCACCGGTTCCACGATCTTGGATGCCCGGTGCTGCTGGGTGTGTCGCGCAAGAGCTTTCTCGGCCGGCTCTCCGGCGGTGCTCCCGCTCACGGGCGGCTGCCCGGTTCGCTGGCGGCAGCGCTTGCGGCGATTCACCAGGGCGTGCATATTTTGCGGGTCCATGACGTGGCCGAAACTCGCCAGGCTCTCGACGTCTGGCAGGCGATATTCCAGGGCACCGCGACAGAGAATTCATGAACAAGCGTCAGTATTTCGGAACCGACGGCATTCGCGGCACCGCCAATACGTTGCCGATGACCGCCGATGCGGCGCTACGCGTGGGCATGGCGGCGGGCGCCCAGTTCCGCCGCGGCGACCACCGGCACAGGGTTGTCATCGCCAAGGATACGCGGCTGTCCGGCTACATGCTGGAAGCGGCCATGACCGCCGGCTTTACTTCGGTTGGAATGGACGTGGTGCTGGTCGGTCCCATGCCGACTCCGGCGGCTGCCATGTTGACCAAGTCCATGCGCGCCGATCTGGGCGTGATGATCTCGGCCTCGCACAACCTGTTCGAGGACAACGGCATCAAGCTGTTCGGTCCGGACGGATTCAAGCTGTCTGACGCCATCGAGGCCGAAATCGAGGCGCGGCTGGAAAGCGGCAGGGAACTGGACGTGGCCGCCTCGCGCGACATCGGCCGCGCCCGCCGGCTCGATGACAACGGCCATGGCCGCTACATCGAGGTGGTCAAGAGCACGTTCCCGACCGGCCGGGCGCTGGATGGCCTCAAGGTGGTGATCGATTGCGCGAATGGCGCCGCCTACAAGCTCGCGCCCATCGTGCTGACGGAGCTGGGCGCCGAGATCGTGCCCATCGGCGTCAGCCCGAATGGCGTCAACATCAACAAGGGCTGCGGCTCTACCGACACGGCGCTGATGCAGCGCACCGTGCGCGAGAGCGGCGCCCATCTGGGAATCGCGCTCGATGGCGACGCCGACCGGGTGCTGATGGCCGACGAGAACGGCAATCTCCTCGACGGCGACCAGCTCATGGGCCTGATCGCGGCCTACTGGCACCGCACCGGCAGGCTGCGCGGCGGCTGCCTGGTCAGCACCGTCATGTCCAATCTGGGGCTGGAGAATTATCTGCACGCCCAGGGCATCGGCCTGGTGCGCACCGCCGTGGGCGACCGCTACGTGGTCGAACACATGCGCGCGCACGGCTGCAATCTGGGCGGCGAGCAGTCCGGCCACATAGTCATGACCGACTACACCACGACCGGCGACGGACTGATCGCGGCTCTGCAGGTGATGGCGGTGATACTCGAGACCGGCAAGCCGGCCAGCGAGACCTGCCGGGTATTCACGCCGCTGCCGCAGGTGCTGAAGAACGTGACGGTATCCGGTGGCGCGCCGCTGGATGATGCCGCGGTCAAGGCGGCCATCGCCGACGGCGAGGCCCGGCTGAAAGGCACCGGCCGCGTGCTGATTCGCCCGTCGGGCACCGAGCCCAAGATTCGCGTCATGGCGGAGGGCGAGGACCAGGCGCTCGTCAATGCCGTGGTCGACGACATTGCGGGCGCCATTTCGCGCGCGGCGAAAGCCTCGTGACGCTGCCATGAACGGGCGGGTTCTCATTATCGCCGGCTCGGATTCGGGCGGCGGCGCGGGTATCCAGGCCGATATCAAGACGGTGACCATGCTGGGCGGCTTCGCGGCCACGGCGATCACCGCGCTCACCGCCCAGAACACTCTGGGCGTCCACGGCATCCTCGGCATCGATCCCGCCTTCATCCGCCAGCAGATGCAGGTGGTGCTGCGCGACATCGGCGCCGATTGCCTGAAGACCGGCATGCTGCACAGCGCCGAGGTCATCGAGGCGGTCGCCGCCACCATCGAGGAAGACGCGGCCGGCGTGAAACTGGTGGTCGATCCGGTGATGGTGGCCAAGGGCGGCGCCGCGCTGCTGCAGGACAGCGCCGCCCATGCGCTGATCACGCGCATGGTGCCCAAGGCGACCGTGCTGACACCCAACCTGCCCGAGGCGGCGGCGCTGACCGGCCTGGAAGTCGCCGACCTGGGTGGCATGCGCCGGGCCGGCGCCGCGCTGCTGGAGCTGGGGGCGAAGGCGGTGCTGGTAAAGGGCGGACACCTCGATGGGCCGGTGCTGCACGACCTGTTGCTGACCGGGGACGGCGAGCATGTTTTCGAGTCCCGGCGCATCGAGACGCGCCACACCCACGGGACCGGCTGCACCCTCGCAAGCGCCATCGCCACGGGTCTTGCGCAAGGGATGACGGTGGTGGATTCCGTGGCCCGCGCCCGCGAATACGTACACCGCGCCATCGCCTCGGCGCCGGGGCTTGGGCAGGGCCACGGGCCGCTCGACCATGGACACCCTCTAGGCCCCTGATTGTGAAATGTTTACCGCCGGTTTGATGCGCCTGCCGCAGCCCTCACGCGCGGAACTGCAACGTTGACATGATTAGGCCGGCCCCTATTATCCGCCGCGAACCGATGACCGCTCAATATGCGCGCTAACCAGACAGCCTGAACCTCACCGGGAAATCATCATGAAACCGACCGAACGGCCCCGTTCGCCCTTCTTCTCGTCCGGACCATGCGCCAAGCGGCCGGGCTGGTCGGTTGATGCGTTGAAGGACGCCTGCGTTGGCCGGTCGCACCGGTCCAAACCGGGCAAGGCCAAGCTTGCCGAAGCGATCGATCGCACCCGCGCCGTACTGGGCGTGCCGGACGACTACCGCATCGGCATCGTGCCGGCCTCGGACACCGGCGCTATCGAGATGGCGCTGTGGTCCATGCTGGGCGCGCGCGGCGTCGACATGCTGGCATGGGAAAGCTTCGGCGCCGGCTGGGTAACCGACGTGGTCAAGCAGCTGAAGCTGACCGACGTGCGGACCATGGAGGCCGGTTACGGCGACATCGTCGACCTGTCCAAGGTCGATACCGACCGTGACGTCGTCTTCACCTGGAACGGCACCACCTCGGGCGTCAAGGTGCCCGACGGCAGCTGGATCAAGGACGACCGGCAGGGCCTGACCATCTGCGACGCCACCTCGGCCGTCTTCGCCATGGAGATGCCGTGGGAAAAGCTCGATGTGGTCACCTATTCCTGGCAGAAGGTGATGGGCGGCGAAGGCGGCCACGGCATGCTGATCCTCAGCCCGCGCGCTGTCGAGCGGCTGCTGACCTACAAGCCGGCCTGGCCGCTGCCGAAGATTTTCCGCCTGACCTCTGGCGGCAAGCTGATCGAGGGCATCTTCAAGGGCGAAACCATCAACACCCCGTCCATGATCTGCGTCGAGGACTATATCGACGCGCTGGTCTGGGCCGAGGGTATCGGCGGCCTGCCGGCGCTGATCAAGCGCTCGAACGCCAATCTGGGCGTGCTCGAGGACTGGGTCGCATCGAAGAACTGGGTCAGTTTCCTCGCCGAGGACAAGGCAATCCGCTCGAACACGTCGGTGTGCTTCAAGATCGTCGATCCGTGGTTCGATGGTCTGGACGGTGACGACGCCCGGGCTGACGTGCCGAAGAAGATCGCCTCCCTGCTCGAAAAGGAAGGCGTCGCCTACGACATCAATGGTTATCGCGATGCGCCCGCCGGTCTGCGCATCTGGGCCGGCGCCACGATCGAGGCCAGCGACCTGAAGGCGCTGACGCCGTGGCTGGACTGGGCATTCAACGAGGTGAAGGGCTGATGAGCAAGGTACTGATTTCCGACAGCCTGAGCCCGCGGGCGGCTGAGATTTTCCGTGAGCGCGGCGTCGAAGTGGTCGAGAAGGTCGGCCTGAAGCCCGAGGAACTGATCGCCATCATCGGCGAGTTCGACGGCCTCGCGATCCGCTCCAACACCAAGGTCACCGCCAAGGTGCTGGAAGCCGCCACCAACCTGAAAGTGATCGGCCGCGCCGGTATCGGCGTCGACAATGTGGACATTCCGTTCGCTACCTCGCGCGGCGTGATCGTGATGAACACGCCGTTCGGCAATTCGATCACCACCGCCGAGCACGCCATCGCCATGATGTTCGCGCTGGCCCGCGACATTCCGGCCGCCGACCGGTCGACCCAGGCCGGCAAGTGGGAAAAGTCCCGCTTCATGGGCGTCGAGGTGACCGGCAAGACCCTGGGCCTGATCGGCTGCGGCAACATCGGCTCGATCGTCGCCGACCGCGCCATCGGCCTGAAGATGAAGGTCGTCGCCTTCGATCCCTACCTGTCGCCCGAGCGCGCCATGGATCTGGGCGTCGAAAAGGTCGAACTGGACGAATTGTTCGCCCGCGCCGATTTCATCACCCTGCACACGCCGCTGACCGATGGTACGCGCGGGATCATCAATGCCGATGCCATCACCCGGATGAAGGACGGCGTGCGTATCATCAATTGCGCGCGCGGCGGCCTGGTCGTCGAGGCCGACCTGCGCGACGCGCTCGACAGTGGCAAGGTGGCGGGCGCCGCCTTCGACGTGTTCGAGGTCGAGCCGGCCAAGGAGAATATCCTGTTCGGTCGCGAAAACCTGATCGCAACACCCCACCTGGGCGCCTCGACCGAGGAAGCGCAGGAGAACGTGGCGCTGCAGGTTGCCGAGCAGATCGCCGACTATCTGGTGGACGGCGCGGTTACCAACGCGCTCAACATGCCGTCGGTGACCGCCGAGGAAGCGCCGCGCCTGCGCCCCTACATGAAGCTGGCCGAGCAGCTCGGTTCCTTCATGGGGCAGATCGTCGAGGGCAATATCGCCTGCGTCGAAGTGGAATATCAGGGCGCCGCCACCGCGCTGAACACGCGGCCGCTCAACGCCATCGTGCTGCAGAGCCTGCTGGCGCCGATCCTCGACCTGTCGGTCAACATGGTGAATGCGCCGGTCATCGCCAAGGAAAAGGGCATCGAGGTCACCGAGAAGAAGCTGAACTGGGAAGCCGACTATCACACCCTGATCAGGCTGTCGGTGAGTACCCAGGACAACAACACCTACACCATCGCCGGCACGCTGTTCGCCGACCGGCAGCCGCGCATCGTCGATATTCTGGGCATCGATATCGATGCCCAGCTTGGCGAGCACCTGCTGTTCGTGCGCAACGACGACAAACCGGGCTTCATCGGCGCGTTGGGCACCCTGCTGGGCGACGCTGGGGTGAACATTGCCAACTTCAACCTGGGCCGCGTCGGTCCGGGCCAGGGCGCACTCGCGCTGATCGACGTGGACCAGCCCATTGGCGACGATCTGCTCAAGAAAATCTGTGCGCTGCCGCAGATGCGCCAGGCCAAGTCGCTGTCGTTCTAGGCGACGGACATCGTTTTAACACTCACGACGGCCCTGCCTTTGGGCTAGGTTCGGAACCATGAACGACGCCGCGACCCGCGCTCTCTTGCCGGAGGGCCTGCACGACACCTTGGCGCCCCGCGCCGAGTTGGAAAGCCGTGCCGTGGTGGCCCTGCTGGCCTGCTTCTCGGCGCACGGCTACGACCAGGTGGCGCCGCCGCTGGTCGAATTCGAGGACAGCCTGCTGGCCGGTGTCGGCGCCGCCGAAGGCCGGCGCATGTTCCGGCTGATGGACCCGGCCTCCCACCGCATGATGGGCGTACGGACCGACATGACCACCCAGGTCGCCCGCGTCGCCACCACGCGCCTCGCTGCCGCGCCGCGTCCGCTGCGGCTGTGCTATGCCGGCCAGGTGCTGCGCGTCGAAAGCGGCAAGCTGCGCTCGGAGCGTGAGTTCGGCCAGGCGGGAATCGAGCTGATCGGCACCGCCTCGACCGGGGCCGAGGCGGAAGTGCTGCTGCTGGCGGCCGAGGCGCTCCATTCGGTCGGCGCTGTCGATTTCACCATCGACCTGACCGTGCCGACGTTGGTGCCGGCTGTCTCTGCCGGGCTGGGCCTCGACGCCGCACGCGCTGCCATTGCCCGCGATGCGCTCGATGAAAAGGACATGGCCGGCCTGTCCGTGTTCGACGGCCGTGTCCGCGAAGTGTTCGAGACCCTGTTGCTGGCAGGCGGCGAGGCAGACAAGGCTCTGGATGCACTGACAGGGCTCGATCTGCCCGGCGAGGCTGCGGCGCTGGTCGAGGAGTTGCGCGCCATGGTCGGCACCCTGCGCGGTGCAGCACCGGCATTGACGCTCACCATCGACCCCGGCGAATACCGCAATTTCGAATACCATACCGGTATCTGCTTCACCGCGTTCGACCGCAACGGCAGCCGCGAACTGGGCCGTGGCGGCCGCTACCAGGTGCAGGGCGCGGCCAGCCTCGAGCCGGCCGTGGGTTTCACCGTCTATGTGGATTCGCTGCTTCGGGCGCTGCCCGAGCCGCGCCGGGCCAATGCGGTGTTCGTGCCCGCCGGCACGCCGCGCGAGGCGGCCGAAGGGCTGCGCAGCAGTGGCTGGCGCACGGTGGCGGGACTCGACGCGGTGGCCGACGACGCCCGCGAGGCACGGCGGCTGGGATGCAGCCATGTCTACCGCAACGGCAGTGTGGAAGGAGTCTGAATCGTGGCGAACGTGGTGGTCATCGGCTCGCAGTGGGGCGACGAAGGCAAGGGCAAGATCGTCGACTGGCTGTCGGAACGCGCCGACGTGGTGGTGCGCTTCCAGGGCGGCCACAATGCCGGCCACACGCTGGTCGTGGGCGATCAGACCTACAAGCTGAGTCTGCTGCCGTCGGGCGTGGTGCGCGGCCGGCCGTCGGTGATCGGCAACGGTGTCGTGGTGGATCCGTGGGCGCTGGTCGCCGAGATCGACAAGATCCGCGCCCAGGGCATCGACATTACGCCGGACACGCTGCAGCTTGCCGAGAACGCGTCGCTGATCCTGCCGCTGCACCGCGAGCTGGACGGCATGCGCGAAGACGCCTCCACCGAGCGCGCCAAGATCGGCACCACGCGCCGGGGGATCGGGCCGGCCTATGAGGACAAGGTCGGCCGCCGCGCCTTGCGCGTCTGCGATCTGGAGGACGACGAGGCCATCAACACCCGCATCGATGCGCTGCTGGCGCACCACAATCCGCTGCGCCGGGGGCTGGGCCAGCCCGAGGTGGACCGCGACGATCTGTTTGCCCAGATCAAGGAAATCGCGCCGAAGATCCTGCCCTATGCCGCGCCCACCTGGCGTTTCATGGCCGAGGCGCGCCGCGCCGGACAGCGTATCCTGTTCGAGGGGGCGCAGGGCGCCATGCTCGACGTGGATCACGGCACCTATCCGTTCGTCACCTCGTCCAACACCATCGCCGGACAGGCAGCGGGCGGTGCGGGCAACGGCCCGGGCGCGCTCGACTATGTCCTGGGCATCACCAAGGCCTATACCACCCGCGTCGGCTCTGGTCCGTTTCCCACCGAACTCACTTGCGACATAGGCCAGAAGCTGGGCGAGAGGGGCCACGAATTCGGCACCGTCACCGGCCGCAAGCGCCGCTGCGGCTGGTTCGACGCGGTCATGGTGCGCCAGGCGGTGAAGGTCGGCGGCATCCAGGGCATAGCCCTGACCAAGCTGGACGTGCTCGACGGCTTCGACGAGCTGAAGGTATGCGTCGGCTACATGCTGGACGGCGAGCAGATCGACTATCTGCCATCGAGCGCCGACAAGCAGGCGCGCGTCACCCCGGTCTATGAAACGCTTGAAGGCTGGCAGGACAGCACCCAGGGCGCCCGGTCGTGGGCCCAGCTGCCCGCCACCGCCATCAAGTATATCCGCCGGATCGAGGAACTGATCGACGCGCCCGTGGCCATGCTCTCGACCAGCCCCGAGCGCGAGGACACCATTCTGGTCCACGACCCGTTCGTCGACTGAGCCCGGCGGGTGCTAGCGCACCCACCAGTCCTCGCCGATCTGCTCAATCGGTTGACTCAGACTCCGGTCATGCAAGGTCAGGAAAAGCGTCCTGCCGCTCACGGCCAGCCATGTCCAGCCGAGAAGATGGGCACAGACAATCAATGCGGTGATGGCCATGAACCCGGACTTGCGGCGCTTGTGGCGCGTCGCCTGCTGGGCGAGGATTCCGCCGGGCCAGCCGCCCAGCAGGTCCAGCAGGTGCAGTATGTTTTCCGGGGTCCGGCGGCCGCCAGACACCGCGCGCTGCTTGTCGCCCGCGTAGACGGTATAGCTCAGGACCGACATGGCGCCATAATAGACCGCCATCCAGTACGACGTCCGCCCGAGCGCAGCCAGAACGGCGATCCCGGCAATGAACCACAAACCGGGCGTAAGGGCGGCAAGGATCCCTGTTTCGATGGATACGTCCTGCCCTGACAGAGTGCGCAGGTGGCGGCACGGGACGTCAGCGTTTAGCTTCATGGTATGCTATCGGCTCCTGGGGAGGAACACATGACGCAGATCAACCGTATGGACGACCCTGTGCGCCCGGCGACAATCGGCGAGGCGGCGCTGGCCGATGCCGAGGTGCTGGAGTGCCCCTATCCCACCTACGAACTGCTGCTGGAGGCGGCGCCGGTATGGCGCGATCCGGCGACGGGCATGTTCGTGGTCAGCCGCTACGACGATCTGCGCGCGGTGCTCAAGGATACGGACACCTTCAGTAACTGGCGCACCGAGCACGACCACGCGGCGCTGACCGGGCCGGCGCGCAAGGCCTATGAACGGTTCCTCGAGAAGGGCTGGGTGCCGGCGCCGTCGCTTGCTGCCCGCGACGATCCCAACCATGCCGAGATGCGCGCCACCTTCGACAAGGCGTTCCGTGCCGGCCGGATCAAGGACCTGGAGCCGCTGGTGTCCGGGCTCGCCAACGATCTGATGGACGCGTTCGTGGCCGATGGACACTGCGAATATGTGAAGCAGTTCGCCATTCCGCTGCCGCTGATCGTCATCTGCCGCCAGATGGGCGCGCGGGACGAGGACGTCTGGACCATCAAGCGCTGGACCGACGCCTGGATCAAGGGCAAGAGCATCGGCCTGTCGGAGGACGAGGTGCTGTGGGCCACAGACATGGAGATCGAGGCCCAGCACTATTTCCAACCCTTGTTCGAGCGGCTTCGCCGGGAGCCTGACGGCACCCTGCTGTCGGACCTGGTCAACAATGTCATCCCCGAATGGGGCCGGCCGCTCAACGACAACGAACTGCACGCCCACATGATGCAGGACACCTTCGTCGGTGGCTCGGAGACCACCACCAACGCGCTGTCGGCGGGCATCATGATGCTGGCGCGCAACCCGGATGTCTGGCGCAAGCTGAAGTCAGATCCCGACCGGTACCTGAAAACCTTCTGCGAGGAGGTGGTGCGCCTGGAAGGGCCGGTGCAGGGCCTGACACGCATGGCGGTCAAGGAAACCGAAATCCGGGGCGTGACGATTCCCAAGGGCGCCATCGTCCAGGTGCGGTTCGCCGCAGCCAACCGGGATCCGCGGCATTTCGAGTGCCCGCACGAGATCGATCTGGAGCGCAAGAACGCCGGTTCGCACCTCGGATTCAGTTCTGGCGTTCACCATTGCCTGGGTGCACCATTGGCGCGGCGGGAGCTTTACTGGGGGTTCAAGGCTTTCGTCGACCGCATTGACGAAGTCTGGCTGGCCGAGGGCCGGAACGACCTGCGCCACCTGCCGAACTACCATTTGCGGATCCTGAAGGAACTCCACATCGAGTTCACGCCGAGCCAACGGTAGTTGCATGACTCTATTGATCCTGCTGGGGACGGTCGTCGTGACGTCGATCCTCTCGCCGCTGTTCCTCATGATGCTGATGCGCGCAAGCCGTCGGCCGCCTGACGTGGACAAGGAAGGCAGGACCGTGCTCGGCCTTACCCCCGGCCTCGTGGTGCTGGGCATCTGCAGCGCCGCCACCTGCCTTGCGCTTGTGGCCCTGTTCATCGTTCTCGCGTTCAATTCGCAGCCGTGGGACCTGGCGACGGCGTTCGTGCCGGCCATCGGTTCGCTGATGTTCGTGCTGCTGGGATGCGCGGTCTATGGCCTGTTCTGCGTCAGCGCGCGTTACGGCACCGACGGCATTCTCTATCGCCGGTTCGCGTCGCGGCGTCTTGTCCCGTGGAACCAGATCGATCAGGTCGTCGATCACCCGATCTTCGGCACCTATCTGCGCACGGCGGCGGGGAGGCTGTATGTGTCGAAATACCGCACGGGATTCCAGCAGCTCCTCGGCGAACTCCGCAGCCACGGGGTCAAGGGCGCCGAACGGCGCAGTCTCGCCCGCCTCGTTTAAGGCCGATCCGCTACGCGCCCAACGCCCGCTGTTCCTCAGCGGCGATCTGGCGGTCTTTCATGGCGTTCTTCATGGCCTTCTGCAGCTTCTCGAAGGCGCGGACCTCGATCTGGCGGACCCGTTCGCGCGAGATATTGTATTCCTGGCTCAGATCCTCGAGCGTCGTCGGCGCGTCCTTCAGACGCCGCTCGGTCAGGATGTGCTTCTCGCGGTCGTTCAGCACCGACATGGAATCGGTCAGCAGCTGCTGCCGCAGCGACAATTCGTCGCGCTCGACCAGACGCTCTTCCTGGTCCATGTCGTCGTCGACCAGCATGTCCTGCCATTCGCTGTCGGATTCGTCGCGCAGCGGCGCATTGAGCGAGCTGTCCGGCGCGGTGAGGCGCCGGTTCATGGAAACCACCTCGTCCTCGGTCACGCCCAGTCGTCGGGCGATCTCCGCCACGTTCTCGGGCTTCAGGTCGCCTTCCTCGATGGCTTCGATCTGGCCCTTGATGCGCCGCAGGTTGAAGAACAGCTTCTTCTGCGCCGCCGTGGTGCCCATCTTCACCAGCGACCACGAGCGCAACACATATTCCTGGATCGAGGCGCGAATCCACCACATGGCGTAGGTGGCCAGGCGGAATCCCCGCTCAGGGTCGAACCGCTTCACCGCCTGCATCATGCCCACATTGCCTTCCGAGATCAGCTCGCCCAGCGGCAGGCCATAGCCCCGATAGCCCATGGCGATCTTGGCAACGAGCCGCAGATGGCTGGTCACCAGCTTGTGGGCGGATTCGGTGTCGCCGTGTTCCTTCCAGGCGCGGGCGAGCATGTACTCCTCCTCCTGCGCCAGCATGGGAAACTTGCGGATTTCCTGCAGGTAGCGCGACAGGCTGCCTTCCGGGCTGAGCAGGGCCGGGAGTTGTGCAGAGGACATCTGGGATCTCTCGTTCATCTCGTTATTGTAAGGGATGGCGCCGGAAACGCCAACTCCACCCCCTTAACCCCCCGACGAACCGGATTGATCCATCGACAGCACCAGCGTCAGCCGGACAGGGCCCGCGCCAGTGCGTCAATGTCACTTGGGAGTTCGCTTTCGAACTTCAAGAGCTTGCCGGTCACCGGGTGTTCGAACCCCAGAACGCCCGCGTGCAGCGCCTGGCGGTGGAACGTCTTGAGGAATTCCTGCGCCGCCGGGGGCAGACCTTTCGCCCGCCGCCCGCCGCCATACATGGGATCGCCGATCACCGTGTGGCCGATATGGGCCATATGCACCCTGATCTGGTGCGTCCGGCCGGTCTCCAGCCGGCATTCGATCATGCAGGCCACCGGGGCGGACGGGTCGCCATAGACCGCCTCCACGGCGTAATGGGTGACCGCATGCTTGCCGCCCGACTTCAGCACGGCCCGTTTCTTGCGGTTGGCGGTGCTGCGGCCGATCTGGGTCTCGATGGTGCCGTGGCGCGGCCGCGGCGCGCCCCAGCAAACCGCCCTGTAGGCGCGCTCGATGCTGTGGGCATGGAACTGCGCCGCCAGGCCATTGTGCGCCGCGTCGGTCTTGGCCGCCACCATCAGGCCAGATGTGTCCTTGTCCAGCCGATGGACAATGCCCGGGCGCCGGACTCCGCCGATGCCCGACAGGCTGTCGCCGCAATGGGCGATCAGCGCGTTCACCAGGGTGCCGACCGCGTGACCCGCAGCCGGATGCACCACCAGGCCGGCCGGCTTGTCCACGACGATCAGGTGGGCATCCTCGAACACCACATTCAGCGGAATGTCTTCGCCGCGCGGCACGGCCTCGACGGCGGGCGGCACGGTCAGCAGGTAGCGCTCCCCCGGTTTGACCTTGGCAGAGGCGTTGTCTATGGTCCGCGCCTGATGGCCGTCCACGCGCGCGACCATGCCTGCGGCCAGGAGCTGCTGGATGCGCGCACGCGACATGCCGGGCAGGGCGGCGGCGAGCGCCTTGTCGAGCCGGTCGCCACCGTCGCCGTCGCCGATGATCGCCTCGACCGTCTGATCGGAAAGCTGGGACATGAGCGAACAAGTGGACCAAAAGCAGCGTACGCTCAAGATCATCGTGATTCTGCTGGGCGTCGCCATCATGATTTGCGTCGGCGTCATCGGCACAACCATGGCCTTGCGCGCCGCGCGCATGGGCAAGGAAGCGCCCGCCGAGACCACGGCAAATGAGGTCGTGAGCGGCCCGCAGGCCAGGGTGCTGGGTAATGTGGATGTGCCGGTGCCCTATGGCGCGCGCGTCGTCGGGGTGACCGCCGGTCCCGGCGAACTCCAGGTGCTGCTCGATTTGCCCGAGGGACGCACGCTGCTGCTGGTCGATCGCCGGACCGGCGAAGTGCTGGGCTCGTTGCGATTCGTGCCCGGCGCCGTGCCTGCGGCGCCATGATCCGCCTGCCGCCCGAACTGGCCCACCGCATCCGGGGCGCAGCCCGGGCGGCCTATCCCGAGGAATGCTGCGGCCTGCTGATCGGCCACGCCGAGGGCGATGCGCTGGTGATCGACGATGTGGCGGAAAGCGTCAACCTGTCGGCCCGGCCCCGCGACAGCTTCGAGATCGACATGCGCCTGCGCCTGACGCTGCAAAAGGCGCTGCGCGGTACCGGCCGCGAAATCGTCGGCCATTATCACTCGCACCCCGACGCGCCCGCCGCGCCTTCCGAGCGTGACCGCGCCCAGGCCTGGGAACCGGACATGATCTGGCTGATCGCCGGGGTGGCGGACGGCGTCGCCGGCGACCTGGGCGCCTTCCGCCTCGACGAGGCTGCCGGCCGCTTCGATGCGGTGCCCATCGTCATGCTGGCCTGAGCGTCATATTTCCCTTGATCGCGATAGGCCATCCCGCCTATCTAGTGCGCCTGTTCACGGCCAAGCTCCCTTCGTCTAGTGGCCCAGGACGTCGCCCTCTCACGGCGAAAACAGGGGTTCGAGTCCCCTAGGGAGCGCCAACCTTTTCAATGGGTTAGGTCATACTTTTGGCCGCAAAACCCTCCTGTCCTGTAATTCTCCTGTAAATCTGTGGTGGCATGTCGGGCGATAGAGCGTTCCCGATTGGCTCTTCCGAATCCATTTCGCCGCCGGCGCCGGACAGGTGAGAGCCTAGGCGACTGCCAGCGAACGTCTGCGTATAATTCAATATTTTCAATGGGTTAATGGCTATTCGATGCTATCCTGAACCTCTGTTGTTCAGGAGGCGCACATGCCCGTTTTGCCCGCATCGTTCGACCGGCATCTCCATGTCATGCTGCCGGCCAGCCTTGAGACCCGTCTAAAGGAAGCCGCGGCCCGTCAGGACCGGAAGCTGTCCGACTTTGTCCGTGACGCTCTGCGCCGCCACGTCGAGAAGGAGGCCGCATAATGGGCCTCCTCGGATTTCTCGGAGGCAAGAAGGGCGGGGGCACACCCAAATACGCGCAGAAGGCGTTGCTGGGCATGCTGGACGAGGCCAAGAAGACGGCCGCCATTCCGTTTACACCCTATGAGGAAACGAGGGTCGCGCCGGTCAATTCCACGATCACGGGGGGCATCTCGACCATCAATTCCGCCCCAGCGGCGGGCGCCAGCGCGATCAACGCCGCCATCGATCTGGCGAAGCAGAAGGCGTCCTATTCGCCTCTTCAGATCACGGCGCCGACCATGACGGCCGCCACCATGAACGCCAGTTCCATCGCTCCGGTGCAGGGGATCTTCGGCGCCACGGTTGCCCCGGTCGCGGACGTCAGCGGCGTAGATCGCTCACTGGTGGGCCAGGTCGGCGCCGACACGTTCCTGGACTACGACATGGGGGCCTACATGAACCCCTATCTGCAGAACGTGGTCGGGTCCGTGATGGACAATCTCGCCTTCCAGCGGGAACAGCAGCGGGGCGTCGACAATGCCAGGGCAGTGCAGGCCGGCGCGTTCGGTGGCTCCCGTCAGGCGGTGGTCGACGCCCAGACCAACGACATGTTCAACCGCACGCTGGGCACGACTGTTTCCGATCTCTACAACAGGGGCTACGACACCGCCTCCGGGCTGATCATGCAGGACGCGAACCGGAAGTTGTCGGCGGACCAGACCAACCAGGGCGCCGATGTCTCCCTGCTGGGCATGGACCAGGAAGCGAAGGCCCGCAATCAGGCTGCGGCGCAGGCTGCGGCATTGGCCGAGGCCGGTTATTCGCAGGACGCCGCGAAGACCAACCAGAGCGTGTTGTTCAACACCGGCGCCCGCAACGCCGAGATGGAACAGGCGGCGGCGGCGGCCAACATGGCGGCGGCCAATGCCGCGTCGCAGGGCAATGCGGCGTCTGGACTTGAGGCGCTGAAGGTGAACCAGGCGGCGGGGCTGACCGCGAACCAACAGGGCGTCACGGCGGCTGGGCTGCTCGGGGATTTCGGAGCGGACCAGAGCCGGATCAAGCTCGACGCCGGTACGGCAGCGGTGCAGGCCGGCTCCCTCACCCAGAGCATCCAGCAGAAAATGGAAGATGAGAAATACCTCGAGTTCCTGCGGAAGATCGGTCACCCGGCCGCGCAACTCGGCATCCTGCAGAGTGCGACCGGCCAGCTCGTGCAGACTGAGACCCGCCCGACGCAGGGCCTGTTCGAAGTCGAGGCGATGCGGCTCAAGAACGACGGCATGGCCATGGACAACGCCGGCAAGTTCATGGGCATGCTCGGCGGCTGCTGGGTCGCCCGCGAGGTCTACGGCGCCGACAATCCGGAATGGCTCCGTGTCCGCGCCTGGCTGTTCAGCACTGCGCCGGCATGGTTCCGCGATCTCTATCTCCGGCACGGCGAACGCTTCGCCGCATGGATCGCCGACAAGCCGGTCCTGAAATTCCTGATCCGGCAACTCATGAACAGGGTGGGGCACTGACATGGACTTGGAAACGCTCAACGAAGACCAGCGGCGCCTGCTTCGCCAAGCCCGGTTCCGGGATATCGGTGCGGCGCTGCAAGGCGGTGTGTCGAACGACCGGGAACGGCTCATCGACAAATTCGCGAGCCAGCGGGACGCGGAAGCACAGCGCGCGGCGCGGCAACTCGCCGTCGCGGGCTGGGACGCGCTCAACGAGAACCAGAAGGCGCTGGTGCAGCAGAGCGGCTACATGCCGCCGAACAGCATCATGGGACAAGGTGGTGGCGCAGCTACCGGCATGGACCAGCAGGCCATGGGCAATGCGGCCGACGCCGCCGCGCCGGTAACGCCAGGCAGCGTTCTCTCGCCTGATGGCGGCTTGTCGCCGCTGAACACGGCACAGCAGACCCTTCTCGGCTACAACCCGGCAGGAGGCCGGCCGTCGCCGGAGATGCTGAACTGGATGCGAGCCAGTCAAGTCGACACCGCAGGCATCGCGCCCGACTGGCAGTTCCAGGACGCCTATGACCCGGCATCGGGCCGCCAGATGCGCGTCGCCGCGGACCGGCTGGACCCGACGCAGACCATTGGCATCGGCGGCGTCAAGGCCCCGGACCCTGAGGCAGGCACGCCCGTCAAGATCGTCCGCGACGGCCAGGTGGTCTGGGCCCGGCCGTCGGATGCCTACGGCCAGCCCGCCCACGTCGAGCCCCGACACCCCCGCCAGCCCACGGTCGCGGAGCAGCGCTACAACTACCTGATCCAGCAGGGCGTCGATCCTCAGCGTGCCCAGGGCCTTGCCTACGGCGGCATCGAGGTCGGCGTCGACAGCGCTGGCCGGCCATATGAGCTCAATCTGGCGGGACCGAACGCCCAGACCGCGCCCGGCACGACAGTCCCCGGGGTACCTGACGGCGGTGGACAGGCTGGGCAGGCCCAGAGCGAGGCCGCACCGTCGCCCGCTGCCCAAGGTCATGTCCCGCCGAAGCTGGCTCAGGAGCGAGCGGAGGAGAACAACCAGATCGATCTGGCTTCGTCGCGGGTCAGGGACATGCTTGCCAGCGACGTCTGGCAGCAGGGCATCGGCGTCAAGACGGCGGCGGGCCGGGCATGGAACGCGGTCGGCGCGCCCTTCGTCGGTGGCTACCAGAAGGAATCCGACCAGGTCGGCGTCGACATCGCGACCTTGAGGCAGGATCTGATCGCCGCGCTGAAAAGCGACAAAAGAACCACGGAAGCGGACGTGAGGCGCATCGAGAGCCTGTTGCCGAGTGGGGGTCCGTTCACCTCAACGGAGCAGGCCCGGCAGCGGCTGGTCGAAATCTATCAGTGGTTGCAGCAGATTCGCAGCAGGCCACTCGCCGTCGACCCCCGGGGAGCCGTCATGGCGCCACAGTCCGGCGATCCCATGAGCCTCGGTAACGGAGGCACCGTGCCTACAAACGACCCGCTGGGTCTGTTCCAATGAACATCAAGAACTTCAAGCAGCAGAACCCTGCATACGCCGACGTTCCCGACCAGGAGTTGGCGGATGCGCTGTACCGGAAGCACTACGCCCAGACCGGCATGACGCGGGCCGACTTCTACCAGAAGGTCGAGGTCCAGATCACCAATCCGGAGCGCGTACCGCAGGAAGGCTCCGACGTCCTCAGCGTTGCCCAGCAGGTTCCCGCGGGCATCTGGCGCGGCCTCGGGCATGCGAAAGACGCTATTGGCGGCATTCCGGTGGCGCTGGCCAATAGTTATGTCAACAGCTTCATCGCCCCGCAGGGGCGCATCATTGGCGACCCTGAGGGCGCGCTAGAGGACATGACTTCGGGTAAGGGCCTGCAAGGCAATGTCGATATGCGCCCCATGGTCAGCCAGGCGCTTGAGCCTGTCCTGGAGTCCGCCGGCGGGCGTCAGATCGACCGCGCGCTGAGCAGTATCGGCGACCGGCTGGGCGATGCCCCTGAGCCCCGGGACGCGGCCGAACGTGTCGCGGCCAAGACGGGTGAATACATCGGTGCTTCCCTCCCCTTCGTCGCCGCTCCGCAGGTCATGGGGCTTGCCAAGCCGGCGTCCTACGCCACAGCACCGGTGGATGCCGCCACGGTGATGGGCCAGGTCGGCCAGAACATGCTCAAGGGCACCATGCAGGCGCCCGTCAGGACCGCCGCTGTTGAAACCGGGCTCTCGGCCGTCTCCGGCCTTGGTGGTGGTATTGGGCAGGAGGTCGGCGGCGACACCGGAGAGATGATCGGCGCCATTGCCACGCCCACCGGCCTGTCCGCTGCGGCGTTCTTCTCGCCGACCTTCATGGCCGGCCGACTGGCACGCACTCTGGCCCCGACCGTCTCGGATAAAGCCGCGACATCCCGCGCCAGAGAGATGGTCGGCCAGACGCTGGGCGAGGAGCTTCCGCGCTATCAGCAAGAGGTTGCACGTTCCGGTGAAGTAGAGAGGGCAGTGAACGAAGCTGCGGCACGCTCTGGCAGTCCTGACCGCATGGAGCTGTCCCTCGCCGAGCGTACCGGCTCCCCTGCCCTCATGGCTGCCCAGAAGGATCTGGACGAGCGCATCACCGGCCCCACTCTCGAGGCCGCCAGGAAGCGGCGAGACGCCCAGGACCGGGCGATCGATACCTTTGCCGAAACGCAGGCCCCGGTGTCGTCTCTGTCCTCCGAAGCCGTTGCCGCTCGCGCCCAGGTTCGCAGCAAGGCCATCGCCGACAAGCTGCAGCGGGAGCAGGCGCAGAAGCGGGCGGAACGGGAAGTGCTGGCCGGTAACGTGCCGTCCGTCGATCTGGTGCAGGCCGGCCAGAACATGCGCGCCGCGCTAAACGATACGCGCCGGGCGGTTCGCGACCACTTCAACCAGCGGGCCATCGCCGAGGGGCTGAACACGGCCGATGTCACCCTCGATTTCCGGGGCTTCCAGCAGCGCGTCGCCGACACCTATGCGCCGCGCACCTTCGATAACCCCAGCTATCGTCCCAAGGTGTTGGACGCAATCGTGCGATATGGCGCGGAAGACGCCGCTCGCCAGCCCGTCCGGTTCCAGGACGTGAAGGCCCTGCGGGAGCGAATCGTCGACGATCTGAACGTGAGCCAGAAGTCGAGCAATCCGGCCGACCGAATGCAGGAATCGACCCTCTCGCGGCTACTGCGCGATTTCGACGACATGATCGTCAACACCGAGTTGCGGACGAGTGACCAGAACCTTGCCGAGCGGTGGAACGCGTTCCGGAAGGACTACAGAGATCAGGTCATCGAGACCTTCCGCCAGCCCGACGTGCGCAGCTTTGGCGCCCGCGACAATGAAGGCTTCCGCAAGCTCAGCGATGAGGCCATGGCCTCCGATCTGTGGAAACCGAACAACGTCACTGGCTTGCGTTCATTCACGAAGGCGCTGCAGGGCATGGATCCGGCGAGTTCGGAGTATGTCAGAGGTGTCGAAGCGCTGGAAAGTGTGGCGCTGGACAGCCTGCGCAAGGCCGCGGTGCGGGATGGCGTGATCGACCCGGCCAGATATTCGGCTTGGGTTCGCCAGCATGATTCCATGCTCTCTGAAATGCCCTACCTGCGGTCTCTCGTCGAGGATGTGGGAAGTACCGACCGGCTCCTCCTGGCGCGGCAGCAGACCCTTGCGGACAGGGCGCGTGTGGTCGAGCGGAACGTCCTGGAGCGTAAGCTGGCGAGCGTCGAGGCTGGGGCCAAGTCTGCCGACTCCCTCATCGACGAGGCCGTCCGGAACCCGGGCTTGGCGATGAAGCTGCGGAGCCGTGTCCGTGACGACAAGGCCGCGTTGGACGGCCTCCGGGCGGCGGTATGGCAGCGTATCCCTTTCGACGATCCGAGAAGCACAATCACCTTCCTGGACAAGAACCAGAAGGCCCTTGGGCTGATCTTCTCGGCGGAGCATCTGAGGAATGCCAGGTTCATCGCTGACGCCCGCGCCATGGCCGACCGACTGCCCAAGCCCGGCGGCGCCGCCCCGCAACAGGTGCCGTTCCGGGCGGCTGAGGATGCGTTGGGCATGAAGCTGCCGCAGATCGGCACACGCCTCTACGCCATACAGTCCGGCCGCGTCGGAAAGATCTATCCGGCGATGGAAGGCGCGATGAACTTCGTTCGTGGTCGGACCAAGAGGCAGATGGACGACCTCTGGCAGAAGGCGCTGTTCGACCCCGAGGTTGCCAAGGATCTGGCCGCTACGATGCAGAACCCGGATCCGTTGACGCTGAGAAAGCTGGCGGCGAAGACTTTCAAGTTTGGCGTTGGCATCGAGCCCGACAGGCCCAATGCCTGGACAGCCGGAGCCGCGCTGGGGGCTGTGGAGGACCGCGAACAGTCCGTGCTGAATCCCACGGACTACAGCGTCGGCCGGCGCCGCGCCGCCGGGATGCCGGATGGAGCGGTGCCGGTCGATGCTACCAAGTTGACCGACGCCCAGCGCCACATGCTGGGGATCAAGAATTACACCAGCACGCCCCTCCCCATCGCGAAGGCTCCATTCCCGAGCGCCGATCCCGAAGCTGCTGCCGCCCGTTTCAATGACGCCCAGCGTCGGCTCATGGAGGTAATACCTTGAACACAGACCTCAGCCCGGCAACGGAATCCGGCTCGGCCATGGCCCGCCTCGAGGCCGTCGGTGTCGACGCCCTACTCACCGAGTGGGCCGGTGGCCTGACCTTTCAGCAGCTCGCCGACGCGCACCATGTCGGCAAGAGTTCGATCCAGCGGTTCCTGAACTCACCCGAGAACAAGGAGCGGTTCGCCGAAGCCAAACGGCTCCGTGCCGCGGCGCTTGCCGACGAGTGCCAGGCCATCGCCGACGCCGAGGACAAGGACAGCTATGTCGACGACGGGACGACGCGGCCCAACACGGTGAAGGTTCAGCGGGACAAGCTCCGGATCGAAACCAGGAAGTGGTATGCCGGCATGCTCGATCCGGCCAACTTCGGGGAGCGCGGCGGGCCCAGCATCAATATCAGCATCGGCCAGGCTCATCTTGACGTGATGAAGTCGATGAAGCGCGCCGACGACGGCCGGCAGTAGCGCTTGGAGCGGGTGCGCCATCTATCTGCCGTAGAGAATCTGTGCACACCCCAATCGAGCCCAAGAAGCTTCTTCCCTGAACCGAGCTTCGTCCATGCTGTCCGCTTGGGCCAATATGTTCAATCGGCTCTGTTGGTCGGGATTGCCCACTATCCCGCTACGTTGCTTGGGTGCCTCTCGCGCCAGCGTAGTAATACCGGATTCCAGGTCTCTGCAAAGATCGGGGATCGTCTTTAGGTCAGCGGCATACAGGGGCGACGAAACTGCACACAGCACCAGAACCAGTAGTAACCGCCCAGCCCATGGTTTCGCGGTAACCATGGCTTAGTAGCAAGGCGTGCTTGAAAGGCTGCCGCATCCCCCGGCCGGAACTGTCATGGAGGGGACCAGTAAGGCGGTCCCGAAGAATGTCGTGGCTTGGAAACAATTCATGGCTTCCCCCAAGGAAACGACTCGCTCAAACACTTTGATGGTACACCCCGCCTCGGGGTTCCAGCTACTTCTCGCACTTAATGCGTTCGCCTCGGCGCCACCGCTCCGGCATGTCGTACCTGCCGGCCCAGATTCCGCGACGGCCCTTCTTAGACGCGGCTTCGGCCGCCGGATAGCGCCTCGCCTGGTCGCCCACCAGATACCGGGTGTAAGCCACGGCATTGCCGCTCCGGATCATGGCCTCGCCAATATCCCGGCCATTGACCGTGCACGTGGCGACGGCGCGGCCGTAACGGTCGGTGTCGATCCGGACACAGACCGGTGCGCCCTTTGCCAACAGGCTCAACAGATAGCCCTTGGAGACGGCACCGCAGGGCATGCACCGGCCGGACTCGGTGGCGCACTTCTGGTCCAATTCCGGTGCGTCGATAGCGGCAATGCGGATCTTGGTGCCATCGAGCGTGATGGTGTCGCCGTCATGGACACGGACGTCCGCCAATGCCGCGGGCGACGAAAACAGGACCATCAGAGCAGCCGCCCATATCCACCTCATTGCACCCTCCAGACGCTTCAAGCCGAGCGGACCGCCGCCGTCAGTTGGCGCGCGGCCGCTCTGTGCTATGCTCCGCCCATATTGGGGGAGGTCAACATGTTCATGCCTGTTTTCATCCAAACTGCCACGACCGCCTTGCTTCCGGCCGGAGGCTGTCATGGGGCTTAGGTTCCGGCGCAGCGTCCGCCTCATGCCTGGCGTCCGTCTAAACTTCGGGATGCGAGGTGCCAGCTTGTCGGCTGGACCGCGTGGCGCATCGGTGACATTGGGGCGGCAGGGTATCTACGGAAACGCTGGCATCCCTGGCACAGGCCTATCCTATCGCCAGCGGCTAGACTCGCCATCTTCGCGGCGCTCGCGTTCGCCCGCTGCCCAAACGACCAGTGTGCCGATGCGTCTTGAACTGCATGACGACGGTTCGGTGAGGTTTCTGACTGCCGACGGCGCCGAAGCACCTGCGCGGCTGGTGAAGGCCGCTAGGGAGCAGCAGGGTGACAAGCTTTCAGAGTGGCTTCAGGCCGAGGTCGACGAACTCAACGCCGATTACACCTGCTGTGTGGATATCCACCTTTCAACACCCGACCCCCGCCTGCCACGGTTCCGTCAACTCGATGCGTTCGGCGAGCCGCGCCCCGCCGCGCCGGTTCTCCGAGGCATCACCTGGTTCGACAAGCTCCTGGGCCGACGCGCCGATATCGAAGCCTCCAATTTCATTGCCGAGCGCCAGCATTCCGAAGCTCTGACGACGTGGGAGGGAAGATTGAAGAAGCACGCCGAGGATGCGGCCGACTGGCTCGCACTGCTGGGCCGGCTTGAGCGCGGCGATCCCGACGCCATGGAGAAGCTGTTCACGGCTGCGCTGGGGCAAATCGCCTGGCCAAAGGAGACGCTCGTCGACTTCGACCTCTCCGAAGACGGGAGATCGCTGCAGCTCGACGTCGACCTCCCCGACGAAGACGACATACCCCGCAAGATCGCGTCTGTTGCCGGCCGGGGGTTCAAGGTGACGTTCAAGGAACGCAGTGACGCCCAGATCAGGCGGGACTTCGCGCGCCTCGCGCACGGCACCTTGTTCCGCGTCATCGGCGAGGCCTTCGCCACCATGGCGACGCTAGACCGGCTGACAGCATCCGCCTATGTGCAGCGACCTGACCCGGCAACCGGCGCTGTGGTCGATGTCTACATCCTGGCTGTCCGGGTGGACCGAGAGACGTGGTGCCGCATCGACTTCGATCGCCTGGCGGATGTGGACCCCGTTGCCGCGCTCGAGGGAATGGGTGCGGTCAAGTCCGTTCGGCGCGGTGGGCACTTTGCCGCCATCGAACCCCTATAGGACTGTCAACGCCGACGCACGCCCAGCCCGTCGATATCGCCGATTGTGAGGAACACGACGCCTGCAGCTTCGAGTGCAGACTTCATCCGGGCCTTGCTGGCCTCATACGTTGCGCGGTCGCCGCGCTCAAATTCAGAAACGGTGCTGATTCCGACACCTGAGGCTTTGGCGAGGTCTTCTCGGGACCAGTCGAGCAGCGTACGGGCGGCCTTGCAGAGCCGTGCATCGAAAAGCGTCATATCTTACCTATAATTCCGTTGATGTTATCATGTACATCAACTATTATATAGGTAACTACAGCGCAAGGCAAATGTGCAGTAGTCGGCCCGGTGAGAGGCGGCAACCTCCACGCCGGGCCTAACCCTGACAACCTTCCGAGGAGGCCATCATGGCTGAGAAACAGATTACCACGATCACACCCGCGTCAATCTCCCCGATCTTCGACAGGTTCCGCGCCGCGATCCTTCCCCACATTCCCGAGGGGCTCGAAATCGATTTCGATCAGACCATCGAAGAGGTCTACCACGAGCATGTGGTGTCCGTTGATTGGCAGTCGATCAGTGCTGCCGAGGCATACGTCACCGTGCATACCCTCCGCGCACTGCAAAGCTGCGAGGCCTTGTCGAAGGTTGAGGAGGTAATCGCGGGTCTCGTCATGGGCACCATGTACGACGTGCTGAGGAGCGACCATCCTAAAATGCTTCACACCAAGGCTGATGCCATGGCCCGGCTCGACTGGGTAATCGAGGAACTGGAATCCGGGGATGGGCCGTCGACGAATGACATCGACGCGCTCAAGCGAGCCCGATGGGCATTTAGCCGACTGATCAATTCTGGAGCTGTGGTTGATGATCGCCCGGTGCGAAAGGCATGGGGACCGACCGTGGGTGAGGTTGATGCCGTCGAGAAGGCATTCGCCAAGCATGGTCTCAGTGTCGACCAGGCGCATGAAGCGGTAGGCTGCACACCACACAAGGCGAGCGGAGAGTAATGCGGAACACCAAGGGTGGGGGCCGGTTCGCGCCGGTCCTTCCCGAGGCTGCGCCGGATGGCGTGACCTTGGAAGAACGGTGGGCGCTGGCCCGCATCGTGGCAACCTCTGACCTGATCCGGCTTCCCGACGGTCGGGAATATCTCCTCACACCAGCGCCGGCCGAACTGGTCGACGCCCTCGCGGCATTCGGTGCCCAGGAGGAGGACATGGAGGATGAAGGGCTGGCCCTGGACTGGGCATGGGGTGCTCCCGTCCCCGTCGGCAACAACTGGGTTTATCCCGTCATCATGCAGGATGACGACCGGGAACCGGCATACACCTAGGCGCATCAACCACGCCTGCAGAGCCCCGCCGGTTCGCGCCGGCGGGGTTTCTATTTGCCGATGACGTCGGGATGCGTCGTGTCCACCCATTGCGCGCCGATCCTGCGCAAGCACCAGATATGGGATGCCGTTTGCTCGGGCGCTGAGGCTCACTGGTGCGCAAGATGAGGCGCACCGCTGTGAGATAGCGGAAACACCGACAAGCGCGTCAGTGACTCTCTGTGCCGATTCTAGGGCATATGCCTATCCGGGCCCGTCTCAGACACCCCCCCCCGGCACCAGGCACCCCACCCCCGCCACTACGCGCGGACCGACACACGCCGAAAAATCCATAGATCTGGGAAAATGAGCTCTTATTCGTCTGGGAAGGTGTATGGCGAGTTGAAGAGGGGGGTTGCGGCCGGTGAAACTGTGAGCGAGCCCAGTCTCTCTACGCCCGGAGCGATCCCGGCCGCCGTCGGCAAGAATAGTCAGAGGGTCGCTGGATTGCAACGTTCGGGCCAAATGTCGGTAGGTCTCAGTTAGCAAGCCTTAGCGGCTTGGCCTCCAGTGTGCCATTCTCCTCAGTGCAGGTACCTAATATTGTTCTCAAGATCCTCAATTCGGCTTTTTTGTTTGTCCAATTGGCGTTGTTGCACTTCCACCGTTTCCTGCAACCAATCAATTTCCTGCTCTAGTTCATCTGCCCGATTGACCAATGGGGAGAAGCCATTTGCTAAGGCGATCAGATCTTTCATCGTGGCGGGCCGCGCGAGTATTTTGTTTCGCTGGTCAGCTTCTTTCTCTTCAGCAGTCTGGTGATGACATGCCGCCACAGAGACAGCCGCAATCATCATTAGAGCCACTCTTAATCTGCCAGGATTCGTTGCCATATTCCCCTCCTCTGATTCGCCAACCCCGTAGAAGATTGACTCGTACTAGACAGGCGCGCAAACCGGAACGAAACAAGCACAATCGAGTCGGAGAGGGTGCATGGGCCGCAGGCGGTTCAAGCGGACGGGTCTGCGCGACGATCAGAAAGCCGAGGTCGTCAAAACGATCGGAGCCGCTCGGCGAGTCATCAACCAGGTGACGTTGAACTACTATTTCGAGCAGCCAGAGTATCAGGCGGCCTGCCGTGCCAACGACGCGCTGTTGGAACTCGGCGATATTCTGGGCCGAGCCGATGACAGCATGTGGCGGGGCTGCGCGACACAGGTGACGGCGCCGGAGAAGAAGGAGCCCTGACCATGTGCGGCCGGATGACGCGGTGCTACATTTGGAACGAGGTCCACGCCTACTACAGCCTGATCTCCGCGCCGTAGACCAACCTCGAGCCGGCCTACAATGTCGTGCCGACGCAGGATGTCCTGATGGTCACCGCCGGCGCCGAGGGTAATGTCGGCCAGATGGCGCGCTGGGGCTTGGTGCCGCCGTGGTCGGCTGAGCCGCTGAAGGCCGCGACCTTCAACACCAGGACCGACACCATTGAGACGAGCAAGCTCTGGAAGCCGTCGCTTGAGAAGTGGCGCTGCGTCGTGCCGGCGTCGGGCTGGTACGAGTGGTCCGGGCAGAAGGGGGACAAGCAGCCTTGGCACTTCACCCGGCCCGATGGCGAGGTGCTGAGCTTCGCGGGCCTGTACGCCCCTCCTGGACGATATGGGAGGCCATCGTGCAGCATCGTCATCACAGAAGCCTGTGACCAGACCCGGCACATCCACGGCCGCATGCCGGTGATCCTCGAGCACGAACAGGCTGCCCAATGGCTGGCCACGCCGGATGTCTCGCTGCTGAAGCCCTACCAAGGGCCTATACAGATCCGGCCGGCGAACAAGCTGGTCGGCAACGTCCGGAACCAAGAACTCGAGCTGCTGGTGGCTAAGGAGCCAGTCGAGCCGCCGCGAGGCCATTTCCACGACTAAGCAGGAGCGCGCCGGTCGTTTCGATGCTACATTAAGCGGATGGGCGTCACGCTTTCTTGGGGGAAGCCATGACAAGGATTCTCATCTCGACAATTTCGACTATTTTTCTCTTGGCATCGGCAACAGCGCAGGCGGCGACGCTGTGCCCCGACGGCTCATATGTATCGTCTGGCCCGTGCCGACTGGCACCGGATGGCAGCTATGTTGGAGGCAATCCACGCATGGCGCCGGATGGCAGCTTTGTAGGCGGTCAGCCAAGACTCGCACCGAATGGCAGCTATGTCGGAACCGGCCGAAGCGGCCGGACCACCCTCTGTCCCGACGGCTCTTACGTTGGCGGTAGCCGCTGCAAGCTGACGCCCGCCGGCGGCTACGTAGGTGAAGATTGAGATGCTGTTCCAGCGTCTGGCGGTCCTGGCGGCGGCCCTGATTGCACTAACGGCGGCGCCCGCTCACTCCCACGGCGGCGGCCTCAACGCCGAGGGATGCCATAACAATCGGAAGACCGGGGAATATCACTGCCACCGAGGGCCGCAGGCAGCGCAGCCCCAGCAGAGGGTGCAGCCGGCATATGGCGGCGGCTCACGGTCATTCAGTAATTGTGCCGCCGCGCGCGCCGCCGGAGCAGCACCGGTGCGGGCCGGCGATCCGGGCTACGGCAAGCACCTGGACCGCGACGGCGATGGAGTGGGCTGCGAGTAAGCGAGGAATGCCGGCATGAACATCGCGAAATGTGGAGGCTGCGGCGTCCAATTGAACACCCCAGCGGAAATGACGGGGGCTAGTCGCCCGCCGTGCCCGGAGTGTGGATCCAGCTCGCGGGTGTTCGACGATACCGTCGTCGAGACTATCGAAATGCTTGACTCGTGGTCGATGAAGCATCGGCGTCCAGGAGAGCGCCAAGGCAAGAAAAAGTCAGCGATCGCTGAAAGTTTCGATGGCTGGGAATACAACCGCGATGAGAACGATTGGGTCCGCGTCTCTCGCTCCGTCGATCGTTTGAACGATTGGTATCGCGAAACAATAACGACCAGAGATGGTCGAATTTTGAGAGATGTCAGCGAACCGCTAAGCCAGCATCGCGGTCGCGGCGCCGCACGGCGGAATGAGTAGAACGGGCCGTAATTGTCTTTGACCAGCTCGCCTGAACACGTGTCACTCCACCTCAACGGGTGGAGATTTCGGCGGGATGGATTCCCCTGTCGTCGATGATGCAGCGGGCGTGATGCGGCAGCTCGGCTCCGAGCCCGTTCTTGGCGTCGAAGTCGAAGTCCACGGCCACGTTCCCCTGTGGCGCCCGATAGACGCTGGTGCTGAACATATGCCGGTCCAGGGTCGAGGGATAATGCAGCTGCATCTTCACTGAATCCTCGCAAGCAGATATCGCTTGGGTATCTCCAATGGCCGCCGTCTTGGCGTTGTTCGACACGGCCGCCGCCTCTGACTTCAGCTCGTCCTCCGTGACGTAGAAGCGCTTGCCGTTCCGGCAGTCGGCATAGAAGCTGAAGCTCTGGCGCGGGATGCTGCGACTATCTGACAGGCCAACCATCTCGACGTAGTCGCACTCGTCAGACCTAGCGACCTTCAGGGCCGCCTTGGGCATCGCGGCATTGATCCGCCGGATCCACTCGGCGCCCCAGGCCTCTCGGGTGCGATCCCAGCCTCCACCCTCGATCAGGAAAGCCGCGGACGGGTCGATCTTGCTGCTGACGTCGGCCACGGGCTGAGGCTCTGGCATGGACGCGATCTCAGCGCCCGCCGAAGACTTGACGGCTTTCTCCGGTGGTGGCGCCGGCGGTGGCTCGCGATCCGGCTGCACGTTCGCGCCAGCCCACACCACGCCAACGAGCAGAAGCGCTGCGCCCCAGCCAAATGCTCTCCTGGTTTCGCCCAGGGCGGGGATGGCGCGGGCAATGAATTGGCCTGTGGGTGGCACTATCACCAGGCCACCAATCAAGGCGATGAGGCCCGGCATGAACCCGGCAGAGCCCATCAGCCCCATGCCGGCGAACATGACCATCAGCCCTAAAATCCATCGTGCGGTCGGCGCCATGCGAGCCTCCGAATAGTCAACGTTGATATCTGCCTATTAGGACACGCCGCCGCGCGGCTGAGAAGGCCCAGATCGAGATACGGCGAAGCAGAGAGTGGAGCCGCGGTGCCAGACGTGGCATATTCGACTCACGCCCCGGGAGCCGTTTCGGACGTGACGGCGACGGTCCTAACGGGCAGATCGCCGCCCGGGGCTACCTCTCTTCCATCAACCAGAACCTGCGCCATGTGGGATGGACACCCTTCTTGCTGTCTGACGTACTACTTCTTCTGTCGTGCCAGCAGGTCTTGGAGCGTGACCTGCGGCGGAAAAATCCGTCTTGCGATGAACACTCCGACAATCGAGACGCTGGGGAAGCGGTTGCTGAGGACGGTGTGCATGGCGCGGTAATGCGTGCCAGCGGTGAGCACGTCATCGACGATTCCGATTGCCTTTGGCTCAGGGTTCACCAGGCTCTCATCGATCGAGTAGACCGCAAGCAGGTCCTGGATAGTATGCCGCTGGAAACCGGCTTCATGGGAGGCAATCATCGACGCATCTTGAACGACCAATTCCCGCACATCGATGTTACCCGGCCGGATGCCCCTGCAAATCCGCGTCACCCTGTCGTCGAAATCGGGATGGGATCGCGCCTTGGAGCTGGGGACCGGCACCAGCGTCGCATTGTCGAGCCACTCGGGGTTCAACGCCGAGGCCAGATCGCGGGTACATTCGGCGACTGCGCGGGCCTTGTAATGGAATCCTGGTCTGTGGCTCTCGCTGGGCTTCTTCTTCAGGTTGGAGATCAGGTTGTTTGTCGCGCCTGCCGCGAAGCCGGCGTGGCTCGTGTATTCGCGGAGGTAGTAACAGGTATCCTGCGCGGTCAGGTGCGAGTGGTCGCCCCGGTTGCCGTCGTCGATCAGGCTGAGGCGAAGCGGATCAGCCAAGGGCAGCCCAGATGTCGTCTGGGGTCCGAACGCGTATAGCACCTTCCTTCTCGAAACGCGCCGGCCAGGTGATATCCGTCCGCTCGAAGCAGGAATCGAGGATGAATAGTTTCCGGCCCTGGTGAAGCGCCGCCCGCGCCTGGGTCAACGTCCCGGAGGTGTTGCCGGCCTCGACGATGATCGTGGCCTCGGTTAGCGCGCTCATCGTGACGTTACGCTCAGGGAAGAACAGCCTGTTCTGGGGCACCGCCTGGGCCTTATACCGCAGAACCGGCACCTGTGAGATCAGGAGGAAGTCATTCGCTATCCGGTCTTGGAGTTCGCGGTTTTGCCGCGGATAGTAGGTGCCCAACGGCGTACCGATTACCGCGATGGTGCGGCCACCCTGCTCAAGCGCGGCCTGGTGGGCGGCGGTATCAATCCCGGTCGCAAGGCCAGAGACCACTGTGAAGTCTTTCCTGACCAATTCCGCTGCCAGGCGCGCTGCCCGGCGCTTACCCTCGTCTGTTGCCTCCCGGCTCCCTACCACCGCGACACAACGGGTCTCCGAGAGTTCCCAGGTGCCTTGAAAGTACAGCATCTCGACAGGATATTTCGCGTCGCGGAGCTTGGCCGGGTAGTCGCCAGCGTGATGTATCCTGACGCCGAACTGATGCACACCAGCCGTCTTCAGGATATCCAGCACCTCGCCAGCGCGGGCATCTGCCTCTTGGTGGCTGACGAAGTCGCCGGGAAGCGCAGAGGGATCGCGCTGGAAGCGCTCAGCAATGGTCTTGAAACTTGCGCCGTCCTCAAGCCACAGCGCCTCGTATGCCCCGAGTTCCCGCCGCGGCGAAATAGGGGCCACAGCTGGCCCGCCGTCTCTCTCTGCAAACAGGCTTCTCGTCATGCCTCACACCCCTTTCAACCGATGATAACGAACCGTCGCGGCCGGTCCATGTGAATCGTTCGCGGGAGCTCTTGGTTCCATCTGGACACACACCACTGGACCGACGCGGGCGCGCGCGCGAAATTTGGCGTCGGGCTCAGTGTACGGTCGACGAGACCCGCTCAGCGGCGTCGTGCTTCCGTTGGGCCAGATAGGCATCAGGGGCGCTTGTGAAGCCGTGCAAAGCCTCGACGTAACCAGCACCGGTTGCCCATTGCCAGGCCGCCATCCTCAAATGTTGGTCCTCGACGAGCCCGTATAGCGCGGCGGCGTCGAAGCAGTCGATTCGCGGCCAACCCAGCGCCTCCAGCACGTCCTCGAGCACGACGCCGAATGGTGGGAAGCCTTCCAGGCCCTCTGTGGTGCCGAAGCATAGTCTGAAGTTTTCGTAGGTGTTTCGGCGCCAGGCGATGAACGCGAGTCGGTCTGCCCAGCCCAATGGACGCATTGTAGCAACCATTCCGAACACGACAGGGGCAAGGTGTGCCGGAAGGCTCATGTCGGCTCCCCTGCTCTCGGCAACCCCACGGCCAGCGTGAGGGCGTCCACGGCGAGCCGCAACGCTTCCTCCCGGGTGAGCGGCAGGACGAGAGTTCGGCCCTCATCGCCGTCGAGGTCGTGATGCACGATCTCGACATGATTGCCGTCGGCGCCGCGGCGGGCGAATATCAGATGCCTCTCCATGGCCGTCAGCTCGCCAGCACGGGCCGGTATTGGCCGGCCTCGAGGTCCACGAGCGCTTGCCGGATACCCGGATCCCCAGCGTCCAGGCGGTCCAGCAGCCAGCCGTAGCCGTGCAATGAGGCCCAGTCCTGCGCCGCAGCACGCCATTCCGGCCGGGCGCTGGCATCACACATGCCGTAGATCAACGCCGCGCTGGGCGTCTCGATCCACGGCGCGTTCCAGACTTCCAGAATGACGGCAACGACTGTTGCTCGCGACGGCCGCGCGGTGGCGTGTCTCGCCTCGGCCTTGACCAAGTAGGCGTCGATGCTGAGCAAGATGATGAACCTGTTCAGCCAAGATGCCGGCCAGATCCGTCGCGCCAGGTAGACGGCTTCCTGTCGCCATTCCAGGGGGAGCGCGCCCAGGACCGGTGGGGCTTCGGCGATGGCGGCGACGTCTGCGGGAACATCATCCAGCAGCATGTCGGCCTCCGTCGCGCGCCTCGATCGCCAGGTCGACCAAGTCGCGCAGTTCCTCGAGCTTGTCGGGATCGAGCGCGATGCCCTTCCGCGTCGGCACCCGCTCGCCGGTGGCATTGCTGGTGGCGAAGGCTCGGATGTCCAGATAGCGCCTGCCGTGGTAGGTGCAGAAGCGCGCCCGGACGTCCTCGACCCGGTTCTTTTCGAAGTGGCCTATCAGGATCTCGTCGTTTGTTTGGTCGTCGCTCATGTGAGGGTGATCCTCAAAAAAGGGGTTTGCGTTGGGGGAAGGCCGGGAGGCCCGCATCCGGCATCCCGCAAGAGATTTGGTGATAGATTTCTCGCACTCTGCCCTCGTCATAGCTTCGATACGCTTGGGCGAGGATCTGACGTTGCAGCAGCGTCGCTCTATCCAGAACCATCTCGGCGAGGTCCACAGTGAGTTGTGCCCAGGCCGTAAGTGCCTCACGCGCGTCTGGTCGACTGGCCAGGTCGAGTTCCCGCTTAATATCGTCCCCGGCGTCTTCGCTGTTTCGGTGCAGCAGAACTACATTGTCCGCTGCTCGGGCAATACCGCTCTCAGCGGAGGGAGGCTTCGGTCTTGGCCTGCGTTCTTCTTCCTGAAAATCCCCTGTAAATGCCGCGTCAGCGGCCTGCTCTTTTAAACAGGTAGCTTCAACAGGTCTTTCTACAGGTTGGGTGACGAATTGGTCACCCCTGCCGGACGAATTGGTCACCCCTGAAATGACGAATTGGTCACCCCTGCCGGACGAATTGGTCACCCCTGCCGCCGGCCCATCAGAGGTGACGAATTGGTCACTGCTGGCTGCGCCTGGGTTCTCTTCCTCCTCCGCCGTCTGCCTAAGGTTCTCTCGGTCCAGGCAAGGCCAGTAATTGTTGGTCGAGTATCGACCATCGTCCGGCCGCTCTACCTCGAACCATCGATGCCTGACGAGCAACTCGATGGCCCTTATTACAGACCGCCGAGCGAGACCGGTTCGCTCTGCGAGGAGTTCCAGGCTGGGCCAAGCGTAGCCGCGCGACCAATTTACAAAAGACGTAAGGGCAATCCCAACCCGCAAGGCGGCGGCGTTCAGTTCGTGGTCTCTCGCCATCCGTTCGACAAATTCCAGCTTGCGCCGGTAATAGCCTTTGCGTTCCTCGGCCTCGTCGAGCATCAACAACTCCCGGCCCAGATGGCGGCAAGCTTCCGGCGCCGCTCGGCATCGACCTTGCGCTTCGGCCGGCAACATCTGCTCGACGTCTTGATCGACTTCCGCGTCCGGCGCTTCGGAGTTGTGGGATACTTCCAGGCTGGCGGTTTGCCCATTTGCTGGTCAGTGTGCTTCGTCATGCCTGGCCTCCGCACTCGATCCGCCAGACCGCATCAATCAGTCGGTCATGGCCGGTTGGGGAGAGCCGCGCGCCGTTCGCGACCTTGTGGAGAAAGCACGCGTCAGGGCCGGATATCGGGCAGAACGCGAGAAGCCGGCGGGCAATTTCGGCGCTGAAGTCCGGGGCCGCCGCGTGTGCGTTCTTGCCCCTTGATGCGCTTCGGGTTAGTTTCATGGTCGCCTCGTCGTGGAGGTATTCGAAGAAATTCAAGCCCCGTCGCGGTTCGCCCCCGCGGCGGGGTTTTCTATTTAGGCGGCCTTGCTGCCGGGGTTCTGTTCGTCAAGTAGCGACTGGATGAACTCGTCGACGGAACCCTCCTCGACCAGCCGACGGTCGCCGATTTTCACGGACCTGATCCGGCCGGCATTGAGGAGCTCGTAGACCTTCGTGCGCCCCAGCCCGGTCCTGCCGCACACGGCGTTTACGTGAATGAGTTTCATGGCGGTGTTCCTCATGTTGTGACTCGCCGAGCAAGGGAGAAACTCGGCGAATGCAAACACTTAAACACGGCCGCGTGGGGACTCTCTTGGTCCTAATCCTCGATGAAATCCGCTTGGATGTTTCCCGACTTTAAATTCTGAATATGCAGCCTTAATCTCTTACTAAGAGTAGCATGACTAAGGTGTCCGAGCCCGATGTGGCTCAATATAGATTTCACGAACCAGTAATATGAACCCTCTCGAGAATCGGCGGTTTCTTCATTTGATAGTGTCGGTATTTTGTCCAGATATACCTTGTAAATGAGCGTCAGGAGGGCGGATGCGAAATCCCGCTCGGCAAGAAATATTTTTTCCAGCCGATAGGAGAGCATCCTTTCCGCTTCTGCTTCCGCCGCACGCTTCGCGATCAGTGATAGGGAATGACCTTGACGCCGCATCACGTCCAGACTGGTGGTGATCGCTTCGATTTCCTGTATGGGGTCATGGTCAGGCGCCGCAGCAATTTCCGCCCCGAGTTCGCGCCAAAGTGCACTCTGTGCGCTGGGGGATTCGATGATGGCGCGAGCAGCATCCGCCGCAGAGGCAGACGCTGCGGCCAAGGTGTCCAGCAGAATTCTGGTTGCCTTTGGACTTTCAATCGGCGCTCGCTCGTCGTCTCGCAGAGCAAGGAGAACGCCGGCGACCACGAAGCGAATTCGGTCTAGCAGCCATTGAAGGGAGCGCGCTGGCTCAACGCCCGCGCGACGCGCGATCGCAGCGGATATGCGTTCGACATAGTCGGTTGTCACCAAGCCTTTCGCGTCTTGACCGCTAACCGTGTCGACCAGTTCCTCCCACTGAAAGGCCCCCCTGAGGTTGACAACGTTGTCCTGGCGTCCGTCTCTCACGCTGACGTTCTCCCGCTGCCTAGGGTCACGACCGCAGGCCGCTTGAGCCCCAACTCGCCAAAGTTGGCGCGCACCGTGTCTGTGACGTAGTTCGGGGCGAGGTGCCCATAATGCTTCTCGACCATCCGCGTGTCGGCGTGGCCTAGCTGCTGCGCGACGACCATCAAGGGCACTCCGCGTGAAACCAGCCTCGAGGCGTAGGTGTGACGAAGAGCATGGACGCCTATTGCCGGGGCGATCTTGGCCCTGGCGCAAAGCTCGGTGATCGGCCGCGCCTGCTGGGACTTGCCCCAGGCATTGCCACTCGCATCACGAAACAGCAATGCATCCCCCGGACGACCCGCAACGAGCGCGGTGAAGAACTCTCGACCTTCGTCGGTCAGCACGACATGCCGCGCCTTGCCGGACTTCGATTCCGGAATGAACACCGTGCCGGCAGCAGGGTCGAAGTCGGCCACCCGGCCCTTGACCAACTCGCCATACCTGGCGCCAAGGAGAAGCGCGCCCGTCGCGAGCTTCGCGAACTCGAATAGGCCCGGATCCTCGTTGTGACCGACCTTCGCCGCCGCCGACAGGAAGCGGGACAACTCGTCGTCGGCGAGCCACCGAACACGGGCGCGCTCAACATCTTTGTACGGCTTCACCTTTCGCCAGGCGTCATCGCTCGAGACGCCGGTTTCTCTGGCATCATCGAAGGCGCGGTTCAGGATGGCTTTCAGGACCGTCAACTGTCGGTTCGCGGTGCTTTTCCGGCGCCGCTCGGCTTCCGGATCGTCCTTGGATTTGAACTGGAGCGGCTCCCCGCGGCGGCTTCGGACCCTGGCCTTATCCTTGGTCCGCTGCCTCTGCCATTCCTCGATCCGCTTCTTGGTGAGCTTGTTGACCTCAATATCGCCCAGCTCCGGTTGGATAAACTGGTCGATGACGCTCTTCGTCTGAATGTGCGACTTCCGGTGGGTTTCAAACCAGTTGAGGTAGTCGTCACAAGCCCGGCCGACGGTGTAGACCTGATCCTTGGCGATGCCGTGAGTCAGCCGCCGCTCCAGGTCCTTGAACCAGTCGCGCGCTCGCTCCTGCGCCTGAGCATATGACAGGATGTCTTCGCCGTTCGCGTCGAGCGCATCGTCGGCGACACCGAGCGACTTGTGATAGCGCTCCCCCTGCTCGGTGCGGTAGCGGCCGACCCAGGTGCCCACCTTGCCCTTCCGGTAGCCGAGCGCCCGGCCACCCGTCAGCACAGTCCAGTAGGGCTCGTGCCGGACCTTGAGCCCGGCGCGTCCGGAGCGGCTGTCGATCTTGGCGTTTCGGACCGTTCTGGCCATGGATTGGCGTCGTCCTGTAATTTTCCTGTAAATCCCTGTGCGAACATCGACGAACGCACGCGACTGTAAATCTAAGGCTTTCTGCGGTGTTCAGGAAGGATGAAATGTTCGCATATGTTCGTGAAAGTGCGCTTTGCCGCCCTCTCACGGCGAAAACAGGGGTTCGAGTCCCCTAGGGAGCGCCAGCCGCGGACCAATCCCAATGAATCCAGTGTGATATGGCCTGCCGCTGATGGCAGCGCCGTGTGCCGGTGAAACCTGCCGGCGTCGCGGGTAGGCCTGCAAAAACTCCTCTTTGCCACAACTTTGAACCACAGCGGCCGCAACTTTGCACCACCGCCGGCGTTATCACCGGTTATGGAGCAGGCGCCGCGCGCGCCAATCCGCCATATAGGAGTTAACGTCATGAAAAAAGCCATTCTGGCCACGGTCCTGGCCTTGTGTGTCGCCGGTCCGGCCGTGGCGGGCGACCGTCATCACCGCGACTATCGCCATGACGGCTACCATGACCGCCATCACGGCCGCGACTATGACCGCCACTGCAAACGCGACAAGGGCACTGGCGGCGCCATAGCTGGTGCGGTCGGCGGCGCCATCGTCGGCAACGCGGTCGCCGGTCATCGGGACAAGGTGCTGGGCACAGTGGTCGGCGCCGGCGCCGGCGCATTGGTCGGCCGCGAGATCGACCGCGGTGACGTGAAGTGCCGCTAGGAAATCGGCCGGCACCGTCGCCGAACCGGTTTACCTGAAAGCCCCGCCAACCCCTATTCACGCAAACAGGGCCGCCGCATTTGCGGCGGCCCTTCGGCGTCCTGGCTGGATAATGGATGACCGGCGTTGCCTGAGCCGTCATTCTGCCCATTCTCCACAGGAGGGATCGGCATGGGGCGGGCGTGAGCAAGAAATATGCGTTTTTCGGGCCGGCGCATCTGAGCGGTGTGACCACATTCTATAATGTGCTGGCCGCCGGGCTGGCGCCCCGCGGCATCGAGTTGAAGCGCATCGGGGTTCGCGACCGCAAACCGGTTCATGATTCCGGCGCCGGCACACTGATCGACCGTGCCGGCCTGACTGACCGCCAGCTTGCCGGGGCGCTCTACCGGGCCGTCATGGACGGCGGCTACGACGGGGTGTTCTTCAACATCCTGGTCGAGCCTCATACGGCAAATCTTGCCCGTTATCTGCCCGAGAGCATGACGAAGGTGCTGATCCTCCATGGCATCGGCAACGGCATGTATACATGGGCGCGGGCGATCCGCGACTGGCTCCACCACACCATCGCCATCGCGCCCCGGATGCACGAGGACCTGCCAGCGGATTGGGGCTTCGATGCGGCAAGGGTGTCGCTGATCCCGCACGGCGTCGGCGCGCCGTTCGCTGCAGAAGGCCGGGAACGTCCCGATGACGGCGTGCTGCGCGTCCTGGTGGCCGGCCGGCTGGCCGATGCGGATAAGGGCTGCCTCTGGATCCCCGACATCCTGGCGCCGTTGGGCGACGTCACTCTGGAGCTGACCGTGGCGGGTGACGGCGCCGATCGCGCTGCGCTGGAGCGCCGCCTCGCCAGAATTCCTCACAAGGTGTCGTTCACCGGCCCCGTGAGCCAGGACGTCCTGGCCGGCCTGTATCGCCGTAGCGACGTGCTGCTGTTTCCCAGCCGCACCGAAGGCTTCGCGCTGGTGCTGCTGGAGGCGATGGCCAGCGGCTGTGTTCCCGTGGCGTCCCAGATCAGGGGCGTGACCGACGCCGCCGTTACCGACGGTCACGACGGGCTGCTGTTTCCCATTGGCCAGACCGCGTCGGCCACGGCGGCGCTGCGCCGGCTGGCGCAGGACCGGCCATTGCTTCACCGCCTGTCGGCGGCCGCGGCGGCGACAGCCGCGACGCGGTTCACCCTCGAGCGTCAGATGGACGCCTACGCCGCGCTGCTGGACCGGCTGGATGCAGCGCGTCCGCCGGTTGCGCCGGCCCTGGACATGGCGCGCTGGAACATGGCGGCGGGCCTTAGGCCCCGGCTGCGGTCCAGGCTGCCCCAACCGGTGAAGGTGTGGCTGCGCACGGCGGCAGAAAAATGGCGCTAGAATTCGATTGAAGCGCCCTGGCGGCGGTCGTCGTTGATGCTCGCCGGGCACGATATCTGGCCCTTAAATTCGCCATGTTGGCGCGCAATCCTCGCGCATGGCTCTCAAGCAGGTCGTCCGCTGGATGCGCTCCATGACCCGGTCCATGCCCGAGGCCGCGGGTGTTGAAGCCGGCTTGACCGGCGTTCCGCCGCGGCCGGTCGCGGCAGCGGAAACCGGCATTTGCGCTTTCGTCGGCGCCTTTTCGCACGGGCCGACCGGCAAGGCGGTCGCTGTTTCCAGCCAGTTCGAGTTCGAGCGGGATTTTGGCGGGGGCCGGGGCCTGGGCGAAGCGCCGATGGCGGTCTCCCAGTTCTTCCTGAATGGCGGCGGCGGGGCGCTGCTGGTGCGCACGCCCAGCAATTCCGGGGCGTCGCTGGAAGAGGGCCTCAATGTGCTGGCCGCGTCCCGCACCGACTTGTTTGACCTGCTGTGCATGCCCGATGCGGTCCATGTGGCGGACCGCGCCGTCGCGCTGTACGAAAAGGCGCTTGCCGTCTGCCGGCTTCACCGCGCCACCCTGCTGGTCGATCCGCCGCCCGGCCTGTCGGGCGACGCCGACATGACGGCCTGGCTGCTCGGGGCCGCGCCGCTTCGTTCGCCCGATACGGCGCTCTATTACCCTCGCCTCAGGCTGTCCAATCACGCCGATGCCGGGCCCAGCGGCAGCGTTGCTGGCATCATCTCGCGCTTTGGACGGGAGCGCGGCGTGTGGAAGGCGCCGGCCGGACCAGGCGCCACCATTTCCGGCGCGGGTCTCGACACCGTCGTTACCGCCCAGCGGCAGGAACTCCTCAATCCCCAGGGCATCAATGTGATTCGCGCCATGGGTTCGGCCGGCCCGCTGGTCTGGGGCTCGCGCACCCTGTCGGCCGAGCCGGAATGGCGCTACCTGGCCGTACGGCGCACGGTGCTGTTCATCGAACGCTCGTTGCGCCGGGGCCTGGACTGGGCGGTGTTCGAGCCGAACGACGAGCCGCTGTGGCAGGGCCTGCGCGCCAGCGCCGACGGGTTCCTGGAAGACTTGTGGCGGGCAGGCGCATTAATCGGTTCCAGGCCCCGCGACGCCTGGTTCGTCCAGTGCGGGCGCCAGACCACGACCGACGCCGACATCAGGCAGGGAAACGTCAACATGGTGGTGGGATTCGCGCCGCTCCGGCCGGCCGAGTTCCTGACCTTCCGGCTCGACCTGAAGGCTGCGTCGGCCGCCGCCTCGCCTTGATGCCCGGTCCATCGGGGCTTTTCCCGGGGGCCGATCCGGTCTAGCGTGCCGGCCGGTCCAGTGCGGAGGCAGCGATGAAGAATCTGTTCGATCTGAAGGGCAAGGTGGCGCTGGTCACCGGCGGCAATGGCGGCATCGGCATCGGCATGGCCGAGGGCCTGGCCATGCATGGTGCGTCCGTGGTGATCTGGGGCACCAACGAGGAAAAGAACGCCCGGGCTGCCGAGCGCCTCAGGCAGCATGGCGGCGACGTGCGTGCCGCGGTGATCGATGTATCCGACGAGGATGCGGTGAAGGCGGGTGTGGCCGATATCCTGAAGGAGTTCGGCCGGCTCGATCAGGCCATCGCCAATGCGGGAATCTCGATCAGGCGCAAGGATCTGTTCGACATCTCCATCGAGGACTTCCGGAAAATGGAAGGGGTAAATCTGCATGGCGTGCTGTTCACCCTGCGCGAGGCGGCTCGCCACATGGTCGAGCGTGCCAAGAACGGCGATGGCGGCGGCTCCCTCGTGGGTATCGCATCGACCGCCGCCATACACGGCGCCGCACGCAACGAGCACTATGCCGCCACCAAGGGGGCGGTCGTCACCATGTGCCGCGCCATGGCGGTCGAGCTGGCGCGATACAAGATCACGGTCAACAGCATCTGCCCCGGCTGGGTGCGTTCGGAAATGACTGCGGGCGCCCAGGGCTGGGACAAGTTCAACGAGAACGTCATCAGCCGCGTGCCCATGGGCGGCTGGGCCGACGGCGAGGATTTCTCTGCCATCGCCGTCTATCTGGCCAGTCCCGCGTCGCGATTCCACACCGGCGATACGCTGGTGATCGACGGCGCGTACACGATCTATTGAGCCGTCCATGAGCAACACCGACTGGGATGCGCTGGCGCGCCGGGCCAGCTACGCCGTATTCACGCCGATCCTGGTGCGCATCCGCGACCTGGATCAGCAGGCGCATGTCAACAACAGCGTGATCGCCGCCTATCTGGAGGAAGGCCGTTACCGGCTGCTGAACCTCACCATCCGCCAGCAATTGCCCGCCGATGCGATCGGCGGGTTCGTCGTGGCCGAACAGACCATCCGCTATCTGCAGGAAATCCGTGAGACCGGCGAATTGACGGTCGGCACCCGCGTCGATCGCATCGGCAACAGCTCGTTCGCGATGGGGCAGGGTATCTTTCTGGGCGAGACCTGCATGGCCACGGCGCTGCTCACCATGGTTCATATCAGCCGCGAAACCCGCAAGGGCGAGCGGCTGTCGGATGCCTTCCGGACCAATCTCGAGACATACCTGACGCGCGCTTGAGCACGCGGTCTGACATTGTGGCGCCGCCGGGGCATTCACATATATGATCGGGAGCCGCCACCAAAGGCCATGTTGGGAGAAGTCATGAAGTCGATGCTCGGCATCGTCGTACTCGCGCTGGCCCTGGTCACAGGGATGCGGACGGCGTCCGCCGATCAGCCGCCGGCGCCGGAAATCCAGCGCTTCGCCGACCTGATCCTTTACCGGCTCGATCTGGGCGAACACGTCGCGGCGTGGAAGTGGCGTCACGGCAGGCCGATCGAGGATCTCGAACAGGAGGCCCGGGTGCTTGATGCCGCGGCCGCCCAGGCCGAGACGTCAGGGCTGGACTTTCCGACGGCGCGTCCGTTCCTGTCGGCCCAGATGGAAGCGTCGAAGGCGGTTCAGCGCCGCTGGTTCGCGGTCTGGAAGACCAATGGTCTTCCCGCCGCCCAGCCCGACCTTGATCTGAACAGCGTGCTGCGGCCCTCGATCGCGCGGGCGGGTGACGCGATCCTCGCCCAGCTGGTGCTGGTGCGGCCGTTGCTCGACGTGCCGGACCAGCGCGACCATCTGCTGTCCATCCTCAATACCGCCGCCCATCAGCGAGGCCTGGCGCCCGGCGCCCTGTCCGGGATTGCCGAAACGGCCCGCAAGGTCGCCTATGCGGCGCAGGGCTCGCTGCTCGACCGTATCATGGCGCGCAAGCAATTGCGTGTCGGCACCACCGGCGATTATGCGCCGTTCACCATCAGGACCGCCGACGGCTGGTCGGGCATCGATGTGGACCTGGCCCGCAACCTTGCCGCCAGCATGGATGTCGAACTGGTATTCGTGCAGACCACATGGCCGACATTGATGCAGGACCTCAAGTCCAGCAAGTTCGACATCGGCATGGGCGGGATCAGCAGGACCCAGGAGCGTCAGCGCGAAGCCTTCCAGAGCCGCAGCTACCTGAATGACGGCAAGACGCCTATCGTCCGCTGCGGCGACGAACAGAAATACGACACGCTGGAGGAGATCAACCGCAAGGGCGTGAAGGTCATCGTCAATCCGGGCGGCACCAACGAGCGCTTTGCCCAGGCCAAGCTGCTCAACGCCGACGTCACCGTTTTCCCCGACAACACCCGCATCTTCGACGAGGTCGCCGCCGGCCGGGCCGACGTCATGGTCACCGACAAGATCGAGGTCCAGTGGCAGGCGGCGCGCAACCCCAAGCTTTGCGCCGCCATGAAAGGGGCCTTCAACCTGACCGAGAAAGCCTATGTCATGCCGCAGGACGAGGCGCTGCTGCGCGCGGTGGATGCGTGGCTGGACAAGATCACGGCCGACGGCACGCTCAAGGCGACGTTCGACAAATATCTCAAGAAGGCGCCGGCGCCTGCCGCCAACAATCACGATCCGTCTTCGAGAACCGGCGCCGCGGCGGCGAAATAACTGTAACCGCCGGCGCCGGGCAGCCCGGCCTAGGGTGCCGCGGGGTCGATCGCCGGATAGGTGTCGGCAACCCGCCTGTTGTCGTCGGCAAGCAGCAGCACATCGCCATCCACGAGACCGAAGCCGTATCCTTCGGGTGCCGCCATCGCACTGGCCAAAGGCTTCGGCAGCGGTGCGGCCTCCATGCCCGATGGCAACGGCTTGCCGACGCTGTAGCGCGGTGCCGTCGACGGATCGCGGCGTGGGATGCAGCCGGCCACAGGCTCGGCCATGCCGCGAGCACATCCCTTGCCCTTGTAATAGGCGCGGATCGTGTCCTTCATGGCCGGAGAGAATCCTACGGTCGCAGTGGGCCTGACTGTGGCGGGGTCTGCCAGCGGCGCCGGCTCCGCGGGGTCGCCTTCAGGCTCGGCGGGCGCGGCGCCCGCCGGCAGGGACAGCCCCAGCGCCAGGATCGCTGGCAAAATCAGACTCGATAGCTTCGCCATTTCCTTCCTCCGATTCGGTTTCACTCCCACAACAGAATATGTGAACGCGGGAGCCGTTTTCCCAATGGGGCCGCCTTTTCGCCTGTGCGTCCGGTGCGGTGTGCTAAACTTCAACGAGCATTAACGGGGAGAGTTGCATGGGAGTTCTGGAGCAGTATCGGCTCGACGGGCAGGTCGCGGTTATCACCGGTGGTGGACGCGGCCTGGGCGAGGGCATTGCACACGCATTGTCCGACGCGGGCGCCGCCGTGGTGGTAGCCGCCCGCCGCGCCGCCGAGGTGGAAAAGGTTGCCGCCGACATCAACGCCAAGGGGGGGCGCGCGATCGCCGTGCCGACCGATGTCACCAATTCCCAGGCGCTCGAGGCACTGGCACAGGCTGCCGTCGACAATTTCGGCAAGCTGACCATCCTGGTGAACAACGCCGGCGGCTCGCGGGCCATGGGACCGCTGACCGAACTGTCTGCCAAGGACTGGCAGGATTGTGTCGACCTCAACATCACCGCCGTCTGGGCGGCGACGGTCGCTGCGGTCAAGCGGATGACCGAGGGCGGCGCCATCGTCAACATCTCGTCGCTGGTGGCGCGCGGTCCGATCCCGGGCAGCGGCCATTACGGCGCGGCCAAGGCCGCCGTCAACAGCCTGACCGAGACCTTTGCCCGCGAACTGGCGCCCAATATCCGGGTCAACGCCATCATGCCGGGCTACATCCCCACCGAGGTGATGATGGCCGCGCTGGGCGTCGCCGACGAAAGCGGACTGCCGGCGCTCGCCAAGCAGCTTGCCATTCCCATGGGCACCTTCGGCAAGCCGCAGGATATCGGCGCCGCCGTGGTCTATCTGTGCTCGCCTGCCTCCGGCTGGGTGACCGGCCAGATGCTGCCCGTGACCGGAGGTCACTGATGGGCATTCTCGACCAGTACAGGCTCGACGGTCAGGTGGCGGTGGTCACCGGCGGCGGCCGCGGCATCGGCGAGGGCATCGCCCATGCGCTGTCCGAGGCGGGTGCGGCGGTGGTGCTTGCGGCGCGGCGCAAGGACGATGTCGAACGGGTCGCCGCCGATATCGTCGCCAGTGGCGGCAAGGCGCTTGCCGTGCCCACCGACGTCACCAATGCCCAGTCGCTGGACGCGCTGGCGCAGGCCGCTGTCGACAATTTCGGCAAGCTCAGCATCTGGGTGAACAATGCCGGCGGCTCGACCTATATGGGGCCGCTGACCGGCGCCTCGCCCGACTCATGGCACCACTGCATGGACACCAATCTCACTTCTGTCTGGGCAGGCACGGTCGCGGCGGTGAAGCAAATGGCGGACGGCGGCGCGGTCATCAACATCTCGTCGCGGGCGGCGCGTGGCCCGGTGCCGGGCAGCGGCCATTACGGCGCGGCCAAGGCGGCGGTGAACAGCCTGACCGAGACCTTCGCCCGCGAGCTGGCGCCGCGCGTGCGGGTCAACGCCATCGAGCCGGCCTGGATTCCGACCGAGGTGGTGATGAACGCGCTCGGTATCGACGAATCCGGCCTGCCGGACCTGCTGAAGAAGGCGAACATACCGGCGGGCCGCTTCGGCACGCCCATGGATATCGGTGCGGCCGTCGTCTATCTCGCCGCGCCCGCATCCGGCTGGATTACCGGTCAGATCTGGCCGGTGACCGGCGGTCTCTAGAGCAGCCCCAGGCTGCTCCGGCAACTCAGGATCGATCATCTCCCTTTCGGGCTGTCCCGATAGGGAGATGATCCAACCGAACAGGAGCGAGTCATGCAGAAGAAGATGATCGTACCCGACCGGCTGAAGAGCCTGCACGACAACTGGCATTACTCGCCCGGGCTGCTGGTTGGCGACACGCTCTACATTTCGGGCGCCATCGGCATCATGCCCGAAGGCTCGATCCCCCGGAACCACGAGGCCCAGTTCGAACTCTGCTTCGAGAACATGAAGGCGATCCTCGACGAGGTCGGCGCGACCTTCGACAATTTGGTCGACATGAAGAGCTACCACATCGAGCTGCAGCACAGCATTGCCCTGTTCGCCGAGGTGAAGGACCGTTACGTCAACGATCCCTATCCCACCTGGACCGCCATCGGCGTCCGCGAACTGGCCCACCGGGACCTGATCGTCGAGATCGACGGCGTGGCCAAGCTTTAGGGCGGGGGCGAGCCGGCGTCGCCGGATTACCGGCCCCACCAGACCGGCTTTGGAATTTTTGGCAGAATGGCCAGCAGCCGCCGCTCGAGCGGCAGCCACAACACGGATCGCATCCAGATCAGCCAGGGGTCGAAGCGCCTGATCGAGCCTTCCATGGGCTCCAGTTCGATGGCGACGCGGGTGACGCGGTCCTTGCGGGTCTCGGCCACGATCAATTCGATGGCGCCCAGCCGCAGGCGCTTGCCCGCACTGGGCCGGGTCAGCAGATGGGTCTCCATGAACTGCCCCAGCGGCACGTCGCGCTGGTTCGCCGGCACCACGGCATCGTAAATCTCGGTCACCGCGCCCACCGGCGTATCGGCGGCGAAGGTGAACTCGCCCAGCAGGTCCACGGCCGTGTCGCGGGCGCCGCCCTTGGTGCCGAACACCCGGTCGAGCAGCGCCACATGCTCGGACGGCGTCAGCAGCAGGACGTCGTCGCCGGGAGCCAGATGTTCCACCTCGCTCGCACCCCTGATCGTCCCGTCACGGATGATCGAGACTACCGAGACCTCGTCGGGCAGTGGCAGGCGCGCCATGCTGCGCCGCATGGCCAGGCTGTCGGGCTGGACCGTATAGGCCATCATGCCCTTGCCGATGTCGTGCGGCAGGTCGATGTCGATCCGTGGCGGCGCGGCGGGGCGCGGCGGCAGCACCACGTTCAGCCAGCGGCCCGACAGCCCGATGGTCCATCCCTGCACCACCAGCGAGGTGATCACCACCATGTAGACCACGCTGAACCATTCCTGCGAGCCGGGGACACCGGCCAGGATCGGGATGGTGCCCAGATAGATCGGCACCGCGCCCCGCAAGCCGACCCACGACACGAAGCCGATCTCGCGCGGGCTGAACTTGTACGGCCACAGGCACACGAAGCCCGCCACCGGGCGGGCGATGAAGATCAGCACGGCGGCAATGCCGATGGACGCCGCCAGCATGGGCAGCAGCTTCGAGGGTGTGATCAGCAGTCCCAGGATCAGGAACATGGCGATCTGGCTGAGCCATGCCATGCCGTCGGTGAACCGCTCGATCAGCTGGGTTGCCTTGTGCCGGCGCCGGCCGAACACATAGCCCGCCAGATAGACGGCGAGGAAGCCGCTGGCGCCGAAGGACTGGGCCGCGGCGAACACGAGCAGGCCGCCTGCGACCGCCAGAACCGGATAGAGACCGGCGGACAGGTTCAGGCGGTTGACCATGGTCAGCAGCAGGCTGCCGCCCAGCACCCCGAACACGACGCCGCCCAGCAACTGGACGATGGCGTGGGTCATCAGCGTCTGCGCCGTGTCCATCGGGCTGGCATTGCTCGCCTGCAGGATGGTCAGAAAGGTAATGGTCAGGAACACGGCCATGGGATCGTTCAGGCCGGCTTCCACCTCCAACGTGGCGCGCAGCCGGTCCCTCAGCCGCACGCCGCGGACATTGAGCAGGAAGAACACCGCCGCGGCGTCGGTTGAGGCCACGATGGAGCCGACCAGCAGCCCCTCGATCCAGCCGACGCCCATGAACCATTTCGCTGCCAGCCCGGCGATGGCGGCGGTGATCACCACGCCCACGCTTGCCAGTGTCGCGGCGGGTGCGAGCACGTCGCGGAAATCCTTGCGCTCGGTACGCAGGCCGCCGTCGAACAGGATGATGGCCAGCGCCAGGCTGCCGACCGCGTAGGCCACATGGAAGTTGTCGAAATAAATGCCGCCGGGTCCATCTTCACCCGCCAGCATGCCCAGGATCAGGAACACCAGCAGCAGCGGCGCCCCGAAACGGGTCGAGACCAACCCGACCAGAATGCTCAGCACAATCAGGCCGGACGAGAGCATTATGATGTGGTCGATCCACTCCATCGAAGGGCGTTCCTCAGCTTACCCGGAATGGTAACATCGGCGGGGAAGGGCGGGCGAAATTATTGCGGGACAAGCGGAAAACCGCATTGCACGGGGGGAGTTATAAAAATGGGCGTGGTAACGCGATATGCAATACCGGCCTGGCGGAAAACAGGCTGAAAAGCGTTATCCCACCTCCATGGGGGCGGCCGGATCAGCCGACCATTCGGACATGGAGCCGTCATAGACAGCGACATCCTCGTAGCCCAGCCGGGCGAGGGCGAAGGCGGTCAGCGTCGCGGCGATGCCGCCGCCGCAATAGGTAATGATCCTGCCGTCACTTCCGGCAACGCCGCCCAGCCGCTCGCGCAGCACGGCGTCGTCCAGCAGGCGCAGGTCCTCCCCCAGCAGATCCATGGCGGGCAGGTTGACGCTGCCGGCGATGCGGCCGGGGCGCGGGCCCGTCGCCACCTTGCCGGCGTGCATCTCGCGCGACAGGCTGTTGAGCACGCAGGTCTGGCCGTCGGCGATGGCGGCGGCCACGTCGTCCTTGCCGACGAACAGCCCGGGGCGCGGCTTTGGCGTGAATATCGCGGGCGGATAGCGGGGCGGATCGACCGACAGCGCGCGGCCTTCGCCCTTCCAGCGGCTCCACCCGCCATTCAGCACGGCGGCGTTGTCGAAGCCGAAGGCGCGCAGCATCCACCACACTCTGGTCGCCCACATGGGTGGCCCGGCGCAATAGAGGACGGCGTGGCTGTCGTCGCCCAGGCCCGCCTTGCCGATCGCGCTGGCAAACTTTTCTGCCGACGGCATCATGAAGCGCAGTGCCTGCCCGGTATCGGACAGATCGGAGATCAGGTCGAGGAAGCCGGCGCCGGGAATGTGACCCTGCTCCCAGTGCGCCCTGCCGCTCTCGATCTTCACCGTGCCGTCGCCGCCCGGCGTCAGGAACACGGTGCAGTCATAGATGCGCAGGGTCGGATCGTCGAGGTGCGCGGCAAGCCACTCGGCTTCCACCAGGCCGCCTTTGGCGAATGTCATGGTCGTTCTCCCGTTTCCCGCCCCAGCATAGCGAAGGTGCCGGCACGAATCCCAGCCTCGGTGCTTGGTGCGGCCGAACCGGCTGTGCTATGAACCGCCCCACCTTACCAAGCAGTGAACAACGGGGGAACTCGTGACCAAGCAGAACGAAATCGTCGGCGTCCTGGGTGCCGGCGCCATGGGCCGCGGCATCGTCCAGATCGCCCTCCAGGCCGGTTGCCCGGTGCGCCTGTTCGACATGAACCGGGCCGCCATGGAAGAAGCCGCCGGTTTCATCGGCAAGATGCTGGACCGGTCCGCCGAGAAGGGCCAGATGGATCAGGCCGCCGCCGACGCCGCCAAGGCCAATCTGACCCTGGCCGACAGTCTCGAGGGCTTCGCCGACTGCACCGTGGTGGTCGAGGCGATCCTGGAAAATCTCGACGTGAAGAAGCAGGTGTTTGCCGACCTGGAGGCCATCGTTTCGGACGACTGCATCCTCACCACCAACACCTCCTCGCTCAGCGTCACCGCCATTGCCGCCGCCTGCAAGAAGCCGGGCCGCGTCGCCGGCTTCCACTTCTTCAACCCGGTGCCGCTGATGAAGGTGGTCGAGGTGGTGAAGGCGCTGATGACCGAGGACTGGGCCATCGACCGCCTGAACGCGCTGGCGAACGCCATGGGCCACCGCCCGGTCGGCGCCAAGGACACGCCCGGCTTCCTGGTCAACCATGCCGGCCGCGCCTATTACACCGAGGGCTTCCGCATCCTGTCGGAAGGCGTCGCCGAATATCCGGTGATCGACGACGTGCTGCGCGATGCCTGCGGCTTCCGCATGGGCTGCTTCGAACTCCTCGACCTGACCGGCCTCGACGTGTCGTTCCCGGTGATGGTCAGCATCTGGCAGCAGTTCTTCAACGAGCCGCGTTACGTGCCGAACCCGCTGGCGCCGCAGCGCGTCGCCGCCGGCCTCTACGGCCGCAAGACCGGCCGCGGCTTCTATGAATATGCGGACGGCAAGCGCAGCACCTTCCCGCGCGCTCCCGCGCCCACCGCGCTGCCGAAAGCCGTCTGGGCCGCGAAAGCCTCCACTGAAGTACAGGACATCGTCACCGCGCTCGCCAAGGCGAACGGCGTCTCCGTCGTGTCCGAGCCGGGCGACGGCGTGGTCAGCATCGTCTCGCCCATCGGCAAGGACGCTACAACCACCGCGCTGGAGCTGGGCATCGACCCGGCCAACACCGTTGCCATCGACCCGCTGTTCGGCCTCGCCACCCACCGCACGCTTATGACCACGCCGGTGACCAGGCCGGAAATCCGCGACGGCGCCCATGCGCTGTTCGCGACGGCCGCCGAGGCGGTGACGGTGATCCATGACAGCCCGGGCTTCATCGCCCAGCGGGTGATCGCCTGCATCGTCAATGTGGGCTGCGAGATCGCCCAGCAGCGCATCGCCACGCCCGACGACATCAACGCAGCCGTGCGGCTCGGTCTCGGCTATCCCAAGGGGCCGCTGGAGTTCGGCGACGCGCTCGGCGCCAGCACGGTTCTGGGCATCCTCGACGCCATGTACGCGTTCTACGGCGACCCGCGCTACCGGGCCAGCGCCTGGCTGAAGCGCCGCGCCCTGCTCGGCGTGTCGCTGACGACGCCGGAAGGTTGAGCTAGCGGGGCTGGACGAGGTTCAGGGTGTCCGGGGCCAGCGCGAGGCGTGCCGGGCCGGGACCGTGGAAGTCGCCGTCGATCTCGATCAGCGCGCCTGGTGCTTTCGGCACCAGCACCTCCTGTGCCTCGATGAACTGCACGTCCTTCTCCCGGTCCAGCCGGTCGCGGCCGATGGCGGCCAGGTAACGGAGCATGTCGCGGCGCCCGGCACCCGGCATCAGGCAGACGGTGAGCGACGGCGCGTCGAGCCGGGCCATGGGCGCGACGATGTAGCGGCCCGCATAGCGCCGGCCGTTGGCGGCGATCATCCAGGCGGTCTCGTATGACCGGCCGTCGACGACCACCTCGAACGGCGCGGCCGGCGGCTCCAGCCATTCAAGCAGGCCGGCGAGGCCATAGGCGGCCTTGCCCCAGCGATACTTGATGACGGGATCGATCCGCGCCGTCACCCGCGCGTCATAGCCGGCGCCGGCCATCATCAGGAAGCGGCGGCCGTCGATGTCGCCCATGTGGATCGGCTTGGCCACACCGTCGATCAGCGTCCGCGACACCGGTCCGGACCACGCGCCGATGCCCAGCTCGCTGGCCAGCACATTCGCCGTGCCCATCGGGATGATGCCCATGATCATGCCGGTGCCGGCGAGGCCGTTCGCCACCTCGTTGATGGTGCCGTCGCCGCCTGCCGCGACGACCGCGTCGGGCCGGTCGTCGCCCGTCGCGGCGCTTCGGGCCATGGCTTCGGCATCGCCCCGCTGCGTCGTCGCCGCGATGGTGACAATGAAACCTGCCCGCTCCAAGGTCTCGATGGTCTTGCGCAAGAATACCTGTCGCCGCCGCCCGGCGATGGGGTTCAAAATCACAAGAAATCGTCGCGGCTGACCGGCTTGTTCTGCGTTGGACATAAAAATGTAACTGACTGGAGGTATTTTGAAGACATGGAATTAAGCGACCATCGGGATCATAGCAAGAAAGATTACGGTTTTATGATCCAGGCAGAAACGTCGAGACGGGACATCTCGTCGGAAGACTGGCAGGGCCGATCCTCGTCAGGCACCGTCCGCGGCAGCGCGCGCCGCACTGTTGCCGCGCTTCCCAAGCCGCCGCTGGAGGAGGGCGACCTCCGCTACCGCAGCATCTGGATCTCCGACATCCATCTCGGCACCAGGGGATCGCAGGCCGATGCCCTGCTCGATTTCCTGAAATACACCGAATCCGACAGGCTCTATCTGGTCGGCGACATCGTCGACGGCTGGCGCCTCAAGAAAAGCTGGTATTGGCCCCAGGCCCACAACGACGTGGTCCAGAAGGTGCTGCGCAAGGCGCGCAAAGGCACCGAGGTGATCTATATCACCGGCAACCACGACGAGGGCCTGCGCGATTTCGCCGGGCACTTTTTCGGCGGCGTGCTGGTCACCAACGAGGCCGTTCACCAGATGGCCGATGGCCGCCGCTTCCTGGTGGTGCACGGCGACGCCTTCGACGCGGTCGTCAAGCATGCCCGCTGGCTCGCCTTCCTGGGCGACCACGCCTACAACGCGGCCCTGGCGGTGAACCGGTTGGTCAACGTCGCCCGCCGCCGCCTGGGCTACTCCTACTGGTCGCTGTCGGCCTATCTGAAGCACAAGGTCAAGAACGCGGTGGAATTCATCAGCCGCTTCGAGGATGCCGTGGCGCACGAATGCGCCGAGCGCGGGCTCGATGGCGTCATCTGCGGCCATATCCACCATGCCGAGATGCGCACGATGAACGGCGTCCTCTACTGCAACGACGGCGACTGGGTGGAAAGCTGCACCGCGCTGGTCGAGCATATCGATGGCCGGCTGGAGATCATCCACTGGCTCGAGATGACCGAACGCTACGAACTGGTCGGCAAGACCGCGCCCGCGCCGGCAGACCCCGTCACCGCCTGATGGCGCGACCTCCCTTTCCCGGACATGTTCCAGACGAGGACCGTTCATGAAGATCTGCATCGTCAGCGATGCCTGGTTCCCCCAGGTCAACGGCGTGGTGCGTACGCTGGACACCACCCGGACCGAATTGCTGAAGCTCGGACACGAGGTGTTGATGATCACGCCCGACCTGTTCCGCACCATGGCCATGCCGACCTATCCGGAGATCCGGCTGGCGGTGCTGCCGCGCCGGCGGCTACGGGCGATGATCGCCGATTTCGCGCCCGACGCGGTCCACATCGCCACCGAGGGCCCGCTGGGCTGGACGGCGCGGCGCATCTGCCTCAAGGCCGATCTCAGCTTCACCACCGCGTTCCATACCAGGTTTGCCGAATACATCGCCGCCCGGTTCCACATCCCGCTGTCGTGGGGATATGCCATGCTGCGCCGGTTCCACAAGCCGTCGGACCGGGTGATGGCCGCCACCGAATCCCTGCGCCGGGAACTGGAGGAGCGGGGCTTTGGCCGCACCGCCCTGTTCTCGCGCGGCGTCGACATGACGGTGTTCCATCCCCGCGAGAAGACCGACCTCGATCTGCTGCGGCCGGTCTATACCTATGTGGGGCGGGTCGCGGTCGAGAAGAACCTGGAGGCCTTCGTCAGTCTTGACCTGCCGGGCACCAAGGTCGTCGTCGGCGACGGTCCCCAGCTCGACGAACTCCGCGCCGAATATCCCGACGTCATCTTTACCGGCGTCAAACAGGGCGCGGAACTGGCCGATTATTACGCCCAGAGCGACGTGTTCGTGTTTCCCAGCAGGACCGACACGTTCGGTCTCGTAATCCTTGAGGCGCTGGCCTGCGGCGTGCCCGTGGCCGCCTATCCGGTGCCGGGGCCGCTCGACGTGCTGGGCGAGAAGGCCTGCCGCGAGGATCATGCGGCACGCGATGCCGTCGGCTGCCTGTCCGACGATCTGGGCACCGCCATCGCCGGCGCCCTCAGGCTCGACCCGCAGGCTTGCCTCGCCTTCGCCCAGACCTTCAGCTGGGAGGCCTGCACCCGTCAATTCGTGGAGAACCTCGCCCCTTTGGAGGTCGCGGCCTGAAGCCATAGCGCGGCAGGCCGCTTTCCCGTTTCCCCGCACCCGAAAGCCCATTACAAATTGGCCCCGGACCTGAACGGGGAAATTGATGAAGATTTACGGGCCGTCGTTTTCGCCCTTCGTATCCCGCGTGCGCGCGGCACTGCATCACAAGGGCGTTGCCTATGAGCAGGAGCTGCCGCCGGGCGGGTCGACCCGGTCCGAGGACTATCTGCGGATCAATCCCATCGGCAAGGTGCCAGCCATGGTCGATGGCGGCGTCACCCTGCCGGAATCCGAAGTGATCTGCGAATATATCGAGGAAAAATTTCCGCAGAAGCCGTTGTTGCCGGCGGATCTGGCCGCCCGCGGCAGGGTCCGGCTGATCAACCGTGTCGGCGATATCTACATCGTCGTTCCCATGTTCAGCCTGTTTCCCCAGCTCAATCCGGTGACGCGGCAAAAGGCGCTTTCAGACACTGGCCTTGCCGGCACCCGCAGCGGCCTGGCGTTGCTGGAAGGATTCATGGAGGGCGAGGAATTCGCCGTCGGCGGCGAGTTGACGCTGGCCGACTGCGCCATCCCGCCGATCCTGTTCTTCGTCCACTACATCATGTCGCATTTTGGCGACAGCGAGCCGCTGGCCGGCTATCCCAAGCTCGATGCCTATTGGTGGAACATGAGCAAGCATCAGATTTGCGGCCGCATCCTCGACGACATGGATACCACCTTCAAGGCCATGCTGGCCGCACGCGCATCCTAGACAAGGGAGAGATCATCATGGCGGATTCCAACGGCAAGGTAGCCATCGTCACCGGCGCGGGCCGCAAGCGCGGCCTGGGACGCGCCATCGCGCTCAGGCTGGCGCAGGACGGTTTCGACGTGGCGGTGTCCGCGTTCCCGCGCGACCCGTCGACCTATCCGGATCACGAAAAGGCGGAAGGCTGGAAAGCCGCCGAAAGTGTCGCCGAGGAAATTCGCGCCATGGGCCGCAAGGCGGCCGCCATCCTGTGCGACGTCACCAAGCGCGACCAGGTCGAGAATCTGATGGCCGAAACCGAGAAGCAGCTCGGCCCGGTCTATGCGGTCGTGAACAATGCCGGCGTGCCCAGCGACGCGGGCGCGGCGTCGATCATCGAGATGTCGGACGAGCTCTGGTACTCGACCGTCGACGTCAATTTGAACGGCGTCTACCTGGTGTCGAAGCTGGGCGCGAAAGCCATGCTGAAGTCCGGCAATGGCGGCGCCATCGTCAACATCTCGTCCATGGCCGGCCGGGTCGGCCTGCCTCTCTACGGCGCCTATTGCGCGTCCAAATTCGCGGTGATCGGCCTGACCCAGCAGATGGCCATCGAACTGGCCAAGCAGGGCATCCGCGTCAACTGCGTCTGCCCCGGCTCCACCGACACCGACATGATGGACAGCACCTTCAAGCGCTCGGCCGAGTTGTACCAGCGCGACTTCACCGAGGTGAAGAAGGGCGTGCGCGTCGCCATTCCCATGGGCCGCCAGGGCCAGCCGTCGGAACAGGCGGCGGCGGTGGCGTTCCTGTGCAGTCCCGATGCCTCCTATGTCACCGGCCAGACCCTGAACGTGGACGGCGGCCTCAGGATGGATTGAGGCTCGGCAAGACCGTAGTTTCCTGCCGCCGCCATCTGCTATCTTACCGCTGAAATGACCAGCGAGGGGTTGAACATGGTCGGTCACGGAATTCGCAATCGGGGCATGGCCATTGCGGCCGGCATCATGCTGGCGCTGATCGCGTCCAGCGCACAGGCGCAGTACATCAACGATCCGTCCATGGTCGAGGCCAGGGGCAAGAAGGAAAGGGCGGCGCAGGAGGCCTGGGTGATGCTGCCGCCGAAGATGAAGATCTGCATGGATCAAGCCCTGGCCATGAGCCAGATGAGCTTCGCGACGGCGATCAAGCAGAAGCTGCCGCCCTACGACCCCAGATTCGCCACCCAGATGAGCCGCTGCCAGCGCCTTGCCGGCCGTGACCTGCAGGTCAACTTCCCCTGCACCATCGAAGAGAACGGCCGCCCGGTCGATACGATGTGCGACGAGGTCTATGCCCAGCTCGGCGGACGCCAGCCGGTGCCGCTCACCTACCAGCAATATGTGGGCGCCGATCTGCACGCCCGGAAGGTCGACATCATCGAGATGGAAAGTCCGCCGGCCCGCGACGCGCGCCTGGGCGGGCAGCGGCCTTACCGGTAAGGCTCAGCCCGCCGCGTCCGCGTCCCTGAGCAACTGGTCGATGGCCGGCGTCACGTCCGGCTCGTCGAGCAGCGGTACGTGGCCGCGGTCCGGGACCAGCACCAGCCGGGCATCGGAGATCCTCCGGCCCATGTCCTCGAACACGTCCTGCTCCAGGATGTCGGAAAGCGCGCCGCGCAGCACCACGGTCGGCACGTCCTTCAGGCGCTCGAACAACGGCCAGGGATCGGCATCCGGCGCGGGCGGCGGCGCTTCTCGGATGGCGTCGCCGATCCTGGGGTCGTAATCCAGGCGGATGATGCCGCCGTCCTCGCGGTACCCGCGCCGGGCGAAGGCAGCCCAATCCGCGTCGGAAAGTCCTGTCAGCGACGGGCCATAGACGAATTTCGCCTGCTCCACGGCGTCGTCCCAGGTCGCCACCGGATCGGCCTTGCCCGTATAGGACTGGATACGGGCGATGCCCGGGCCAAGCACCGGCCCCACATCGTTCAGCACCGCGCCCGCCAAAGTGACCGACTTGACGCCCGCCAGCACCATGGTGATCACGCCGCCCAGCGACGTGCCGATCGCCACGAACCGGTCGATGCCCAGTTCGGCCAGCAGGGTCAGGGCGTCCTTCACATAGACGCCGGGCGCATAGTTCTGGTAGGCCGGATCATAGGCCGAGAAGCCGCGCCCGCGCAGGTCCGGACAGATCACCCGGCGGTCCGCCGAAAGCCGCGTCGCCAGCGTGACGAAATCCCGCGAGTTGCGGGTCAGGCCGGGCAGGCAGAGCACCGGCGTGCCCTTGGCCGCGGCGTCGCCGAAATCCCGGTAGAACAGTTCCAGGCCGTCGGCCGAGCGGTAGGTGGCGGTACGTTCGGGGGCGGCGGTGCCGGACATGCTGGTTCCCTTCCTGGAGTTGTGCGAGTATGCCGGGACCGCCACCCAAGTGCGAGTATTGCTTGATAGACTCTGCCGTCGACCCCGCTCTGGGCCGCTGGGCCACCCTCAAGGACGCTGCCGGCGTGCTGGATACACAGCCGCGGGACCTGCTCAAACAGGTCAAGAAGGGCAAGCTGCGGGCGACGAAAATAGGCAACAACTGGTTCGTTTACCTGGACCCCGAGGTCCAGGCGGCTGCTGCCGCCCGGGCCCATGCGGCACAGGAAAAGCAGGATCTGCGCCGCAAGGCCAGGGAGCGCCTGGAGCGCGAGAATGCGGCGCTGCGCGCCAAGGCCACGAAGGCAAGCCCCCACGAATCCGAGCAGCCCGCGCCTCCCGAAGCGCTGGGGCGCCAGCTCACGCCCCTGCTCGAGGGGATCGAGCGCCATCACCGCAGCATGACCGCCGAAATCGAGTTTCTGCGGTCCGAACTGGTCGCAACCCGCCAGCAGCATGCCGACGAAATGCGCCGCAAGGACATTCTGCTGCAGCAGGCGCACAAGACGTTGCAGGACGTGGTCAAGCTGGGGTTGCCGGGCCCCCAGGCCGCGGCCGCCGAGCCCGCGCCGCCGCGGGAGGTGGACCAGCTCCGCCAGGATCAGGCGCGGATGTCGCGGGTGATGGGCGAAATGTCGGAATTGCTGACGCTGATGTACCGCCGGCTGCGTCGCCCCTGACGCCCGCGCAACAGCCAGCGTTACCGGCGGGGCCGGTCAGGCTCAGGTATGAAAGCCGAAGTGCCAGGCGATGTGGCTCAGACCCATCAGGATCATGTAGCCGGTCAGGCCGAAGGCGGCGGCGATGCCGGCCACCTTCAGGTGACGCTTGATACGCGTCCACAAGGTCATGGAACCTTGGGCGCCAGATCGGGGCGTGACACGCCGTTCAGCACCACCTTGCCGTCGCGGAACAATGCCTCGAGCACATAGGCGTCGCCGTCCTTGCGCACCACGGACTGGCGCTCCAGCTTGGCGAGATCGGTCCGCGCCGTGGTGGCGGCCAGGCTCGTGATCATGTCTTCGGACAGATCCCGGCCCTGCTCGCGCAGCCGGGCGCGCAGCGTCCGGGCGCTGCTGCGGGTCAACGCCCAGACCAGGGCGTCATTGGAGACGCGGGCCTTGAGCGAGCCTTCCAGCCGCCGGACCACGTTTTCAACCGAGGAATAATCCAGCGGCGCATCGCCCTTGAAGCCAAGTTCGCCGCTCGCGGTCGCTGTGCCCACGGGCATGGTGATCGCCACGTTCTCCAGATGGAGCCGGGTATGGGGGCGGATGATGGCAGGGCCCTTCTGGCTCATCATGCGGGCCATTTCCTCTTCCTGCTGCGCCTCGGGAAGGCCCGTCGCGACGATGCGCACGAAGTCGCCATAGAGTTCGCCGAGCATGTTGCCGTCGAGCCGGGCCAGGCGCAGCCGGCCGGTGCCCTCGGTCATCCTGATCTCGTCATAGTCGAGCGCGTCGATCTGCTGATCGATCGCGATGGTCACGTCGCCGTCCTTGCCGTCGACGCTCAGCGCCGTCGTGCCCTTGTAGATGGCGAATGGCCCGTCGATATTGATGGCGACAGCGGTACGCAGTTCCACCGGCGACGACAACAGTCCGGTCAGCGACGTGTTGAGGAACTGGTTCAGGACGTCCCGTTGCACCTGCGGCCGGTCGCCGGAATCCAGGAACTTGTTGTACAGGTCGTAGGCATCGTCGAGCGCACTGACCGACAGGTTGTTGACTTCGAGGGTCCAGGCGCTTGGGCCCAGGGTGCCCCCCTCGAACTCGGCCGCGCCGATGCCGAAAACGGCGCTGGCATCCAGGCGCTCGGCGCCGTCCGCAGCCGCCCTGACCTTGTAGTCCAGGTCGTCGATCCGGACGGATTCGCCGGATTCCGGATTCATCAGCCGTACTTCGTTGACGTGCGCGTCGGTATCGCCGAGCCAGATATGGCGCCCGCGCTTCTTCTGCGCGCTCCGGACCGCCATGCCGCGGAGCAACAACAGCCGTTCGCCGGCCTCCCATTTGAACAACGGCATGTCGAGCCGCACATTGAAGGCCCGCCGCTCGGCGCCGATCCGGCCCGAGGCGCCGTCCCATTGCACCGATGTGTGCGGCCCCATCGCGCCCGTGTAATCCGGGTTGCTGACCATCGTGGTGGAGCGGCCGAACAGGCCGAATGTAGTGCGGAAGGTCAGGAAGGGCTTGCCCTGCAGATACTGCGACAGAAGCTGCTCGATCATCTGGGGCAGGCGTAACTCGGTCTCGGCATAGGCATAGCCGATATAGGGGAACGCCCCGCGCAGCAGGATCGGGCCATGGCTGATGGTGTGAGCGAACCTCACCTCCAGCGCCGTGCCGGGATCCAGGCCCAGTGTCTGTTCCAGGGTGTCGGCGTACTGGCCTTCCAGCACGAGCTTGCTGCGGGCATGGGAGCTGAACCAGCCGCGCCGGAAATCGACCAGCTCGATCCGGTAGGCGCCCTGCTGCGAAATGGTCTTCAGCGTGGCGCGCAGCGATTCCTCGGCCGAATATCCGATGAGTGCAGGCAGCGCGAGCAGGATCGCCGCGGCGATACCGACGGCGGCAATGGCGCCCATGACGCCACGCTTCATCGAATTCCTCCCGAGAACAGGCTTGTTCCCCTTTTTACCCGGGCAGACCGGTTGTTTTCCAGCGGTATGAGCGATGCGGGCACGGCTGGTGCATCAATCGTCGGAGAGTGTGACAAGTTTGCCCGGATTCAGGATGTTGTCCGGGTCCATGGCCCGCTTGATACGCCGCATGAGTTCCATCTCCACCGGGCTCTTGTAGCGGACGATCTCGTCGACCTTGAGCTGGCCCACGCCATGCTCGGCGCTGATGCTGCCCTCCAGCGCCGCGACAATGTCGTGCACCACCACGTTGATTTGCTCCCAGCGATCCAGAAAAACCTGTCTGTCTATCCCGAGCGGCTGCGACAGGTTGAAGTGGATGTTGCCGTCGCCCATATGGCCGAACGGGACGGCGCGAATGCCCGGGATCAGCAACTCGACGGCACGGGTGGCCTTGCGGATGAACTCGGGGATGCGTGCGATGGGCACCGAGACATCGTGCTTGATGCTGCCGCCCTCGTATTTCTGCGATTCCGACAGGCTTTCGCGCAACCGCCACAGGTCGGCGCGCTGCGCCACCGACCGGGCGACGGCGGCATCGGCGACCAGGCCGCGCTCCAGCGCCCGCTCCAGCAGGGATTGCATGGCGCCTTGCAGATCCGTGCCGGGCGCGGCGGTGGTCAGGTCGATCAGCACATACCAGGGCGACGGCGAAGTCAGCGGATCGCGGTTCCCCGGCATGTGGTTCACCACGAATTCCAGGCCCAGGCGCGGGATCAGTTCGAAGCTGCTGACCCGGTCGCCTGACGCTTCCCTCGCCAGTGACAGCAGCCGGATCGCCGCTTCGACGTCCGGCACTGCGACCAGGGCCGTTTCCTGCTGCCGCGGCGCCGGGAAAAGCTTCAGCACGGCCGCCGTGATGATCCCAAGGGTTCCCTCGGCGCCGAGAAACAATTGCTTCAGGTCATAGCCGGTGTTGTCCTTGCGCAGGCCGCGCAGGCCATTCCAGACCCGGCCGTCGGCCAGCACGACTTCAAGCCCCAGCACCAGATCGCGGGCATTGCCATAGCGCAACACCGCATTGCCGCCCGCATTGGTCGACAACACGCCGCCGATCTGGGCCGAACCTTCGGAGGACAGGCTGAGTGGAAACAGCCGGTCGGCTTCCACCGCCGCCTGCTGCGCCGCCGCGAGCACCACGCCGGCCTCGAGCGTCATGGTAAAGCCTTCCGGATCAACGGCGCGGACCCGGTTCATCCGCCCCAGCGACACGACTACCTCGCCGGCGCCGGCATGGGGCATGGCGCCGCCGCACAGACCGGTATGTCCGCCCTGCGGCACCAGCTTGATGCCCGCTGCCGCGCAATGGGCAACGATCGCGGCCACCTGCGGCGTGTCGCGGGGCCGCGCGACCAGCGGCGTGTCGCCATGCCAGCGGTCGCGCCATTCGGTCAGGTAGGGCGCCATGTCGGCGGGATCGTCGATGTAGCCGCCCGGTCCCAGCAGCCGCTTCAGCGCGTCGATGCTCATGGCCGGCCCTCCCGCGGTGCGGCGGCGCGGCGCAACCGGTCATTGACGGCAAGGCCGAGGCCGGTCTCCGGGATCGGCATGACGGCAATGGCTGTAACGCCGGGATGGTCAAGTGCCCGCAGCATGGCGAACAGGTTGGCTGCCGCCTCGGCCGGGTCGCCTGACGGGCTGAGGTTGAGCGTGACCTGTGCACCCGGAAGCGGTGCCCCGAACGCCAGCAGCGCCTCGCCGCTCCGGACATCCCGTGCATCCAGCCGCAGGGCGGCATCGGGCGCGTAATGACTGCTTAATTGTCCCGGCGCCGTGACCCCCTGTTCCGGCGCATGGCGCAGCAACGCCACGCCGGCCAGTTCCTTGATGTCCTCGGCGGCGATTCCGCCGGGGCGTAGCAGCACCGGCCGCTCGCCATCGAAGCCGACGATGGTTGATTCCAGGCCGACCGTGCACGGGCCGCCGTCAACCACCATGGCGACGGGCAATTCCTCGATCACGTGCCGGGCCGTCGTCGGGCTGACATGGCCCGACCGGTTCGCGCTGGGCGCGGCAAGCGGTCCGCCGAAGGCGCGCAGGATATCGCGCGCCGCCGGATGGGCCGGCATCCGGATCGCCAGGGTGTCGAGGCCGGCCGAAGCGAGCAGCGAAACCGGGCATCCGGTCCGGCGCGGCAGCACCAGGGTCAGGGGACCGGGCCAGAACCGCGCGGCGATGCGCCGGGCCAGCGGCGTCAGCTCGACCAGCGCCTCGGCCTGCGCCATGTCCGCCACATGGATGATCAGCGGGTTGAAGGTGGGCCGGCCCTTCATTTCGAAGATACGCGCCACCGCCCGGTCATCGCAGGCGTCGGCGGCAAGGCCATAGACTGTCTCTGTCGGCAGGCCAAGGGGCTGTCCGGCGCGCAGCAGCGCCACGGCGCGGGCGGTGGTCGCCGGGCCGGCCTTGAAGATCGCATGTTCCGATGGCGCTGGTCTGTTCATCTCCACCATATCTAAATCGCTTTCAGCCAAAGCGGAACGGTTTGCCGCCGCCGGGCGATTGGCGGTTGGTTTCACCAGGCTTCCTCTCTACGATGCCCGCTCTTGATTACCGCATGGTAAAGACGTGGATAAGCCCAGCCTCACCTACCCGTTCGACGATCTGCCGGCTCCCGGCACAACGCGCGTCATCGCGCCCGGCATCAAGTGGTTGCAGATGCCGCTGCCTTTCGCGCTGGATCATATCAATCTCTACCTGCTCGAGGACGGCGACGGCTGGGTGCTGGTCGATACCGGTATTCGCGGCGACAAGACCCGCGACTTCTGGCTGCGGATTTTCGACAAGGAACTGGACGGCAAGCCCATCACACGGGTGATCGCCACCCACATGCATCCGGATCATCTGGGGCAGGCAGGCTGGCTGTGCCGCCATTTCAACGCACCGCTGCTGATGAGCCGCACCGAATATTTCTACGCCCGCACCTTCTCCAACGAGAACGCGCGGGTGCTGCCGCCCGAGGCGATCCTGTTCTATGAACGCGGCGGCATTCCCGAGCCCATTCTGGCCGAGATCAAGGCCCGGGGCTGGGGCGGTTTCAGCAACAATGTCGAGCCCATGCCGGTCGGCTATCATCGGCTGATCGACGATCAGGTGCTGACCATTGGCGGCCGCCAGTGGCGCGTTGTCACCGGCAGCGGCCATTCGCCCGAGCATGTCTGCCTCTATTGCGACGAACTCGACGTGCTGATCTCGGGCGACCAGGTACTGCCGCGAATCACCTCGAATGTCAGCGTCAACGCCAACGAGCCCGAGGAGGACCCGCTGTCCTACTGGCTGGACTCGCATCACAAGTTCCTGGCGCTGCTGCCGGACACCGCCTTCGTCCTGCCCTCGCACAACCGGCCGTTCTACGGCCTGCATGCGAGGCTGCTTTACCTGATCGACCACCACGAGGACCGGATGCTGGCGTGCGAGGAGAAGTGCGTCACGCCGCAAACCGCGCACGATTTGCTGCCGGTGATGTTCTCTCGTGCGCTGGATTCATTCCAGATCATGCTGGCGCTGGGCGAATGCATCGCCCACCTGCATTGCCTCATGGGGCGCGGCCGGCTCGAGCGATTCCTCGATGAGGAGGGCCGCTATCGCTACCGCAGCATCGATCCGAGCCTGGCCCAGCGGGCCCATCCGGAACAGCATGAAGGACCGGACGTCGCGCCGCTGATGGTCTGAGCGTCAGCCCGGCTCCACCGCCAATACCTCCAGCTCTCGTGGTGTATCGGCCCAGCTTCTCCATGCGATGCGTTGGCCGACCCGCAGTCCCAGCAACGCGGCGCCCACCGGCGTCAGGATCGAGACCAGACCGCGCGAGATGTCCTCCTCGTGCGGATAGGACAGCGTCACCGTGCGCTGCAGGTCCGCGACCAGATCGCGGTAGGTGACCCGCGAATGCAGACGCACCGCATCGGCCGGCAGGTAGGGATCGGGCACCACGTCGGCGCGCTCCAGTTCCTGCTCCAGAAAGCTCATTACCTCGGACAGCGCGCCGCCGCGCGTCGCCGTGAGGTTGCAGAGAAAATCGAAATCGGTCTCGGTGACGATAATGGGCGGAAGGGTCGGATTCATGGCCATGCTCCATACGCGCGCAGACAGGCCGCGCTGCCGGCGTTGTTGACGCTCTGATTCGGATCGATGCTGGGTTTGGCCCCGGAAGCGGAGAGCGCCTTAGGCGCGGCTAGCCGGGGCAGGCGCGCCGAATCTGGTATGACCGGCGCGGATGCAAAAACGAATATGGAGATCGGACCTCATGGATGGAACATGGGGCGGCGCGCGGACCTTTGCAAGCGATCGGCGCGGCGGGAAAACCTGGCAACGCGGTATTTGCAGCGACATGTCCTGGAATGCGGCAGAATGGCGCAACCAGAACGGCGAGGAGGCCTCGACATGTGGCAGATGGTGAAGCTTGGCCGCGCAGGCAGGGGCTGACGCATGGAACGTCCCTGGCTTGCGCACTATCCGCCCAACGTGGATTGGCACCAGGCCTTCGAGGCCCGGCCAGTCTATGCCGCACTCGATGCTGCGGCGGCGCAATGGCCCGAGAACGTGCATCTCGATTTCTTCGGCCGCGAATTCACCTATACCCAGACCCTCGAAATGGTCGCCCGCGCAGCAAAGGGCTTCCAGGCGCTGGGCGTTCGCAAGGGCGTCAAGGTAGGTCTGTTCCTGCCCAATTGTCCGCAACAGGTGGTCAGCTACTTCGCCGTGCTGAAGGCGGGCGGCACCGTCGTCAACTACAGCCCGCTCTATTCCGAGCATGAACTGCTTGGCCAGATCGAGGATTCGGATACCGACATTATGGTGACGCTCGACCTGGAGCTGCTCTATCCGAAGGCGCGGGACATGATCGACCAGAGCCGGCTGACCAGGCTGGTCGTGTCGCGGCTGTCGGATGCCATGCCGCTGCTGAAGGGAACCGCCTTCCGGTTGTTCAAGCGGGGCGCCATCGCCACCCGGCGGTGGGATGACCGTCACGTGGCGTGGCAGGATCTGCTCGACAATGACGGCGCCTTCGATCCGGTCCGCATCGACCCGGCCGAGGACGTGGCGGTGCTGCAATATACCGGCGGCACGACCGGCGTGCCCAAGGGCGCCATGCTCACCCACGCCAATGTCTACATCAATGGCTGCCAGAACCGGGTGTGGTTCCCCGACTTCGAGTCGGGGCACGAGACCACTCTGGGCGCCCTGCCGTTCTTCCACGCCTTCGCCATGACCACGATCCTGGTGATGGGCACCATGACCGGCTGCCGGATCGTGCTGCACCCCAAATTCGAACTGGACGCGGTGGTCGATGATGTCATCGCCAAGCGGCCCAGTTCGCTGCCTGGCGTGCCCACCATGTTCACCGCACTTGCCAACCATCCCCGGGTAAACCGGGAGTCCTTTGCGTCGGTGCGATGGGCCATGTCCGGCGGCGCGCCGCTGCCGAACGAGGTGCGCCACCATTTCGAGGGCGTCACGGGCGTGAAGATCCTCGAAGGCTATGGCCTCACCGAATGTTCGCCGACCGCCACCTGCGGACCCGAAACGGGCGTCAACAAGGAAGGCTCCATCGGCCTGCCGCTGCCGCAGACCGATATCGTCATCGTCGACCGCGAAAATCCGCACAGGGTGCTGCCGGTCGGCGAGACGGGCGAGATCTGCATCGCCGGTCCACAGGTGATGAAAGGGTACTGGAACAACCACGACGCCACCACCACAGCGATCGTCGACGGCAGGCTGCGCTCGGGCGACGTCGGCTACATGGATGCCGACGGCTACACCTTCATCATCGACCGGATGAAGGACCTGATCCTGGTGGGTGGTTTCAACGTGTTTCCGCGCGTGGTCGAGGAGGCGATCCACCGGCATCCTGCGGTCAAGGAAGTCACCGTGATCGGCATTCCCGACGACTATCTCGGCGAGGCGCCCAAGGCCTTCGTGGTGCTCAAGGACATCAACAATACCCTCGATGCCGAAAAGCTCACCGAGTTCCTGCACGGCGAAATCGGCAAGCATGAAATACCCCGCGAGATCGAGTTCCGCGCGGAACTGCCGAAAACCGCTGTCGGCAAGCTGTCGAAGAAGGAACTGGTGGCGGAAGAGGCGGCGAAGCGCGAAACGGCGGGCAAGGCTACCCAGTAGGGAGACGGACCGCCCGGCAGCCTCGGTCCTTGAAGGGTGGCTCTTCCTCACTCATCATCGGCGCCATGACCACGTTGCTGATCTCCCATCCCGACTGCCTTGGCCACGACACGTCTGCCGGCCATCCCGAATCCGCCGACCGGCTGCGCGCCGTGCTGCGGGCGCTCGAGGATGAGGGATTTCGCGATCTGAAACGCGACGCGGCGCCTGCCGCGACCGACGCCCAGATTCTCCGTGCCCATCCGGCCGAGGTGCTGGCGCTGGTCGCGTCGGCTGCGGCCCAGGCGGGCGAGGGCTATGTGCGGATAGATGCCGACACCATCGTCTCGCGCGGCTCGGAACTGGCCGCGCGCCGGGCCGCGGGGGCGGTCTGCCGCGCTGTCGCAGCGGTAACCCGCGGCGAGGCGGGCAATGCCTTCTGCGCCGTGCGGCCGCCGGGCCATCACGCGGAGTCGACCCGTCCCATGGGATTTTGTCTCTATAACAACGTCGCCATCGGCGCGCTGGAGGCGCGGGCCATGCACGGCATGAAGCGTGTCGCCGTGGTCGATTTCGACGTTCATCACGGCAACGGCACGCAGGAATTGTTCGAATCCGATCCGGACCTGTTCTACGCATCCTGCCACCAATGGCCGTTCTATCCGGGGACCGGCGGAAGCGGGGAGACCGGTCTTGGCAACATCGTCAACGTGCCGCTGGCCGAAGGCAGCGGCGGCGCGGCGTTCCTGGAGGCGCTGGGCGGCAGGATCATTCCCGCGCTCGCGCATTTCCGGCCCGATCTGCTGATGATTTCGGCCGGCTTCGATGCCCATGAAGGCGACCCGCTGGCCGGTCTGAACGTGGCGACGGAGGATTTCGAGGCCGCTACCGATATGCTGTGCGCTGCAGCGGAAAGCTTGTGTGGCGGGCGAGTCGTCTCTACTTTGGAAGGAGGCTATAACCTGAAAGACCTCGCGGCCAGCGCCGCGGGGCATGTCCGTTCTCTCATGCGGCACGGTTGAAGGCTGCAAGTGGCGGATACACAAGGAAACGTGATGGCGGATACGCAGACGACACAACCCGATGACATCGCCAGCATGACATTCGAACAGGCCCTTTCGGAGCTCGAGGCGGTGGTCCAGAAGCTCGAAGGCGGCCGCGTCGGGCTGGAGGAGTCGATCGAGATGTACACACGCGGCGCGCAGCTGAAGCAGCATTGCGCGGCCAAGCTGGCCGACGCCCAGGCGCGGATCGAAAAGGTTGTGGTCGCCGGCGACGGCAGCCTGTCGACGCAACCAGCGGACATCGGGTAAGCCGGTGAGCCAGCATTTGAACGCAACACCCGATATCGCCGTGCTGCAGGCCGAGATGGGCAAGGTGGCCGAGGCCATCGATCAGGCGCTCGAGCGCATCCTGCCGCCGGCAGAGGGCAAGGAAGCCCGGTTGATGGAGGCCATGCGCTACGCCACTCTCGCGGGCGGCAAGCGGCTGCGCCCCTTCCTCGTGCTGGCCAGCGCAACATTGTTCGAGGTGCCGACAGAACGGTCTACCCGCGTGGCTTGCGCGCTGGAGTGCATCCACACCTATTCACTGGTGCACGACGATCTGCCCTGCATGGACGATGACGACCTGCGCCGCGGCATGCCGACGACTCACAAGAAATATGACGAGGCGACCGCGGTTCTGGCAGGCGATGCGCTGCTGACCTATGCCTTCGAGATCGTCTCGGATCCGCGCACCCATCACGATCCGCTGGTCCGCGCCGAACTGGTCCACGCCATGGCGCGCGAGGCGGGCGCCCACGGCATGGTCGGCGGTCAGATGATCGACTTGCTGGCCGAGAGCGAGGAACTGGACATCGGCGCGGTCACCCGGCTGCAGCAGATGAAAACCGGTGCGCTGATCCGTTTCGCCGTCGAGGCGGGCGCCATCATGGGCCGCGCCACCAAGGATCAGCGCCAGGCGCTGCAGAACTACGCCCACGATCTGGGGCTCGCCTTCCAGATCGTCGACGACCTGCTCGACGTGGAAGGCACCGAGGAAGAAGTGGGCAAGAAGGTTGGCAAGGACGGCGACGCCGGCAAGGCCACCTTTGTGTCGCTGCTCGGCGTCGAGCGCGCCCGCACCCAGGCGCAGATGCTGGCCGATCAGGCCGGCCTCCACCTGGAGATGTTCGACGAAAAGGCCGAGCTGCTTCGCCTGCTGCCCCATTTCGTCATCAACCGCCGGCATTGAAGGTTGCCCGCCCGATGAGTCAGACTCCTCTTCTCGATACCATCCAGACGCCGGCGGATCTCCGCAGGCTACCGTCCAAGCAGCTGCGCCAGGTAGCGGACGAGTTGCGCACCGCCACCATCGATACGGTGTCGCGCACCGGCGGCCATCTCGGCGCGGGCCTTGGCGTCGTGGAACTCACCACCGTGCTGCACTACGTGTTCGACACGCCGAGCGACAGACTGATCTGGGACGTGGGCCATCAGTGCTATCCGCACAAGATCCTGACCGGCCGGCGCAACGAGATGCATACGCTGCGCTCGGGCGGCGGCCTGTCCGGCTTCACCAAGCGCGCCGAGAGCGAATACGACCCGTTCGGCGCCGCGCACAGTTCCACGTCGATTTCGGCGGGTCTGGGCATGGCGGTAGCGCGCGACCTGTCCGGCGACAGCAACAACGTCATCGCGGTGATCGGCGACGGCGCCATGAGTGCGGGCATGGCCTATGAAGCCATGAACAACGCCGGCTCCATGGACAAGCGGCTGATCGTCATCCTCAACGACAACGACATGTCGATCGCGCCGCCCGTCGGCGCCATGAGCGCCTATCTGGCGCGGCTGCTGTCGTCACGGCAATATCTGGGTCTGCGCGAGATCGCCAAGCAGATCGCCAGCAAGTTTCCCAAGTCCATCGAACGCCGCGCCAAGCAGGTCGAAGAATATGCCCGCGGCATGGCGACCGGCGGGACCCTGTTCGAGGAACTGGGCTTTTATTACATCGGCCCCATCGACGGTCACAATGTCGACCATCTGCTGCCGGTGCTGAAGAATGTCCGCGACGAGATCGACGGCCCGGTGCTGGTCCATGTGGTGACCCAGAAGGGCAAGGGCTATCCGCCGGCCGAAGCCGCCGCCGACAAGTATCATGGCGTCTCCAAGTTCGACGTGGTGACCGGCGCCCAGGTGAAGGCCAAGGCCAACGCGCCCAGCTACACCCGCGTATTCGCCGACGCGCTGATCAAGGAGGCCGAGGCGGACGACAAGATCGTCGCCATCAGCGCCGCCATGCCATCGGGCACCGGCCTCGACCTGTTCGCCGAGCGATTCCCGGAACGCTGCTTCGACGTCGGCATCGCCGAGCAGCACGGCGTCACGTTCGCCGCGGGTCTCGCTTCGGAAGGCTACCGGCCGTTCGCCGCGATCTATTCCACCTTCCTGCAGCGCGCCTACGACCAGGTCGTCCACGACGTGGCGATCCAGTCGCTGCCGGTGCGCTTTGCCATCGACCGCGCCGGACTGGTGGGCGCCGACGGGCCGACCCATGCCGGCTCGTTCGACGTGACCTACCTGGCGACGTTGCCGGGCTTCGTGGTCATGGCCGCTGCCGATGAGGCAGAGCTTGTGCATATGGTGGCCACAGCGGCCGCCATCGATGACCGGCCCTCCGCGTTCCGCTATCCGCGCGGCGAGGGTGTCGGCATCGAGATGCCGGAGAGGGGCATTCCGCTCGAGATCGGCAAGGGCCGCGTGATTCGCGAAGGCTCGTCAGTGGCCATCCTGTCGCTCGGCACGCGCCTGCAGGAATCCCTGCTGGCGGCCGACATGCTGGCGGCGCGCGGCTTCTCGACCACCGTCGCGGATGCCCGCTTCGCCAAGCCGCTCGATCACGACCTGATCCGGCGGCTGGCCAAGGAACACGAGGTGCTGTTGACCATCGAGGAAGGCGCCATCGGCGGCTTCGGCGCCCATGTGCTGCATTTCCTCGCCGAGGATGGTCGGCTGGACAAGGGCCTGAAGGTGCGGACGATGACCCTGCCCGACATCTTCATCGATCACGACAAGCCCGAAGTGATGTACGCCGTTGCCGGCCTCAACGCCCAGCAGATCGTCGAGAAGGCGCTGGTTGCCATGGGCCTGGACGCCGCGGCGATTCGCCAGGAAAGCGCATAAGCCGCCGCCCGTTTAACCTCTCCCGGGCGGAGAGGGGACTGGAAGGCCTCGATGGCGAAAATTCGTGTAGATGTCCTGCTGGTTGACCGCGGCCTGGTGGAAAGCCGCAGCCGCGCCCAGGCCCTGATCATGGCGGGTGCGGTCTATACCGGCACCGAGCGCATCGCCAAGGCGGGGCAGACTCTCGCCGAGGACGCGCCGCTCGCGGTCAAGGGCCGCGACCATCCCTGGGTCAGCCGCGGCGGCCTCAAGCTGGATCACGCCCTGAAGCATTTCGACCTGGATATCACCGGCATGGTGGTGCTCGACGTGGGCGCCAGCACCGGCGGCTTCACCGATGTGGCGCTGCATCACGGTGCGTTGCGTGTCTATGCCGTCGATGTCGGCCACGGCCAGCTGGCCTGGTCGCTGCGCCAGGATCCGCGCGTGGTGGTGCTGGAGAAGACCAACGCCCGCCACCTGACCGCGCTGGAAATTCCCGAGCCGGTTGGCGCGGTGGTGTGCGACGCCAGCTTCATCGGTCTGCGGACCGTGCTGCCCGCGCCCATGGCCCTGGCCGCCCCCGGCGCTCTCCTGATCGCGCTCATCAAGCCCCAGTTCGAGGTGGGCAAGGGGCAGGTGGGCAAGGGCGGCGTGGTGCGCGACCCGGCGCTGCACGAGGAAGTCTGCGACATGATCCGCGACTGGCTCGGCGCCCAACCCGGCTGGAGCGTGCTGGGCATCGCCGAAAGCCCGATTACCGGACCGGAGGGGAACAAGGAGTTCCTCATCGCCGCCCGCCGCGCACCCTGATATTGTGGGCGCGCACCAGGGCAGCGCGCGGTCTCTCGAACGCGGGCAGGCTGCCTTGGCCCTTCAGACCGGAACCTCCATGATTGTCGCCAACGCCGTCACCTATGAATACCCGAACCTGCGCGCGCTTTCGGATGTCAGCTTCACCATCGGCCAGGGCGCCATCGCCGCCCTGATCGGTCCCAATGGCGCCGGCAAGACCACGTTGATGCGCTGCCTGGCGGCGCTGGAGCTGCCCTATTCCGGCAGTATCGAGATCGACGGTATCGACACCGCAGAGCATCCGCGCGAGGTGCACAAGCGCATCGGCTACCTGTCCGACTTCTTCGGCGTCTACCGCGACCTGACGGTGGAACGCTGCCTGCGCTATGCGGCCATGGCCGGCGGCGTGCCGCCCGAGAATGTGGGCGCGTCGGTGGCGCGCGCGGCGGCCCGCGTCGAGCTGTCCGATCGCATGGGCGCGCTGTCCGGTACCCTCTCGCGCGGCCTGCGCCAGCGTCTGGGCATCGCCCAGGCCATGATTCACGATCCCACCGTGCTGATCCTGGACGAGCCGGCCTCCGGCCTCGATCCGGAGGCCCGGCACGATCTGTCCGAACTGCTCAAGACACTGCGCGACCAGGGCATGACCCTGCTGGTGTCGTCGCACATTCTGTCCGAGCTCGAGGACTACGCCACCGAAATATTGTTCATCCGCGAGGGAAGGCTGGTGCAGCACGCGCCGCTGGGTGCCTCGGCCGCATCGCTCACCATGCGGATCCGGGTGGAAATGGCACGGCCGGTCGAGAACCTGTCCGGCGCGCTGTCGGCGGTCGCCGGCCTGTCGGTCGAGAGCGCGGACGCGAACTCGGCGATCATTGTCTGCGGAGCTGAAGGCGAGGATCGCCAATCCGTGCTCGCTGCGCTGGTCGCCGCTGGGCTGCCGGTCAGCGCGTTCGCCCAGCACCGGGAACGGTTGCAGGAATCCTACCTGTCATTCGTCGACGGACTGGAGGCGGGCCAATGAATCCGGAACTGCTGCGCAACGTCTGGCACGAGCTGACTCTTCGCCGGCTGATTGCCATGCCGCTGGTGCTGGGCGCGCTGCTCATGCTCTGGGGCTCGAATTCGTTCATTGCCGATCTGGCCGGCGGATTCTTCGGCATCATCACGATCCTGTGGGGCACCCGCCAGGCCGCGGACGCCGTCGCGGCCGAAGTCACCGAGAGCACCTGGGACTGGCAACGGCTGTCCACCCTCACGGCGTGGCAACTCACCTGGGGCAAGGTCATCGGTGCCACCCTGTTCACCTGGTACGGCGCGCTGATCTGCCTGGCCGTGCGGTTCGTTGCCCTGATGAAGGACCACGACATCGTGCCGCTGATGCATGGCACGCTCTATCTGATCTGCGCCGCCCTGATGGCGCAGACCGTGTCGTTCCTGCTGGGGCTGCAGTCGGTCCGCCTGCGGGGCCATCGCACCAGGGTGGGAACGCTGGTCAGCCAGGGCATCGGCATCATGGTCGGCTACACCGCGCTCCGATATGCGGGCATGGTGCCGGGCGCCGAAATCGGCTGGTTCGGATCCGCCGGCGGCGACAGGCTGCTGGAATGGTACGGCATTGCCGTGGCCGCCAGCGCCATGGCGACCGTCGGCGTCGTGGCCTTTCTCGGCTGGACGCTGCTGGGCGCGCACCGGCTCATGATGCGCGAACTGGCCTACCGGACCCGCCCCTGGGCATGGCCGGCCTTTGTCCTGTTCACCTGCGCGTTCATGGCGGGCTTTCCGCCATCCGTGGCGCCGCCATCGGGCGACTTCGTCAGCCTGGAGATCACCGAGCGTCTTGCCATCGCCGCCGTTACCGCCGCCGGACTGACCTATGCGGCGCTGTTCTGGGACGACAAGGATCCGGTGATGTTCCGGCGGCTGATCCGGCTATACGACGCCAAGCGCTGGCGCGAGTTCGCGTCCTACACACCCGCATGGCTGGTGTCGCTGGCGATCACGGCCGTCCTGGCAATATTGCTGTTGGCTTTTGGCGGCGGCGGCAAGGTGGGCGGCGTCACCCTGTGGGCGGCGATCATTGCCGGCTTGCTGTTCATGGCCCGCGACATCGCCCTCAATCTTTTCTTCTGGCTGTCGCCCAACCCGGTCCGCGCCAATCTGGTCACCCTGATCTTGCTGGGCCTGCTCTATCTGGTGCTGCCGGGCGTTACCGGGTTCGACGACGACGTGCTGTTCGTGTTCTATCCCTTTGCCCCGGCGGCGCCGGTGTTCACCTTGTGCGCGGCGCTGGCCCAGTTCGGGTTCATGACGCTTTTGCTGGTGCGGCGTTGGCGCAAGCGATTTGTGCTGGCGGCCGCCTGACCCCATGACCGATCCCATTGACGTCCACATCACGGCGCTCGGCGCCCAGGGAGACGGTGTCGCCGAGGTGAACGGCGAGCGCGTCTACGTGCCGTTCACTGTCCCCGGCGACCTGGCGCGTATCTTGGCAGGCGAAAAGCGGGGCGACGGCAGGTCTGCCGAACTGCTTGAGATCATCGAGGCCGGTCCCGGCCGGGTGACGCCGGCCTGCGTCCATTTCGGCATCTGCGGCGGCTGCGCCCTGCAGCATCTGGACGACGCCCCCTATGCGGCGTTCAAGCGCGACCAGGTGGTGCGCGCGCTGGCCCATCAGGGTTTCCGCGATGTCGAGGTTGCCGCGCCATTGATTGTCCCGCCCCGCACCCGGCGCCGCACCCGCCTGACGGCCCGCCGGTCGGGAGACAGGGTGCTGCTGGGATATCTGGAGCGCGGCAGCCATCGCATGGTCGGGGTCACCGAGTGTCCCGTGATCCTGCCGCGCCTCGAGGCCCTCATGCGACCGTTGCGCGGCCTGCTGGCCAGCGTGCTGGGCGCCAAGGATACGCTCCACCTCACCCTCACGGCCACCGACACGGGCGTCGATCTGCTGATCGCCGGCGAGCGGCGCCCCAATATGCGTGCGCTGCAGAGCCTGGCCGCCTTTGCCGAAGCGCAGGATCTGGCCCGAATATCCTGGGAGTCCAAGGAGGGCGTGGAATCGATCGCCGTCCGCCGTCCGCCCACCGTGCTGCTCGGCAAGGCCGGCATGCCGGTGCCCCCGGGTGCGTTCCTGCAGGCGACGAAGGATAGCGAGGACTGGATGATCGATCGGGCCCGCGGCGCGGTGGCGGGCGCGAAGCATGTGGCCGACCTGTTCGCCGGCTGCGGCACCTTCACCGCCGCAATCGCCGAAAAGTCGGCCGTGTCGGCATTCGAATCCTCGGCCGAGATGGTCGATGCCTGCCGCCGCGGCCTCAACCATGCCCACGGTCTGCATCCGGTGACGCTGTCGCGCCGCGACCTGTTCCGCGAGCCGTTGACCGCCAAGGAACTGTCCCGGTTCGATGCCGTGGTCATCGATCCGCCCCGCGCCGGCGCGAAGGCTCAGACCGAGATGCTGGCTATCTCGAAGGTGCCTGTGGTCGCGGCGTTTTCGTGCAACCCGTCGACCTTCGCCCGCGATGCGCGAGCCATGGCCGACGGCGGCTACACGCTGGAAGCGGTTACGCCCATCGACCAGTTCCGCTGGTCGGCCCATGTGGAACTGGCGGCACTATTCAGGAAAAGCTGAACGATCAGCGGCGCCGGCCGTAATTGGTGGCCAGGTACTCGACAACGGAGGCCTTCTCGTCGGCTTCGAGCGGCTCCTGGTTGCAATCCTTGAGCATCTGGTCGACCGTAAGGTCCCATTCGGTGCGGGTCAGCTTCTGGCGCTTGATCCAGCCGATCTTGAAACAGTTCTGGAAGGCATAGAAGGTGCTCTCGCGGCCTTCGCCCGGCGCCAGCCCCTCATATTTGTCGTCGTTGCGCAGGAAGGTGCGCTGGTCCGGAATGGGGCTCTGATATTGCGTTTCAGGCTGGGCCATCGCCGTGCCGGCCATCACACCAAGCAGCGCTGCGCCCATCAGCAAGGTCTTCATCGGATCATCCCCTTGGAAAAGCTGATTCTAGCGGAAAACTCTGCGCTGGGCCATGTGGTTCACGGCACGTTTGGGCCATATTGCTTGGCGAGGTAGTCCAGTATGACGTCGCGTTCTTGCGCCTCGAGCGGTTCGTACGGATATTTGTCCAGGATGCGGTCGATGGTGGCCGACCATTCGTCGCGCGTCTTGCGCGTGGCGCGGATGCGCGCGTCCGAATGACAGGGACTGCAGAAATAATAGGTTTCCTCGCGGCCGTAATCAGGCCGCAGGCCGCCCCAATCCGAAACGGTCGGCCGCTCGGTCTCGGCCGGGATCGGATTCCGGAAGGTTTCGTCGATCGGTTTGGTGGCCGGATTCATCTGGCCCGGCGTGGAAGGGTTGACCGCATCCCGATTTGAATCCTGGGCCACGGCCGACAGTGCCACGCCCATCAGCCCCAGGCCCAACGCGGCCGCCCAACCCTTGTTCATGCGAATTCCTTCCGAAGCGAAACCACGACCCTACGTGAAGTAGGAGCCCTGTCGAGCAATGCTAGCCGTTCTGACCGCGGTGACGCAGCATGTGGTCGGCCAGCACGCAGGCCATCATGGCCTCGCCCACCGGCACGGCGCGTATGCCCACGCACGGATCGTGCCGCCCCTTGGTGACGATCTCGGTTTCCTCGCCGTCCACCGTCACGGTCTGGCGCGGCGACAGGATCGACGACGTCGGCTTGACCGCGAAGCGCACCACCACATCCTGGCCGGTCGAAATTCCGCCCAGGACGCCGCCCGCCTTGTTCGACAGGAAGCGCGGCGTGCCGTCGTTGCCGGCGCGCATTTCATCGGCGTTGGCCTCGCCGGTCAGGGACGCCGCCTCGAAGCCGCTGCCGATCTCGACGCCCTTGACCGCGTTGATGCTCATCATGGCGCCGGCCAGGTCGGCGTCCAGCTTGGCATAGAGCGGCGCGCCCCAGCCTGCGGGCACGCCCGAAGCATGCACCTCGATCACCGCGCCCACCGAACTGCCGGCCTTGCGGATGCCGTCCAGATAGCCTTCCCACAGCGCGGCGGCCCTGGCGTCTGGCGACCAGAACGGGTTGTCGCCGGTGATGCTCCAGTCCCAGTTGGCCGGGTCGATGGCATGTTCGCCGATCCGTACCAGCGCGCCGCGGATCACGATGCCGTCACCCAGCACCTTGCGGGCGATGGCGCCCGCCGCCACCCGCGAGGCGGTCTCGCGCGCCGACGAGCGGCCGCCGCCGCGGTAGTCGCGGATGCCGTATTTGGCCAAGTAGGTGTAGTCGGCATGTCCCGGCCTGTACTTGGCGGCAATGTCGCCATAGTCCTTCGACCGCTGGTCCACATTCTCGATCATCAACTGGATCGGCGTGCCCGTGGTCTTGCCCTCGAACACGCCGGACAGGATCTTGACCGCGTCGGGTTCGCGCCGCTGGGTGGTGAAGCGCGACTGGCCCGGCCGGCGCTGGTCGAGATAGTGCTGGATGAACGCCTCGTCGACGGCAAGGCCCGGCGGCGTGCCGTCGACCACGCAACCGATCGCCGGGCCGTGGCTTTCGCCCCAGGTTGTCACCCGGAACATGTGGCCGAAACTATTGTGCGACATGGTCTATTCCTGAACCGCGCCGCCGATCACGATGTCGGGGGCGGATTCGTCCTTCATGCCGATGATGTTGTAGCCGCTGTCCACATAATGGATCTCGCCGGTGACACCGGTCGACAGGTCGGACAGCAGGTAAAGGCCCGAGCCGCCCACCTCCTCGATGGTCACGTTCCGGCGCAGCGGCGAATGGTATTCATTCCACTTCAGGATGTAGCGGAAGTCGCCGATGCCGGATGCGGCCAGCGTCTTGATCGGGCCGGCCGAGATGGCGTTGACCCGGATGGCCTTCTCGCCCAGGTCCTTGGCCAGATAGCGCACGCTGGCTTCCAGCGCCGCCTTGGCCACGCCCATCACGTTGTAATGGGGCAGCACCTTCTCGGCGCCGTAATAGGTCAGGGTGAGCAGGCTGCCGCCATTGGGCATCAGTTTCTCGGCCCGCTGGCAGACGGCGGTGAACGAATAGCACGAGATGTTCATGGTCATGGCGAAGTTGTCGGCCGTCGTGTCGACGTACCGGCCCTTCAGCTGGTCCTTGTCCGAATAGGCGATGGCATGCACCACGAAGTCGATGGTGCCCCAGGCGCTCTCCAGCGCCGCGAAGGTGGCGTCGAGCTGCTCGTCTTTCGTGACGTCGCATTCGAGGACCAGCGAGCTGCCCAGCGAGTCCGCCAGCGGCCGCACGCGCCGCTCCAGCGCTTCGCCCTGAAAGGTGAAGGCCAGTTCTGCGCCGTGTTCCCGCAATCTCTGGGCGATGCCCCAGGCGATGGAGCGATTGTTCGCCACACCCATGATGAGGCCGCGCTTGCCGGTCATCAGGCCGTTCGGTGGGGTCATCTGTTCTTACTTGTTGTTTTCAGGAGAAAAGTGAGCCGCATCGTACACCAACCGGGCCGGTCGTCAAACCGGCGGGTCCGGCCCCGCTCCAGTTCGCTCCGGGATATTTCCCCGTGCCGGGCGGCACGCGTCCGGTGCGGCGATTGACACCAAATTGTTGAGGCGATACCTGTTTATGCCAAGGGCGCCGGCAATGTTAATCCGGTGGTAATCTGGTTCAACGTCGAGGGGGTTTATACAAGATGCGCACGATTGCATACGCCGTGGCGGCGGCCGTCATTCTGGCCGGCAGTCCCGCCTTCGCCAAGAAGAAGACGCCTGAGGAGAATCTTGAAATTCCGATGTGCCCGCAGGTGCTGGGCACGGTCGCCATCAAGGACTCCCAGAACGAGTGGTGGCGCCAGTACAATCTGGGCAACCCGGCGGCGGTGATCAAGCTGATCGTCATGAAGTCGGGCTGCTTCCAGCTGGTCGATCGCGGCCAGGGCATGCAGATGATGCGGGAAGAGCGCGATCTCATGGGCGAGGACGAACTGCAGCGCGGTTCGGACATCGGCAAGGGCCAGATGGTCGCAGCCGACTACTTCGTCCTGCCCGACCTGGTGACCCAGGACAGCAATTCCGGCGGCAGCGCCATCGGCGCGGGCATCGGCGGCGCCATCGGCGGCGGCTGGGGCGCGGCGCTGGGCGGCATCAAGACCAAGAAGCTGGAAGCCCAGGCACTGCTCACCCTGACCAATGCCCGCACCGGTGTGCAGGAGCTGATCGCCGAGGGCACCTACAAGAAAACCGATGTGTCGTTCGGCTTCGGCGGCGGCGGCTGGGGCGGCTTCGGCCTGGCGCTGGCGGCGGCGGGCGGCGGCTACGCCGACACCGACATCGGCAAGGTGATCACGCTCGCCTACGTCAAGGCCTACCGCAATATGGTCACCCAGATGGGCGGCCTGTCGGGCAATGCCAGGATGGCGGCGCCTCTCCCGGCCCAGCGCCTGCTGGAGCGTACCGCGCTGTTGTCCGAGCCGCGCGACGACGCGGCGCCGGTCCGCGGCCTGCGCGAGGGCATGGTCCTGCATCCGACCGGCAACAAGTCCGGCCTGTTCTGGGAAGTCGAGGAGCCCAACGGCGACCGCGGCTGGGTCCCGTCCGAATTGCTCGAGCTGGCGAAATAATCTTCGGGGCTGTCCCGATGGAAAAAGGGGGCCTCGGCCCCCTTTTTTTGCGTCCGGCGGATGGGCTGAACGGGCTCAGCCGTTCTCGTCGATCAGCCAGGTGCCGTCCGGCGCCGCGCAGGCGGTGCCGTAGCCGGTCGAGCGCTTGCCGCCGGCGGTGACCACCTGCTGGAACTCCCGGCAGTTCTTGCCAGCCATGGAAAATTGCGGCTGGGGCGTGATCGAGCCGCCGGCGCCGGTCTTGGGATTGGACCACTTGATGGCCTTGCCGGCGGTTCCGGTGGCCAGCGCCTTCTGGGTCGCCTTCTCCATGATCGCCTGATCCTCGGCCTGCAGGAACCTGGCGGCGGCGCCGCCGACCTCCCGTCCGGCGACCTTGCCGGTCTCGCGCGGCACCACAGTGGGCGGCGGCGGTGGCGGTGGCGGCGGGGGAAGCTGGGGCGCGGGCGCGGGCGGCGGCGGCGGCGCTTCGCTCACCGGTTCGCGGTAGTCGCTGGCGCAGGCCGCCAGCACCACGGACAAGGCTGTGAGACAGAGAAGCCGTTGAATACGCATGGGTCTATCCTCGGATTGCGAACCCGCAGTATAGGACACGGACGCGGCGCGGCCAGCCCCAATGGACCGGTTTCCTGCCCTGCAGCGCCACATGCTTGGACCCGGCGCGCGGAACCGCTACAACACAGCATCGCTGTCAACGTTCCGGTGCGGCCGCCATGAGTTCCGATACCGATCCCTACGACCGTTTCGAGGAGTGGTTCGCCGATGCGCGCCGCACCGAGCCCGACGTTCCCGAGGCCATGGCGCTGGCCACCGCAGACGCCGATGGTCAACCCGATGTGCGCATGGTGCTGCTGAAGGCGCGCGGCCCGTCGGAGGGCTTCGTGTTCTACACCAACACCGAAAGCGCGAAGGGCGAGGAACTGGCCGCCAACCCGCGCGCTGCGCTGTGCTTCCACTGGAAAAGCCTGGGCCGCCAGGTGCGGGTGCGCGGCGTCGTCGAGCGGGTCTCGGACGAACAGGCCGATGCCTATTTCGACAGCCGCGACCGCGGCAGCCGCATCGGCGCCTGGGCCTCGAAGCAGTCCCGGCCGCTGGAAAGCCGGTTCGCGCTGGAGAAGGCGGTCGCGTCCTATGCCGCGCGCCATGCCGTGGGCAGGATTCCGCGCCCGGATTACTGGACCGGATTCCGCATCGTGCCGCAGGCCGTCGAATTCTGGCAGCACCGCGACCACCGCCTGCACGAGCGCCAGCTGTTCACCCGCGCGGGCGACGGCTGGACGGTGCAATGGCTTTACCCCTGAGCCGGAGATGAGCGCGCCGAACCACAGCGAGCTGGACCGGGCCGCCATCGACATCAGGCGCGCGGCGCCGTTGATGAAGCGCGCGGCCCGGGCTTCGCTCACCGTCGCCGCGCTGCTCATCGGGATCAAGTTTGCCGCCGGGCTCTATACCGGCTCGGTGGCGATCCTGTCCTCACTGGTCGATTCACTGCTCGACATGATCGCCTCGGCCGTCAACCTGTTCGCCATCGCGCAGGCCGTGACGCCCGCCGATCGACAGCACCGGTTCGGCCACGGCAAGGCCGAATCCATCGGCAGCCTGGTGCAGGCGGCGGTCATGGCGGGATCGGCGGCCTTCGTGATCTTCGAGGCGGCGTCCCGGTTGCTGGCGCCGCCGCAGGTCCGCAACCCCGAGGCGGGCATCGCCGTGATGGTGGTCTCGATCGGGGCCACCCTGGCGCTGGTGCTGTACCAGCAGCATGTGGTCCGGAAGACCGGCTCGACCGCCGTCCTCGCGGATTCCCGGCACTATATCAGCGACCTTCTGACCAATCTCAGCGTCATCGCGGCGCTGATCATCGCCGGCTATACCGGGTTCGCCTACGCCGATCCGCTGTTCGCCATTGGCATTGCCCTTTACCTGGCCTGGAGCGCCTACAGCATCGTCCGGGTGTCGTTCGATGTGCTGATGGACAAGGAACTGCCCGACATCGACCGGGACACCATCAAGGATATGGTCCGCGGCCATCCCGGCGTCATCAGCCTCCACGACCTGCGCACCCGTTCGTCGGGGCCGAATGTATTCATCCAGTTTCACGTGGAGGTCGACCGGACCCTGTCGCTGCTCGATGCGCACGAGATTGTCGATGACATCGAGGGCGAGTTGCTGGAACGCTATCCGGGCGCCGAGGTGATCATCCATGCCGACCCGCAAGGTGTGATCGAACGGCGCGACCATTTCGAAAGATAGGCTCATGATCGACGTCTACGGCATCAGGAACTGCGACACCGTCAAGAAGGCCCGCGACTGGCTGGACGGCAAGGGCATCGAATACCGCTTCCACGACTTCAAGCTGGAAGGCATCGATGCAAAGACCGCCGCGCGCTGGATGAAAGCGCTTGGCCGTGACACCGTCATCAACCGCCGGGGCACCACCTGGCGCAAGCTGTCGCCGGCCCAGCAGGCCATGGACAGCGACGCGGCGGCGGTGTCGCTGGTGATGGCCCAGCCGTCGCTGGTCAAGCGCCCGGTGATCGACACCGGCAAGACGCTCACCGTCGGCTTCGGCGACGAACAAAGGCAGGCCCTCGACGCTCTGTAGTGCTACCCTGCCGGCTTTCGGGGCGGTATCGTCGGCGTCTGCTGCCCGGGGATATCGAATTGGTGCAACCCGATTATTATGATATCCGCATTGGCAAGAATCGTTCGCACTACTGACTGGATTCGAATTGTCGTCCAACGAAGAACGCAAGACGCTGATCCTCACCGGTGCAAGCCGGGGCATCGGCCACGCCACGGTCAAGCGCTTCTCCAGCGCCGGCTGGCGCGTGATCACCTGTTCGCGCATGGCATTCTCCGAGGACTGTCCCTGGCTCGGCGGCCGTGACAATCATGTGCAGATCGATCTCGCCGATCCCGAAAACCGGTCGCGGGGCATCGAGCAGATGCGCGAGCGGCTGCATGGCAGCCCGCTCAACGCGCTGGTCAACAATGCCGGCGTCTCGCCCAAGGGGCCGGGCGGCGCGCGGCTCAGTTCCATCGACACGCCGCTCGATCTCTGGCACCGGGTGTACGAGGTCAATCTGGTCTCTCCCCTTCTGCTGGCCCGCGGCCTGATGGACGAGTTGAAGGCGGCGCGCGGCGCGGTCGTCAATGTCACCTCCATCGCCGACAGCCGGGTGCATCCCTTCGCCGGCACCGCCTATGCCACGTCGAAGGCGGCGCTGGCGGCGCTGACCCGTGAGATGGCGTCCGACTTCGGGCCGCACGGCATCCGCGTCAACGCCATCGCGCCGGGCGAGATCGACACCTCGATCCTGTCGCCGGGCACCGAGAAAATCGTCGAGCAATTGCCGCTGCGCCGTCTCGGCACCCCTGAAGAAGTCGCCAAGGCGATCTATTTCCTGTGTTCGGAGCAATCGAGCTACGTCACCGGTGCCGAGTTGCACGTCAATGGCGGGCAGCACGTCTAGGAAAGCTTGCCCATCTCCCCGCCCGGCGCCGTACAGGCGCGGGAGCCGCGGCGCAGCGGGTGAGGGCGCGTCCGCAAGGCGGACATACCAGTGAACAGCCTGCAAGGGTGAGAGAGACAGGAAGACGATATGGCCAAGGACAAGATCAAGCTGAACCCGCTGCAGAACAAGACGCTGGCCCTGATGCAGGAGCTGGCGCGCCACCGGGAAACCTCCATGGTCGACGAGAAGACCGGCGAGGTCGTCGTCACCCAGATGCCCCATCCGCACGGCGATCACGTCCATGTGGGCGAATTCGTGGTCTCGACCCGCGACATCACCGGCTTCGCCAACGAGGCGGTCTGGATCGCGCTTGAGCGCAAGGGCCTCGCCAAGTCCCATTTCCCGGTCGCCATCACCCTGACCAAGGCGGGACTGGAATACGACACCGGGCTGCTCAACGCGGCCCGTTCAGATCATTAGACCGTTGCGCTTTCTGGCAGCGATCGCCTTCGCCATTGCGGCGGCCATCGCGGCGCCGGCGGTGGCCGCGCCTGATTCGCCGTGCGCGAAGGCGGCGCGCGGCACGCCCATGCTCGCCTGCCTGCTCGACCGGACCGCGCAAACGCTCGATAGCGACGCCGGCGCCAAATTCCCTGACGAAACCGCCATCCAGTGGGTCAAGTTCAACGAGGTCGCGGCCGATGCGGGCGACGTTGCCCGGACGCGGCTCAGCGCCGACAGGATACCCGGCGGCCTGCAGCGTCGCCTGGCCGAGGCGCGTTTCGCGGCGCTGCTCGCCAGGAACGGCGACCGCAAGCGGTCGGTCGCCATCCTCGACGCCATGCTGGCGCAGCCGCTGGCCGCCGGTCAGGTGGACTGGGCGATCGCGAACGTGCTGGTTGCCCTGAACGACCCGAAGCGGATCAGTGCCTGGCTTGAGGGTGAGCCACCCGACCGCCGGGTGAATTCGCTGCTGGCGCTGGTCCGGGCCCAGCAAGAGGCCGGTCATCTCGACCGGGCCGACAGGCTGCTGCGCGACTTTGGCGGCAAGGGTTCCGCCGAGCATACGGCGATCATCGTCCATTCGGACACCGCGCTCGATTTCGTGGCGGCGGGCCGGCTGGACGCGGCGCAGCGCATGCTGGCCCTGCTGCCGGATCTGGACCGCCCGCGGATCGCCGCCCGCATCGCGCTCAAGCAGGACGAGCTGGGCAAACGTGCGGTGGCCGAAAAGGCCCTTGACGCCCTGCTGGTGGCCTCGCCCCGATCGTCCGATGCCAAGCTGGCGCGGGCGCTGGTCTATGCGCGGCACGGCGACTTCGCGGCGGCGCAGAAGCGGTTCCCCTCGGCCCTGAGCTACGATCAGGCGCTGCTCGATGAATTGCTGGCCCTGCTGGTGAAAAGCGGACAGGCCAACCGCGCCCTCGCGATGATCGGCACCATGAACAACAGCAAGGACAAGGCCCTGGCCTTTGCACGGCTGTCGCTGGTGTCGTCGGAACGGGGCAACAAGGCCGAGGCCGCCAGGTTCCTTGCGGGGGCGCGCGGCATTCTCGATCCGCTGGTCAACCTGAAACACGGCGCCGCGCCGCTGCTGATCGATTACAGCACCGCGCTGGGCGACACGGTCAAGGCCATGGTCGCGCTGGACGAGGCCGTCGAGGGACGCGCCTTCACCAATCAGCTGGAGATTGCGGTACAGGCCGACCGGTTCGGCCTCGCGCGGCCCGGCGTGATGACGGGCCTGATCGCCACCAACAAGGCGCTGTTCGAGCGCATGGTCGCCGACGGCGATCCGGGCAGCGTGCGCCGGGTGGTCACGCGCCCCTGGCGGCTGGCCGCGGCGATCGCCGCCTATCTCGATGGCGGTCTGGTCGCCGAGGCGGTGCTCATCGCCGATGTGGAGAACCAGCAGCCTCTGGGCAAAACGGGTGACTTTCTCGCCATTGCCCAATACATAGCAAATCACTGAACAATCACGCGTAACCGAATCGGGGAAGATGCCATGACCACCTACAAGTCGCTCAAGACCGATGTGAAGGAGAACATCCTGACCGTCACGCTGAACCGTCCCGAACGGCTCAACGCCTTCAATTTCGACATGCAGGCCGAGATGGTCGACGTGTTCAGGAAGGTCAATGACGACGACGAGGTGCGCTCGGTGATCGTCACCGGCGAAGGCCGCGGCTTCTGCGCCGGCGCCGATCTGGGCGCGGGCGGCAGCACTTTCGACACCGACAAGCGCCCGGCCATCGACAAGGTCGGCCCCGGCGGGCTGTGGCGCGACGGCGGCGGCCGCGTGACCCTGCAGATCTTCGAGTGCCTCAAGCCGGTGATCGCCGCCTGCAACGGCCCGGCGGTGGGCGTCGGCGTCACCATGCAGCTGCCCATGGATATCCGCCTTGCCTCGACCGAGGCCAAGTACGGCTTCGTGTTCGCCCGGCGCGGCCTGGTGATGGAGGCCTGCTCCAGCTGGTTCCTGCCGCGCCTCGTCGGCATCGAGCAGGCCGCCAAGTGGTGCTATTCGGGCCGCGTCTTCCCGGCCCAGGAAGCCAAGGACGGCGGCCTCGTCTCCGAGCTGCTGGCGCCCGAGGACCTGATCCCCCGCGCCCGCGAGATCGGCCGCGAGATCGCCGAAAACACCTCGGCCGTGTCCGTCGCGCTGATGCGCCAGATGATGTGGCGGATGATGGGCGCCTCGCACCCCATGGAAGCCCACAACATCGACAGCCGCGGCATCGCCACCCTGGGCAAGATGGCCGACGCCGCCGAAGGCGTCACCTCGTTCCTCGAAAAGCGCCCGGCCGAATACAAGCTGAAGGTGTCCGAGGACATGCCCGGCTGGTTCCCCTGGTGGGACGAACCCCGCTTCGGCTGATACCGGTTACGAAAGGGACCTTCGGGTCCCTTTTTGTTGGTGGCATCACCGGAACGCATAGCAAGGAGCACATGATGTCGAACGAGCAAGTCACCATCCGGACGCGCGATGGCGAGTGCCCTTGCCATGTCATGACCCCGGCGGTGGACGGGCTTTGGCCCGGGGTGATCTTCTACATGGACGCGGGCGGGATACGGCCGGCAGAGCTCGACATGGCGCAGCGGCTTGCGAATCACGGCTACATCGTGCTGCTGCCGGACCTGTTCTACCGCTACGGTCCCTACGGCCCGTTCGTGCCCAGGGAGGTCTTCGCGGGCGATGTGGGCGCAATCCTGGGCCCGTTGATCGCCACGACCGGCAATGACAAGGCAGCCGAAGACACGGAAGCCTTGCTGGCCTTTCTCGACACGCGGGATGACGTAACGGACCGGAAAGTCGGCGCGGTCGGCTTCTGCATGGGCGGCGGCATGGCGCTTGCCGCTGCGGGAACCTACCCTGACCGCTTCGGCGCGGTCGCCAGCTTTCATGGCGGCAACCTGGCGACCGACGCGCCGACAAGCCCGCATCTGGCTGCGCGAAAGCTTGAGGCCGAGGTTTATATCGCCGCCGCCGATAATGATGGCAGTTATCCGCCCGAGATGGCCGAGCGGCTCGAGAAGACGCTGGCCCAGTCGAATGTGCGCTTCAGCACGGAAACCTACCCCGCGGCGCATGGCTGGATGAAGCCGGACTTCCCCGTGTACGATCATGTCGCCGCCGAGCGCGGCTGGGCCGCGATGCTCGCGCTCTTTGCGCGGAACTTGCGCCGCGGTGAGTAACTGCCAGCGACCCGGAGTTTGCGATGACGATCACCATCACCGCCTTCGCAGCATCGCCCGATCGCGGCAGGGGGCTGGCGCGCGACATGCGGGTTCGCTGGGCGCTGGAGGAGGTTGGCCAGCCCTACGAGGTCCGGCTCGTGTCGTTCCAAGAAATGCAGCAGCCCGCGCATCTGGCCCTGAATCCGTTCGGGCAGATCCCGACCTATGAGGAAGACGGGCTCGTGCTGTTCGAGTCCGGAGCGATCGTTCTTCATATCGCGCAGCGCCATGCGGGTCTGCTGCCGATCGACGCGAATGCACGGGCGCGGGCGATCATGTGGATGTTCGCCGCGCTGGGCACGGTCGAGCCGCCCATCGTCGATCTCGAACAGTCCGAATATATCGAGGGCGACCGGGCCTGGTTCGCCGAACGGCGGCCCATGATCGAGGCGCGAATCCGCAAGCGGCTGGACGAACTCGCCGAACGGCTCGGCGATGCCGACTGGCTCGATGGCGGGTTCAGCGCCGCCGACCTGCTGATGGTGCTGGTGCTGCGCCGGCTGGAGGGATCGGGCATTTTGCAGGACTACCCGACCCTGTCAGCCTACATCGCCCGCGGCGAGGCGCGGCCAGCCTATAAGCGCGCCTTCGCCGACCAACTGGCGGTATTCACCGCCAGCCAGCAGGCCGGCTGACCCGCCGTCAGGCCGCGCCGGCGTCCTGTTTTGCCGCCGCCCGCACGCCGGCCATCAGGCCGCGCAGATTCGGCCCCGAGACGATCTCGATCCAGTAGCCGTCCGGGTCCTGGATGAAGGCAAGGCCTTTCATCGACCCGTCCTGCGGCCGCTTCACGAAGGTCACGCCCAGCTGGTCGAGGCGGGCGCAGGCGCCGTCGACGTCGGGCACGGTCAGGGCGATGTGGCCGAAACCGCGCGGCTCGGTATTGCCGTTGTGATAAGCGAACGCGGCATCGGTCTCGGTGCCCCAATTGTGGGTCAACTCCAGCAGCCCGCGCTGCTCGAACAGCCATTCCACGCGTGCGTCCGCATCCTCCGGCACCGGTTCTTCCGGATAGCCCAGGAAATAGAGCGAGAAGCGGCCCGCCTCGAAGTCGAAGCGGTCGATGACGGTCATGCCCAGGATATCGCGGTAGAAGCCCAGCGAAGCCTCGGGATCGCGCACGCGCAGCATGGTGTGGTTCAGGCGGAAACCGGCCGTAGGCTGCATGAAGTTATTCCGCCGCCTTGGCCGGCGCCGCGGCGCCCGCGCGGCGGATCATCTCCACCTCTTCCCAGCTCTTGTAGCTGGTGAAGTGTTCGTCGTCATAGAACAGGATCGGTCCGTTGCAGATGAACAGATATTCCGTATCTTCCATCGCCTCGGTGGCGCCGTGCAGCACGCCGTTGGGCTCGTAGACATAGTCGCCGGCATTGAGCACGCCGTCGCGCACCTTGAGCTGGCCCTTCAGGATGAAGGTGTGCGAGGCGCCCAGATGCTTGTGCGGCGGCGCCACGTAGCCTTTCTTCCAGTTGAACAGCACCGCCCAGCTGCCGGTCTCGGCGCCGGTGTACAGCACCTTGATCGACGACAGCGGCGTCTGCTCGATCCAGGGGGTCTTGGAGGCCTCCACCAGGGTGTCCTGAAGATTGCCGTTGATCGGCCGAATGTCCTGCATAGCCATAATTATCTCCCCGTTTGGTTCAGGCTAGATCGCCCCCCGGCTACCGTCAATGTGGATGGCGGCGGCCGGTGAGCGGCGCAATGACCGGCCCTGTGGGGCCGGTATCTTCCTCAGTCGTTCAGTTCCTTGGCGTATCTGGCGGCATTCTCGCCCGCCAGCTTGCCGAAGACGAGGCAGGGCCCGTAGGAGCCGCCGCCGCCGATATAGACGTCGCCGTGCAGATTGCCGACGGTCTCGCCCGCGGCGTAGAGGCCCCGGATCGGCTTGTCGGCCTTGTTCATCACGGCAGTGTCCGCATTGATGCGCAGCCCCGTGCCGGTCCAGCACAGGATGGCGGGCCTGATCTCGACGGCATAGAACGGCGGGGTCTGGATCGGCGCCATGGCTGCCTTCTTGAAGAAGGCGGTGTCCTCGCCCGCCGCCACGTCGGCGTTGTAGCGCTCGGCCATGCCTTCCAGCCCGTCCGGGTCGATGCCGGCCTTGGCCGCCAGCCCGGCCAGGGTGTCGGCCCGGAAGATCCGTCCGTCCTCCGCCTTCTGCTCGAGCACGTCATTGACCCAGTAGGCCTGGAATTGCGGGCTCCGCTTGGCGGCGGCGCGCGCCGGCTCGTCGAAGATCGCGTAGGCGTTCCCGCCCTGCTTGTTCAGCAGGCCGGCGATCACCGTGTAATTGGCGGTTTCGTCGCAAAAGCGCCGGCCGTCCTGGTTGACCATGACCAGCCAGCCCGGCAGCGCCACCTCGAGGTCGCGGCTGAAGCCTGGCGTGGCCAGCATCAGCGCGCGGTCATGGCCGTCGACGATCCCGCCTACGGCCTGACCCATGGTGATGCCGTCGCCCCGCGCGCCGTCGGCGCCGATATACCAGCGCCAATCGCCGGTGGCCGCCGCCCTGGGCAGGTATTTCTCGATCATCTCCGGATTGTTGCCGAAGCCGCCCGTCGCCAGGATGACCGCGCCGCAGGTCGCCTCGTCGTCGCCGATCCGGATGCCGGTCACCCGGCCTTCGTCGTTGGTCAGGAGGCCGGTAACCCGCGAATCCAGCACCACATCGACGCCCTTGTTGCTGCGATGGCCGTCCAGCACGTTGATGACTTCCTCGCCGTCGCCCTCGGGCGGATGTCCGCGCGGCACCGAGCCGACGCCTGACACATACAGCGTTTCCTTGTGATATTTCACGCCCAGGCCCATCACCCATTCGAGGGTCGGCGCCGACAGATCGCAGTAGCGCCGCACCACGGCCGGGTCCACCAGCCACTGGGCCAGCGTCATGTAGTGCTCGAACATGGCGTCGGCGGTATCGCCGACGATGCCTGCCGCCTTCTGGACCGACGTGCCTGCGGCATAGAAGTGCCCGCCCGACAGACGTGACGATCCGCCCACCTTCTTTTCGCTTTCCACCACCAGCACCGAGGCGCCTTCATCCGCCGCCGCGACGGCGGCCGCCAGGCCCGCTGCGCCAGAACCGACGATAATTACGTCATAGTCTCTCGCCATAAGTCTTCTCCCCTTGACCGGCCGCGCCCTTGAGCGCGCATATCATCCATTCGCCGTTCCCCCTGTGAGGAACGCGGTCTCCCCTGACCGAGGGCAGAGTAATCCGGCAGTGGCCCACGGACCAGCCCCGATCTGAAACGGACGTTGGCTTTCGATGAGGCGGAAGGCGGTCAGACGCGGTCTGCCGGAACGCTTCGGCTGCTATAGATGCTTGCGGAGGAAGTACCGTTTCTGCCCGGCGGGATGATCCTCGAGGGTGCCGAATACCTGGAAGCCCAGCTTTTCGTAAAAGCCACGGGCCTGAAACTCGTAGGTGTCGAGCCAGATTCCGGTGCAGCCGCTGGCACGGGCAATGCTTTCGGCCTGCTCCATGAGCGCCGCGCCGTAGCGTTTGCCGCGATGCGCTTCGGGGACGGCAAGCAGCTCGACGAAAAGCCAGTCATAGGCGATCTTGCCCCACAGCCCGCCCACGTGGTCGCCCTGCTCGTCAGTCAACAGCAGGGCCACGGGGCGGATGCGCGGGTCGCCCGAGCGGCTGATGTTGTAGGCGCGCAAGGGCGCGAGAACCGCCTCGCGATCGGCTTCCGACGGGGTCTCTGGGATGGTGATGCGCAGCGCCATCGCGCGAGGATATCGCAAAACAGCCGGTGTTCAACGGCGGCCATCGGAGCCGGGCTGCCGGTGTTTCACCATGAACGGCTGCGGAGTCAGCCCAGGCTTTCGAAATCCATGCCCAGGTCGATGGCGGGCGCCGACTGGGTCAGCCGCCCGACGGAGATGAAGTCGACGCCGGTCTCGGCGATGGCGCGGATGGTCTGCAGATTGACGCCGCCCGAAGCTTCCAGCGGCACCGGCGCGAACGACACGGCCTCGCGGAGCTGGTCCAGGCTCATATTGTCCAGCAGCAGGCTGTCGGCGCCGGCGTCGATGGCCTCGCGGGCCTGTACCAGCGTGTCGCATTCCACCTGCACCCGCAGTCCGGTATGGGCGCGGCAGGCCGTCACCGCCGCCGTCACGCCGCCGGCCACGGCGATGTGGTTGTCCTTGATCAGCACGGCGTCATAAAGGCCCATGCGGTGGTTGGTGCCGCCGCCCATCTTCACCGCGTATTTCTCCAGCACCCGCAGGCCCGGAATGGTCTTCCTGGTGTCGAGCAGCTGCGCCTTGGTGCCGGCGATCAGATCCACATAGGAGCGGGTCAGCGTCGCCACGCCCGACAGGTGCTGCAGGATGTTGAGCGCCGAGCGCTCGGCGGTCAGCAGGGCGCGGGCCGGTCCCTCGATCCGCACGACGACATCGCCGGGCCGGGCTCTCTGGCCGTCCCGGATCGCCACATCCACCAGGGCGCCGGGCGCCAGCCGTTCGACGATGGCGATGGCGACCGGCAGGCCGGCGACCACCAGAGTCTCGCGCGCCGCGATCCTGGCGCCAAAGCGCGCGGTTTCGGGAATGGTCGCCTCGGCGGTGACATCGCCGGTGCCCACGTCCTCGGCGAGCGTCCGGGTGATGAAGTCGTCGAGCGCCTCCCGCGACAGCGGCAGCAGCTCAGACATTTTTGGCGGGTTGCACGGGCGGCGACATGTCCATCATCCGCTGCACCGAGCGAAGCGCCTTTACCCGGATGTCTTCCGGCACCTCGATCTGCGGCGTCATGTTGGCCATGCACAGATAGAGTTTCTCCATCGTGTTCAGCGCCATGAACGGGCAGTTGTTGCAGTTGCAGTTGCCGTCGTCATTGGGCGCGCCGATGAAGGTCTTGTCGGGCGCCGTCTTCTGCATCTGGTGAATGATGTGCGGCTCGGTGACGACGATGAACGTGTCGGCGTCCGAGGTCAGCACATAGTTCAGGATCGACGAGGTCGAGCCCACATGGTCGGCGTGCTGCAGGATGTGGCCGGGGCACTCCGGATGGGCGATCACCGGCGCACCGGGATGGGTGCCCATCAGCTTCACCAGTTCGCGCTCCGAGAACTGCTCGTGGACGATGCACGAGCCCTGCCACAGCAGCATGTCGCGGCCGGTCTTCTTGGCCAGGTAGCCGCCCAGGAAGCGGTCCGGCGCGAACAGGATCGGCTTGTCCCTAGGAATCTGGTCGACGATATATTCGGCGTTGCTCGAGGTCACGATGATGTCGGACAGCGCCTTCACCTCGGCCGAGCAGTTGATGTAGGTCAGCGACACGTGGTCCGGATGCTCCTCGCGGAACTTGCGGAACAGATCCGGCGGACAGCTGTCCTCCAGCGAACAGCCGGCCTTCATGTCGGGCAGGATCACGGTCTTGTCGGGGCTCAGGATCTTGGCCGTCTCGGCCATGAAGCGCACGCCGCAGAACACGATCACGTCGGCGTCGGTGGCGGCGGCCTTGCGCGACAGGTCCAGCGAATCCCCGACGAAGTCGGCGATGTCCTGGATTTCGCCCTCTTGATAATAATGGGCCAGGATCACGGCGTTGCGCTCCTTGCGCAGCCGGTCGATCTCGGCCTTCAGATCGATGAACGGATCGATCTCGGTGATGTTCAGCGGCTTCAGGTTGCCCTTGGGCCGATCGAGAACCGTAGTGTTCATGGCATCATCCGGACTTGCGCCCGCTCCCGCTAGATGACGTCGAGCGTGGCGCGTTATGTTGGATATGACGGAACGATTAACAAGACAATTAAGCGAAAGGCTGGGATGCGTTGCGTTGCCCTGCGCTAAAGCTCCAGCCCGTCCAGCGCTGCTTTCAGCCGGTCGAACATCTCGTCGATCTGGGGTTCGGTGATGATCAGCGGCGGGCACAATATGGCCACGTCGCCCACGGCGCGGATCATCAGGCCCTGTTCCTGGCACGCGAGCAGGGCCTTCATCCCCACAGTCAGCTTGGGATCGAAGGCCGTCTTCGCCGCCTTGTCGGCCACCAGTTCCACGCCGCCCATCAGGCCGGCGCCAAGGCGCGCCTCGCCCACCAGCGGATGACTTGCCAGCGCTGCCAGCCGTTGCTGGAAGCGCGGGATCAGTCCGCGCACATGCTCCAGCAGGTTGCGTTCCTCGTAGATCTGCAGGGTGCGCAGCGCCACGGCGGCGCAGACCGGATGGCCCGAATAGGTGTTGCCATGGCCGAAGGTGCCGATCTTCCTCGACTGCTCGACCATCGCCTCATGCATGAATGACGGGATCGTCACCGCGCCGATCGGCAGATAGGCCGACGACAGCGCCTTGGCGCAGGTCACCATGTCGGGCTGCATGTCGACGGTCTGGCAGCCCCAGTAATTGCCGGTACGCAGGAAGCCAGTGATGACCTCGTCGGCCACCAGCAGGATGTCGTGCTTTTTCAGCACCGCCTGCAATCTGGGAAAGTAGTTTTGCGGCGGCACGATCAGGCCGCCGGCGCCCTGGATCGGCTCGGCGAAGAATGCCGCCACCGTCTCCGGTCCCACCTTATGGATCAGCCGTTCCAGATTGCCGATGATCCGGTCGACGAAGTCATCTTCGCTCTCGCCGGGCAGGGCCTCGCGGTAGTGGTGCGGGCAGTCCGTGTGCAGGAAGCCCTTCAGCGGCAAGTCCCAGTCCAGGTGGTTGTGGGTCAGGCCGGTGACGCTGGCCGAGGCGACGGTAACGCCGTGATAGGCCTTCAGCCGGCCGATGATCTTCTTCTTCTCGGGGCGGCCGATGGCATTGTTGTAGTACCAGATCAGCTTGATGGCGGTATCGTTGGCGCTCGACCCGTCGCCGACGAAGAACACCCGCGCCGTTTCGCAGGGCGCCAGCGACTTCAGCTTTTCCGCCAGCTCGATCGCCGGGCCGTGGCTGCGGCTCTGGAACAGGTGGCCGAAGGCCAGCTTTTCCATCTGCGCGGTGGCGGCCTTGACCAGTTCGGTCTCGCCATAGCCCAGCGACGCGCACCACAGGCCGGCCACGCCTTCGATGTACTGCTTGCCGTCGGTATCCCATACATGGATGCCCTCGCCCCGGTCGATCACCAGCGGGCCGTTTTCGGCATGCTTGGCCAGGTTGGTGTAGGGGTGGACAAGACCGGCGACGTCACGCGCCTCGAGCGAGTTGGGCACGAAAGGCATTACCGGGTAACCGCTGTGTAAAGGGACTTCTGGCCAGGCGGCGTGGTCGAGGAGACGACTCGTCCTGTTTCGATCATGTGTTCGAGATGGGCAAGCACCGAGCGCGCCGCCGCCGGATGCAGGGTTTCGGCGACATTGGCGTACATGATTTTCACCATGGCCGGGATGTAGCGCACGTCCGAGTTCAGGCATGCCATGATCTGTGCCTCGCGCTCCTCGCGGTGGGCGATGAAGGCGCGCACGAACGGCTTGGGATCCAGGATTGCCGGGCCATGGGTCGGCCAGTAGACCTCGTCGTCACGGTCGAGCAGCAGGCGCAGGCTGTCCATATAGGCGTGCATGTCGCCGTCAGGCGGGGCGATCACCGAGGTGGACCAGCCCATGACGTGATCGCCGGTGAACAGCGCCTTTGCCTCGCGCCAGGCCCAGCTCATGTGATTCGACGTGTGGCCCGGGGTGAACACGCCTTCGAACGACCAGCCATCGCCCTCGACCACGCCGCCGTGGGGCACGCGCACATCCGGCATGAACGCCCAGTCGCCGCCTTCCTCGCTATCGCCCTTGCCACGGTCGCCGCCATGCGGCCCATAGGCATAGGTCTTCGCACCGGTCGCCTGCTTCAGCGGGGCTGCGCCGGGTGAATGATCCATATGGGTGTGGGTGATGAGAATGTGCGAGACGGTCTCGCCCTTCTCCAGCCCGGCCAGGATGGCATCGATGTGGGGCGGAAAGTCGGGGCCGGGGTCGATCACCGCCACCTTGCCCTCGCCGATGATGTAGGTGCCGCTGCCGGTATAGGTGAACGGCCCCTGGTTCGGCGCGATCACGCGCCTCAGGCCAGGCGCGACCTGCTGGGTCACGCCATATTCGAACTTGATGTCTCGGACGAAAGGAATCTCAACCATGGGGCTACTCTATCCGGGTCCAGACCTGTGAGCCGCAGAAAATCCACGCGCAGCCGGTGAGTTTCAACTGGTTTCCGTTCATCAGCCGCAATTTCGCCCGGTAGGCCCGGTTGTCGCGCGGGTTCCGGACGGTGCCTCCGGCCCAGGTCAGCGCGCCCTGATAGTGCAGGGCCTGCAGCAGGAGATGGCCGGCATGGGTGGGTTTGCCGTCGTCGATCCCGTCGTCGCGGATATGGCCGCAGATCATGTCGCCGCATGGATGGATTTCGATGCGGCCCCCATCCGGCGGGCGCCAGAAGCCGTAAATGTCCCCGACATGGAGGACCGCCGAGGCAGGGAGCGGGACGGTGGAGACGGCGGCGGCGGCCACCATTATCAGGGTGCGGCGGAAATACTTGCCAACTTGCCGACTCGCAGGTAGATTAGAACAAAACAGGAACAAGGGAATATGGCCGATGTCTGCTGAACTGGTTCATCTGTCTTGCTGGGCGTTGCTGGCGTCCATGGTTGTGTTTCTCGTCATCGGCGGCACGAGAACATTTCGTGAATACCGGCAATTGATGCGCGACCGGCGTGCGAGACGCAAGGCCTTCCAGCGCAGTCCGGTGTGTCGGGTGTCGGAAAAGGCGTTCCGCTACGCCTGATCAACTCGCCAGCACTTCCTGCAGCCGCTTGGCCAGGGCCTCGCGGCGGTAGGGTTTGCTGATCAGCTCGACCTTGGTGTCGGGCAAAACGTTCTCGAACGTCGCGCCTTCGCCGTAGCCCGACGTAAACAGCACCTTCAGGCCGGGGAAGCGCTTGCGCGCCGCCTTGGCGATTTCAGCGCCGCTCATGCCGTGCGGCAGCACCAGATCGGTGAACAGCAGGTCGATATGGGGCAGCTTCTCGAGCAGTGCCAGCGCCATTTCGCCATCGGCGGCTTCGTGGGTCCTGTAGCCCATCCGGCCCAGCAGCAGCACGGCGAGATCGCGCAGATCGCTGTCATCCTCGACAATCAGCACGATTTCGTTGTTGCCCGGCGCGTTGGCGCTCTTGGGTTTGCGGGTGTCCCTGGAGGGAAGCGACTGGGTTGAGCGCGGCAGGTAAAGATGGATGGTCGTGCCGGCGCCCGGTGCGCTGTCGATATAGACATGGCCCGAGGATTGCTGGACGAAACCGTAGATCATGGCAAGACCCAGGCCGCTGCCGACGCCCACATCCTTGGTGGTGAAGAACGGCTCGAACGCCTTGGCCAGCACCTCGGGGGTCATGCCCATGCCGGTGTCGCGCACGGTCAGTTTCAGGTAGTCGCCCGCCGGGATCACGGTTGGGGTCTTCACCAGGTCCTGATCCAGCGACAGATTGGCGGTCTCGAGCAGCAAGCGGCCGCCATGGGGCATGGCGTCGCGCGCATTGAGCGCCAGGTTGAGCAGCACGTTTTCCATCTGGCCCGGGTCGATCAGCGTTGGCCACGGCTCGGCGGCCAGTTTGGGCTCGACGTTGATGGTTTCGCCCAGGGTGCGCTGCAGGATGGTGGTCATCGACTCGACCAGATCGTTGAGATTGGTCAATTCGGGCTTCAGCGATTGCTTGCGGGCGAAGGCCAGCAGGCGCTTCGACAGCTCGGCCCCGCGCCGCACCGACCGCAGGCTGGCTTCGATATAGCTGGCATGGTCGCCTCTGGGCTCCATCTGCTCGCGCAGGAGCTCCAGATTGCCGGAAATGACCCCCAGCAGATTGTTGAAGTCGTGGGCGATGCCGCCGGTCAACTGACCCAGCGATTCGAGTTTTTGCGCGTGCAGCAGGGCCTCTTCGGCGCGCTGCTTCTCGCTGACGTCGACAATGGTGACCTGGCGGGCCGGCGTCCCCTCCCAGTCGACGGCCCGGGCATTCACCTCCACCCAGACCGTGCTGCCGTCCTCGCGGCGGCCGCGCAGTTTCCAGGCCGGTGAGATTGGCTTGAGGATGCTTTCTTCGCCACGGCGCAAATCCTCGGGCGAGCAATAATCCAGCACCGTGCGGCCGATCATTTTCTCGGGAGTCGAGCCGTAGATCCGGGCGGCGGACTGGTTGACATAGACGATGCGGGTATCGCGGTGGATCAGGACGCCCTGCAGCGAGCCTTCCACCAGATTGCGGAACTTGGTCTCGGCTTCCAGTACACCCCGTTCGGCGTCGCGCCGGGCGGTGACGTCGCGCATCACGCCGATGCGGCCGATGATCGTGCCATCGGGGCCGCGCATGGGCGTGATCGAGGACTGGATGGTCACGCACGTGCCATCGAGCCGCACGATCTCGGTCTCGTCGGACCAGGTTTGCTCGTCGTCCAGCGTGTCCTTGATGTCGTTCTCGACCGCCTTGCTGGCTTCGTTGGCCGGCAGGAACGAGTAGGTCGACATGCCCAGCAACTTGGCTTCGGGCACCCCGAGAATCTCGCAGGCCGCCGGATTGCAGTCGGTGACGATGCCGCCGACGTCGGTGACGACGAACCCTTCGCGGATCTGGCTGAGGATAAAGGCCTCGATCTTGCGCGCCTCGAAACCGTTGCCGCCGGCGCGGGCGCCGACGCTAGGACGGGTCTTGGCGCTGACGTCTTCCTCGGTCACGAACGCAACGCGCACACCATCATCGGCCTCGCGCGTCCGAAACCGCAGCGCGTCACGGCCATTGGCCGGCCAGGCGAGAAACGTGGTATGAGCGCCAACCAGGTGATCGACGGCGGCCTCCGCCAGAATATCGGCGTCGCCCGGGCCGAAGTCGCCGCGGCGGGCACAGGCCAGCATCAGGTCGCGCACGCCGATGGGCGCGGCAAACACCGCAGCCGGCAGCCGCAGCAGCCGTTGGAGCGCCGGGTTCCAGGACACGACCGACAACGACCTGTCGAAAACGAAAACGCCTTCCGAAAGATCATCGAACAGTGTGGCGCCCAGTTGCGACCACTTATTGTTTAACGTGTTGGCCAAGGTTCCTTCCAAGTCGCCCTAACTTGAGGATGGAAACCGTTCGCGAACGGTAACGATCAGCCGTATTGCCCAATGACGCCCATTGAACGCCTCACGGCATCCAGTCGCCGAAATCGTACCTGTAATGCACGGCATCCGCAAATAATGAAAGCGAGCGTTGGCGAATAAGCCACTGTTAAGATTCAGTTTCATGAAGGGAAATTCCAGCCGTATCAGCGCCGCATATTTTCGAACAGGCGGTCGAGAAGCCCACGGAGATGAACGACATCTTCTTCGCTAAAGCCTTTCAATATAAGGCTTTCATAGTGCTGGGCCTCGGGAATGAGGGTTTCGACGAGGCTCGAGCCCGCCTGTGTCAGTGAGACGATGACGCCGCGCGCATCCTCGTCGCCGCGGTGCCTCTCGACAAGGCCGTCCTGTTCCAGCCGCGACACAACGCGCGACACCGTCCACATTTCAATACCCGTAAAATCCGAAAGTTCCCCGATTCGCTGGCTCGTATGCTGGTTCAGGGACGCCAGCAGACGCCATACGGTGATGTTGACGCCATAGGGTTTGAGGCCCGCTCCGAAGTCCGCGGCCACGCGGGTCGCGCCTCGGTTGATCAGGAAGGGCACATATTCGTTCAGGTTGAAGTCGGGAATGGGATCGCTCCGGGTCGGCGTGTCAGGGGCAAGGGCGGCGGCGGGCCTGTCGGGGGTCTGCTTCATGCCGGCGCCCGATCGTTTACCGGCGGATAGAACACCGAATGGGCCAGTTTGACCGGCAATGGGAAGTACCGGGATGCTTCGAACGCCTGCCAGTCGCCGAGCGGCCGGGCCAGGCGGTCGGCGACGACGATCTGCACCAGCGGATTGACCGCCATGCCCAGATGCGAACAGAGTACCTCGACATTCTCGCGCGGCGATCCGTCGGGGTCGCTCAGCAGGTCGGCAGGAATCTGCGTCGTCTTCACCGGGGCGATCGCGTCAAGGCGGCTGTAGATCGCGACCAGCGGCATGCCGGGCGGCGGCTGGTCGCTGAACAGATGGTCGCGGTCGCGGCGGCCCAACGGTCGGCCATGGACGCCGCTGGCCGTGCCGATGGCGCCCGTCTCGTCTTGCTGGGTCATATGGGCGGGACTGCCCATGGTGATGACCCGGTCGATCAGCTGGGGGAAGCGCCGGCCGATCTCGCGCGCGAACATGCCGCCCAGTGAATGACCGACCAGCGACACACGGGTGCCGGTGGTTTCCGCGAGCCGCGAGGCGCGCTTGGCGATCTCGTTGATCTGCTGCTCGAACTTGTGCCGCCCGGGCACACCTGTATTGATGCCCAGACCCCAGGATTCGGCGGTGTAGCCGAGGCCGGCGAGGGCGTCGTTAAGTGGTGCTACAGCCTCGTCGGTGCCGGTATATCCGGGGATGGTGATGACCGCTCTTGGGCCGGTGGCGCGAGGCGCGACGGTCAGCGCCATGGGGCCATAGATGAACTGGCCCATATATTCGCAGCCCGCGAGAAACATGTCGCTGCCGAGGCGGAAGTGGCGGATGCCATTACTGATCATGAAATCTCCGGGCTCAGCGCGGGTGCTGGGATGAGGGGCGTCGGTTGGGCAGGCGGCGCGACTTGGACTGGGCCGGCGCGGAATTGCCGGCGCGCGGGCGCGACAGGTCGGGCACGGTTTCCTTCGGCGCCGCCGGCTTGATCGCGTCGCCGATCACCGCCTGGCGCAATTCCTCGAAGCTGCCCAGCAGGTCGTCGCGCAATTCGGCCAGGTCCGGCAGCAGCTTGGCGCAGGAGATCAGCCCGAAATCCAGCGTGTCGCAATAGCTCTGCACGGTGATGTTGAGCCCCAGGCCATGAGTCACCAGCGAAAGCGGGTGGTAGTGGAGCATGCGCGCGCCGTTGAGATACAGCGGCACGCGCGGGCCTGCCACGTTCGAGATCGTGACGTTGAACATGGGCCGGACCAGGTCGGCGAGGCGCAGGCCGCCATAGAGCTGCGACGCCAGCCGCAGGGCCAGTGGTGCGCCGGCGATGTTGTAGTTCTGGATCATGGCGCCCTTGGTCGCCTCGACCTCGGTCTTGGCGGCGCGGCTGCGCTTGTTGATGGCGCGCAGCCGGTCGACCGGATCCTCGACGTGGGTGGCCAGGCCGCAGACCATGCCGGTGACCAGCGTGCCCATCTTGTCGGTATCGGCGTCGCCCCGGCGCAGCGAGACCGGCACCATGGCCAGCAATTCGTCGCCGAGTTCGCCGCCCGTGCGCTGCAGGTAGCGGCGCAGGGCGCCGGCGCAGACGCTCATGACGACGTCATTCAGCGTCACCTTGAGCGCGTTCTTGATCGCCTTGGCTTCCTCGAGACCGACCGAGGCCATGACGTAGCGGCGGCTGCGGGACACCGAGCGGTTGAACGAGGTCGGCGGCGCAACCTGGTTCAGCGCTTCGCCGTGGCTCAGCTTGTCCATCATCACGGTGGAATAATTGTTCGCCGCCTCGGCCATGCGGGGCAGCGACTCCAGCATGGTCAGCGGCTGTTGCATGAAGCGCAGGAACGCATCGCTCAGCAGTTCCCACATATGCGGCGCGTCGGTGCCGTTCGGCAGGCCCGACGGCGGCAGCACCTGGCGTGGCTCGGGCGTCGGGTCCATCATCATGTCAAGCTGCATGACCCCCGATTCACCATCGATCACGGCGTGGTGGATCTTGATCACCAGGCAGACCCGGTTGCCCTGCAGGCCCTCGATCAGGTGATACTCCCAAAGCGGCCGGTCCATATCCATGGGTGCGGCGGCGATACGCGAGCAGGCGGCCTCGAGCTGCTCCAGCGACCCCGGCCTGGGCAGGCGCACCCGGCGGATGTGGTAGTCGAAATCGATGTTGGCCAGATCGTCGTGCCATACCGGATGGTCCAGGCCAAAGGGCGTGTCGACCCGGCGGATACGGTAGTTCTTCAGCGCCGGCGCCCTCTGCTTCACCAGTGCCTTGACCTGAGTGAAAAAGGTGCCCGGATCGGTGCCCTTGGGTAGCTGGAAGATCGGGCAGCTTGCCACGTGCAGGGGTACGTCCTCGTTCTCGAAGTGCAGCCAGCTGGCGTCCATGCCGGAAAGTTTCTGGATATGCGTATTCATCGTCCCACCCTCCTTCGCGGTCTCAGAAGCCGTCTTCGAGTTGTTTGCCGAACATGGCGCCGACGGTGCGAGCCACCGCCCGCGGCGTATAGCGCAGCCACTCCACCCCTAGCTGGTACGCCAGGCCATTGATCCGGATCACGTCACCGGCATGCAGCGCGTCGAAGCCTTCCTTGGCCACCTGCCTGGCATTCAGCATCATGAATCCGGGCACCGCCGGGTTGGCACCGGTCTTGCCGGTGGCCTCTCTGGAGAAGCCGGTCTCGGTCAGTCCCGGGCACAGCGCGGTGACGGTGATGTTGTAGGGCTGCAGCTCCTCGCTCAGCGCCTCGCTCAGCGACAGCACGAAGGCTTTGGTCGCGCCGTAGACGGCGGCGTTTGGCGTGGGATTGAACGCCGCCACGGACGCGACATTGAGGATGCGTCCCTCGCGGTGCTCGATCATCGGGCCGGCGAACAGGTGGCACAACTCGGTCAGCGCCGCCACATTGACGCCGATCATGCCGGTCACACGCGACAATGGTGTATCGGCGAAACCCCTGAAGGCGCCGAACCCTGCATTGTTGATCAGCACGTCGATATGAATGCCGTCGGCCTGAAGCGCCTTGAAGATCTGCTGGGGAGCCGACGCTTTCGACAGGTCCTTCGGCAGCACGGTTACCGTGGTGCCGAAGGCGTCGTACAATTCTTCGGCAAGGGCCTGCAGCGCGGCTTCGTTGCGCGCCACCACCACCAGATTGTAGCCGTGCTCGGCGAAAATCGCGGCGAGTTCGCGGCCGATGCCACTGGACGCGCCGGTCACCAGCGCCGTTTTGCCATATCCGTGTGCCATGGAAAGTTCCCCAGATTACAATCATGTTGCATTGCAGCATGACCCCCTCCCGGCGCATATAACCAGCAGAGCTGTTAATTGCAAATACAAGTATGCTGCGATGCAGCTATGCGGTGACTGCATGGTCAGTTTAAGTCACATCTGACCTTAAGTTGGCGGCGCCGGCGCGCGCTCGGTCGTTTACCGGGCGGTAAGCACAGTGTTAAATAGGCGCAAACAAAAGGGGAGACCGCGTTTCATGCACCCATCCGTGCACGCCCGGACCACGCCTGACAAAGCGGCCTATATCATGGCCGGATCGGGCGTCGTGGTGACTTATGGCGAGCTTGAAAGTCGCTCGAACCAGTTGGCGCAGCTGTTTCGTGCGCTCGGCCTCAAGACCGGTGACCACATCGCCCTGCTGATGGAGAATCAGCCCCGCTTCTATGAAGTGTGCTGGGCGGCGCAGCGCGCTGGCCTTTACTTCACCGCGATCAGCACCCGCCTTACTGCCGCGGAGGCCGCCTATATCGTCAATGATTGCGGCGCGCGGTTGCTGGTGACCTCCCATGCCATGGCGGCGGTGGCCGCCGATCTGCCCGGGCAGGCGCCGGGGGTCGAGGCGCTGCTGATGACCGGTGGCACGCTGCCAGGTTTCGAGAGCTATGAAACGGCGGTGGCTGCGATGCCGTCCGTTCCCATCGGCGACGAGACCTCGGGCACCGACATGCTCTATTCCTCGGGCACCACCGGCAGGCCGAAGGGCGTCAAACTGCCGTTGCCAGGCGAGCCGATCGATTATGTGTCGCCGCAAGGCATGGCCTCGCGCATGCTCTACGGGTTCGACGAGAACACCATCTACCTCTCGCCGGCGCCGCTCTATCACGCGGCGCCGCTGCGCTTCAACATGTGGGTCATGCGTGTCGGCGGCACCTGCGTGATCATGGAGCATTTCGACGCCGAGGATTATCTGCGCCAGGTGGAAAAACACCGCGCCACCCACAGCCAGCTGGTGCCGACCATGTTCGTGCGCATGCTGAAGCTGCCCGAGGAGGTGCGCGCCCGGTACGATGTCTCGTCGCTCAAGGTGGCGATCCATGCCGCCGCGCCCTGTCCGATCGAGGTGAAGCGGTCGATGATCGGCTGGTGGGGCCCGATCCTGATGGAGTACTACGCCGGCACCGAAGGCAACGGCTCCACCTTCATCAATTCCGAGGATTGGCTGAAGCACCCGGGTTCGGTCGGGCGTTCGCTGGTCGCCGGCCTGCACATCGTCGGCGACGACGGCGAGGAATTGCCGCCCGGCGAGCCGGGCGCCATCTATTTCTCCGGCGGGCCCGAATTCGCCTATCACAACGACCCGGACAAGACCGCGCAGACCCGGAACGACAAGGGGTGGTCCACGCTGGGCGATGTGGGCTATGTGGACGAGGAGGGCTTCCTCTACCTCACCGACCGCAAGGCCTTCATGATCATCTCGGGCGGTGTGAACATCTATCCGCAGGAGGTCGAAAACCTGCTGATCGGCCATCCCAAGGTGGCCGACGTGGCGGTGTTCGGCGTCCCCAACGAGGAATTCGGCGAGGAGGTGAAGGCGGTTGTTCAGCCCATGGACTGGTCCGACGCCGGGCCCGCGCTCGCGGCCGACATCATCGCCTATTGCCGCCAGCACCTGGCCCACCTGAAATGCCCCAGGAGCGTCGATTTCGAGGCCGAGTTGCCCCGCCATCCCACGGGCAAGCTTTACAAGCGGCTGTTGCGGGACCGCTACTGGGGCAAGCAGGAAGGCCGTATCGTCTGAACCGGCGCCGTCAGCACCCGCGGGAATAGAACCAGGCCGTCAGCTTTCCATTGGCCGAATAGGCGGGCACCCAGCCGGTGTCGACGACCTTGGGTGTGCCGCCCTCGCAGGGGCTCTGGTCGAAGGTCTGGACCCGCAGCCACAGACCGTCGCCAACCCGGCGCGTCTCCTGCACGTCGACGATGAATTCATCGTCTTCCGCCGCGGCTCCCTGCCTGAGCGTCGACGTTGCGGGGCGTGCGCCGGCCTCGGGTTCACTCCACAGGCGCCCGTCCCATTCCCGGTTCAGAAAGGTCATCGACCGGGTCAGCAGGTCGTCCACCGGCATGAAGTCTCCCGCGGCGTCGACCTTGATCCAGCCGTGCTTCAGCGAACCGGGCAGGGCGGCGCGCACGCCGATCCGGTACCAGGGCGGCCGGGCCTCATAGACCACCGCGGCAGCGCCTTCATAGGTATATTCGCGGTATTCCACGTCCTCGGGCGTGCGCAACACCGTGATCGCGGGCGCATCGTCCCGTGGCACGGCATAAACCGGCAGCGGCACCGGCTGCTCGGCCGCTACGACGCCCCCTGTCTCGGGTGGGCCGAAGATACCGGGCAGGAGGATCAGGCCAAGGACTGCGTTCTTGCCCGGCGCGGCCGACGGCAGCGGGGCGGCGTCCCCGCTCGCTGCGCACGGGCACTCAGCGCCGCAACCTTGCCGGAACTGCTCGAAGGCAATGGCGCCGTCGCGCGCCTCTTCGTGGTAGATCACCTTGGCCTGTTCCACGTCGAGCAACAGGTCGCTGAAAACCGTGCGGCCCCAGGCCACCCGCAGGAAAATCAGTTTCTCGTTGATCCAGCGCGGCGCGATGGGCTGCGCCACATCCCGCAGGAACAGGCTGACGCGTCCGGGCCGCTCGGTATCGGCGACCAGCACGGCATTCCACGGGCCGGGCCGGGCCGTGTCCGGCTGGTGGGCCCAGAACCGGTAGGCGCCATTGGGCGACAGGGTTGGCGCGCCCGACGCCGGGGCCACTTCGCCCACCTTGAGCCGCACGCGCGCCGCCAGATCGCCGGATGGCGCGCCCGCGTGATGGATACGCGGCGCGTCCCAGCAGGCGGGGCTGGTGTGATAGCTGTTGCCTGCCGCATCGGCAGGCATCGCCATCAGGGCGAGCAGCAGGCCCAGGACAACCGTACCGGACCGCCGCGGCGGACCTTCTGCAAGAGCCTCAGACACCGTCCATGGTGGCGACCTGAACGGTGGTCGTGTCGTCACCCGCGAACACGGTCACCGAGGCCCGCCGGTCATCCTTCGTGAAGCCCATGGTCTGCATGGTGTCGGCCTGTACCTGCGCCGCATCCCTGGTCCAGCCCTTCGACGTCATCCTGTCCTCATAGAACGCGACAACCTTGTCGAGGCTGTCGGTGCTCTGGGCATGGATCATGAAACCCTGCGGCGTGGTGCTGGTGGAGACGATCTTGATATCGGGATACATGGCAACGTCGTCGGGAAAGCCGCTCGGCAGGCCCAGATCCTGGCCGACCATCACCTTGGACCCGTCGGGACCGGTCATGGAAACGGTCGATTCGTCGCCGTCGCTGTCGATATCCATGTCGATGCCGTGCTGCTTGGCGATTTTCTCGGCGGCGGTTTCGGCCGCATCCTGGCCGCAGCCTGCCAGCATGACCACCGCCAGCAGCGGCAGCGCGAACTTCATGGTCGGTTTCATCGGAATTCCCCCTCTCCAGCCGGGCTCTGCGCCCCGTCAGGACCGCATCCTAGATCAGGCCGTCCTCCCGCACCAGATCGAGCGACCGGGTGATGCGGCCTACCGCCTCGTCGATCAGCTCAGGCGTATGGGCGAAGGACACGAACGACCGCCGCGTGCCCGGGACCAGCACGCCGTTGTCCAGCAGATGCAGATAGAACTCGGTCTCGGCCTGGGGTTTCTTCATGTTCAGGTCGCGGGCGGAACGGATCGGCTCCTTCCGGAAATAGATCTGGAACATCGAGCCGGCGTTCAGCACCTGCACCGCCATGTTCTTGGAATGGGCGTAGTCGTTGACCATCTTCGCCAGCCGCTCGCCCTGACCGTTGATGTGCGGATAGACCTTGTCCCGGTGCTCGTCGAAATACCGCGTCTGGGCATAGCCCGCCGCCATGGTCAACGGATTGCCCGAGAAGGTGCCGCCCGACATGATGCCCTTCGGGTCGCCCTCGTGCATGGCGTTGAACAGCCGCATGATGTCGGCCCGGCCGCCGACCGCGCCGATGGGCAGGCCGCCGCCCAGCGCCTTGCCATAGGTCGCCAGGTCCGGCTTCACGCCGTAGAATTCCTGGGCGCCGCCATAGGCGAAGCGGAAGCCGGTGATCACCTCGTCCATCATGAACAGCACGCCTGAGGCGGCGCACACCGCTTTCAGTTCGTGCAGGTAGTCGCGGATCTCGTCGTTCATATGCGGGTTCGAGCTCTGCGCCGCCTCGATCATCACCACCGCCAGCTCGTCCTTGTGCTGGCGGATGAGGTCGAATGCCGCCGGTGACCGGTAGGGCAGCATGACCTGGTTCTCGACGACGGCGGGCAGCACGCCCGCGCCCAGCGGCCGGTAGACCGGCGCGTCGCGCGGGCTGGCGGGATCCGCGATGCCGATGCCGTAATCGTGGGCGCCGTGATAGAAGCCGTCGAACACGCCGATCTTGTTCTTGCCGGTAAAGGCGCGGGACACGCGGATGGCGTACATCGACGCTTCCGTGCCGGTGTTGCAGAAGATCACCCGCTCGACGCAATTGTCGGCCTTGATCAGTTGCTCGGCCAGCGGCACCTGGTTGGGATTGTGCAGCCCGAACTGCCAGCCCCGGTTCTCGACCTGATCCAGGATCGCCTGGGTGATGACCGGGTGCCGGTGACCCAGGATCAGCGATCCGAAGCCGATCTGGAAGTCGATGTAGCGGTTGCCGTCGGCATCGATCAGATGGGCGCCTTCGCCCTTTTCGATCAGCACCGGAAACGGCATCTCGACACTGGCGGCCGAGCCCATGTTCATCAGTTCCCTGGTGCGTCCGGTCAGCTCCTGCGACCGCTGGTTCTTGCGGCTCAGGCTCTCGCGCACGGCGCGGCCGGCGGCGCCGATGTCGTCCGTGATGGTGAACGCCATGTTCATTGAATATCTCTCCCCGATCTTCACCGACTGTAAGGGGAGCGCAGATCAACCGGCAAGAGTGAAGGACAGGTCATCCACTCGGATATCTTCCAAGCAATGCGCAGCAGAGCAGCCGGACCGCCGGCCTGCCATCGGCCGCCCGGCTGGCGCGCGTCGCTAAACCCGCCAAGTCAACGGGAAGGCCCTATTTGCGCGGCAGCGTGTTCAGCAGTTCCAGCCAGCTTGCCGGTTGCGGATCGCCGTGCGGATGCTTGCCGAAAATGCTGGCCAGCGCCTGGTCCTCGGCCTCGCTGACGATCTCCAGCGACGAGATGATGCCGGCGGCGGTCGGCTTGTTCACCAGCCACAGATGCTGCAGCGCCGAATCGGGCACGAACACCTTGGCCCGGTCATGGACGATCTCCCAGCCGTGGCCGACCCGCTTGGGCGCCTTCGCCGGACCGGAGAAAATCTGCACGAAGCCGCGGTTGGCGACGAAAACCATCACCTTCTCGCCGGTCTTGTCCAGCTTGCCCAGCAGGTCGGGGAACGCGTCAGCCGCCAGTTCGTGGGTGAAGTCGCCGTTCATCATCCGGAACGCCTGCAGCCGGCCGACCCGGTGCTTGGCCAGCAGCGCCTCGAAGTGGTGGACGTTGGTCATGGCTTTCCAGTCGGCGCGCACTGCGTCGGCGTCCACGTCCTTGTCGGCAAGACCGGGACGGCGATTGCCGGCGTTGGAAATCTGCGCTCCGGCGTGATCGGTGCCGAATCGCTGGGCGATCGACTCAATGGCCGCCTTGCCCTCCTTGTCGGCGCCGTGGAACGACGTCGCCAGCACCCCGGCCTCGTTGTAGATGTCGATGGTGGTATGGGCAGGATGCACCTCGCCGCGCGCCAGGCGCTTCAGCAGGAAGCGCAGGTCCATGTCGTCCTGCACCACCGAGGCGAACTGGCCTTCGCCGCGGAGGAACACCTCGTCGATCACGCCGGTCTGTTCGATGGCCACACCGCCGCTGGTGGTGCGCACAGTGAACGTACCCGCCTTCTCGAACGCCTTGACGATCTCCTCCCAGGCGGGCTGGAGATAAAGGGTCTTCTCGGCGACGGTGCTCATGGCGGCTCTCCCAGATTGCTGCGTCCCATGATATTGGCTGAAGCGAAGGCAGGTCGAGAACTTTAGGTCGCCCCGGTGCCTAGGGCATGGCGAGGAACAGACTGCCCGCGCCGCGCACGATGTGGACCAGCATGGGCCTGCCCGCCGCCGCCGTTTCCGCCTGCCGCAGGTCGTCGGGGGTGGCCACCGGCCGGCGGTCCACCTCGACGATGATATCGCCTTCACGAATGCCCGCGCGCGCGGCCTTGCTGCCGGGGGCGACCGATTGCACATAAAGGCCCGTCGTCTCCCGCGACAGCGGGTGTCCCTCGGGGATGGGCGTGATACCCAGGCCCGCGAAACGGTTGCCCAGCGCGCTCGCATCGGCGGCCTGCTCCCTTGCCGCGAGCTTGAGCGAGACCTTCATGACCTTGCCGTTGCGCTGGACCTGCAGCTTGACCTCTTCGCCAGGCCGCATCAGTCCGACGCGGTTGCGCAATTCCGTGCCGCTGGAGATGTCGTGGCCGTTCACCTCGGCGATGACGTCGCCGGCGCGCAGCCCGGCCTGCTCGGCCGGCGTGCCGCGCATGACGTTGGCCACCAGCGCCCCCGACCAGGGTTTGATCTGCATGGCGTCGGCCAGTTCCGGCGTGATGTCCTGGATGCTCACGCCGATCTGGCCGCGCTCGACGCTGCCGTGCTCGATGATTTGCCGGGCGGCGCGCATGGCCATGTTGACCGGAATGGCGAAGCCGATGCCGATATTGCCGCCACTGCGCGACAGGATGGCAGTGTTGATGCCGATCAGATTCCCGCTCTGATCGACCAGCGCGCCGCCCGAATTGCCCGGATTGATCGAGGCGTCGGTCTGGATGAAATCCTCATAGCCTTCGATGCCCAGCCCGGACCGGCCCAGGGCGCTGACGATACCCAGCGTCGCGGTCTGGCCAAGCCCGAACGGATTGCCCATCGCCACCACGAAGTCGCCGGTCTTCAGGGCGGACGAATCGCCCACCGGCATGGCCACCAGATCGGCGGCGTCGACCTTCAGCACGGCAATGTCCATCTCGGCGTCCGCGCCGACCAGCTTGGCCTCCAGTTCGCGGCGGTCGGTCAGGGTCACCTCGACCCTGTCGGCATCGGCGATCACGTGGCGGTTGGTCAGGATGTAGCCGTTGGCCGCGTCGATGATGACGCCCGAGCCCACGCTGTTCGATTTCTGTTCGGGCACGGCCTCGGGCGCACCGAAGAACCGGCGGAAGAACGGGTCCTCCAGCAGCGGATTCATGGCGCCGGGCCGTGAGCCTTCGACCGACACGTTGACGACCGCGCCGGATACCCGCGTGAGGACGGGATGCAGCGACGGCATGGCCGGCGGCGTGGACCCGGGCTCGGCAAGGACCAGCGGCGGACGGGATGGTGTGCCGTCATGGAAGAGCGTGCGGACCTGGGGCACATAGGCCCAGGCAAGCGCGCCCGCCACCACCACCGCCGCCACGCCGATCATAAACCGTTTCATTCGCTGCACCTCTTTCGCTCGCCGTTCCACGAGGAGGTGGCGACCCGTTGGCCGTCGTTCAAGGCATGCCGGGCGTGTGCGCGGGGCAGCTTTCCGGAAGCAACCGGTGCGCCGGCACATTGTTGAATGCTAGATACCGGCCATTGGCAACGACCAGGGCATACCGGGTGCAGATCGAAATCGAACGCAAGTTTCTTCTCAGGAATGATGGCTGGAAAAATCACGTGATCGACAGCCGCGTCTTCACCGATGGCCTGATTGCCTCGGATGCGGGCGGCAAGGTCAGGGTCCGCCTCGGCGAGGCCAAAGCCACCATTACGGTCAAGAGCCCCCGCACCGGACTCCGCCGTACCGAATTCGAGTACGAAATTCCCCGCGCCCACGCCGAGGCCATGTTCGCGGCCTGCTGCGACCACCGAATCATCGAGAAGACCCGCTATTATGTCCGGGAGGGCGAGACCATCTGGGATATCGACGTCTATGGCGGCGATCTTGCCGGCATCGCCCTCGCGGAAATCGAGCTGCAGGATGAAAGCCAGCCCTTCACCATCCCCGACTGGCTGGGCCAGGAAGTCACCGGCGACCGGCGCTTCAGCAAGCGGAATATCGTTCGGCTGTATCTGGAGACGGGCAATTGCCCGTCCATGGCCGACCTACTTGCGCTGCCGGATGCGTAGCGGCAGCCGCACGCTGCCACGGAAGGCGCGCCGTGGTCTTGGAATACCTATCGCAAACGGGGTTTTACCGAAATCGGCCGCACGACTTTTCCGGGACACATGAAGCCGGAATGCCGGTTAATGGCCGTCAGCCGGCACGCGTGCGCCCCTGGTGACGCAGCGGTCGAAGGGAGGCGTTTTTCGGGACCGCCTGCCGTGCTGCATTAATTGGTCGGGGAGAGAGGATTCGAACCTCCGGCCCCTGCGTCCCGAACACAGTGCTCTACCAGGCTGAGCTACTCCCCGACGGGCCCTTAGGTGGGGCAGGGCGCGTGTATAGCGTTCCGCCGCGCCGCCTGCAAGCGGCCTTCGCAGTGAAAACCTAAAAAGCCCGGTCGATGGAGAAATCGACGATACCGGTCAGCGCATCGCGCATGGGCGAGGGCGCGAACAGGCGCAGGGCGTCCTTGGCCATGGCGCCGTAATGGCGGGCGCGGGTAAGCGTGTCGGCGAGGGCGTCGTACTTGGTCATCAGGCCGATGGCCCGGTCCAGATCGCCGTCCTGCTGCTGGTCCACCTGCTCGAGCGTGCGGCGCCAGAAATTGCGCTCCTCGGCGTCGGAACGGCGATAGGCAAGAATCACCGGCAGGGTGATCTTGCCCTCGCGGAAATCGTCGCCCACCGACTTGCCCAGGGTTGCCTGCTTGGCCGAATAGTCGAGCGCATCGTCGGCCAGCTGGAAGGCGATGCCGAGATTGCGGCCGAAGCTTTCCAGCGCCTCTTCCTCGGCGGCCGGCCTGGTGGCGACGATGGCGCCGATCTGGCAGGCGGCGGCGAACAGCACCGCGGTCTTGGCGCTGACCACCTGCAGGTAGCTGTCCTCGCTGGTGTCGACATCGTTCGAGGTGATCAGCTGGAGCACCTCGCCCTCGGCCAGCACGGCGGACGTGCCCGACAACAGGCGCAACACATCCAGCGAGCCGTCGTCGGTCATCACCTGGAAGGCGCGGCTGAACAGGAAGTCGCCCACCAGCACGCTGGCCTGGTTGCCCCACAGCACGTTGGCGGTATCGTTGCCGCGCCGCAGCCGGCTCTCGTCGACCACGTCGTCGTGCAGCAACGTGGCGCTGTGCAGGAACTCGATGCAGGCGGCCAGCGGGATGTGCCGGTCGCCCGAATAGCCGCACAGCGAGGCGGTCGCCAGGGTCAGCATGGGGCGAAGCCGCTTGCCGCCCGAGGCGATCAGGTGGCCGGCGAGCTGCGGGATCAGCGCCACGGGGCTCTGCATCCGGGTCATGATCACCTGGTTGACCCGCTGCATATCAGCCTTGGTCAGCTCTGTCAGCACGTCGAGCGCCGACGGCTGCCCGCGCTTGTCCCTGTCGATTCGGACGACGTTTTCCACCAGCCGCTTCCTTGCTTTCTTGCTTTTATGCGTTCTGGCCAAGATAGAAGGGCGTAAGATCGGCGGTCAAGTGACCTGCCCGCAAATCGGACTGGGGACAACGACATGAAGGAAGTGCTGCGCACCAACGACCCGGTCCTGATTTCCGTGGCGCAGAGCCTGCTCAAGGAAGCCGGAATCGAGACCATGCTGTTCGACGGGCATACCTCGGTCCTCGAGGGCAGCATCGGCGCCATCCAGCGCCGGCTGATGGTGATCGACGAAGACGAGACCGAAGCGCGCGGCATCATCGCCGATTCGAAGATCGATGAATGAGCCGGCGCTGACCGACGACACCCTGCTGGGCGGCCGCGTCCGGCTTTTCCAGCCGAAGGACGGCTACCGGGCGGCCATCGACCCGGTGCTGCTCGCCGCCGCCGTTCCGGCCCGTTCCGGCCACACCGTGCTGGACGTGGGCAGCGGCACGGGCGCTGCGGGGCTGTGCCTCGCTGCCCGTATCCCGGGGATCGAACTGAGCGGTATCGAGCGCGACCCCGGCGCGCTGGCGCTGGCGCAGCGTAGCGCCGGGGCCAACGGCGTCTCCGTGGACTGGATCGAGGGCGACGTGCTGGCGCCGCCGTCCGCCGTGCTTTCGCGGCAATACGATCATGTCATCAGCAACCCGCCCTACCGCTCGGCGGACCGGGGCCAGCGCAGCCCCGACCCGGCGCGGGCGGCGGCCCACAGCATCACCGACGCGGATTTCGACGCCTGGCTGGCGTTCTGCGTTGCGCGGGTGCGCGGCAAGGGGACGCTCAGCCTGGTGCTGCCGGCAGGCGAGCTGTCCCGCGCGGTGGCGTTGATCGAGCCGCGGCTCGGCGGCCTCACGCTGCTGCCGCTGTGGCCGAAACAGGGCGCCGAGGCCCGGCGCGTGATCCTCCAGGCACGCCGCGGCGGCCGGGCGCCGTCGCGGCTGCTGCCGGGGCTCGTGCTGCATGCGCAAGACGGCCGCTATACGCCGGAAGCCGAGCAGGTGCTGCGCCACGGCGCCCCGCTCTGAGTAGGCACCTTGCCACCCGGCATTGATTGGCGGGCTAAGCTCTTCTAAAATGAGGTGTTCGGCATGAGGCGACTTGCGGTGCCGGCAGGCCCTTGGGGGCGGCAGAGAGGTTAAGGTCATGTCCGAGCAGGAATCGCACGAGGCCCGCGGAGAGGGCGCCGTGGAAGCGCGCCGCGCCGCCGACATGCTGCGCCGACGGCTGCTCAAGACCGGCGCGGCGGCAGTCCCTGTCATCATTTCGCTGCAAAGCGGCACGGCCTGGGCCATCTCAAGTTGCGCCGGCACCACGAATCGACCGACAAAGGCCCAGCTGGTCAGCAAGTTCGGCAGCTTTACCGGTCCGGGTTCTCCCACCGCCACGCAACTCCAGAACCAGGCGTTGGTCACCAGCCTGACCGGCCTTCCCGACAAGGCGTCGGGCTCGGGCACGAACGACATCGAATCCATCGTCAAGGGTTTCAGCGGCACCAGCGGCGGGTATCCGTATCCGAGCGGCCCCGGAGATTCGGTCGAAACCGGCGACATGATCCATCTCATTGTCACCAACGGGTCGTGCTGGACGTCCTATTGCGCCGGTCCGATCAAGGGCAGCCGCAACGTCGCGATCCTTTCCGACACCACGCCCTCGGTCTGCAAATAGCGGCGGCCAGAGCCGCTCGATGGATGGCACCGGCGAAACCTACCGTCTCGCGGCGCCGTCCGGGTCGCTGCTGTGGCGCGAATGGGACGACGGCTGTGTCGTTTTCAACCTTGCGACGGGCGAGACCCATTACCTGGACGATTTCACCGCTTATCTGCTGCGGCTCGTAGAGACATCCGCGCAAACCGCCGACGCGTTGACCGGGACGGTCTGCGCCGAACTGGGACGCGAGCACTCGGCCGCGCTCGAGGCCCAGATCGGCCGGGCGCTGCGCAATTTCGAGGTGCTCGCGCTGCTGGAGAAAACGCGGTGACACGCATCGGCGCGATGGATACGGCGGCCCTGTCGCGGCGCCTTGCGGCGGGCGCGGTGATTGCGGTGCCGCCCTTCGCCGTCCGGCTGCAGACCCCGCTGGCGGCGCTGCACCGGTCCATGCACATGCTCTACGGCGAGTTCGACCTGCTGGACGACGGCGAGGCGCCGGATTTCGTCATCCGGGTGGCCGGGACGGGCGGCCTGCGCCGTTTCGCGCGCCGCCAGGCCATGGCCTTCATCGACACGCCGCCACCCTATACGCCGCTCCCTGAATTCATGGCGCCGATCATGTTCGAGCAGGCGCTGAACTGGTGCGTGGCGACTCGCACCCTGACGCACCTCATCCTGCATGCCGCGGTGGTGGCGAGGAACGGCCGCGCGGTGATCCTTCCAGGGCAGTCGGGCCAGGGCAAGAGCACGTTGTGCGCGGCGTTGGTTGCGCGCGGCTGGCGGCACATGTCCGACGAATTCGCGCTGCTGGACCCGTCGAGCTTGGCCATCACCGCCCATCCGCGCCCGATCTCGCTGAAGAACAGCTCGCTTGCCGTGGTCGCCGATTTCGCGCCGCAGCTCGAGCAATCCCAGGCCTTCGAGGGCACGCCCAAGGGCACCATCGGCTATGTCAGGCCCGCCCGCGCCGCCGTCGAGGCCGCGTCCCAGGCGGCGGCGCCGGTCGCCGTGGTGTTTCCGCGTTTCGATCCGGCCGAGGCTCCCTCGCTCGATCCCATGGGCAAGGCCGCCGCGTTCATCGCGCTCACCGCCTGCTCGGTCAATTACCGTGAATTCGGCCATGCTGGCTTCGATGCCATCAGCCGGCTGGTGGACGGACACGCCATGCTCGGCGCGTCCTATCCGGACACGGAATCGGCCGTCGCCCTGCTGGAGCAGGTGGTGGCATGACGGCCGATCCGCTGCTGCGGGCCCTGCGCGATCCGGCATCCATGACAGCGCTGACCGGGGCGGACTGGACCGGGCTGATGCAGCGCGCCCGACCGCGCGCTTTGCTGGGCAAGCTGGCGCAAGGGGCAGCCGACGCCGGTGTCACCGATGCGCTGCCGGCCGCGGTGCGGCGCCAGTTTGCGTCGGCCGGCCGGCTGTGCGCCTACAACGACGAACACCTGAAGGCCGAGGCGTTCCTCGTGCTGCACGCCCTGCGCGATGCCGGGTCACCCGTATTGTTCCTGAAGGGCGCGGCCTATGCGCTGCTGGGGTTGAAGCTGGCGCGCGGCCGGGTCTCGTCGGATATCGACGTGCTGGTGCCGCGCGAGCGGCTGCCGGCGGTAGAGCTGGCGCTGGACGCGGCGGGTTGGGCCGGCATGAAGCTGGACCCCTATGACCAGCGCTATTACCGCGAATGGATGCACGAGCTGCCGCCGCTCCAGCACCGCTATCGCGCCACGGTGATGGATGTCCACCACACGATCCTGCCGCTGACCGGCCGGATCACCCCCGACGCTGGCGCGCTGCTGCGCGATGCCCTGCCGGTCGCGGTGATGGGACGCACCGCGCTGGTGCCGCGGCCCGACGACATGGTGATCCACGCCGCGCTGCACCTGTTCCAGGATGGCGACCTTGCCGAGCGTCTGCGCGACCTGCTCGACCTGCATGAACTCGCGGCTGAATTCGCGGCGGCCGATGCCGGCTTCTGGAACGGCCTGGCGGAGCGGGCGCGATTGCATCAGGCCGGCCGGCCGCTGTTCTACGCCTTTCACTTCGCCCGCCGCCTGCTCGGTACGCCGGTGCCGGAGGAGTTCCTGCGAACCCTGTCGCCGCGCCCGGCCGCCCTCGCGCTGGCGGTCATGGACACACTGGTGCCGGCCGCTCTCCTGCCCAGCCATCCCGACCGGGTTTCCACGGGCGCGGCGCTGGCCCGGCGGATGCTGTTCATTCGCTCGCACTGGCTGCGCATGCCGCCATTTCTGCTGGCGCGGCATCTGGCGATCAAGGGGTGGGGCGCGGTGAAGGGGCGGCTGGGTTTCGCCTAACCTGCCCGCTCCGATGGTGCGGCGCCGCTCAGCGCCGCCTGCCGCAGCGCCCGGCCGGTGTCCGGCGACAGGCGCGCCAGAAGCAGGGTCAGCACGCCGGACAGGGCGACGAAAGCGCCCACCGCGACGATGCCCATGCCATAGTCGCCGGTGCGGTCCTTGACCGCGCCGATCATGTAGGGCCCCAGGAAGCCGCCCAGATTGCCCACCGAATTGATCAGCGCAATGCCGGCTGCCGCGGCCGAGCCGCGCAGTACCGCCATCGGCACGGTCCAGAACACCGGGAACGCGGCGAAGGCAGCCAGGAAGCCGGCACAGAACAGCACATAGGACAACAGCGGCCGGCTGGCCATCTGGCCGCTCGCCATGAACAGCGTGCCGCCCACCAGCGCCGGCATGGCCAGATTGCGGATGCGTTCGCCTGACAGGTCCGATCGCCGTCCCCAGGCCACCAGCACACCGGCCGCCAGCAGGTTCGGCACCACGGTGATCAGGATCGCCTGGGTCGTGCTGAGGCCGCCGAGCGATTTGGTGATCTGTGGCACCCAGAAGGTGAAACCGTATAGGCCAACCACGATTCCCATATAGATGAAGGCCATGACCCAGATCTTGGGCACGGTCAGTGCCTGGGCGATCGAGGCATGGGAGGTTTCGGTCGCGGCCCGGTCCTCTCTCTCGAGCGTGCCGTTGAGCCAGGCCTTTTCCTCGTCGGCGAGCCACCGCGCATCATCGGGTTTGTTGGGCAGCACCAGCAGGACGACGGCTCCCATCAAAATCGTGGGCAGGCCCTCGAGGATGAACAGCCATTGCCAGCCCGCCAGGCCCAGATGGTCCATGCCCATCAGAAACGTCGACAAGGGCGCGCCCAGGATGCTCGACAGCGGCAGCGCGACCAGGAACGAGCCGATGATCCGTCCTCGCCATGCTGCGGGGAACCATACCGAAAGGTAGTAGACGATGCCGGGAAAGAAGCCCGCCTCGGCAAAGCCCAGCAGGAAGCGCAGCACATAAAAACTCGTCTCGCCCTGGACCAGGGCCATGCAGGACGAGATGATCCCCCAGCTGATCATGATCCGGGCGATCCAGACGCGCGGGCCGAACCGTTTCAGCAGGATATTGCTGGGCACCTCGAACAACAGATAGCCGATGAAGAAGATGCCGGCGCCCAGTCCATAGGCGGTGGCGCTCAGCCCCAGGTCGGCATTCATGGTGAGCGACGCGTAGCTGACGTTCACCCGGTCGAGAAACGACAGGAAATAGCACGCCACCAACAGCGGCAGCAGCCGCCACGCCACCTTGCGGCAGATCCGATCGCCCATGTGCCCGGCCCCCTCCCAGTGAAAGGCAGCGGCACAATGGCACGGGATGGCAGGTGCGGAAAGGGTCTAGCCCTTGTCGACCACTTCGGTGTCGGGGCGGTCGTCGCCGCGGGCGGTTTCCTCGTGCCACACGCCGCGCTCGTCCTCGAACTCGATATCGGTCGTATCGCCGGGCAGTTCCTGACGCGCGGCGGCTGCATCCGCCGCCGCCCGTGCGTCGTCATGACTGGCGAAAGTTTCCGACAGCACATCGCCCACCTTGTAGGCCCAGCCGCCGTCGTGCTCGACGATCTTGTAGACGATTTCAGTCATGGCGCGCTCCTTGGTTTTCCCGCCATCAACGGGCGTGGGGCGGGCGGGTTCCGCTCAGTTCTGCGCCAGCAGCATTTCGGCCAGCGCATCCGGCATATCGATCATGATGTCGTGGCCGCAGGGCGCGGTGCGCGTGGTCCACGCCGGATCGTTGTTTAGCCGCTCATAGAGTTCGGCGTAAGGATTGGGAGACCAGCCGTCACAATAGACGTAGGTCTTTTGCGGCACGGTTTTCCACGCGCCGTTCAGCGATATGCGCTGCAGGAACGCCGCGAATGGATGCGGCCCGCATTTGGCATCGACCCACGCCCGGTCGCCCGGATTGACGCTGAAGCCCTCGGCCGGAATGGGCGGCGAGACCAGCCCGCCATGGCGTGACGCGCCATCGGTCAGGAACTGGCGAAACCCGCCGGTGGTCAGGCTCATCAGCGAATCCCCGTCATCGGGCACGAAGGCGTCGAGATAGACCAGTGCGGCGATGCGCGAGGCCATCCGGTCGGCCACGCCCGAGATCACCATGCCGCCGAACGAATGTCCGGCCAGCACCACGTCGTCCAGATCCTCGTAGGCGATGACGTTCGCCACATCCTGGATCTGGGTGTCCAGGTTGATGTCGGCGGACATCAGGTGCGAGCGTTCGCCCAGGCCGGTCAGGGTCGGTGTGAACACGTCATGGCCCTGGTCGCGCAGCAGGCGGGCGACCTTGCGCCAGCACCAGCCGCCGTGCCAGCCGCCATGGACCAGAACGAAACTGGTCATTGATCGTGCGCGGGTGTTGAAGAGACCGGTGCGCCGGGCGGGCGCGGGCGCGTTTCGGCGCGGGCGTTATTCTCGGCGGGCCTGGCCTTGCCGGCCTGGGCCTTCTCGACCTCCGTCTTGACCTTCTTGCCAGGGCCGTCGCTGTCCGGTCCGGGCTCCTCAGGGTCGGCCCGTGACGTAGTCTTCGCCATCTCGGGCTTGTGGGGCTGCGCCCAGGCCGGCGCCGGCAAGGCACCGGCGATGGTCAGGCCAGTTGTCAGTGTGAGAAGTCTGGCGGCCAGAATCAGCATGTGGTGCGGCACTTGACCTGCTCCCGGCGAATGACCTGTCCCGAATAGGTGTCGACATATTCATCGAAACAGCCTTGCGCCGTGCTGACGTGCCGCCGGAGGGTGCGGCCGTCCGGCAGGAATGCCTGGCAGATGACGGTGGCCGCTTCTGCCGATGCGATCTGAGTGCGGCCCTCGCTGCGCCATGTGGCGGTCTCGCCGGCATAGGCATGCGAGATGAACGGGAGGGATGCGGCCTGCTTGTCCTTGACGATCGAGTTCAGCAGCACCCACTGGTAAAAGTTGCCCTGCCGCGGCGTCGCGACGCGCACGAAGATGTCGCCGGAATTGCAGATGGTGGCGTCGACCTTCAGGTTTTCCGGCGTCGAGTACCAGTCGAAGGGGGCGGCCGAACAGGTCAGGTTGGCGCGCCAGGCGTCTTGCTGCTGCTTCGCCTCATCCCAGCCCCTGTCCTCGACGCCGTTGAACATGGCCTGTGCCTTGTCCACCCATTGCGGCGCCGCCGACACGATGGAAATCGCCAGCGCCGGGTAGAGGATGATCCATTGCCACCACTTGGCTGGCCCGCCCTTGGCCCCTGGCGCCTCGGAGTTGCTCACCTCTGGCATTGTCCTGCCCGGTTCTACAAGTGCCCATCCAAGCTCTTATGGTACCGCAATCAGGGGCCGAAATGAAGCCGAGTGCTATTCTCCGTGCAGGGCCTGGAACGAGCGGCGCTGGAAAAGCCAGCGGCCGTCCTGCTTTACCACCACATCGTCATACTGGCCGCGCGGGCGCAGCTCGGTGCCGTCCTGCATCACTGCCACCTCCGCCGTGTACGACCGGACATGGGCAATATCGCCCTCGACGCGGATCGTGCCGGGCATGGCCATCATGTTGACGAACGGGAACAGCTTCATGGACTCGACCCAGGCGGTGACGATGGCCGCCTTGCCTTTCACCGATTCCATGCCGGGAACAACGGGCAGGTTCCATTCGCTGTCCTCGGCCCAGTTGGCGCCCCACAGCGCCGCGTCGCGCTGGTTCACGGCATTGCAATAATGCTCGATCAGTTCGCGGATGGCGAGGCGGTCGTCGGTCGGTCCGGTGTTCATCTTGATCTCCCGTTTTGCGGTTTGGGCCGGGTTCCCCGCACCGGCGCGTCCATTGTGGGCAAGTCGGCGCCGCATTCCAATGGTGTTCCCGGCCCCGGGCGCGGCGGTTGCGCGCCGCTGCGGTCCGGTGCCTTGTGGCCGGCGCGTCCATCCGATAGCCTCCGGCGCACGAACGGGATCAACGACACGGAGACGGGCCAAGATGCGCTGGACTGAACGGGTTGCGCTGGCGGCGGTTGCTGGAATTTTCTCGATGGCCTGGACGGCGGCGCCGGTGGCGGCCGCCCCGGAAACGCCGCCTTCCACGTCCGAGATGGCTGCGGCGAGCGCCAGCCGGACAGATCCGCGTCAGGATCCGGCGAATCCCGTGACCCAGCCGGCCTATCCGTCCGACGCCTTCCAGAAGGGCGAGGTCGGCAATGTGGTGCTGAAATTCGTCGTCCGCCCGGATGGCAGTGTCGATCCCGCTTCCGTTGCCGTTGCCGAAAGCAGCGGCTCGCCGTCGCTCGACAAGGCAGCCGTCGCCGAGGCCAGCACCTCGTGGCGGTTCATCCCGGCGACTGAGAACGGCAAGCCGGTTGCTGCGACCCACATGTTCAGGGTGGTCTTTGCCATCGACGACGCACCCGATCAGGCGAAGGGCGCCTACATCGTCGCCAAACCGGGTCTGGTGGACGTCCAGAAGAAATTCGTGGCCGACGCGCGCACCGGCGTGACCAAGGAAGACAAGCGCGCCTATCAGGAAGGCCGGGCCGATGGCGTCTATTACCGCTTCTACGACGACGGCTCGGGCACCTTCCAGACCAGCGCGCCCGGTACCGACAGCGTCGGCGCCTGGAACCTGCTCTGCGGCATGGCCGGTTCCGATACCCTGTGCGTTGCCCGCTACTACAAGCTCGAGACCATGCTGGTGAAGGACAAGGGCTGGCTGGTGTCCCTGATCGGTCAGCGGATGACGGTCTGCCCGATCGCCTTTCTGCCGAAGGACAAGACGCAGGAACCCACAGCCATGAACGTGACCGATCCGACCGGTCCGGCGGTGTTCCCCGACAAGGACGGCACCAGCATTGTCAAGGGACTGATGGAGATGGAATCTTTCGTGGCGCCCTGCGGCCAGGAAGTCATCGCCGATCCCAACATGGCGATGACCCCGGCGCCGTTCCCCGTCATCCGCCGCTATATGGAGTGGGTCCTCGCTGGTCAGCCGGCCGGCTGACCGGCATGACAGCCTGTAGTTTCCCTTTCCATCCGGCGCGGCGAGGAGGCTAGACTGCCGCCACATTCCGGGGAGGGTACGTCATGGGAAAAACCAAGCATCTGGGCCTGTCGGCCGAGCGTCTCGATCGCATTACCGAGACGCTGGAGCGAAAATATGTGGCGCCGGGTGAGATACCCGGCAGCCTGATCCAGGTCTGGCGGCGCGGCGAACTGGCCTATACCGGCATCACCGGCTCCATGGACCTGGAGCGCGGCAAGCCTTTGCGGGAAGACACCATCTTCCGCATTTACTCCATGTCCAAGCCGATCACCGCCGTGGCGCTGATGATCCTGGTCGAGCAGGGCCTGATCGGTCTCGATGATGACGTGGCCACCCATATCCCGTCCTGGAAGAACCTGGCCGTGTTCGCCGGCGGCGTGCCTGGCGCGTTCATCACCACGCCGGTGAAGCGGCCCATGAAGGTGATCGACCTGCTCACCCACACGGCGGGCCTCACCTACGGCTTCCTCGCCCGCACCAATGTCGATGCCGCCTACCGCAAGCGCAAGGTGGCCGACATGCCCAACGCGCGCGGGCTCGAGGGCTTTATCGAGGACCTCGCCGAGCTGCCGCTGGAATGCTCGCCGGGTGATGCCTGGAATTATTCGGTGTCGATCGACGTCCTGGGCTATCTGGTGCAGAAGATTTCCGGCGAGACATTCGGGGACTTCCTTCGCAGCCGGCTGTTCGAGCCGCTGGGCATGAGGGACACCGCGTTCCACGTCCCTGCCGAGAAGATCGAGCGTTTCGCCACCTGCTATGTCGCCAGGCCGGAAGGCGGCATCAAGCTTCAGGATGACGCCCAGGCCAGCACCTATGCCGCGCCGGCTATATTTGAATCGGGCGGCGGCGGCCTGGTGTCCACGGCGGGCGACTACATGCGGTTCTGCCGCATGCTGCTGAATGGCGGCGAACTGGACGGCGCGCGCATCCTCAGTCCCAAGACCGTCGCCCTGTTCAGCCTCAATCACCTGCCGGGCGGCAAGGACATGACCGAACTCGGCCTGGCGCCTGCCCTGTTCAACGAGGCGGGATATGCAGGCGTCGGCTTCTCGCTGGCCTGCGGCGTGACGATCGACGTGGCGCGGACCCGGCTGCCGGGCACCGTGGGCGAATTCTTCTGGGGCGGCGCCGCCTCCACCGCCTTCTGGATCGACCCGAAGGAGGATCTGGCGGTGGTGTTCATGACCCAGGTGCTGCAGTCGCCCCACCACATCAGCCTGCGCCGCGACCTGCGCACCCTGGTCTATTCGGCGCTGACGGAATCCGACGCCTGACCGCTGTTCACGGCAGGGTGCGGCCGGTCCTGGCCTCGTCGAGCAGGTCGAGGATGCGGCTGTCGACATCGATGTCGAATTTGCGGGCGAACATGCGGTTTGACGCCAAGAGGGCGTCGAGATCGGTCTCGAGCAACGTGCGCGGCGAAGATTTCTTCCAGATTTCGAACCACAGGTAACTGCCCAGCGTGTTCTCGCGCCATTCCCCGCGAATTCTGGCGGGGTCGGCTCCCGAATTGACCAGCAGGGTCTGGAAATACATTTCCTCGGCATGGATGGTCCGCTCGTAGAACCGCGCCAGCGCCGGATTGGCGTCCGTCAACTCCAGTAGCCGGCGCGCTGTCTGGCCCGTGAGGCACCACCAGGCCGATCCGCCATAAGGTATGTAGCCGGCGGGAAAGGCCGGCTTTGGCAACAGGACATGTACCAGCTTGGTGAACAGCCTGAGCCGGAAGGTCATGTGCCGGGTGATGCGGCGGCTCTTGTTGGCCGGCCAGACCAGCGGGATCCAGTCGTAGAAGTTGTATCGTTCGATGCGGCGCATCTCGATCGGCGCCCAGAACGGCGTCGGCATCCGGGCATAACTGATGAATTCGGTGTCCGCGTGGCGCCTGAAATAGGCGGCGATCCCCTCGCTGGAGATCAGCGGATAGTCCTGTCCGCTCAACAGGCAAATTCGGTCCGGCGCGGCCCCGGACGGGTCGGCGAATATCTCCCGAAGGCCCGCAAGCGTGGCGCGGACCAGCGAATAGCCGCCCCAGTTCGCCACCACCCGGTTGGCGACGAACCTGACATCAGGCGCTGCCAGCGCCCGCCGGAACGGCGCCTCGTCCACCTTCCTGTCGATATGGATGAAAAACCGCACACCTTCGCCGCGAAGGGCGCCCACCAGCCGTGCCAATTGGTGCGGCGCCCTATGCGCTCGGATGAGGTAGACGAGGGTCATGCGCGATGCCTGTTCGCCGTATCGGTGCGAGACATTCTCCCACTTTCCGGCGATTGGAAAGCAGCATCGACATGCCTGTTAACCGGCGAACAACGTAGCCTCGTCGGCGTCGTCCAGGAAGCGCCAGGCGCCTTCCGGCAGGTCGCCCAGATCCAGGCCGCCGGTACGGAAGCGGTGGAGGGACACCACAAGATTGCCGAGTGTCTCGAACATGCGGCGAATCTGGTGATAACGGCCTTCGTCCAGCACCATGACACCGCTTGAGGATCCCTCCGGCGTCCATGTGGCGGGCTTGAGCGGCCGCGCGTCGCCGTTCATGACGAAGCCGCCGGCCGCGAACAGGGCCGTCTCGTCGCCGCGCAGCGGGTCGCGCAACGTCACGCGGTAATGCTTCGCCGCATGGCTGCGAGGATGGGTGATCCGGTGCAGCAGGTCACCGTCATCCGTCAGCAGCAGCTGGCCGGTGCTTTCCTTGTCAAGCCGGCCCACGGTCGACAGCGGCGGCTTGCGGATGCGCCAGCGATCGGGCAGCAGGTCGTAGACCAGCGCGCCCAGGTCATTATGCGAACAGGTATAGCCTGCCGGCTTGTGCAGCATGACGGTCATGGGCGGCGGAAGATCGATGGCCTCGCCGTCAAGGCGGACGGTGTCCGACCTGTCGAGCGGCACCGCGTATCCCGGATCGGTGACGTCCACGCCGCCCACGGTCACCCAGCCGTTGCGGATCGCGGCGATCATTTCCTTGCGGCTGCCATAGCCCAGGTTGGACAGGAGCCGGTCGAGGCGCATGGACGGGTGGGTCTTGGTCATCGTGGGGCGAGTATAGCGCCTCTCAGGAGGATTGCGGCGCTTCGATCGTCACCGGCGGCGACGCGAGCGTCCACTCGACGCCGCCGGGCGCGTAATTCATCTGCGCGCTGCCCTCCAGCGCCGCCGGCACCAGTTCGGTCAGCACCTTGCGGCCGAAACCCGAGGATTCGGTCGGCACAACGGGCGGGCCGCCGGATTCCGTCCACTTGATGTTGAAGCCGGGCTCGTCCAGCGACCAGGTAAGGTCGACAAGGCCCTCGTCCACGGACAGCGCGCCGTGTTTGGTGGCGTTGGTGCACAATTCGTGCAGCGCCATGCCCAGATAGCGCACCGCCATGGACGACAGCATGACCGGCGGACCGCTCTGGCGCACCCGCTCCGGCGGGCAGAAAGGGCGGATCTGGCCCTCGATAAGCTCGGCGAGCGGCGCGCCTTCGGCCTCGCGGGTCAGCAGGTCGCCGGAACTGGCCAGCGCGCGGATACGGTTGCTGAACTCCCGCAGGGCGATGTGTCCCTGCGGTGTCCTGGGTGTCACCGAACGGGCGATGGCGTCGACCAGCATCAACTCGTTGCGCCGGCGATGGCCCATTTCCGACATCAGCGCCGACGCCTCGTCGCGGGCGCGTTCGGCCTCGCGCTGGGTCACAGCCAGCCTGACCAGCGCCCGTGTCAGGCTGCCGGTGATTGTGGTGATCAACACGCCAAGGACAACATAGGCGACAATGCCGATGAGGCTTTCACGGCTGGGCGCGAATCGCTCGGCTGCCGGCACGTAGAGAAACCACAGGAATACCGCCGAGAACACGACGCTGGCATAGCCGAACGGGCGTCCAGCGAAGAACGCGACCAGCAGGATGGCCGGGTAAAACAGCATGAACGCCATCGGGGTGCCGCTGACGAACTGCGCCGCGATCGCGATGGCAAGGCATGATCCTCCCACCAGCAATCCCAGCCCTGGCCGCGCGTGCATGTTCTCGGATACGCGTTGTACCCACATGCGCCTCTCCCTGTCACCCCCCCGGTAACATGTCACTCCGAAGTCCCCCTGCAAAGGGCTTCTCGGGTGCGACCACGATGCGAGGGTAGCGTATCGGATCGCTAATGCCACCGTATCGAGTTACCACCGGTCCTGTATTGGAATACGAACGATATGCCGAATAGTTCCGGCCGGTATCAAGTCAGGTTGAAGGAAATCACGACGCGGGGGCTTTCGCTGTCGTAGCGCTGCACGCCGTGACACAGCGTGCTGGGAAACATCAGCATCAGGCCGGTCCTTGGCCGCACCGTGCCGACAATCCGCACGGCGTCCGGTGCGTAGACGGCGAACGCGCCGCCGCCAGCCTCGTCGCAATCCCCGCTATCTACGTAATAGGCGCCTGAAATCAGGCCGCTATGACTGTGCGGCCGTCCTTCCAGCCCCTGACGCGAGACGATGGCCCACATGGCCGTGATACGGTATTGGCCGGGCCGCAGGTTCGGCCAGGTGATGCGGTTGGCCGCCTGCTCGATGAACCCTACTAGCGATACCATCGCCGGATCGGGAAGGTGATGCAGATTTCTCGCCGACAGCCACTTGTTGCGGAAGTACGATTCGCCGGTGGCCTTGTTGGTGCCCTTGTCGGGAATGCGGTCGGCCATTTCCAGCAGCATCGGCCGCAGCCGCGCGTTGAGTGCCTCGTGTTCCGGCACCATGGCCTGACGCAGGAGCGGCGCGCCGGAATCGGGCTGGGTATCGGGGCTGTGCGTCATGGCAACACGATGGGCATCGGCGGTCAGAAGGTCATCGCCATGCGGCTCTTGGGGTTCAGGATTTCCTGGAACTCGACCACGTTGCCGTCCGGGTCGCGGGCATAGGTGGTCAGCACCGTGCCGTTGCCCAGCCATTGCGGCTCGCAATGGAACGGGACGCCGGCCGCCGTCAACCGGGCATATTCGGAGGGCAGGTCGACCACGTCGAAGCAGATATGGGTCAGGCCGTGGTTGCACACCGGCCGGTCCGGATCGCCGGTCTCCGGCACCGGGCGGGCATACTCGAACAGTTCGATATGCGCATTGGCGGCGCGCAGCATGGCGACGCGGCCCTTGGCGCCGGGCAGGGCGGTGATCGCCTCGATCTCGGCGCCGCTGAAGTCCACCTCGAAAAGCACCTCGATGCCCACCAGGTCGCGGTAGAAACCGAGCATGCGATCGAGATCGCCGGTCGAGATGGACGTGTGATGGATACCCCTGATCAAGTTCGTTCTCCCCGGAAGTGTGCCGCCATGATGACTCACGCAGCCCGCACCGGCAGCAAGGAATTTTTCCCGAGAGGATTGCCGGTCCCGTTTGAGTCTCGCGCCTGCGGGAGACGTGCTGCGTTTCTGCGGCCCGGATGCCCGAAGCGCCGCCGGCCGACATTGCGCCGTCGTGCCGTGACGGTGGCCAAAAGTGGCGCAATTGCGCCATTTTTTCGGTATTGCGTTTCTGCATAGCCGAATTGCTCCAATGTGTGTGGACGATGCTGCGGCGCACAATTACCTTCACATCTGTCGCCACGAAGTAACGGTTCAGCGTGGCGGCCCCGAAGACCTCCTCATATTGAGGTCTAGGGTTGGTGGCCCTGCTTTCCTCCCCGTTTCCAGGGCCGCCCATTTCATCGTCTCCCCAAGACATGAAGTCTTCCCTGATTTGCCGGGCTCGCAAGAGCCCGGCATTTCTCTTTTGGGCCTGTCGCCGTCCACCCGGTTAAATGCACGTGTGATTTTTCGCTTGGCCCACGCTGCCCGCCGCCCCATGCTGTGGCCGCGAAATCAAGCGGGGAGAGATCAATGAGCATTATCCTGGGCCCGATCGTCCAGCAGGGCTACGTGGTGCCCGACGTACGGGAAAAACTGCCCTATTTCATCGACATCGGCGTCGGTCCGTTCTTTATCCGCGACCGTTTCGACGTGGTCGGCGGCAATTGTACCTATCGCGGCCAGGAGCAGACCTTCAACATCACCGCCGCCTTCACCTATTCGGGCGAGCACCAGTTCGAGCTGATCTGCCATCACAATGAAGGTCCGTCGGTCTACAAGGATTTCCTGAAGGACAATCCGGAAGGCGGCCTGCAGCATGTGGCGGTCTGGGCCGACAATATCGACGAGGAACTGGCGCGGCTGAAGGCGCTGGGCGAGGATTTCGAGGTGCTGCAGCGCTTCAACGAGCTCGACTGCTATATCAAGAAGCCCGGCTTTCCCTGGCCGATCATCCAGCTGATGGCCACGGTCGAGCGCCACCGCCGCATGTTCACCATGGTGAAGTACTATACCGACCGCTACGACGGCACCCGGCCGATTCGCTTCATCGACGAGGAACTGAAGCTGTTCTACGGCCCCGGAGGTCCGGGCGTGGGCATGGACACCTGGGAGGTGACCAAGGCGCCCGGCCGCGAGCGCGTGCTGCAGCCGGCGGCTTAACGCGTCATGAGCACGCGGCATCTGGTCGATCCCGAACTGCTGCCCATGCTGGACATGTTTCCGCCCAGTAGTTTCAGCCTGGAAACCCTGCCCGTCATCCGGGCGGGCATGATGGAGATGCTCAAGGCCGCGCCGGTGCCCGAAGTTCCGGTCGATGTCGCCGAGCGGCGGGTCCCCGGCCCCGATGGCGCGCCGGACATCCGGCTGTTGATCTATACGCCGCAGGGCGACGCGGCGCCGCGGCCGGCCTTCCTTCATATCCATGGTGGCGGCTATGTGGTCGGGACGCCCGAGATGAGTGACGCCCGCAACCGGTTGCTGGCCGCCGATATCGGTTGTGTCGTGGTGTCGGTGGATTATCGCCTCGCGCCCGAGACGCCGCATCCCGGCCCGGTCGAGGATTGCTACGCCGCGCTCAAATGGCTGCACGGCAATGCCGGGTCGCTGGGCGTGGACAGGGCGCGAATCGCCATTGGGGGCGAAAGCGCGGGCGGCGGGCTCGCGGCCTCGCTGGCATTGCTCGTCCGCGACCGGGCAGAACTGGCGGTCGCGTTCCAGCTGCTGATCTATCCCATGCTGGACGATCGCACGACGTTGGCGGATCCTCATCCCTTTACCGGCGAATTTGTCTGGACGCCGCCGTCCAACCTGTTCGGCTGGGAAGCGCTGCTGGGGCAAAAGCCCGGCGGCGAGGGGGTGTCGCCCTATGCGGCGGCGGCGCGAGCCGAATCACTCGCCGGCCTGCCTCCCGCCTTTGTCAGCGTCGGCGCGCTGGACCTGTTTCTTGACGAAGACCTTGATTATGCGCGGCGGCTGGCGCGCGACGGCGTGCCGGTCGAGATGCACCTTTATCGCGGTGCCTTCCATGGATTCAACATGATGGCGCAGGCCTCGGTGTCCCGGACGTTCGAACGGGACTATCGCGAGGCCTTGCGGCGGGCGCTCGCGGAATGAACACGTAAAAACGGTAAAACAGTTCATCATTGATGATTGTTATTTCCGTCGGCTTCATCGAAAGTGCCAGTCGGAAGACGCATATGAACCGGAAGACTTGGAGAGACCCATGGCGCAAACACACGATCACGAAATCGTTTCGATCTATCCGTTTACGGAAGCTGAAGTCGACCTGCTGGCGAACAATTCCAATGAATGCGTGCTGATGTGGGCGACGAAGGACGGCTGGCCCGTCGGCGTCACCCATGCATTCGTCTGGCACGACGGCAAGATCTGGCTGACTTTCGCCGAACACCGTCACCGGGCTGCCGCCATTCGCCGCGATCCGCGCGTGTCGGTCAATGTCAGCAGCGGCGGCTATCCCAAGGGCGCTTCCGAGAGCCTGCCCACGGGCGCCATCACCTTCAAGGGCCGCGGCGAGTTTTTCGACGACCGCGAGACCAAGGAGTGGTTCTACCGGGCGCTTTCGAAGAAGCTGAATCCCACCAGCAAGGAAGGCGAGGAGTTCTTCTACAATCTGCTGGACTCGCCGCTGCGGACCGTCCTGGCGGTCACGCCCGAAAAGATGATCATGTACAATGGCGGCAAGGCCGGTCAGCACATGGCGGGCACCATTTCCGAAGACGAACTTGGCGAAAGGCTGAGCGGCGACAAGGAACGTATGAACGCGGAGCGCGCCAAGCGGGGCCTGCCGCCGCGCTGATCGTTTCGGTCAAGTATCTGTTCACGCACACTTAATTCCGGCCGGTAGGGAACAATGGGCGGTCTCTGAAGTTGATGGGCGCAATGTCGATCAACAAGGAGACACCAATGCACCATCTACTGCGCACCACCTGTGTTGCCGCCGGCATGCTCGGGGCGACGGTCGGCATGGCCGTCGCCCAGCCTGCCAGCGACCGGAATCCGTTCGACGGATTCTACGTGGGCGGCATGGTCGGCTATGACAGCTTCCATCTGGATAACGCTTCCGACCTCCCCGATTTCGATGAGGAGAACGGCGGTTTCATTACCGGCCTCGGCAGTGACGGCATCGCCGCCGGTGCCGTGCTTGGCGTCAACATGCCGCTGAGCGATCTGTTCATCGTCGGTATCGAGGGCACCGGCCGCTGGAGCGACGCCAGCGGCAATACATCCGTGTCCGACAATACCAGCGAGACGTCCATCGAGCAGGGCAACCGCTGGAGTTGGGGCGTCATGGGCAGGGTCGGCATGCGGGTCTCGGACGGCATGATGATCTACGGCTCGGGCGGCTGGGGCCAGACCCGGTTCAACACCCGTTTCATCAACACGCCGGCGGGCGGCTCGCCCACCACCGTCTTTGATGACGGTGTTACGCGCGATGCCTGGCGGGTCGGCGGCGGCGCCGAGATCGCGCTCGGCGGCGGCTGGACCGGCCGTCTGGACTATACCTATTCGAACTACGGCAACTACGATGTGGAGATCAATCCGACCAACGCCCTGGTGGTGAAGCCCGAGGCGCACCAGGTTTCGGTGGGTGTCTCGCACTACTTCTAGACGAGGCCACGGGAGCCCCGCCGGTTCGTCCGGCGGGGCTTTTGCGTCTGGTCAGTGGATTGCCGTTCGAACAACGGGCTGAGGGTCGGCCTCGAGCAAGGGGCCGCGGCGTACCAGCGCCGCCAGTTCGTTGGCCGGAACCGCGGGGCTGATCACGAAGCCCTGGATTTCGTCGCATCCCAGTTGGCGCAGGATCTCCAGCTGTTGCCGCGTCTCGACCCCCTCTGCGACGACACGCCGGCGCAACGACTGACCCATTGAAAGAATCGTCCGGATGATTTCGTAGTCGTCCGGATCGGAGGCGATGTTGTTGATGAACGAGCGGTCGATCTTGATGGTATGCAGCGGGAATCGCTTCAGGTAGGACAGCGACGAATAGCCGGTCCCGAAATCGTCCATGGCCAGGCTGACGCCCATATCGGCCAACTCCCCCAAAGTCCGGACCGCGTTTTCGGTGTCCTTCATCAGCATGCTTTCCGTGATTTCCAGTTCGAGGCCGCCCGGGTCGACGCCAGCGCGATCGAGCAGGTCGGCTACCGTCTGGGCGAATCCGGGCTGCCGCAATTGCCGGACCGACAAATTGACGGCAACCTTGATGTTCAGTCCCTCGTTCAGCCATTGGCGATGCTGTCTGCAGGCGGTTTCGATAACCCATTCGCTGACCGAGCCGATGAGGCCGCTGTCTTCCATGATCGGGATGAACTTGGACGACGACACCAGGCCCAGTTCAGGGTGATGCCAACGCAATAGCGCCTCGGCGCCGGTGAGACGCCCGTGCACCAGATCGACCTTCGGCTGGTAGTGGAGCACGAATTCGTTGCGTTCCAGCGCCGTATTGAGGCCATTGATCAGGATCAGGCGTTCCTCGATCTCGGCATTCATTTCCGACGTGAAGAACTGGAAGTGCTGCTTGCCCTGTTCCTTGGCACGGTACATGGCCGCGTCGGCGTTTTTCAGCAGGGTCGCCGCGTCGATGGCGTCGTTGGGGAAGGTCGTGATGCCGATCGATGCGGAGATGAAGGCTTCCTTGCCCATAAGGTTGAACGGTGCGCGCAATGTTTCGGTGATGCGCTCGGCGACCCGCGGTGCATTGTGGAAGTCATGCATCTGCGGCATCAGCACGGTGAATTCATCACCGCCCAATCGCGCAACCGTGTCGGACGAGCGCATGCACCGCTTCAATCGCGCCGCCACTTCCTGCAGCAGCAGGTCGCCCATGTCGTGGCCCATCGTGTCGTTGACCATCTTGAAGCCGTCCAGGTCGACGAACATCAGGCCCACCATCTCGCCCTCGCGCTCGGCCTGAAGGAGCGACCTGGCCAGCATGTCCATGAACAGGGCGCGGTTCGGCAGGCCGGTTAGCTGATCGTAGCTGGCCTGATAGCGGATGCGTTCTTCGTCATGCTTGCGTTGGGTGACGTCGCTGAACACCACGAGGTAGCGTCCAGCCTGGCCGTTGCTGCCGGGAATGGGCACGACGGACAGCTGTTCGGCATAGTGTTCGCCATTCTTCCTGCGGTTCCACTGTTCGCCGCTCCATTTGCCATGGGACTTGATGACCTTGCGCAGGATGGCCATGCTAATTCGTGGATGCTCAGGAATCGGCCGGCCCCATTCCAGGAAGGGTGGGAGACCGCCGATCACATCCCGGGCCGGAAAGCCGGTGATCGCGGAATAGGCGGGATTGACGGCGGTGACGCAAAATTCGTCATTCAACACCATGATTGCCTCGGCTGCCGTATCGAAAACACTGGCCGCGAGGCGCAGTCGTTCATCGGTCTTGATCCGGTCGGTAATGTCCTGAACGAACCCCTCATACCACTTCAGGGTGCCATCCTCGGCCAGTACGGATCGGGCGTTTTCATTGATCCAGATCTGGCTGCCATCCTTGCGGTACACCCGCGCGACGAAGTCGTGCACCGCGCTGGAGTCCTCCAGCGCCGTGCGGAATCTGTCGCGATCATGGGGGTTTACGTAAAGCGCCCCGGCAATGTCGGTCAGCCCCGACATCAGCGCCTCGGCGCTTTCATATCCATAAATTCGGGCCAGCGCATCATTCGCGGCAAGGTATCGTCCGTCCGGAGACGTGCGGTACATGCCTTCGACGGCGTTGTCGAACAGGGACCGGTAGTCCTGCTGGTCGTCGTCCACCCATGCCCCCATGTCCGCTTTTCGTCATTTATCTCATGCAAGCAACACGCCAGAAACCATTCGGGAGGCGGTGAAACAAGGCGAGCGGTCCAGCGCTGGATTTTCGCCGCCGCGCCCGTCATGATCGGTCATGGGCTGGGAGCAAAGTATTTTGACGCCGTGTTTTGGCATGACAGCGGAATTCTGAGATGAATTTGCGCATTGCCGCGAAATCCTTGCGGCTGCTGGCGCGTACGGCAGCGCCATGGCCGGTGTACGGGGTATTGATCCGGAGCCGTCTGCGCACCCCCGATTTGCGGCGGCGCTTCCGTACTCGCGCCGCGGCCTTCGGCTCCATGCTGCGGGAATACGACGTCTCGAAAGACTGGTTCACCTCCCGGCTGTGCGAGTGGCTCGGCGTATTCGAGCGTCATCCGCTACCCAGCGCCCCCGAAATCCTTGAGATCGGCAGCTGGGAGGGCATGTCCGCCCTGTTCATCCTCACCAACTGGCCCGATGCCCGCCTGACCTGCGTCGACACCTGGATGGGCGGAAGAACCACTGCGGGCACACCGCTTGCCGCTGCGAGTGAGATGCGATTCGATGCCAATATGGCCGGTCATGCCGGCAGGGTTCGCAAATTCAAGGGAACGTCGCTTGAGTTCTTTGCCGCCGAGGATATGAGGGACCGGTTCGACTTCGTCTATGTGGACGGATCTCACCAGTATGAAGATGTGCTGCATGATGCGTTCTCGGGATTCGACGCCCTCAAGCCGGGCGGCATCATGATCTTCGACGATTACCTGTTGGCGCCCTATGACGGCGCGACAGACTGTCCGGCAGCCGCTGTAAACCGGCTGCTTGACGAGCGGCGCGGCCGGTACGAACTGGTCGACGTATATTGGCAGCTCGTTATCCGCAAGCTACCCGCCGGTACGCCGCACTAGGCTCACGTATCCGCGCGGAACTTGTTCTTGCATTTCGGGCAATTCGCCATCAGGCGCTTGCCGCGCGGCAGCCGCATCTTGGTGTGGCACTTGGGACATTTGACGATCGATTTCAGTTCCGGCGTCGGCCCATGCCGAAGCCTGCCGGCGCGGGCGATTGTGGCGGGCACGGGGACGCCGCCGCGGCTGTTCCGGTCCCGCGGGGTCGGACGCGCCTGGAACGCACGCGTGGCGCGCTCCGGAAACATGGAGGCAGGCGTGAGATTCTCGATCGGTGAGGGCGCCACCGGCTCGGCGCCGGGTTTGGTGAAAAATACCGCGTAGACCGCCAGCGCCAGCGCGATCGCCATGAAAACGTAGAAGTAATAGGTCCCGAACAGCAGGAACGGCGGTGCGAGCGATGCTATTCCCAGGCCTCTTACCCAGGGATACCGGCGACGTGCCGCCTGCCACGACTTGACGTTGACGTCGTATTGGCCCACCGCCTCGTAATAGGACATCAAGGCGAGCCGGTTTTCGGTCTCCTGCCGCGACCGCGTCTCCTGCTGCTGCTGGAGTTCACGCTCGAGACGCAGCCTGACGCCGTACTCGGACCGGTCATAGGGGCTGGAGACCACCAGTTCGTCGGTGTGAACAAGGACAACCCCCATTTCGCCGGCAAGGGAGCGCGCGCGCTCCGACGGGGTGCCGTCGTGAACGATCAAGGCCTGGCCGGCCGAATGATAGGCTTTCAGGGCCGCGGCATGCTGCAGGTCGGACAGGTCGATTCCCGCGCCCTGCACGCACTGGACGATGGCCTTCTCGTCGCGCTGGGTGCAGAGGAGGTCAGAGCCGTGCCGGTCGGATGCATGAAGTGCCTCGCAGGTCCAGCCGAGCGCGCAAAGCTTCTTGCCGACCAGATTCTCGAAAATCTGATCAGCCCCATAAGCCGCTGCTTCTGGACGAGTCCAGGCGCTCATGTGTCAAGTGCCCCCAAGGCCCTTGGTTCCGAACCCTTTCGGTCCGGCGATCTACCCAAAATGGGTGGTTTCAAATTTTATGCTAATTCGAATCTTGGGCCGACGCTAACAGTTTGCACATATACGCCCGGATTCATGGACCCGTAACGCGATTTTGAAGGAAAACCGGCAACTTCGTGCTATTTCCGCAAGGTAACGGGAATGATTTGGGCGAGGCGCGGGATCGTGAACCGATTCGTTTCACTGGGAATTTTCCTGGTCTTCGTGGTAGGCGGCGGCGCTGCCATCGGAATGCTGACCGCGCCAGGCGGCTGGTATGCCGAACTGGCAAAGCCCGCATTCAATCCGCCCAATTGGCTGTTCGGCCCGGTCTGGACCGCGCTGTACGTTCTGATCGCCATCGCCGGATGGCGGTGCTGGCGCAGTGATCGACGCGGCCTGCCCATGCGGTTGTGGTGGCTGCAGATGGCCCTCAACTTCATCTGGTCGCCCATATTCTTCACGGCCCACGCCATCGGAGCCGCCCTTGCTGTGATCCTGCTGCTGCTGGGCGCGATCCTTGGCTTCATCCGCGCTTCGTGGGACAGCGACCGCACGGCATCCTGCCTGTTCCTGCCCTATGCGGCCTGGGTGGCCTTTGCCGCACTGCTGAACGCGGCCCTGTTCATTCTCAATTGAGTCCGTTGACTCCGGCAATGGCTCCGGCGAATATGAACAAAACAGGAACAAATGAGGCGCGATCATGTATGGCAGGCAGACCATCGGGCAGGATGACATCCAGCAATTGCTTGCCGGCCTGCGGCGCGGCCGGGACGAACTGGCCCGCATCAGGCGGCAGACACCCGTCGACAGCCTGTTCGGCGCCCAGGCCGATTACGTCATGAAGGCGATCGACGGCATGGCCGAAACCCTTACCGGCGACCGGGAATATTTTCGCGATCAGTAGTCGGTCTGCCGCAGTTCCGCGGCACCGCCTGCAGGCAGGCCGAATTTCCTGCCCACCTCGATCCGCCAGCAGCACGCTTGAAGCCGGGCCGATGCCGGCCGTATGCTTGGACCGCAACGTGGGCGGCGGCCGGCTGGTTCATCGCTGGACCGCTCACATCAGGGCAACCGGCGACGACGGGTTGAATACCCTGTTCCGCGACGGCCTCAACCAAGGACGGAGATGACGATGCGCCGGATGATCGTGTTGGTGACAGTCGGCCTGTTCGCCGCTCTGGCAGGTGCGCCCGCCCTGGCGGACAATACGGGCTGCAACAAGGGCGAAAACGCCATGAGCAAGAAGCTGATCATCCTGCTGGCCCGCAAGCCCGGCACCACGGTCGAACAGTTCAAGACCTATTACGAGACAGTGCATGCGCCCGGTGCTCGCGAGCGCATGCCGGCGCTGGCCCGCGCCGAGTACCGCCGCAATTTCATTCCCGAGCAAGGCCGTCCCGGCGCGCCCATCGATTTCGACGTGGTGACCGAGATGATCTTCGCCAGCGAGGCCGAATACGCGCAGATGCAGAAGGAACGCGAGACCGCCGCCCAGTGGATCGCCGACGACATTCCCAAATTCGCCGATCCGGCCAACATCCGAAGCTACGTCGCCGACGTCTGCGTGTCGGGCTAAAGCTGGGACGAGAACAGCCCGGCCAGCTTTTCCATCAACCGTTCGCGCAACGGACGATCCTGCCATTCCGCCAGGGTCATTTCCGTCGACCGTTTCAGGTCGGCCTCGAAGATACCGGTCATCTTCAGGGCGAAGGCGTGGTCGTAGATATTGAGGTTGGCCTCGTCGTTGAGGCGGAACGAGCGGTTGTCGAAATTGGTCGAGCCGACGGAGACGAGCAGGTCATCCACCACCAGCATCTTGCAGTGGAACATGGTGGGCTGGAACACGTGGATCTCGGCGCCGGCCTGCAGCAACTCGCCCCAGGTTTCGCGCGATGCCTTGCCGACGACGAATGTGTCGATGTGCTTGCCGGGCACGATGATCCGAACCCGCACGCCGCGCGCGATCGCCGCAATCATCGCCGATCGGGTGAAATCGTCGGGTACGAAATAGGCCGCTGACAGGTCGATGGTCCGTTCGGCCGCCGCAAGCGCGAACAGATACATGAGCTGCATGCTGTCGCCGCCGGCGCGGGGCGAGGAGATGAACATCTGCGCCCGCTGCTCGCCGGCAGGCTGCAGCGGCGGGAAATAGCCGTCGCCCTGCAGCACGCGGCCCGAGGTCTTCATCCAGTTGTCGGCGAAGGCCGCCTGGATCTGGGCCACGGCCGGTCCTTCCACCCGGTAATGTGAATCGCGCCAGTAGTCGGGATTCTGGGCGTTGCCCCGCCACTGGTCGGCAATGCCGACACCGCCGGTAAAGCCGACTCGGCCGTCGACCACCAGCAGCTTCCGGTGGGTCCGGTTGTTCATCCTTGCCAGCGAATACCAGTGAAGCGGATGGTACAATTCGACCTCGACGCCGGCCTGGCGGAGGATGGGGATCGTATTCCCATCCATTTTCTGGCTGCCGACCCAGTCCAGCAGCACATGGACCTTCACGCCGGCTGTTGCCCGCTCGACCAGCGCCTCGCGGAACTCCAGGCCGATCTGGCCGGACCAGTAGATGTAGGTCTCGAAGGTAATGGTGTGCTGGGCCCCGCGGATCGCCGCCAGCATGGACGGGAAGATGGCGTCACCGTTCTGCAGGTCCTCGATGCTGTTGCCGTCGAGCACCGGCGGCCCCAGCAACGTGCCCAGCTCGCGCATGAATTGCGGATCGGAAACGCCATAGAAGTGCCCGAGCGGCTTCTGGATGTGCTTTTCCGGTCCCGTAAGGTTCAGCACCAGGATGGTGACGAGGATGATGGCCACAGCACCGATCGATCCGGAGATGATCAGGTGTTCCTTGATCCAGTCCAAGACGGCTTCCTCCCACTGTGCCGCGATCGGCGGTAGCGGGATAACGCGGTAGGCTCGGTGAAGGATGCGCGTGCCGCGAAAAATAATTCCACAGACCCGGCAGCGAAACCACCGGGTGACGATGGAACGATAGGCTTCGGGGCGGCGTTCACCCGCTACCAACAGGGAGAAATACGTTGAACAACATCATTTACATTGTCGGTCTGGTCGTCGTTGTCGGGGCGGTTCTGTCCTTCGTCTTCTGATCTGGCGCGGGTTCTGATCGGGCGCGGGCGAGAGCCTCGGCGCCGGTCAGTCGCCCATCGTCAGGCCGTGGCGCCGGGCGATGGCGATCACCTTGGGAATGTCGGGCGCACCGGCGGGAATTTCCGCATCCATCGCGGCGAACATGCGCGCCGCATTGCCGTTGCCGCTGATGCTCAGCATCTTGCCGCCGCCTGCCGCGAACCGGAACCAGTGGGTGGTGCCGGCGGGCAGGTGCACCAGCGTGCCCGGGCCGGCTGTGAGGTGCTCGTCGCCGTGGCCGAACTCGACATTGCCCTGCATGACGAAGAACGATTCGTCCCAGGCGTGGCTGTGCGGCGGCGGCCCGCTGCCCTCGGGGCCCTGCTGAAGAAAGATTTCATAGCTGCCGGTGGCGTCGCTGGAGGCGAGTACCGTGATGTGCTCGCCCACCACATCGAGGGGCGCGGCATAATCGGCGGGAGAAACAACGAGCGGCCTTGCGGTCATTGGATTGCCCCTTGCTGGTCATCGGCGCGTTGCTGCGCCCCGGCAAGATTACCAACGTCCCCGGCTCGCCGCCAAGTGCCTAGCTGCGCCAGTCCGGTGGCCGCGGCAGGCGCTCGACCAGCGTCGCCAGTCCCTCGCCATAGGCGTTGCTGAGGGCGCGCCAGTAGGGATCGCTTTTCTCCAGCACGGTCCGGTTGGCGGCCGATAAGCTGCCGGTCTCATAGCGCAGGATATCGATCGGCATGTCGACGGACAGGTCGCTGCGCATGGTGGCGTCGAACGACAGCAGCGCCAGCTTGGCCGCTTCGTCCAGCGGGCTTCCGTAGGACAGCGCCCGGTCGAGGATCGGCTTGCCATATTTGGCCTCGCCGATCTGCAGGAAGCTGGCGCGCGCCGACGCCTCGACGAAGTTGCCCGCCGGATAGACCCGGAACAGCCGCGGGGCTTCGCCGCCGATCTGTCCGCCCACGATGAAGCTCCCCGTGGCGTCGCCGTAGGGACTGACATGGGCGCCGTCGCGGGCGACCACCACGCGCAGCATCCCGCCGACGGCCCGGGCCGCGTCATACAGGGTCGCGGCCGCGTGCAGATCGTCGGCGCCGGCCTTGCCCAGCGCCTCGCGCAACTCGGTGATGACCGACTGGGTGGTCGCCAGATTGCCGGCCGACAGGATCACGATGACCCGCTCGCCCGGCACGTCGATCACCTCCATCTTGCAGACGCTGGTGATGTCGTCGACGCCCGCATTCGACCGGGAATCGGACGCCATGACGAGGCCGTCCTGCAGCAATATGCCAAGGCAATAGGTCATCGCGCCCGTGCGGTCGTTGTCGCCATCACAGCGGCACCAGGTCTCCGTTGGGCAGGCCGCTTTCGCCCAGCACGTCCTTGGCCGCCTTGCGGAAAGCCGGGAAGTCGCCGATCACCACCATCCAGGTGAACACCCGCTTGACGCCGTCGATCTCCCGCTCATAGGGCGAGAAGCCCAGCGGCATGACGGCAAAGTCACCGGCGGCGTGATTGGGCAGATGGCGGGCGCAGAACGCCTGGAACTTGTCGTAATCCTCGAGACGCACCAGTTCGAAATAGGGCACCGCGTCGCGCCGGGCCTTGTTCACCCGGCGCAGCACCTGGGTGGGAAACAATCCGGCGGTCCAGCGCGGGTTGATCTCGGTCACCACCACCTCGCCGTCCTGCCCGATGAAATAGTCGATGCCCAGGCAATCGCCGGTTTCGGTGCCGAATCCGAACTTGCGGGCATAGGCGCCCACTTTCAGCAACTCGGCGGTCTGCGACGGGGTAATCGGCGGGTCGGCGTGGATGAGGTTGCCGATCCACAGCCCGTCGGTCACCAGAATCCTGCGGACATTGTCCAGGGTCACCGTATCCTCGGTGATCAGCAGGTCGGCGGTCCACTCGTCGAACTTCTCCAGCTCGAGCCGCTGCTGCACCAGCACCTGGTCGTCCGGCCGGTAGCCCTTCAGATATTCGTCGCCCTCAGCCGTGCTGGCGACGGCCTTGACGCTGCGCGCGCCGGGCTGGCCGGTCATCTTCAGGATGATGCGGTTGCCGTGCTTGGCGAAAAAGTCCTCGACCTGCCGGTTTCCGCTCAGCGGCTGCCGGGCGATGATGGTCTCGGGCGTGGGGATGCCGAACAGCGGCGCGTTCTCGGCGAAGTGGAACTTCGAGTTCAGCTTGAGCATGCGCTCGATAGCGCCCTGGTCTTTGTGCAGCACCTGGTTCGACCGGCTGATCATCAGCAGGGTCAGCAATTCGACATCGGGCAGCATGCCGGCGATGGTCTCGTAATAGGTCTCGACCGGTGCATAGAGCAGGTGGTCGAGCGGCACCATCTCGGCGCCGGCCTTCGCCGCCATGTCGTGCTGGTTGCGCAGATAGCCGTTCCACGGCGGCCGCGAGAACGCGTCGAACAGCGCCACATAATCGGCTGGCTTGCTGATCGACAGCAGCGCCGACTGCAGCATGGCCAGAAGCTGGTTCTGCTCGTAATGGTCGGCCTTCTGCTTGTCGGTCAGCTTGTCCATGTCGAAATGCAGCGGCAGATCGTCGGCCGCCATGGCATAGAGCGTCGGCAATGGCCGGTCGGGGAAGAACGAGCCGACCTTCATGGGGCGAATCCCGCGCGGCAGGCCGATTCTGAAAGCGCACCGCGCCGTACGAGACGTGACATATATTCCTCCCCCGGATTGGTTCCGCCGCGATCATTCCTGCTCGGCCGCGCCGTTGCAAAGGGAATTCGAAGTCGCGAATGATTAATTTCGGCGGCGATGATTGATTTATGGCGACGCTCGGGCTAGAGGGACTACAGGGAAGTTTCACCGCAGGCGGCGCGACCGGGCCGTCCTGACGCAGGAGAGGATGCGGCCATGAACATCGAAACGACGGCACAGGCGCGGACGCCGACCAAGGAAGACATGATCGCCCGCGCCGAGGCATTGCTGCCGGCGCTGCGCGAGCGTTCGGCCGAGGCCGAAAAGAACCGCCGGCTGCCGGACGTGACGGTGCAGGAGTTCCGCGAAGCCGGCTTCCCCAAGATTCTGCAGGCCAAGCGCTTCGGCGGCTACGAACTGGGTCCGGACACCGCCACCGAGGTGATCCGCACCATCGCCACCGCCTGCGGCTCGAGCGGCTGGGTGACCAACCTGTTCGTCATCCACACCTGGCAGGTCAGCCTGTTCCCCATCGAGGCGCAGGAGGAATACTGGGACGGCAGCGACGACAAGCTGTGCTCCACCGCGTCATTCGCCATGAACAGCAAGATGGAAGAGGTCGAAGGCGGCGCCCGCCTGACCGGCCGCTGGAAGTTCTCCTCCGGCTGCGACTTCGCCGACTGGTTCATCATCATGAAGCCCAGCCCCACCTGCCTGGACTGGATGCTGGTGCCGCGCAAGGACGTGACCCTGGTCGACGACTGGTTCGTCTCCGGCCTGTCCGGCACCGGCTCGAAGGACCTGGTGCTCGAGGATGTGTTCGTACCGGCGCATCGCCGCGTGTCGATCATGGATATCGCCATGGGCACCACGCCCGGCGGCGAGGCGCTGGGCATTCCCATGGCGCGCCTGCCGTTCGGCTGGCCGGCGATCTGGGGCATTCCCGCGGCGCTGATCGGCATGGCCGAGGGCATGGCCGCCGCCGTACAGAAGACCCTGGTCGGCAAGAAGGCGCTGTTCACCGGCGAGGTGCAGGTCGAGCGGGTCGCCAACCAGATGAAGCTGACCGAGTGCCTGACCGACATCCACGCCGCCACCCTGATCATGCGCCACCGCATGGCCGAGTTGAACAGCTGGGCCGAGGCCGGCGCCGCGCCGAACCCGGCGCTCGACGCCTATGTCTCGCACCGCGACGCGGCCTATGTGTCGCGCCTGATCGGCCAGACCGCGTTGAAGCTGACGCAGATGGCCGGCGCGACCTCGGTCTATCTCGCCAACCCGATCCAGCGTTTCCAGCGCGACATCAATGTGGGTGTCACCCACGTGTCGCTGGTATGGGAAGAGGCCGCCGAGAATTACGGCCGCGCGCTGTGGGACCTGGGGCCGAAGCCGCGGGGGTAGATGCGGGCTGCACTGCCGGTCCTTCGCTAGCCCGGCGCTGGTCTGGCAGCGGACCACCGCGCCGAGGCGCAGCAGCGTTCTCTCCGGTTCGGGGCTGGCGCAAATCCAGCGATTATCCGGCGGTGCTCCGCCGTTAAATAACCCTTCGCGCGCGCCGTGCGCTGCCGGGAAGCGTATGGCTGGCTTGCGGCGGCAAACCGGTCTAACGTTGGCGTGTCGGCCACGGTCAAGGGGAGAGCCATGACAGGCACAGCCAGCGAAGACGAACACCGCCCGCACAAGGTGTGGGCCGATGCCGAGGGCACGGTCCATAAATGCGAGTGGCTCAAGGTCGGAGACCGCAAGGTGCCGGTCGCCGTGACGCTCTGCGGCCAGCAGACGCCGCCGCAGGCCAGCGAGGTGGCCGACTGGACGGTCACCTGCGAAGCCTGCAACAACGAGATCGCCGCGCGGCATGCGCGGCTGGTGCAGGCCTGAGCCCTTTCGCACGCTGGCAACGGCTGCGGGGGTCAAGGGTCGCTGGACGGAAAGCCGGCTCACGACGAGCCAGGTTTTATTGGGCCAGAAATAACCCGGGCGTGCTCGGCCCGGGACCATAACTTACTTGCAATCAATCTTCAGGGAGACGACGGCCATGGTCCACAAGGCAACGGAAGACTTTTATGCGGCGCTGAACCAGATGTTCGCGGGGGATATTGCCCCGATGGAGAAGGTATGGTCGCACGCCGAAGATGCGGTCTATACGGGGCCGACCGGGGGCATTCATACGGGTTGGGCGAACATCCTGCCCATATGGCAGGAACAGGCCGGCCTGAAGCTCGGCGGCAAGGTGGACGCCCAGGACGTCCAGATCGTCTCGGGCGGCGAGATGGCCATGGTCAGCAATTACGAAGTCGGCGGGAACATCGTCGACGGGAAACTCCAGCAGGTAAGGCTGCGGGCCACCAACATCTTCCGCAAGGAAGACGGCCAGTGGAAGATGATCGGCCACCACACCGACATGTTGCCCTGGCTGGCCAAGCAATAGACCGGCCGCGAAGACGCTGGCGGGGTCCGCGCCGCAAGGCCGGATCCCGCCGACGCATCATGCCGCTAGCGTAATTCAGACCTCTCAGAAGCTGAGCGAGACGCCGCCGGTCACCGTCAGCGGCTTGCCCGGGCGCAGGCCGTAGGGCTGACGCGCGACAGGATAGGTCTTGTCGAACAGGTTCTCGGCCGACGCGAACAGCCGGATGGTCTCGGTCAGCTGGTAATGGGCGGCCAGGTCGAAGACCGTGTGGCCCTTGACCCTCTGGCTGGCCGGGATCGGGCCGCTGCCGGCCTCGGTGCGGATGGCGCCGAGGTGGTTCATGCTCACCACCACGCCCCAATCGGCCGCCTCGAGGCCTGCCGACAGATAGACCTGATGATGCGGCGTGTAGGGCAACTCGTCGCCCTCGGCGACGCTGCCCCAGAAGCTGTCGCTGAACGAGGTCGAGAAGGTGGCGTCGGTATAGGTGTAGTTGAAGTTCAGCGGCACGGTGAGACCGCCGCCCAGATCGAAGACATAGCCGCCCAGCACCTCGATGCCCTTGATCTCTGCGGCGCCGCCGTTGAACTGGTCGCCGATGTCGCCGCCGGTGCAGCCGGTGGCGTTGGAGCAGGTGCCGAGGATGTTGGAATAGTTGTTGTAGAAGCCGATGACTTCCAGGAAGGCATTCTGGCCGTTGTAGCGGAGCCCGGCCTCGAAGTTCCAGCTGCGCTCTTCGCTGGCATCGGTGGTGCCGGCGCCGGGCGGTGCAAAGCCCCGGTTGACGCCGGCCAGCAGCACCAGGCCCTCGGCGGCGTCGAAGGTGACGCCGAAGCCTGGAATGACCACATCGAGGCTGTTCTTGCGGATGCGGGTCGGGCCGTTGACCCGGTCCGGATCTGACCCCGCATAATCCAGCCGGCTCAGGTCGATGTGCTCGAACCGCACGCCCGGCCGGAACGTCCAGCGGCCCAGCGAGATGTCGTCCTGGATGAAGGCGGCGAAAGCCTTGCCCTTGGCCTCACGGTTGGCGTTCGAGCCGATGGGATCGACGGCGGTGCGGACCAGATCGCCGTCCAGCATGCTGAACCGTTCGTCGTTCTGCAGCCTGTCCTCTTCATCCTCGTGCCAGCGCAGCCCGATCTCGAGCGCATGCGAGGCGGCGCCGGTTTCCAGCGCCACGCCCAGCACCGACTGGATGCCCCAGCTGTCGTATTTCCGGTTGTTGTGGCGCAGGCTCAGCGCCCCATCGGGGCTGTCCATGTCGCCGCGCAGGATGGCGAGCACGGCCGGATAGGCGCCCGGCGCCTCGAAGACCGCGGCCGGGCTGAACGACGTGCCGCCATAATTGATCCGGTCCAGCTTGAACCAGTCGCGCTTGAAATGGTTGTAATAGGCCACCGTGGTCAGGTCGACGCTGGAGGACAGTTCGATGAAATGGGTCGCCTGGACCTGCTTGTGCTCGGTATTGATGTTGTCGAGCCGCGAGGCCGCATAGCGCCGGAAGGGCGTGGCGGCGAAGTCGGCATCGGTAAGGCCGAGATAGGATTCGTCGGAATCGTTGTTGGTATAGCCCAGCTTGATCTCGAGCGACTGGACGCGGCTGGCGCTGTCGCTGCTTCTCCAGCGCAGCTTGCCGACGAAATCCTGTACTTCGAAGCCGGTATTGCCGCCGCCGTCCAGCTTCTTGAAGCCGTCGGCGCCGGAGATGTAGCCTTCGCCCATCACCGCCAGCGTCTCGCCGACGGCGGCCGCGACGCCGTGCACCGCATAGAAATTGTCGCTGCCATAGCGGGCCTCGATCCGTCCGCCGCTGGCATCGGGAATCGGGGTGCTCAGCAGGTTGATGGCGCCACCCACCGTGCGCGGCCCGTATTTGATCGCCGACGGCCCCTTGGTCACCTCGATCGCCGACATGCGCGCGGCGATGGGGAAATAATAGGCGGCCGGGGCGGCATAGGGCGCCGGCGCGATCAGCACGCCATCTTCCATGAGGGTGATGCGCTCGGACCGCTCGGTGCCGCTGCCGCGCAGGCCGATATTGGGGCGCAGGCCGTAGCCGTCCTCTTCCTGGATGTTCACGCCGGGCACCATCCGCAACATGCGGTGGATGTCGGTGTACTCGAATGTCTCGAGTTGGTCCGCGTCGATCAGGTGGGCCGAGCCGGGCACCTTGTGCTCCTGACGCGAACCGACGACGGTGATGCGGTCGATGGCGCGGGACATGTCCGCCACCACAACGGCGCCAGCCGGCTGCGGCTCGGCCTCCGCCGCGCGCGTCGTCCCGGCGCCCAGAAGAATGCCCATGGCCACGATGACGGCGCCAGTCTGCCTCGAATGGTTCACGGTAAGGTTACTCCCGGATGTGTGTGGAATTCTTGTTTGTTGAGGGCAGCCTTAGGGCAACTGACAATGAGTTGCAATAATATTGCGACGCTTTCGCAGAAACGGGGGCGCCGGCAGGACGGCGCTGCTGCCCCTCGCCGCCACGCTGTCGAGGCGGTAACGCGGGGCGGAGGATGGGGTGGTGAATTTGGTGACGGGAGATTGTCTGGCGGCGGCCCGTCCTTGCGGCTGCTTCGGGGCCACGAGGCGGGGCGTGGTGGGCGAAGAGGGACTCGAACCCCCGACATCCACGATGTGAACGTGGCGCTCTACCAACTGAGCTATTCGCCCCTCGTCGCCGAGGACGCGCCGTAATACGGTTCCGGGTCGCGGGTGTCAAGCAGCGGTGGACGCCGCTTTCGCCGTTATTGCGGGCGGCCTGCTATTTGTGCGCGATCAGCGCGGCCAGCGCCTCGGGCAGCTGGATGAAATCGTCGATCAACCGGTCGGCCATCAGGTCGGCGGCGGGCACGGTGGAATAGCCGAAACTGACGGCAACCACCGGCGTACCCGCGTTCCGGGCGGTATCCACATCGGTCTGACTGTCGCCCACCATCACCGCGCGCCGCAGGTCGCCGCCGAGACGGTCGACGGTGGCGGTGAGATGGCCGGCATGAGGCTTGCGGTGCTCCACCGCGTCGGCGCCGACGATAGCGCCGAACCAGTGCTCCATGCCCAGCGCTTCCAGCAGCAGGTCGGCCAGACGCTGGGGCTTGTTGGTGCACACGCCCAGTTTCACGCCCTGATCGCGCAGGAAGCTGAGCGTGCCGAGCACATTGGGAAACGGCGTCGTCAGGTCGGCGACATGGTCGGCGTAATAGTCGAGGAAGGTGTCGAACGCGGCGTCGAACGCGGCGTCGTCGATGGTGGTGCCGGCTGCCGTCACCGCCTTCTGGATCAGCGCGCGGGCGCCGTGTCCCACCATGTGCCGGACATCGCCGGCGCCGATCTCCGGCAGGCCGATGGTGCGCATGGTGTGGTTGAGCGCGCCGGTCAAATCGGGGGCGCTGTCGACCAGCGTGCCGTCCAGGTCGAATATCACGGTATCGGGAAGGCGCATGGGCGGTGTGTCTGCATCCTGCGGTGGTAAACCGACGGTCTTTGTGGCAGGTTTCGGCCTTGAAAGCAAAGACCTGCGCGGAAGCGAGAAACCCTTCATGACAGCCCGGAAAACCGCCGTCGTCGTCCTTGCCGCAGGCAGGGGTACGCGGATGAAATCCAGCCTGCCCAAGGTGCTGCACCCCATCGCCGGCCGCGCCATGGTGCATCACGTGCTGGATGCCGCCGCCGCGCTGGCGCCGGCGCGCACCGTCGTCGTGCTCGGCAGGGACATGGACCCGGTGGCGCAGGCCGTCGCGCCGGCCATCGTCGCCGTGCAGGATCCGCCGCTGGGCACCGGCCACGCGGTGCTGGCCGCCGCCGAGGCGCTGGACGGCTTCGACGGCGACGTGATCGTCGCCTTTGCCGACACGCCGCTGGTGACGCAGGCAACCTACCGCCTGATGCTGGAGCGCCGCCGGGCCGACGACGATCCGGCGGTCGTCGTGCTGGGATTCCGGCCCGCCGACCCGGCCGCCTATGGCCGTCTTGTCGTCCGGAAGGACAAGCTTGAGCGCATCGTCGAGTTCAAGGACGCGGATACGGACGAGCGCGCCATCGGCCTGTGCAACGCCGGCCTGATGGTGCTCGACGGCAAGCATGCGCTCGCCCTGCTGCGGGCCATCGGCAACGACAACGCCAACAAGGAATATTACCTGCCAGACGTGGTCGCCATCGCCCGCGGCAAGGGGCTGGAGGCGGCCGTGGTCGAGGCATCGGCCGATGAGGTGATGGGGGTCAACTCCCGCGCCGAACTGGCCAGGGCCGAGGCGATCTGGCAGCAAAGGCGCCGCGCCCAGTTCATGGACGAGGGCGTCACCTTCGTCGATCCCGATACGGTCTGGCTCAGCGCCGACACGATCCTGGGCCGCGACGTCACGATCGGCCCGAACGTGGTGTTCGGCCCCGGCGTCAGCATCGAGGACGGCGTGCGCATCGAGGCGTTCTGTCATATCGAGGGCGCGCATGTGGCGAGCGGCGCGCGGATCGGCCCGTTCGCCCGGCTGCGTCCCGGCGCCGACATCGGCGAGGACGCCCATATCGGCAACTTCGTCGAGATCAAGAAGGCGGTGATCGAAAAGGGCGCCAAGGCCAATCACCTGTCCTATATCGGCGATGCGCGGGTGGGGGCGCAGGCCAATATCGGCGCGGGCACCATCACCTGCAATTACGACGGCTTCGCCAAGCACTTCACCGATATCGGCGCCGGCGCCTTCATCGGCTCCAACACCGCGCTGGTGGCGCCGGTGAAGATCGGCGACGGCGCGCTGATCGGTGCGGGCAGCGTCATCACCAGCGACGTGGCCGAGGACGCCGTCGCCGTGACCCGCGCGCCGCAGAAATCGATTCCCAAAGGCGCGGCCAGATTCCGGGCGAAAAGCGTGAAACAGAAGGTCAAGGGCTGAATGTGCGGCATTGTCGGCATTGTCGGCCGTGAGGCGGTGACGCCCAGGCTGGTCGAGGGACTGCAGCGGCTGGAATATCGCGGCTACGATTCGGCGGGTGTCGCCACCCTGCCGGACGGCGGCGCCATCGACCGCCGGCGCGCCGAGGGCAAGCTGGCGAATCTGCGGCAGGTGCTGGACGCCAGTCCGCTGGCGGGCACTGTCGGCATCGCCCACACAAGATGGGCGACCCACGGCGCACCGAACGAAAACAACGCCCATCCACACGCCACCGAGAAGGTGGCGGTGGTGCACAACGGCATCATCGAGAACTTTCGCGAGCTGCGCGAGGAACTGACGGCGCAGGGCCATGTGATGCTGACCGAGACCGACAGCGAGGTCATCGCCCATCTGGTCACCGCCGAGCTCGACCGGGGCATGACGCCGCAGCAGTCGGCGGCGGCGGCGCTGAAGCGGCTCGACGGCGCGTTCGCCATCGGCATCCTGTTCGCCGGCCACGGCGACCTCTTGATCGGCGCACGCCGGGGCAGCCCTTTGGTGGTAGGCTATGGCGACGGAGAAATGTATCTGGGCTCGGACGCGCTGGCCATCGGGCCGCTGTCGAACCGGATCTGCTATCTGGCCGAGGGCGACTGGGTGGTGCTGACGCCGCACAGCGCGGAAATCCACGACGAGACCGGGGCGCTGGTGCAGCGCGAGATCAAGCTGGCCAAGCTGGTCGGCGGCCTGATCGAGAAGGGCAATTACCGCCACTTCATGCAGAAGGAGATCTACGAACAGCCCGCCGTGATCGGCGACACGCTGGGCACCTATTACAACCAGCTCAGCCGCGAAGTGGTGATGCCGGCCATGCCGTTCGACCTCGCCGGGGTGCCCAAGATCACCATCGTGGCCTGCGGTACGGCGTTCTATGCCTGCATGGTCGCCAAGTACTGGTTCGAGCGGGTCGCCCGGGTCAGCGTCGAGATCGACGTGGCGTCCGAGTTCCGCTACCGCGAGGCGGCGCTGCCGGACGGCGGGCTGGCGATCTTCGTCTCCCAGTCGGGCGAGACCGCCGACACGCTCGCCGCGCTGCGCTATTGCCGCGCGCAGGGCCAGCACATCCTCAGCGTGGTCAACGTGCCGGAAAGCTCCATCGCGCGGGAATCTGACGTGGTGCTGCCGACCCATGCGGGGCCCGAGATCGGCGTTGCCAGCACCAAGGCGTTCACCTGCCAGCTGGTGGTGCTGGCCTGCCTCGTCATCGCGGCGGCGCGGGCGCGCGGCACGATCGACGCGGCGATGGAGGCCGAGCTGACCCATGCGCTGGTCGAATTGCCGATGGCGGCGACCGACGTGCTCAAGCACGACGACCGGATCGAGGCCATCGCCGCGGATATCGCCAAGGCCCGCGACGTGCTCTATCTGGGCCGCGGCGCGCTCTATCCCATCGCGCTGGAAGGCGCACTGAAGCTCAAGGAAATCTCCTACATCCACGCCGAAGGCTATGCCGCCGGCGAGATGAAGCACGGTCCCATCGCGCTGATCGACCCTGCCGTGCCGGTCGTGGTGCTGGCGCCCAGCGACCGGTTGTTCGCCAAGACCGTGTCCAACATGCACGAGGTGATCGCCCGTGGCGGCCGGATCCTGCTCGTCACCGACGTGGCCGGCGCGAAAGCGACTGGCGACGGCGCTGCCTGGATGCTGGTGCTGCCCGACATGCATGAATTCGTCGCGCCGATCCTGCAGGCGATCCCGGTGCAGCTGCTCGCCTACCACGCCGCTGTCAGCAAGGGCACCGACGTCGACCAGCCGCGCAATCTGGCGAAATCCGTGACTGTTGAGTAGGGTTGCCGCTCTCTTTTCCGAGCGGCGCTACTTCCAGATTGTCACACCGGTCTTGTTCCGGGGTGGCAATCGAGGGTGAGGCACGGGCCGTGTGCGCCTGGCGCCGGTTGAGTAATCCGCCACACGCCTCCATATTACCGCGACCTTTGCGGAGAGACGTTCATGGCTGACTACGACTACGACCTGTTCATCATCGGCGCGGGCTCGGGCGGGGTCCGGGCGGCGCGCATGGCCACGTCCCACGGCGCGCGGGTCGGCATCGCCGAAGACAGCCGGGTGGGCGGTACCTGCGTCATCCGGGGCTGCGTGCCGAAGAAGCTGCTGGTCTATGCGTCGGGCTTTGCCGAGGAATTCGAGTGGGCGCGCGGCTACGGCTGGACGCTCGAGGGCGCGACCTTCGACTGGCCGACGCTGATTGCCAACAAAGACAAGGAGATCGACCGGCTCAATGGCCTCTATCTCCAGACCTTGAAGAACAACAACGTGGTGCTGCACGAGGCGCGGGCGTCGCTGGTCGATGCGCATACCATCGCGCTGACCAAGGATGGCGCCGAAGTGGGCCGTGTCACCGCGGACAAGATACTGGTCGCGACCGGCGGCTGGCCGGCCATGCCGGAGATCCCCGGCATCGAACATGCCATCACATCGAACGAGGCATTCGACCTGCCCGAGTTCCCGCAGCGCATACTGATCGCGGGGGCCGGCTACATCGCCGTCGAGTTCGCCTGCATCTTCAACGGTATGGGCGCGCAGGTGATCCAGTTGTACCGGGGTGAACAGATCCTGCGCGGTTTCGACCGCGACATCCGGGATACGGTTGCCACCGAGATGCGCAAGAAGGGCATCGACATCCGGGTGAACTGCTCGATCATTGCGCGCATCGACAGGCAGGCCGACGGCAGCCTGCTGGTGACCCAGGAGGATGGCACGACGATCGAGACCGACGCGGTGATGTTCGCCATCGGCCGCGATCCGAAATCCAGCGGCATGGGTCTTGCCGAGGCGGGCGTCGCCATGGACGATATCGGCGCCATCATCATCGATGACGATTTCCGCACCTCGGTGCCCAACATCTTCGCCCTGGGCGATGTCACGCACCGTATCCAGCTCACGCCCGTCGCCATCGCCGAGGCCATGGCGTTCACCGCCACCCAGTTCGGCGGCCAGCCGACGAGCATGGACTATCGCGACATTCCGACAGCGGTTTTCACCCAGCCGCCGATCGGCACCTGCGGCATGACCGAGGAGGAGGCGCGCGAGCGGCACGGTGACGAGATCGACATCTACAAGGCCGACTTCCGGCCCATGATCCATACGCTTGGCGGCTCGAACGAGCGAACCCTGATGAAGCTGATTGTCGATACGAGGACCGACCGGGTGCTGGGCGCGCACATGGTCGGGCACGACGCCGGCGAGATCATCCAGGGCATCGGTATCGCCATCAAGTGCGGCGCTACCAAGGCCCAGTTCGACGCCACGGTCGCCATCCATCCGACCGCCGCCGAGGAGTTCGTCACCATGCGAACGCCGGTGCCCCGGCTGAAGCAGGCGGCCGAATAAGCGGGGTGATTCTAAAAACTGGCCAAATCCGGCGCCCCGGCGTATATCAGGCGCCCTTGAAACGACTCTAAACTACAAGGCGAAGCCATGACCAAGAAGTGGTCGCCGGACAGCTGGAGAGCGCTGCCGGCCAAGCATATCCCTGCCTACCCGGACCCGGCGGCCCTGGCCGACGTGGAACAGACCCTCAAGTCCTATCCGCCGCTGGTGTTTGCGGGCGAGGCGCGCAGCCTGAAGGCCGACCTGGCCGATGTGGCCGAGGGCAGGGCATTCCTGCTGCAGGGCGGTGATTGCGCCGAGAGCTTTGCCGAGTTCCATCCGGACAATATCCGCGACACCTTCCGCGTGCTGTTGCAGATGGCCGTGGCGCTGACCTGGGCCGCGTCGTGCCCGGTCGTAAAGGTGGGCCGCATCGCGGGCCAGTTCGCCAAACCGCGCTCCAGCGACATCGAGGAAATCGATGGCGTCACCCTTGAAAGCTACAAGGGCGACAACATCAACGGCATGGATTTCACGCCCGAGGCGCGCCGGCCCGATCCGCAGCGCCTGGTGCGCGCCTACTCGCAGTCGGCTGCCACCCTCAACCTGATCCGCGCCTTCGCCCAGGGCGGCTATGCCGACCTGCATCGGGTCCATGGCTGGATGCAGGGCTTCATCGCCGACAGCCCGGCCGGCAGCCGCTATCAGGAGATGGCCTCGCGCATTTCTGAGGCGCTCGCCTTCATGGAAGCCTGCGGCGTGACGTCCGAGACCGCGCCGGTGCTGCGCGGCACCAGCTTCTACACCTCGCACGAGGCGCTGCTGCTGGGCTACGAGCAGGCGATGACCCGCGTCGATTCGACGACCGGCGACTGGTACGACACGTCGGCCCACATGCTCTGGATCGGCGAGCGCACCCGCCAGCTCGATCATGCCCATGTCGAGTTCATGCGCGGCATCAAGAACCCGATCGGCTGCAAGGTCGGCCCGACGATGAACCCGGACGAGCTGATCCGCCTGATCGATGCGCTCAACCCGGACAACGAGGCCGGTCGTCTGACCCTTATCGCCCGCATGGGCGCCGAGAAGGTCGAGGACGTGCTGCCGGCGCTGGTGCGAAAGGTGAAGCAGGAAGGCCGCGCGGTCGTGTGGTCCTGCGATCCCATGCACGGCAACACCATCAAGTCGACCAGCGGCTACAAGACACGCCCGGTGGACCGGGTGCTGGCCGAGGTGCGCGGCTTCTTCGCCGTCCACCAGGCGGAGGGCACCTATGCGGGCGGCGTCCACTTCGAGATGACCGGCCAGGACGTGACCGAATGCATGGGCGGCGCCCAGGAGATCACGGCCGAGGGCCTGAAGGACCGTTACCATACCCATTGCGATCCGCGGCTCAACGGCAGCCAGGCGCTGGAGCTGGCCTTCATCATCGCCGAAGGCATCCGCAAGGAGCGCGGCGGCATCGCCCGCGTGGCGGCCGCTTCCTGAACGTCTCGGTGATCCTGGCGAACGCCGGGGCCCGAGCGGACACGAGTGCTGGGTCCCGGCTCTCGCCGGGATGACAAGGGTGTTTGGGTCCGATAAGTCTTGCGGAACCGGCTAATCTCCCGACGGGTTCACGTCCCATGACCGACACGCTCACCATCGCGCTGGCGCAGCTCAATCCCACCCTGGGAGACGTGAGCGGCAACGTGGCGAAAATTCGCGCGGCCCGGGCGCAGGCGGCGGCGTCGGGGGCGGATCTGGTGATCTATGCCGAGCTGGTGGTGAACGGCTACCCGCCCGAGGACCTGATGCTGAAGCCGGCATTCCAGGACGTGGTCGACGACGCGGTGCGCGAATTGGCCCAGGACACGGCGGACGGTGGCCCGGCCATGCTGATCGGCGCCAGTTGGCGCGAAGGCGGCGCCAAGCCGTTCAACGCCGCGATCCTGCTTGATGGCGGCGAGATCGTGGCGCGGCGCTACAAACACCATTTGCCGAATTACGGTGTGTTCGACGAGGTCCGCATCTTCGCGCCCGGACCCTTGCCGGGACCGATGAATTTCCGCGGCGTGCGCCTCGGCGTCATGGTCTGCGAGGATATGTGGTTCCCGGACGTGACCGAATGCCTGCAGGAGACCGGCGCCGAAATTCTGGTGGTGCCGAACGGCTCGCCCTACGAGATTGGCAAGGTCGACCTCCGCACCCAGCTTGCGGTCCAGCGGGTCAGCGAAAGCGGCCTGCCGCTGATCTATGTCAACCAGGTCGGTGGCCAGGACGAGATCGTCTTCGACGGCATCTCGTTCGTCATGAACACCGACCACAAGGTGCCGGTGCGGATGACCGGCTGGCGCGAATCCGTGACCATCACCAGATGGCGGCGCGACGGAGCCGCCTGGCACTGCGATGACGGCGAAAAGGCGCGCTATCCCGAAGGCCTCGAGGAAATCTACAGCGCCATGATGCTGGGCCTGCGCGACTATGTGGACAAGAACCGGTTCCCGGGCGTGGTGCTGGGCATGTCGGGCGGCATCGACAGCGCCCTGTCGGCGGCCGTCGCCGTCGACGCGCTGGGCGCCGACCGGGTGCGCTGCGTGATGATGCCCTATCGCTACACCAGTTCGGAAAGCGTGCGCGACGCGGAAGCCTGCTCGCGTGCATTGGGCGCAGCGCACGAGGTCATTCCCATCGAGCCGGCAGTGAGCGGCTTTCTCGACATGCTGGCGCCGGCATTCGCGGGCCGCGATCCCGACACCACCGAAGAGAACCTGCAGGCCCGCGCCCGCGGCATCACCCTGATGGCGCTGTCCAACAAGTTCGGCCACATGGTGCTGACCACCGGCAACAAGTCGGAGATGTCGGTGGGGTACGCCACGCTCTATGGCGACATGTGCGGCGGCTATTCGGTGCTCAAGGACGTCTACAAGACCACCGTGTTCGAGTTGTCCCGCTGGCGCAATGCGCATGTGCCGGACGGTGCGCTGGGGCCGGGACAGGTTGTCATCCCCGAGAACATCATCACGCGTCCGCCGTCGGCCGAGTTGCGCGAGAACCAGACCGACCAGGACAACCTGCCGCCCTATGACGTGCTGGACGACATTCTGGAGTGCCTGATCGAGAACGAGATGACGTTCCAGGAGATCGTCGCCCGCGGCCACGATCCGGCCGTGGTCCAGCGCATCGAGCACCTGCTGTATATCGCCGAGTACAAGCGTCGCCAGGCGCCGCCGGGCGTCAAGATCACCCGCCGCAATTTCGGCCGCGACCGGCGCTATCCGATCACCAACGGGTTTCGCAATGCACGCTCGGCGACCCGCAAGCGGGAGTTCAACGAATGAGCGTGCGGCTGCGCTTCGCGCCCAGTCCGACAGGCTTTCTGCATGTGGGCAACGTGCGGACCGCGCTGGTCAATTTCCTTTTTGCGCGCCAGCAGGGCGGCATCTTCATGCTGCGCTTCGACGACACCGATCCCGAGCGCTCGACCGACGCCTTCGCCGACGCCATCGAGGAGGACCTCCGCTGGCTTGGCCTGAAGTGGAATACCTCGTCGCACCAGTCGCATCGGCAGGACGCTTATGATGACGCCATCGCCCGGCTCAAGGAATCGGGCCGGCTTTATCCGTGCTGGGATACGCCGCAGGAGTTGGAGTTGCGCCGCAAGGTGCTGCTGTCGCGCGGCAAGCCGCCGGTCTATGAGCGCGGCGCGCTGGCGCTGACCCAGGCGCAGAAGGACGGCTATGCCGCGCAAGGCCGCGCGCCGCACTGGCGGTTCCGGCTGAACCAGCGGCCGGTCACCTGGCAGGATGGCGTGCGCGGCGAGGTCACGTTCGACACCGCCACCCTCTCGGACCCGGTGCTGGTGCGCGAGGACGGCAGCCTGCTCTATACCCTGCCATCCTGCGTCGACGACCTGGACCATCACGTTACCCATGTATTCCGGGGCGAGGACCACGTCACCAACACCGCGGTGCAGGTCGAGCTGTTCGAGGCGCTGGGCGGCGCGCCGCCGCAATTCGCCCATTTCGCGCTGCTGACCGGCGCGGGCGGCGAAGGCCTGTCGAAACGGGCCGGCTCGCTCGCCATCCGCGACCTGCGCGGGCAGGGGCTCGAGCCCATGGCCATCAACAGCCTGCTGGCGCGCATCGGGACTTCTGATCCCATCGAGCCCTTCACCGACCTGGCGCCGCTGGTCTACGGTTTCGACGTGACCAAGTTTGGCCGCTCGGCCGCCCGGTTCGATCCGCACGAACTGGAGGTGCTGAACGCCCGCATTGTCCACCAGCTTCACTACGCCAACGTGGCCGCGCGCATTCCCGGCGTCAGCGAGGAATTGTGGGAGGCGGTTCGTCCCAATCTGACCAGGGTTTCGGATGCGCTGGACTGGCTGAAGGTCGCCGAAGGCCCGATGCAGCCGGTCATCGAAGACGCGGAATTTCTCAGGCAGGCCGCCGAACTGCTGCCGCCGCTGCCCTGGGGCGAGGAAGCCTGGGGCGAATGGACCGGCGCGGTCAAGCAGGCCACCGGGCGCAAGGGCCGCGCCCTGTTCCATCCGCTGCGCCTGGCGCTGACCGGCCGCGAGCAGGGACCGGAAATGAAGCTGCTGCTGCCGCTGATCGGTCCGAAAAGGACGCGGGAGCGGTTGATTTCCACCTGACCTGCGGACCGGCGCGATCCATCCGGCCTGACCGGCAGCTTTGCGGGATACGCCAATCCCTTGCCGCCGGCCGTCCCGTGCGCTATAGCCCGCGATCCTGACCAGCGGCGAAAATCATGGACCTGACGATCTACAATTCCCTCACCCGGGAAAAGCAGCGCTTCGAGCCGATCGACGAGAGCAATGTGCGGCTCTATGTCTGCGGCCCGACGGTCTATGACTTCGCCCATATCGGCAATGCGCGGCCGGTCCTGGTGTTCGACGTGCTGTTCCGCGTGCTCCGCGACCTTTATGGCGAGGATGCGGTCACCTATGTGCGCAACATCACCGACGTGGACGACAAGATCAACGCCCGCGCCGCGGAGTCCGGCGAGGACATCCGGACGATCACCGAACGCACGGTTGCCGCCTATCACGAGGACATGGACGCGCTGGGCGCGCTCCGGCCGACCGTCGAGCCGCGCGCGACCGAGCATATCGGCCAGATGGTCGCCATGATCGAAAAGCTTATCGAGCGCGGCCATGCATACGAGGCAGAAGGCCACGTGCTGTTTGCGGTGGCCAGCGATCCCGCCTATGGCCGGCTTTCCGGCCGCTCCATGGACGAGATGATCGCCGGCGCCCGTGTAGACATCGCGCCCTACAAGAAGGATCCGGCCGACTTCGTGCTGTGGAAGCCGTCGACGCCGGACCTGCCGGGCTGGGAAAGCCCCTGGGGCCGCGGCCGTCCGGGCTGGCATATCGAGTGCTCGGCCATGGCCGAGACCCATCTGGGCGATGTGTTCGACATCCACGGCGGCGGCATCGACCTGATCTTTCCGCACCACGAGAACGAGGTGGCACAGAGCGCCTGCGCCCATTCCGGCGAGCCACAGGCGCATTACTGGATGCACAACGGCTTCCTGATGGTGGAAGGCGAGAAGATGTCCAAGTCGCTGGGCAACTTCTTCACCGTGCGCGACCTGCTGGCCGACTGGCCCGGCGAGGTGCTGCGCTACACCATGCTGGCGAGCCATTACCGCCAGCCCATCGACTGGACGAAGACGGGCATGCAGCAGGCGCGTGAGAGCCTGGACCGGCTGTACCGCACCCTGAAGGCGTTCGAGGACATCGAGACCGACGAGGCCGATGTTCCCGAGAGCGTGCTCGAGCCGTTGCTCGACGATCTCAACACGCCGCTGGCGCTCGCCGCGCTGCACGAGCTCGCGACCAAGGCCAACAAGGCCAAGAACGACCCGACCCGCGGCAAGTACAAGGCGCTGCTGCTGGCCGGCGGCAAGGCGCTCGGCCTGTTCGGGAGCGATCCGGACGACTGGCTGAAGCGCCGCCGCGACGTAGTGGTCCAGTTGCAGGGCTTGGGTATGGCTGCAAGTGTCGGCTCCGTGAGCATTCTAACCGAAGGCGAAATCGAACAACTCATCGCCGACCGTATCGCCGCGCGCCAGAACAAGGACTTCGGCGAAGCCGACCGAATTAGGGGCACCCTTGCCGCGCAGGGCATTATCCTTGAGGATGGCCCGCAGGGGACCACCTGGCGGCGAGGGTAGCAAATTCTGGTCCAGTACCCTTCGGGGTGATCGGAGTTGCGGCGGTAGTGTAAGCTGCCGCCCGTGCCCAGGCAGGCCACAGGGCCGCCGGCACACGGGACGAGAAAGAAGCACATCATGGCCCGCGAGAGGCTTTATCTATTCGACACCACGCTGCGTGACGGCGCCCAGACCCAGGGCGTCGACTTTTCCGTGCACGACAAACAGCGCATCGCCCGCGAACTGGACGCGTTGGGCGTGGATTATATCGAGGGCGGCTGGCCGGGCGCGAACCCCACCGACACCGACTTTTTCGCATCGCCGCCCAAGCTGAAAAGCGCGACGTTCACCGCGTTTGGCATGACCCAGCGGCCCGGCCAGAGCGCCGCCAACGATCCGGGGCTGTCGGCACTGCTGAACACGGACGCGCCGGCGGTCTGCATCGTCGGCAAGAGCTGGGATTATCAGGTCGATGTGGCGCTGGGCATCCCGCGCGAAGAGAACGTGGCGATCATCGGCTCGTCCATCGCCGAGATCAAAAAGCGCGGCCGCGAGCCCATGCTCGATGCCGAGCATTTCTTCGACGGCTTCAAGGCCAATCCGGACTACGCCATGCAGTGCCTGCGCGCCGCCTCGGAAGCGGGCGCGCGCTGGGTCGTGCTGTGTGACACCAATGGCGGCACGCTGCCCCACGAGGTGTCGCGTATCGTCGCAGAGGTGGTGAAGGAGATACCCGGCGACCGGCTGGGCATCCATACCCACAACGATACCGAGAATGCGGTCGCCAATTCGCTGGCGGCGATCCTGGCCGGCGTGCGCCAGCTCCAGGGCACCATCAATGGTCTGGGCGAGCGCTGCGGCAACGCCAACCTGATCTCGCTGATCCCGACCCTGATGCTCAAGCCCGACTTTGCCGAGCGGTTCGAGACCGGCATTCCGCAGGGGAACCTGCGCAAGCTGAAGCATGTCTCGCACGTGCTGGACGAGATCCTCAATCGCGCGCCCAACCGGCACCAGGCCTATGTCGGCGACAACGCATTCGCCCACAAGGGCGGGCTGCATGCCTCGGCGGTGGCCAAGGACCCGCACACCTACGAACACGTGGCGCCCGAATCCATCGGCAATGCCCGCAAGATCCTGGTGTCGAACCAGGCGGGCCGGTCCAACATCATCCAGCGGCTGGACGAGTTGGGCCTGAGCGTCCCGAACAATCATCCCGGCATCGGCCGCCTGCTCGACGAGGTCAAGGAAGCCGAGGCGCAGGGGCTGTCCTATGACGGCGCCGAGGCCAGTTTCGAGTTGCTGGCCCGCCGCGCGCTGGGCCAGATGCCCCGGTTCTTCGAGACACGGAGCTACCGGGTGCTGGTCGAGCGCCGCCACAACGCGCTGGGCGAAATGGTCACGGTCGCCGAAGCCACGGTCAAGATTGCGGTCGACGGCGAGAACCTGATCTCGGCGGGCGAAGGCAATGGCCCGGTCAATGCGCTGGACCAGGCGCTGCGCAAGGATCTGGGACGCTACTCGTCCTTTATCGAAGACCTGCGGTTGATCGATTACAAGGTGCGAATCCTGAACACCAGCGGCACCGAGGCGACCACGCGCGTGCTGATCGAGAGCGGCGACTCGAAGGGCAACCGCTGGTTCACCGTCGGCGTGTCGCCCAATATCGTCGACGCGTCGTACCAGGCGCTCAATGACAGCCTGGTTTACAAGCTGCTGCGTGACGGCGCGCCCCCCGTACAGGGCTGAACCGACCCTCGAGCATAGGCCTCCGATCCGCGGACATCTGCGGAATCCGTAGCCCGTGAAAACCGGCCTGTTGCATCGCAGCAACAGGGGTGCGGCCTGTAATCAAATCATCACGACAATTTCACGGAGCGGTAATAGCGGGACCGTACAGAGGCGTTGCTAACGATTGCGGACGCCAACGTTTGGGGGAGTCCTCGACTTTATCTTCCGCACGCAACATTCCTCAAGGGAGAACACCAACGATGCAACCCCCGAAAAGCGCGATGGGGCTACTGACGGCGGGACTGGTGGCGGCAGGCGCTACCATGTTTGCCGGTAATGCTCAGGCACAGTCGAACGAGCAGTTGCTGCGCATGATCCAGCAACTCAGCGCGACGGTCGAAGACCTCAAGGGCCAGGTTGAAGAGGCCAACATGAAAGGCGAGCAAGCCACCCTGGCCGCCGCCGACACGGCGAAGAAGCTGGAAAGCGGCGACGTGAAGTGGAAGTGGGGCCCGAGCCCGACGATCCAGAGCGGCGACGGCAAGTTCGAGATGCATGTCCGCGGCCGATTGCTGACCGACTTCGGCATTGTCAGTGACGGCGCCAAGAAACAGGACCGGACGGCCACCGAGTTCCGCGCCGCCCGACTGGGCATCGAGGGCAAGGCCTGGAAGGACATCAAGTACAAGTTCGAGGTGGACTTCGCCAACAATGAAGTCGATATCACCGACGCCTATCTGGAATATGCCGGCTGGAAGCCGTTCTACATCCTGGTCGGCCATGCCAAGACCACCAACTCGATGGAAGAGTTGACCAGCTCGCGCCATATCGACCTGGTCGAGCGTGGCGGTTTCACCGATGCCTTCAATTTCAACCGTCGCCTGGGTATCCAGGTCGGTTATGTCGGTGACTGGTTCCGCTTCGATGCCGGCGCCTTCGGTTCCGAATTCGACGTGCCGAACACGAACGTCAACGACGAGGGTTATGCCCTCAGCGCGCGCGCCGTGGCCTATCCGGAAATCGGCAATGGCGGCATCCTGCATGTGGGCGCCTCGGTCCTGTACCGCAATTACAACGACGACCTCTATCAGCGCGAGGTCCGTTACCGGCAGCGCCCGCACTCGCACCTGTCGGGTATCCGCTATATCGACACCAACACGCTCGACGCGGGCAGCGACCTGTTCTTCGGCGTCGAACTTGCCGGCGTGTTTGGTCCGTTCTGGGCCGATGCCGAATGGGGCTGGCTGAAGGTGAAGGACATCACCGGCCAGGGTGCCCAGACCAGCGCAAACTTCCAGGGCGGCTATCTGGGTGTTGGCTGGTACATCACGGGTGAAAGCCGCGGCTACGACGAAGGCAGTTTCGACCGTCCCAAGAAGGTCAACAATCCGGTCTTCGAAGGCGGCTGGGGTGCCTGGGCACTTGTCGCACGCGTCGATTTCGTGGACCTGAACGATGCCATCGGCAATGCCGGCTGCGTCAATGCCGCCTCCGGCATTTGCGGCGGCCAGCAGATGACCTATGTCGTCGGCGTCAACTGGTTCCTGAACCGCCACACGGTGATCAAGCTCAACTATGCGCACTCGGACATCGATGACGCGTGGGACAATCTGGGCGACACCTTTGCCACCGGCAAGAACGGCGTCGACAGCTTTGTCGCGCGCTTCCAGGTCGACTGGTAAACCCCTTAAACCTCCCCAAGGTTGGAGCGGTCCGTCCGAAAGGACGGGCCGCTTTTTTTGTTCGCCGGGCGGCGAGTGTCCCTGTGACGGAAGATTCAAGAGCCGAAGAACTGGACCACAACTAATAGAAATTTGGGCACTCCGTAACAATTAGAGGTGCCATTTTCATTTAACCATAAACCAATTGTAACCAAACCGTCACAGCCAGCCCCTACGAAGAACGCGTCACGAGATTGGCCGAACGAGGCCAGCCATCAAAGGGAGTTAGCCGCATGAGTTTTGGTAGGGGCCTGACGGTCATTGCCGTCGCCGGGGCAGCGGCGGTGAGTATGGGATTCACCGCAAATGCCCATGCCCAGTCGAACGAACAGCTGTTGCAGATGATCCAGCAGCTCAGTGCGACGGTGGAGAATCTGGAAGGGCAGGTCGAGGCTGCGAAGTCCACCAGCGAGCAGGCTGCGCTGGCCGCGGCCGACGCGTCGAAAAAGGCCCAGAGCGGCGACGCCAAGTGGAAGTGGGGCCCGAGCCCGACCATCAAGAGCGCCGATGGCAAGTTCGAGATGCATGTCCGCGGCCGCCTGATGGTCGATTTCGGTCACGTCAGCGACAGCGAGGGCTTCGAGGATCGCAACGCCACCGAATTCCGCCGTGCCCGTCTCGGCATCGAGGGCAAGGCCTGGAAGGACGTGAAGTACAAGTTCGAGATCGACTTCGCCGACAATGAAGTCTCCATCACGGACGCGTATCTCCAGTACAAGGGCTGGAAGAACGTCGCGCTGACCGTGGGTCAGTTCAAGGAGCGGGTCTCGCTGGACGAGCAGACGACGTCGCGCCAGATCCTCACCCAGGAACGCGCCGCCTTCACCGATGCCTTCGACTTTGCCCGCCGCATCGGCGTCGGCCTCGACTTCAAGGCCGGGGGCTTTGTGCTGTCCACGGGCGTCTATGGCGGCGCCGACCTGTCGGCCAACGAGGACAAGGAAGGCTACTCGATCGCCGCGCGGGCGCTGTACAACTTCGAACTCGGCAACGACAAGAGCGTGCTCCATGTCGGTGCCTCGTTCCGTCACCGCGATTTCGGAAATGATATCGACGGCAACGAGTTCCGGTACCGCCAGCGGCCGTTCGCGCATGTCGCGGGCAACCGTTTCGTCAGCACGGATACGCTCGACTACATCGCGAACGACACGTTCTTCGGCGCGGAACTCGCCGGCACCTTCGGGCCGTTTCATGCCTCGGCGGAATATGGTCTGCTGAAGGCCTCGATCGAGAACGGCATGGAAGCAGCCTATAATGGCGAAGGCAGCGCCACCTTCCAGGGCGGCTATATCGATTTCGGCTGGTTCCTCACCGGCGAGCACCGTCCGCTCGACGAAGGCGAGTGGGATCGTCCGAAGATCAAGAGCCCCGTCTTTGAAGGTGGCTGGGGTGCGTGGCGCCTGCTCGCCCGCGTCGACTACCTTGATCTGAACGACTTCGATGCCGGGATCGTTGGCGGTCGCCAGATCAGCTACATTGTCGGCGTCGACTGGTACCTGAACCGCCACACCCGGATCATGGTCAACTATGCCCATACCGACGTGAGCAAGGGCCTTTGCCCGACTGGGGCGACTTGCGGCTATGGCGATGCGCTGGTCAATCCGATTACCGGCAAGAACAGCATCGACGCCATCACCGCCCGCTTCCAGGTCGACTGGTAGGCGAACCTTCTCCCAAGAGGACGTTGTTAGCGCGTTCTCTGGCGGCCCGCCTCTTCGTGAGGCGGGCCGCTGTCTGTTTCTGGTCCGGCTTGGGACGGCGCGGAATTGCTGTATAGTGCGCGCCATGATCAACATTCGACCCTTTCGCGAGGCCGACCCGGCTGCCGTCGAGGCGCTGCTGGACCGGTCATTCGGGCCCGATCGCCAGAAGAAGACAGTCTATCGCTTGCGTGAAGGCGTCGCGGCGCTGCCGGAGTTGGGCTTTGTCGCTTTCGACAACAAGGCGCTTCGCGGCAGCCTGCAATTCTGGCCGATCCAGATTCGGCCCCTGCAATCGGACGGCGCGCCGGTGCCTGCGATCCTCCTCGGTCCGCTGGCTGTCGAGCCGGCATATGCGGGCCGAGGTATCGGCATGGGCCTGATGCGCGTCGGGCTCCAGCGCGCCACGCAGTTGGGACACAAGCTGGTGATCCTGGTCGGTGACCTGCCCTATTACAGCCGTGTCGACTTTCAGCGCGTCGGCGCCGAAGGGCTGCGGTTGCCCGGCCCGGTCGATCCGAACCGCGTGCTGATCCGGGCGCTGGTCGAGGGCGCCGCCCGCAACCTCGAAGGGCTGATCGAGAAGCCTGCCGCAAGCGGTGATCATGCCACCGACACGCTGGAGCAACGGGAAGCTGCGCCATGACCGATTCAACGCCTGGCCCGGCCACGCTCAACCTGGCGGAGATCATGGCCCGCCTGCAGGACAAGAAGCTGCCGCCGGTCGACAAGTGGAACCCGGATTTCTGCGGCGACATCGACATGCGAATCGCCCGGGACGGCACCTGGTACTATATGGGCTCGCCGATCGGGCGGAAGCGCATGGTGAAGCTGTTCTCCACCGTCATCCGCCGTGATGAGGACAGCTATTTCCTGGTCACGCCGGTCGAGAAGCTGGGCATCATTGTCGACGATGCGCCGTTCGTGGCCGTCGAAGCCGATATTTTCGAGCCTGGACCCGAGCAGAGCATCGTCTTCCGCACCAATGTGGACGACGAGGTGATCGCCGGGCCCGACAATCCCATTCGCGTCGAGATCGACCCGGAGACCGCCGAGCCGTCGCCCTATGTGCTGGTGCGCAAGAACCTCTGGGCGCTGATCGCCCGGCCGGTCTTCTATCAGCTGGTCGACGCGGGCGAGGAACGGATCGTCGATGGCAAAACCCAGCTGGGTATTGTCAGCCGGGGCCGGTTCTTCGCCATCGGCAGCCTGGACGCGGCCGACTGAGCATGCTGCACGAGCTGTTCCACGGGCGGCTTCTGGACGTGCCGAGCGTACCGGGTCTGCATGCGCCGGCCAGCGATTACGACCTGACGCCCGATATTCGCGCGGGCCTGCCGCCCGACCGCAAGCTGCGGCCCGCCGCGGTGCTAGTGCCGGTGATCGACCGGGACGGCGGCGCGACCGTGTTGCTTACCCTGCGCACCGACCATCTCAGCAGTCATCCCGGTCAGGTGGCGTTTCCCGGCGGCCGCGTCGATGACACCGACAGGGATCCGGTCGATACGGCGCTGCGCGAGACCTGGGAGGAGATCGGTCTCGACCGGTCATTCATCGACATCGTCGGCGCGCTGGACACCTATGAGACCGGCACCGGGTTTTCGATCACACCCGTCGTCGGTCTGGTGCGCCCCGGATTCAGCCTGACCCTGCAGGTCGACGAGGTGGCGCAGGTGTTCGAGGTGCCGCTCGACTTTTTTCTCGATCCGGCCAACCATCAGCGGGAAAGCCGGGAATGGCGCGGCGCCATGCGCCACTATTATGTGATGCCGTACGATGGTCATCACATCTGGGGGGCGACGGCGGGCATTCTGGTGAACCTGTACAACAAGCTCAAGGGCTGATGCGCAAGACGGGCACGGTAATCTCCCAGTCCTGGCTGTCCGAGGGCGGGGCGGCCGACGTCGTGGCCGCGCTGATGGCACAGGGCGGGACGGCCCGGTTCGTCGGCGGCTGCGTTCGCGACGCGCTTGCCGGCCGCACGGTCCGCGACATCGACATCGCCACCGACCAGAAGCCGGAAGCGGTGATCCAGTTGCTTCAGGACGCGAAGCTGAAAGCGATTCCCACCGGCATCGAGCATGGGACGGTCACCGCGGTGGCGCGCGGCCGGCCATTCGAGGTCACCACCTTGCGGGTCGACGTGGAAACCGACGGGCGCCGTGCCGTCGTGGCGTTCACCGACGACTGGGCCGAGGATGCAAGCCGCCGGGATTTCACCATGAACGCGCTCTATTGTGACCGGGACGGCACGGTCTACGATCCGGTTGGCGGCGTGGACGATCTCCAGGCGCACCATGTGCGGTTCATCGGTGACGCCTCCCGGCGCATCGAGGAAGACGCGTTGCGCATCCTGCGGTTTTTCAGGTTCCACGCCTGGTATGGCGCCGGGCCGATGAACGATGAGGGGCTTGCCGCCTGCCGCGACCGGCGGGACGATCTGGACCGGTTGTCGGTAGAGCGCGTCCGCGCCGAGATGCTGCGCCTGCTGGAAGCGCCGGCGCCGATGGCGACCTTGCGTGTCATGGCGGAGTCCGGCGTCCTGCAACTGGTCTTGCCCGAGGCGTGCGCGCCGCACTGCCTGGAGCGCCTCCTCGAGATCGGCGAGGGGGACGCGCTGCTGCGGCTTGCATCGCTGACCTGCCGCCGCGCGGATGTCCTGACCGGCCTTGCTGACCGGTGGAAGCTGTCGGGAAAGGACAAGGTCCGGCTTCGCCGCATGGCGGCAGGCGAGACCGAGATTGCCACGGGCCTGACGGACGCCGAGGCGCGGGCTCAGGTCTATTGGCTGGGCGCCGAACGCTTCCGCGACCTGGCCTTGCTGGAGTGGGCGTCGGACGGCCAGGACCGGCAATGGCTTGTGGCGCTGGCCGAGGCGTGGTCCGCACCGTCCTTTCCGGTCAGGGGCGCGGACCTTGTCGGCCACGGTATCCCGGCCGGCGAGCGGGTCGGCAAGCTGTTGCGGGCGCTTGAGCGGCAATGGGTGGACGAGGGCTTCGAGCCGAGCCGGGCCGAATTGCTGGCCAGGATCGACAGCCTGGATTGACCGGTTTCGCTACGGCCACTTCACCTCGGGCGGCATGGACATCAGGATGGCATCCACATTGCCGCCGGTCTTCAGGCCGAAGGTGGTGCCGCGGTCGTAGATCAGGTTGAATTCCACATAGCGGCCGCGGCGGACCAGCTGGTACTCGCGCTGCTCGTCGGTCCACTCGTCGTTCATGTGCCTCCGGACAATCCTGGGATAGACGTCGAGAAAGGCGCGGCCCACATCCTGGGTGAAGGCGAAGTCCGCCTCCCAGTCGCCCGTATTGAGCGAATCGTAGAAAATTCCGCCGACGCCGCGCGGCTCGTTGCGGTGCGGAAGGAAGAAATACTCGTCGCACCATTGCTTGAACTTCGGATAGTAGGCCGGGTCGTGCCTGTCGCAGGCGGCTTGCAGCGCGCCGTGGAACTGTTCCGTGTCCTGGTCGTCGGGAACCATCGGCGTCAGGTCGGCACCGCCGCCGAACCAGCCCCGGGTGGTGATAATGTGGCGGGTATTCATGTGGACCGCCGGCACCAGCGGCGAGCGCATATGCGCGACCAGCGAGATGCCGCTGGCCCAGAAGCGCGGATCCTCCTCGGCGCCCTGGATGTTCTTGGCGAATTCCGGCGAGAAGGTTCCCTCGACGGTGGAGACATTGACGCCGACCTTCTCGAACACCCGCCCTTTCATCACCGCCATGACTCCGCCGCCGCCACCGGAACGGGTCCACTCGGTGCGCTCGAAGCGGCCGGCGCGGCGGTCGCGGAACGGGCCGCGCAACTCGTCCTCGATCATCTCGAAGCTGGAACAGATGCGGTCGCGCAGGCTGTGGAACCACATGCGGGCCCGGACCTTGTGCTCGTCTGGAACGTGAGTCATCGATAATCCCCTGATGGCGGAAAACCGCCGGTCTGCCGTAACGCCTCTCCCAATACCATCGCGGCCGCCACCGCCACGTTGAGCGAGCGCAAGCCGGCGACCATCGGCACGGCGATCCGCGCGTCGGCCTGATCGTGGACCTCGTCCGGCACGCCTGCCGATTCCCGGCCCAACAGCAGCACATCGCCTGGCTCGAAGCGGAATGCCGTGTAGGATGTGCTCGCGCGGGTCGTCAACAGCACAAGTCGGCCGGGGCCGGCCGCCAGGAACGTCTCCCAGCTTGCGTGAGCGGTATAATCCGCGTGGTCGAGATAATCCATGCCCGAGCGGCGCAGCGCACGATCGCCGAAGGGAAACCCGCATGGCTCGATAATGTCCGCGGGCACGGCAAGGCAGGCCGCAAGGCGCAGCAGCGTACCAACATTCTGTGCCATGTCGGGCTGATAAAGGGCGATCCGCATGGCGGCGACGTTGGGCGGATCGCAGACCTGCGTCAAGCGTCGCATCGGCGTCCGCGAGGGCACAGATTTGCAAGCATCCCGACTGGACAATTGCTTTTGATGGTGCCAAAACACGGCAGCCACATCAGGGGCAGGAATGCCCCACATACAGAAAAAGAAGCAGAACGGGTGGGTCTGAATGTCCACAACTGATTCAACGAGCGAGCACCACGGCGAAGGCGTCAAGCGCAGGGATTTCCTGTTCATCGCCGCCGGGGGCTTCGGCGCCGTAGGCGCTGCAGCGGCGGTCTGGCCGCTGGTCGATAATCTCAATCCCTCGGCCGACGTGCTGGCACTGTCGTCCATCGAGGTTGACATCTCCAAGGTTCAGGTCGGTCAGAGCATCCGCGTCAAGTGGCGCGGCAAGCCGGTCTTCATCCGTCACCGCACGGAAGAAGAGGTCGCCGAGGCGAAGGATGTCAACATCCAGGAACTGAAGGACCCGCAGACCGACGCCCAGCGGACCAAGCCGGGCCACGAGCCCTGGCTGATCATGATTGGCGTCTGCACCCATCTGGGCTGCATCCCGCTCGGCGAGCAGGGCGAATTCGGCGGCTGGTTCTGTCCGTGCCACGGTTCGGAATACGATACGTCGGGCCGCATCCGCAAAGGTCCCGCGCCGCTCAACCTCGAAGTGCCGGAGTATGCGTTCCTGAACGATACCCGCGTTCGCATCGGCTAAAGAGGAAAAGCCATGCATCCATCACGCTCCTTCGAGCCGAAGAACGGCTTCGTTAAATGGTTTGACCGGCAGCTTCCGCTGTTCACCGTCATGCACGGTGCGCTGGTCGCCTATCCGACACCCAAGAACCTGAATTACTGGTGGAGCTTCGGCTCGCTCGCCGGTCTCATGCTGGGCGTCCAGATCATCACCGGCATCATCCTGGCCATGCACTATACGCCGCACACGGCGATGGCCTTTGCGTCGGTCGAGCACATCATGCGCGACGTCAACTATGGCTGGCTGCTGCGCTACGTGCACGCCAACGGTGCGTCGTTCTTCTTCATTGTCGTCTATATCCACATCTTCCGCGGCCTGTACTACGGATCGTACAAGGCGCCGCGCGAACTGTTGTGGATGCTGGGCCTGGTGATCTACCTGCTGATGATGGCGACCGCCTTCATGGGCTACGTGCTGCCGTGGGGCCAGATGAGCTTCTGGGGCGCTACCGTGATCACCAACCTGTTCGGCGCAATTCCGTTCGTCGGCCAGGACATCGTGACGCTGCTGTGGGGTGGCTTCTCGGTCGACAACCCGACGCTGAACCGCTTCTTCAGCCTGCATTACCTGCTGCCGTTCGTGATTGCCGGCGTCGCCGTCCTGCACATCTGGGCGCTGCATATCCCGGGGTCCAACAACCCGCTGGGTATCGACGTGAAGGGGCCGCAGGACCAGATCGATTTCCATCCGTATCACACGGCCAAGGACTCCTTCATGGTGTCCCTGCTGCTGCTGATCTTCTTCGCGGTGGTTTGCTTCGCGCCGAACTATATGGGTCACCCGGACAATTACATCCAGGCCGACCCGCTGGTGACGCCGGCGCACATCGTGCCGGAATGGTACTATCTGCCGTTCTACGCGATCCTGCGTTCGATCCCGGACAAGCTGATGGGCGTCATCGCCATGTTCTCGGCGATCCTGATCCTGTTCGCGCTGCCGTGGCTCGACTCGTCCAAGGTTCGCTCCGGCACCTTCCGTCCGATCTTCAAGCAGTTCTACTGGGTGCTGGTGGTCGACGTGATCGCGCTGGGCTTCGTTGGCGCCAATCCGCCGGAAGGCTACTGGCTGCTGATCGGCCGCGTCGCGACCGCCTACTACTTCTTCCACTTCCTGATCCTGCTGCCGGTACTGAGCCGGATCGAGAAGACGCGACCACTGCCTGAGAGCATCTCCCAGGCTGTGCTGGCCAAACACGCCTGAGCGAGGGGAAGCTGCAATGAACAACAAGAACATCCTCGCCGGCATGGCCCTTGTGTTGGGCCTCGCCATTCCCTCGCTCGCCTTCGGTGCGTCCGACCGCGAGGAGCCGAAGCACCCGCCGCAGGGCTGGCCGCACGAGAAGATCATTGGCGCCCATTATGACCGGGCCGCCGCGCAGCGTGGCTTCCAGGTTTACAAGGAAGTCTGCCAATCGTGCCATTCGCTCAATCTGGTGGCGTTCCGCCAGCTCGAAGGCATCGGGTTCAGCGAGCCCGAGATCAAGGCAATCGCCGCCAGCTTCACCGTGGTGGGCGAGCCCGACATGGAGACGGGCGACGTCAATGATCGTCCCGGCAAGCCGTTCGACTATGTTCCGTCGCCTTATGCCAATCCGGAGGCGGCCGCGGCCTCGAACAATGGTGCGGTGCCGCCCGACCTGTCCCTGATGGTCAAGGCCCGCGAAGGGGGAGCGTCCTATCTGTATTCGATCCTGATCGGGTACCATGACGCGACCGCCGAAGATCTGAAGCATATCCCGGGCGGCAAGATTCCGGACGGCAGCTATTACAATCCCTACAAGGCCGGTCACCTGATCGCCATGCCGCCGCCGCTGGTCGACGAGCAGGTGTCCTACACCGAAGGTCAGCCCACGGCCACGGTCGAGCAGATGGCCTATGACGTCACCACCTTCCTTGCCTGGGCCGCCGAGCCGAAGCTCGAGCAGCGCAAGAGCATGGGCTTCCTGATCGTCGGCTTTCTGCTGATCGTCTGCGGGTTGCTTTTCTTCAGCTACAAACGCATCTCTAAGCGAGTGCTCGGCCACTAGGCCCGGGACCGCAGGAGACGCCAGAACGTGATGTCCTTCAAGCTTTGCGCCATGGCCGTGTGCGCCTTCGTACTGACCGGCCATGGCGCGTTTGCGCAAACCATCAGCAAGGCTGAGGATCTGAAACCCGACACTCCCTTCGCCGGGTTTCTGAAGGGCAAGAAGCACAACGAGGCCAAGGCGTATATCGCGCTCCGCGAGGATCAGTCCGTGGGCCGTGCGTGCAAGGATGCCTACACGATGGGCAATTATGCCATGAAGATCATGGAGCCCATCGAAATGGAGGCCGGCGCAACCATTCCCAAGAAGGGGCGCTGGCTCGAACGCTTCCAGGTTACCCGATGCGGCCGGCAATCCTTGTTCAACGCGATTTTCACCGCCACCGACAAGGGCCTGGAAATCAAGCCGGTCGCGCCCGGCGAGACCGCTCAGGACCTGCAACTGGTGATCGATCTTCGACCGCTGATCATCAGGAAGGCGAAGATCCAGAATTGCGAGGCGCGCGGCCTGCTCGATACGGCCAAGGGGCCGCCAGAGGGCTATGAGCCCAAGGTCGCCGACGGCGAATATGAGACGTGGACGGTCAGCGGCTGCGGCAAGGATGTCGATCTTGTCCTGCTGTTCACCTCGACCGCCGACGGCAAGGTCGACGTACAGGTGGAAAAACAGCTTCCACGCTAACACCAGCCTGAGGGGGGCGCCGTGGCGGAACAACCGGTCCTTGGCATCATCGGCGGCAGCGGCCTGTACGAAATCGACGGCCTCGAGAACGCCCGTTGGGAGAGCGTCACCTCTCCGTTCGGCGAGCCGTCCGACCAGTTGTTCACCGGCACGCTGGGCGGCATCAAGCTGGTATTCCTGCCGCGTCATGGGCGTGGTCACCGCATTCCGCCCAGTGAAATCAACTACCGCGCCAATATCGACGCACTGAAGCGTGCCGGGGTTACCGACCTTCTCTCGCTCAGCGCCTGCGGCTCGCTTCGCGAGGACCTGCCGCCGGGCAGCTTCGTGCGGGTCACCCAGTTCATCGACCGCACATTCGCGCGGCAGAAAAGCTTCTTCGGCACCGGGCTCGTTGCCCATGTCTCCATGGCCGAGCCGGTCTGCAGCAGGTTCGGCGGCCTGGTTACCGAGGCGGCGATCGACGCCGGCATTTCGCTCGATCAGGGCGGCACCTATCTGGTCATGGAAGGCCCGCAATTCTCATCCCTGGCCGAGTCCGAATTGTACCGGCAATGGGGTTGCGACGTGATCGGCATGACCAACATGCCCGAGGCCAAATTGGCACGCGAAGCCGAAATCTGTTACGTCAGCATCGCCATGGTCACCGACTACGATTGCTGGCATCCAACCCATGCCGACGTTCAGGTGAGTGATATTCTGCGGGTGCTGGGCGCAAACGCCGACCGGGCGCGGGCCCTGGTGAAGTCGGTCGCAGCCCATATGAGCCTGTCGGTGCATCCCTGTGGACAGGGTTGCGACCATGTACTCGACACCGCCTTGATCACGGCGCCGTCGGCGCGCGATCCTGATCTCATCAAGAAACTGGACGCGGTGGCCGGCCGCGCATTGGGGGGAAAGCCATGATGGATTGGGTCAAGTCGCGTATTCGCACCATCCCGGATTATCCGAAGCCGGGTATCCTGTTCCGCGACATCACCACCCTGCTGGGCGATGCCCAGGGCTTTCGCAAGGCCGTCGACGAGATGGTGCAGCCCTATGCGGGTTGCGGTATCGACAAGGTAGCCGGCATCGACGCCCGCGGCTTCATCCTCGGCGGCGCCGTCGCGCACCAGCTGTCGGTTGGTTTCGTCCCGATCCGCAAGAAGGGCAAGCTGCCGTGGCAGACTTTCGGCCAGGACTATGCGCTGGAATATGGCTACGACAAGCTGGAGATCCACCAGGATGCGGTGGTGAAGGGCCAGCGCGTGCTGATCGTCGACGACCTGATCGCCACCGGCGGCACCGCCGAGGCGGCCGTCATGCTGCTGCAGCGGATCGGCGCGACCGTCGTCGGCTGCACGTTCGTCATCGACCTGCCCGAGATGGGCGGCACCAGGAAACTGGAAGCGCTGGGATGCCCGGTAAAGGCGCTGTGCGCGTATGAGGGACACTGACCCACCGGCGGCGGTGGAACTGCGCCGACCATGATGCCGGCGCGGCCGTTCAGTCCCTCATGTGCTGGTCGAGGAACGCCAGCATGCGCTCGTGCGACAGCGCGATGGCGTTGTCGTCGTGATTGGCCGGGCGGTCGGACCAGAAGCCGTGGTCAGCCTGGTAGATGTGAACCTTTACCGCCGGATGTGCTTCGGCGGTGGCGCGAACGCCATCCATCGGGATGCTCTTGTCGCGTGAGCCGAAGTGCAGCATGACCGGACACAGCGGCTGCAAGTCCAGATGTTCGGGGATCAGCCGGCCATAGAAACCGACGGCGCAGGCCAGGCCCTCGACCCTGGCGGCGGCGACCCAGGTTAGCGAGCCGCCATAGCAGAAGCCGGTGATGGCGACCGGACCGCGGGTTTTCAACTCGTCGGCCGTCGCCTGGATATCGAGCATGGGCGTCTCGATGCCGGAGGTGCCGGCCATCTTCACGGCGGCCTGCATGTCCTCGGGCGTATAGCCGGTGCTGAAGTTCTTCTGGTAGCGGTCGAAGATGGCGGGCGCCATGGTCTCGTAGCCCAGGCTGGCGAAATGATCGCACAATTCCCTGATATGGGCCGTCACCCCGAAGATCTCCTGGATCAGGATCAGGCCGCCCTTGCGCTCGCCTTGCGCCGGGGCCTGATAGACGGTGAATTCATGGCCGTCGATGGCCTTCAGCGTGATTTCCTTACCCATCAGCGGTCTCCCCTTGATCGCGCCGTGCGAACAGCGTCACGGCCTGGAAAGTCATGGCCAGTTCGCCATGCTGGTTGTGAACCCTGTAGCTGATGTCGACCGAGCCGCGGTCGGGCTTGCTGCGCGACAGCTTGGCGCTCAGCACCTTGCCGGTCAGGGTCAGCGTATCGCCCGGCCGCACCGGACGGACCCAGCGCAACTGGTCGAGGCCTGGCGAGCCCATGCCCGCCGCCCGCAGGAACAGGCCGTCGCACAGCAGCCGCATCATCATGGCGCCGGTATGCCAGCCGCTGGCGATGATGCCGCCATAGATCGATGCGGCGGCGGCGTCCTCGTCGATGTGGAATGGCTGGGGATCGTAACGCCGGGCGAAGTCGAGCACTTCTTCCCGGGCTACGGTGACGCTGCCGAACTGGAGTTGCTGGCATTCGAAGAAATCCTCGAACCAGATCTCGGGCGCAGCGGTCATGAAACCTCAGGTGTTGAAGCGGAAATGCAGGATGTCGCCATCCTGCACCACGTATTCCTTGCCCTCAAGGCGTGCCTTGCCGGCTTCCTTGGCGCCGGCCTCGCCGTTATGCGCCACATAGGCGTCGAAGGCGATGGTCTCGGCGCGAATGAAGCCCTTTTCGAAGTCGGTATGGATCACACCGGCAGCCTGCGGGGCCTTGGTTCCTTTCGGAATGGTCCAGGCGCGGGCCTCCTTGGGACCGACGGTGAAATAGGTCACCAGGCCGAGAAGTTCATAGCCGGCGCGGATGATGCGCGACAGGCCGGTCTCGACCAGGCCGATCTCTTCCAGGAACATGGCGCGCTCGCCCGAATCCAGCTGGGCGATCTCGGATTCGATGGCCGCGGAGATGACGACACAGGGAACGCCTTCCTGCGCCGCCTTTTCCGCGACCCGCGCGGAGAATTCGTTGCCCGTCGCGGCCGCCGATTCCTCGACGTTGCAGACATACAGCACCGGCTTGGCGGTGATCAGGCCGAGGCGCTGAAAGGCCAGTTGCTCATCGTCGGCCAGGTCCACGGTGCGGGCCGGCTGGCCTTCGCGAAGGGCGACGACCGCGCGCTCGAGCAGGACGATGTCGCGCTTGGCTTCCTCGTCGTTGCTCTTGGCCCGCTTCTGAAGGGCGGGGATGCGGCGCTCGACGCTGTCCAGGTCGGCGAGCATCAATTCGGTCTCGATGGTCTCGGCATCGGCCAGCGGGTCCACACGGCCATCCACATGGGTGATGTCCGAATCCTCGAAGCAGCGCAGCAGATGGATGATCGCATCGACCTCGCGGATGTGGGCGAGGAACTGGTTGCCCAGGCCTTCGCCCTGGCTGGCGCCGCGCACGAGGCCGGCGATATCGACGAAGGTGAGCTGGGTCGGAATGATCTGACCCGACTTGCCGATGCGGGCGCAGGAATCGAGCCGTGTGTCCGGCACCGGCACCACGCCCACATTCGGCTCGATGGTGCAGAACGGAAAGTTCTCGGCCGCCGCCGCCGCGGTCTGGGTCAGGGCGTTGAACAGGGTCGATTTACCGACGTTCGGCAGGCCGACAATGCCGCACTTGAAGCCCATCAGGTTCCGTCCTTCTGATCTTGCTGGGTCAGCATTGCGACCCGGGTCATGAATTTCTCGTCCTGGCCGGTGGCCAGATAGGGTGCCGCGTCGGCGATGGCCTCGATCAGCGGATCGAACCAGACGTCGTCGGATTTGGTGAAGTCGGACAGCACATAGCCGGTCACCCGGCTCTTGTCGCCGGGATGGCCGATTCCGATCCGCACCCGCCGGAAGCCGGCGCCGATGTGTCGTTCGATGTCGCGCAGGCCGTTGTGGCCGGCATGACCGCCGCCCACCTTCATGCGCACCTTGCCGGGCGGCAGATCAAGTTCGTCATGGAGCACGACCACGTCGCTGGGGCTCAGCTTGTAGAAGTTCACCGCCTCGGCGACGGCCTCGCCCGACCGGTTCATGAATGTCTGCGGCTTCATGGCCAGCACCTTGGCGATGCCCAGCAGGCCTTCGCTGATCTCGGACTTGAACTTGCGGCGCCATGCAGGAAAGCGATGGCGGCGGACAATCTCGTCCACCGCCATGAAGCCGACATTGTGCCGGTTGTCGTAGTACTGGTCGCCCGGATTACCCAGGCCGACGAGCAGCAGCATGATTTCCCGAGGGAAGGGGCCTGAGCCCCCTTATTCTCCCTCGCCCTCGGTTTCCTCAGCGGCTTCTTCATCCGACTCGTCACCGACGCCGCCAGACGGGGCGGCAATGGTTGCGATGGTGAAATCGCGATCGGTGATCGCCGGCGTGACGCCTTCCGGCAGCTTGATGTTGGTGATGTGGACTGCATCGCCGATATCGAGGCCGGTGAGGTCGACGTCGATCGACTCGGGGATGTGCTCGGCCGGGCAGATCAGCGCGACATCATGGCGGACGATGTTGAGCACACCACCGCGCTTGAGGCCGGGCGATGCTTCCTCGTTCCTGAAGTGCACGGGCACCTCGACTTCGACCTTTGCATCCTTGGCGAGGCGCAGGAAGTCGATGTGGATCGGGAAGTCCATGACCACGTCGACCTGGATGTCGCGCGGGATGACCCGCTCGACAGTGCCGTCAACGTCAAGGTTGAAGAGATGGCCGGCGAGGCGACCCTTCTTCATCTCGTTGTTCACGATGTTGAAGGGCAGGGTGATGGATACAGGGGGTTTGCCCAGACCGTAGATGACGGCGGGGACGAGGCCAGCGCGGCGCGCCGCACGGGAGGACCCCTTACCCACCCGATCACGAGGTTGCGCCACCAGAGTGCCGATTTCCGACATTTGAAACTCCGTTAATTACACCACGAGCGTCCCGCCTCCAGGGGTGCGGGTCCGCAAGATCGCGGCGTTCTAGCGGAAAAAGCCGGGAAACTCAATCAAACAAACTGGAGACCGAGCTTTCATCGTTGATTCTGCGCATGGCCTCGGCGATCAGCGGGGCGATGGTGACAATGCGGATGTTGGGACAGCCCAGCACCGTTTCGCTGGGCGCAATGGAATCGGTGATTACCAGTTCCTTCAGGACCGAGCCGGCGACCCTCTCGACCGCCTTGCCCGACAGCACGCCATGGGACACATAGGCCGACACCGATGCTGCGCCGTGTTCCATCAGCGCCTTGCCCGCATTGCACAGGGTGCCCGCCGAGTCGACGATGTCGTCGACGAGGATGCAGTGGCGGCCTTCGACCTCGCCAATGATGTTCATGACCTCGGACACGCCGGCCTTTTCGCGGCGCTTGTCGACGATCGCCAGATCGGCATTGAGCCGCGACGCCAGACGCCGGGCGCGCAGCGTGCCGCCGACATCGGGCGACACGAACATCAGGCTCTCGCCGTCATATTGTTCCTGGATGTCGCGCAGCAACACGGGCTCGGCATAGAGATTGTCCGTCGGGATGTCGAAGAAGCCCTGAATCTGGCCGGCGTGCAGATCCATGGTCAGCACCCGGTTGGCGCCCGCGCCGGTGATGAGGTTGGCGACCAGCTTCGCCGAGATCGGTGTGCGCGGCCCCGGTTTCCGGTCCTGGCGCGCATAGCCGAAATAAGGCAGCACGGCGGTGATCCGCTGCGCCGACGCCCGGTGCAGCGCGTCGATGCAGACAAGCAGTTCCATGAGATTGTCGTTGGCCGGGTAAGACGTGCTCTGCACCACGAAGACATCCTGCCCACGGACGTTTTCATGAATCTCGACCCAGACCTCCTGGTCGGCGAAGCGCTTGATATCGGCTTTGGTCAGTTCCATGCCGAGATAGGCGGCGATCTGGGAGCACAGTTCTTTATTGCTGTTCCCGGCCACGATTTTCATTGGCGCTCACTCCAGGAATTGAATGTTGTTTTGGACGCGACTGGCGGCGTCTTCGGGGATTCACTATCAGGCCGGTCCACGCCCCACAAGGGCAATCGCCGAGAGCTGGCGGCCATAATCCGGCTCTCCCCGGTGAGTCGTTCGGCGGTAACTGAAGAATCTGTCGGCGTCGGAATAGGTGTCGATGCCGAGTCGCTCGATGGTGCCGACACCAGCCTCGGCCAGCCGGGCTTCGATGAATCCGGGCAGGTCGAACAGGAAATGGCCGGGTTTGGGCGAGGGCGAGAAGAAGTGCTGGAACGCGTCGTACTTCAGCACGAAGCGGGCGCGGAACTCGGGGCCGACCTCGTAGGATTGCTGGGCGATGCAGGGGCCGATGGCGGCGCGAATCGCCGCAGGCCGTGATCCCAGCCGGACCATGGCCTGCACCGTCGCCTGCGCCACGCCCTTGAACGCGCCCTGCCAGCCGGCGTGACACGCGCCGACGACGCGGGCGACCGGGTCGGCGAACAGAACCGGCGCGCAATCGGCGGCCAGCACGCCCAGCGCCACGCCCGGGGCGCGGGTGACCATGGCGTCGGCTTTCGGCCGGCTTCCCGCGGTCCACGGTTTGGTGACGAACACCACGTCGTCGCCATGGACCTGATGCACGGTGCACAGCATGGATTCCGGCATGCCGAGCAGATCCATGGCAACCCGCCGGTTCTCGGCGACGTGCTGCGGCAGGTCATCCGAGCCGGGGCCGCAATTCAGCGAGGCATAGATGCCGTTCGAGACCCCGCCCTGGCGGGTGAAGAAACCATGCACCACATGGGGTACGGTCAGCCCGTGGGCGCGGATGATCATGAAAACCCCGCGGGCGGCGGCATATGGGGGTCGGTCAGCGCCAGGGCCTTGAACAGGCTGCCCATCTGGTCGGGCGCCGTCAGCCGGTGGACGGCCAGGTCGATCTCGCGGGCCTCCTCCGGCGTCGCGCTGCGCTTCAGCACCTGGGCGCGCACGAACACGCCCAGCGCCTCGAGAAACAGGGACTGGGGTGAGGGGCCGTGAACCACGGCGCCCGCGGCGTGGGCCTCGGCGGCCAGCGCCGCGAAATCCACATGGGCCGTCAGGTCGGCCTGGCCGGGCGCCTCGAGCGGATCGTGGTAGCGGTGGCCGCGAACCGCCTGAAGGCTGTCGCCGGGGCGGCTGGTGGTGGTGCCATAATCGACAAACAGGGCCGCGCCGCCCTGGTCCACAAGCCGGGCCGCGACATCGCGAATCAGCGCCAGCGCGGCCGGACAGGTCTCGGCCATGCTGCCCTGATCCGCCGAGTCGAGCGCACCGGGCAAGCCCGCGTCCTGCCTCGAGCGGGCGTCGCCCAGCGCCCATTCGAGGCGCGAGCCGTCGGCGGCCGCGGTGACAAGCCGCTCGCGCCAGCCATCAGCGTCCAGGCTGAACTGGCGGATCGGCAGGGCGTCGAGGAACTCGTTGGCGATCAGCACCATGGGGCCGGCCGGCACCTCGTCCAGGCCATCGGCCCAGTGCGCGTCGACCCGGCCGCGCTGCGCCTCGCGCAGCACGGGACTGGTCTCGATCAGCCACGGCTCGGGGAGCATGGCGGGCGCCACCCTCAGGGTACGCAATACATCGGCCATCAGGGTGCCGCGGCCGGGGCCCAGTTCGACGATCTTCAGGCGGCGCGGCCGGCCCATGGCATCCCAGCAATCGGCGACCCACAGCCCGATCAGCTCGCCGAATATCTGGCTGATTTCCGGCGCGGTGATGAAGTCGCCGGCAGCGCCCAAGGGATCGCGGGTGGCGTAATAGCCGTGGGCCGGGTCGGCGAGCGCGGCCTGCATGTATTCGGCGACACTCAGCGGACCTGCCTCGCGGATCCGCGCGATCAGCATGGCGTTAAGCGGGGTTGGCATGGGGCTGGGCCGGTTGCGCCTTCGCCCGGGCGAGCAGCCAGACGCCGAACAGGACCATGGGGATCGACAGCAGCTGGCCCATCGATGCGCCGAACCACAGGAATCCCAGGTAATTGTCGGGCTCGCGGAAGAACTCCACCACGATGCGCGACAGGCCGTAGCCGATCCAGAAGCAGCCGCACAGCGCGCCCGGCCGGAACCGCAGGCCGGTGCGGGTGAACAGCAGCCGCAGCACGACGAACAGCACCAGACCCTCCAGCGCGGCCTCGTAGAGTTGGCTGGGATGACGTGGCAGGCCATCGGAGCCGGGGAAGATCATGCCCCAGTCCGAACCCGTGGCGCGGCCATACAATTCGCCGTTGACGAAATTGGCGATGCGGCCAAGACCGAGACCGATGGGTACGGCGCAGCCGATCAGATCGCCGATGGCGTACATGGAGCGACGGGTGCGAAACGCATACAGGATGATGACGGCGGTCACGCCCAGCAGGCCGCCGTGAAACGACATGCCGCCTTGCCACACCTCCAGAATCCGCAGCGGATGTTCCAGGTAGTCCGCCGGCTTGTAGAACAGCACGTATCCAAGCCGGCCGCCCAGCACCACGCCTAGCATGATGTAAAACACCAGATCCTCGACCTGCTTCCGGTTCAGCGGCGGCCCGTTGGGCCACCACTTGTCGGCGATCAGACGGCCGAGATACCACCAGCCCAGCAGCAATCCGCTGATATAGGCGAGGGCGTACCATCGAATCTGGAAGAATCCGAGGTCAAGCGCGACCGGATCGAATGCGGGAAAGCTGATGGCGGCTGGCATCATGGCCTCAGAAAGCCTTGCAGAGGTAGAATCTGTCAAGCGTCTTGGAAACAGCGCCGGGCAACGCCATATTGCGCAGGCATCACCAAGGAGACCGCCATGCAGACGGAAAACCGGATTCTCAACGATTTGGGCAAGCTTGCCACCGGCGCCGCCGGTGTTTTTCAGTCCTTGCGCGAGGAAGTGGAGACCATGGTGCGCCAGCGCCTGGAGCGCGCCATCGCCGACCTCGACGTGGTTACCCGCGACGAATTCGAGGCGGTCAAGGAGATGGCTGCCAGGGCGAGACAGGAGAACGAGGCGCTCGCTGCCGAGAATGGCCGTCTTGCCGAACGCATCGCCGCGCTCGAATCCGTCCGCGGGTGAAGGCCGCCAGACGCCGACTTGTCCTGGTTGCGTCAGCACTGCTTCCACAACATCTAGGGACTTGAACCCGCCTGATATCAATGGCAGGCTAGATTTTGTGCTGCATCGCAATGCCGCACCATAATTGGAGGATCCGAGCTATGACGTCATTGAGCTCCGACCACGAAGTCACCTCCGTCGACCCTCTCGACTTGATCGAACAGATCGTCTCTGCAAACGAATGGCCGTATGACCGCCAGAACGAGCAGGAATTGACTGTTTTCGTGGCGGGAAACTGGGCTGAGTACAATCTGCACTTCGCGTGGAACGGCCCCCATTCGGCGAGCGACTTCGGCGGACTGCAGGTGGTCTGCGCGTTCGAAGGCCGCGTGCCGAAGGGAAGCAAGGCTCCCCTCCATGAATTGATGGCCAAGATCAACGCCCAGATGTGGCTGGGCCATTTCGACCTGGTCGAGGACGAAGGTCTGCTCATGTATCGGCACGGCGTGCTGATGTGCGAGGGGCAGACCGCGACGGCGCTGGAATGCGAGAATCTCATCGAGATCGCGATCACCGAGTGCGAACGATTTTTCCCTGCTTTCCAGTTTGTGCTCTGGGGTGGTAAGACACCCGCCGAGGCCATGGAAGCCGCGTTGTTCGAGACTGTCGGCACGGCCTGACTAGGAGTGTCGTGACGGAATTCGGCGCAATTGGCGCCAGCCGGCCGCTTGTGCTGGTTGGCGGTGGACGAATGGGCTCGGCGCTTCTGGCCGGATGGCTGGCTCAGGGGCTGCATGGCACCGCCATCATCGTGGTCGAGCCGGACGCCGAGACGTCCAGGCGGCTCAAGGCGGAAAATCCGGACGTCACCGTCGTGCCCGATCTGAAGAAGGTGCGCCGGGATCCCGAAGTCATGGTCCTGGCGGTCAAACCCCAGGTGATGGGCGACCTCCTGTCGGACGCCGCAGCGTTTCCCCAGGCCCTGTTCCTCTCCATAGCGGCCGGCAAGACGCTGGATTATTTTGCCCAGGCGTTCGGCGCCAATGCGGCGATCGTCCGGGCCATGCCCAACACGCCGGCCGCGATCGGTAAGGGCGTCAGCGTCTGTGTCGCCAGCGGCAAGGTGAAGGAGGACCAGCGCCGGCTGTGCACCGCACTGCTGGGCGCCGTGGGCACGGTCGCCTGGATCGACAACGAGAAGCTGATGGATGCGGTCACGGCCCTGTCCGGCAGCGGTCCGGCCTATGTATTCTACCTGATCGAATGCATGGCGGCGGCGGGCCAGGCGGCGGGCTTGCCGGCGGAACTGGCCGACATGCTGGCGCGCCAGACCGTGGCGGGCGCGGGCGCGCTGGTCGAGGCGTCAGACGACGAATCGACAGCCACGCTTCGCCGCAACGTCACCAGCCCCAACGGCACGACGGAAGCCGCGCTCAACGTACTGATGGGCGAAAACGGCCTTGCCCCGCTGCTGCGTCACGCTATCGAGGCGGCGGCACGGCGATCCAAGGAACTGTCGGCGTAAAACCCCGCTTCCTGTGCAAGCGGATGAGCGGCGTTCCTGCCGTCCGTTTCCGGCCCTTCGCCGGCCTCTCCCACGGGGCGAGGGCATTTGCGCGCATATGCTCCCGCCGCTAAGGTGCGTCTGCATCCTGGACAGGGGAGAATCTGATGGACGGGAAGGTCGTCATCGTTACCGGCGCCACGTCCGGCATCGGCGAAGCCGCTTGCTACCTGCTGGCAGGACGCGGCGCGAAGGTGATCGCGGCGGGCCGGCGTGCCGATCGTGGCGAGGCGGTTATCCAGCGCCTGCGCGATGCGGGCGGCGACGGCATTTTCGTGCAGGCCGACATGGCCTCGAATGATGACATTCGCCACATGGTCGATACGGCGGTTCGCACCTATGGCAGTCTCGACGGCGCGTTCAATAATGCAGGCACCGGCGGTGCGCGCGAACAGCTTCACGAATACAGCGACGACAACTGGAACCAGGTGGTCGCGGTCAACCTCACCGGCATTTACCGCTGCATGAAGTACCAGATCGGCGCCATGCTCGAGTCCGGCGCGAAGCAGCCCGGCGGCGCGTCGATCGTCAATACCGCCTCGACCCTGGGGCACCGGGCCAGCCACCTGTCGGGCGCCGCCTACACGGCCACCAAGCACGGCGTCATCGGCCTCAGCCGCCAGGCCGCGATCGCCTATGTCCGCGAGGGCATTCGGGTGAACGTGGTTTCGCCCGGCGCGACGGACACGGAGTTGCTGGCGCCGCTCAAGGCGATGGGGCCGGATTTCGTCAAGCAGGTCAATGAGACCAATCCGATCGGCCGCATGGCGACGGCCGAGGAGGTGGCGAACGCCGCCCTGTTCCTGTTGTCGGACGCCGCCGCCATGATCACCGGTCACGCACTGCCCGTAGACGGCGGCTTGCTGGCGCAGCTCTAGGGGGTGGTTGGTTGCCTGCCTGCGATCAGCGCCAGCACCTGCTCGCGTTCGTCCTCGTTGATGAGTTCGAGCAGCAGCCTGCGGAACGATTGCGAGGCCTCGGGGCCGGCCTTTTCGAACAGCCGGCGAAACCGGGCGCGCTGCGGATTGGACAGGGCGGTTTCGAAGGCTTCGCCCTTGTCGGTCAGATACAGCAGCCGCTGCCGCGCATCTTCGGGTCCGCGTTCCTGCGCGACGAAGCCTTCGTCGATCAGCTGCCGGAGTACCCGTGCCAGGCTCTGCTTGGTGATCTGCAGGATCGACAGCAATTCAGCCACGGTCATGCCGGGATTGCGGCTGACGAAATGGATCACCCGATGATGGGCGCGGCCCAGCGATCCGGCCGGGCTTTCATATTCGGCGAGCACCTTGTCCGGGTCGGCGACAAAGTCCCGATAGGCGAAAAACAGCAGCTCGATGGCTTGCCGGACTTCTTCGTCGGTGGGCTCTTTGATGGTTATGTCAGCCATGTTGACTTAGTTTAGACACAATGTTACTCAGTGCAACCGTCAAGAGTCAGATTGTTCCGCGCAACACGCTTCCGCCAAGGATATGCTCCCATGTCTCTCATTCCGTTTGACGATCGCGATGGCCACATCTGGTTCAACGGCAAGCTCGTGCCCTGGCGCGAGGCACAGGTTCACGTGCTGTCCCACGGCCTGCATTATGCCAGCGTCGTGTTCGAAGGACAGCGTGCCTATAACGGCGAAATCTTCAAGCTGAGAGAACACACCAGCCGCCTGTTCAACTCGGCGCGGATCCTTGATTTCGAGATTCCCTACACGGAAGACGAGATCAACGCGGCCTGCGACGAAGTGATGAAGGCCAACAACCTGCCCGACGGCTATTGCCGCCCGGTGGCGTGGCGCGGCCCGGAGCAGATGGGCGTGGCGGCGCAGGCGACCAAAACCCACGTCGCCATCGCCGGCTGGGCCTGGCCGTCCTATTTCGATCCTCAATTGCGCGACAAGGGCATCCGTCTGGATGTGGCGGAATGGCATCGTCCGGCGCCGAACTGCGCGCCGACGGCGGCGAAGGCGGCGGGTCTGTACATGATCTGCACGTTGTCGAAGCACGCCGCCGAGCGGAAGGGCTATAACGACGCGCTGATGTTCGACTATCGCAACCAGGTTGCCGAGGCGACCGGCGCCAATGTTTTCTTCGTCCAGGACGGCAAGCTCCATACGCCGACGCCGGATTGCTTCCTCGACGGCATCACCCGGCGCACGGTCGTGGGCCTGGCTCGCAAGCGTGGAATCGAGATCGTCGAGCGGTCGATCCAGCCCGAGGAGATGGAAGGCTTCGAGCAGTGCTTCCTGACCGGCACGGCGGCCGAAGTGACGGCGGTCGGCGAAATCGGCCCCTACAATTTCGTTGTCGGCGACATCACCAAGACGCTGCGAAGCGATTACGAACAGCTCGTGCGCGGCAACCGCTGAGCGGCTCGGCCGGCGCCCAGGGACCTTCCGGCGCCAGGCTGCCGGCGGGCGGCTTCCGGTTGTACACATAAACCCAGGCCCAGAGGGCGGGATTGGCGAGCAGGACGGGGCGCCGCAGATATTCCGACTGCTTCGGCCGGCGCGGCCAATAGGCCTCGAAGGCGTCGAGCAGGCGCAGCACCCGGGGATCCCTGATACGGTAGAGTCGGCCCTCGGTCATGCCCGGCCGGCGGGTCAGGCCCGGATAGGCGCCCAGATCGTGCAGCCTGCCGGGGATACGGCACGGTCCCACAAGGTCCAGCGCTTCAGCCAGCCGGAATTTCTCGAACGGCCCATGGCCCGGATTGAGTAGGCCGTAGAAGGCGATGTGCCGGGGACTCATTTGCGCCAGCGCGCGGCGGCCCTGTCGTCGGTGGCCTTGGCCTCGACCCAGCGATCACCGTCCGGACCCGCCTCGCGCTTCCAGAACGGCGCCTTGGTCTTCAGCCAGTCGACGAGGAATTCGGCGGCCTCGAAAGCGGCCTGGCGATGGGCGCTGGCGGTGATGACCAGCACGATGTTCTCGCCCGGCCCTAGCGGCCCATGGCGGTGGACGATCAGGCTGGCATCGAGCGGCCAGCGGTGGTTGGCCTCGGCCTCGATATCCGCCAGCATGCGCTCCGTCATGCCGGGATAATGCTCCAGGGTCATGGTGCTGATGGCGGCGTCGCCGGCAAAGTCACGCACCAGGCCGGTGAAGGTTACCACGCCGCCGATATGGGTCTTGCCGCCGGTCAGCGCGGCGATCTCGGCGCCGATGTCGAAATCATCCGTCTGCACCCGGATCACGGGCACCCTCCGGTAACCGGCGGAAAAAACGCCACCTCGTCGCCGGGACTCACCGTGTCGCCGGGATCGGCGAAGTCCTGGTTGACGGCGGCGCGGATCACGTCCCGCTGCGCGAAGGCATGGGCATGGCCCGGGCTGCGCGCCGAGAGCCAGTCGATGAGATCCGCAACGGTGTTGACGCCGGCAGGCGGGTCGACGTCTTCCTCGCCGGTGCCGACCCGTTCGCGCAGCCAGGCGAAGTAGAGCACCTTCATGGCGCGCGCGGTCCTGTCAGGTGGCGCAGGCCGGCCCGCAGATAGTCGTAGCCGGTGTAGAGCGTCAGCACGGCCGCGATCCATAGCCCGAAGGTCCCGATCTCGACCGCATAGAGATGGCGGGCCGCGTCGCCCGCCAGCAGGAACGCGATGGCGACGATCTGTACGGTGGTCTTCCACTTGGCGAGCCTGCTGACCGGCAGGCCCACCTTGATTTCGGCCAGCACCTCGCGCAGCCCCGACACCAGCATCTCGCGGCACAGGATGACCACGCCCGGAATCAGGTGCACGCCGGTGAGCGGGCCCTTGGCCGCCAGCATGAACAGGGCGGACGCGACCAGCAGTTTGTCGGCGACGGGATCGAGGAACTGGCCCAGCTTGGATTGCACGCCCAGGGCGCGCGCCACATAGCCGTCGAAGAAGTCAGTGATCCCGGCGGCCACGAACAGGCCGAGCGCCAGCCATTGCTTGAGCGGCGCATCGAGCCAGAATGTGCCGATGAGCGCCGGAATGACCAGGATGCGCGAGAGGGTCAGGAGGTTTGGTATGGACGAGATCATGCCGTTCCGTTCGCGGATTGGCGCGACTATAACGCCGCGTCATCCTTCTGCGTGGAAATAATCGTAAACCTTGCGCGCGACAGCCTTGCTGATGCCGTCCGCCGACTCAAGGTCCTCGAGCGCCGCACCCGCCACCGCCCGTGCCGAACCGAAGTGGGCGAGCAGCGCCTTCTTGCGGCCCGGTCCGACGCCGGGCACCTCGTCGAGCTGCGACTTCTTCATGGCGCCGGCGCGCTTTTGCCGGTGGGTGCCGATGGCGAAGCGGTGAACCTCGTCGCGTATCCGCTGCAGGTAGTACATCACGGCGCTGCGCGGATCGAGGGTGAACGGTTCGCGCCCCGGCAGGAAGAATCGCTCGCGGCCCGCATTCCTGTCGGCTCCCTTGGCGATGGCGACAAGGGGCAGATCCTCGATGCCCAGTTCCGCCAGCACCTGCTCGGCCGCGGCGAGTTGACCGGCGCCGCCGTCGATCAGCACCAGATCGGGCCATTGACCCCGGCTGCGTTCGGGATCCTCCTTGACCAGCCGGCCGAAGCGCCGGGTCAGCACCTCGCGCATCATGCCGTAGTCGTCGCCGGGCGCCAGCCGGCTGTCCTTGATGTTGAACTTGCGGTAGTTGTTCCTCATGAAGCCGTCCGGCCCCGCGACGATCATGGCGCCGATGGCGTTGGTGCCCGAGATGTGACTGTTGTCGTAAGCCTCGATGCGCCCGGGCGGCCCTTCCAGGTCGAAGACGGTGGCCAGTTCCGACAGCACAAGTTGCTGCGAGGCACTTTCCGCCATGCGCAGGGCCAGCGCGTCCCGGGCGTTGCGCAGGGCCAGGTCGATCATCTTGGCCTTGTCGCCCCGCTTGGGGACCACCAGCGATACCTTGCGCGGCGACTTCAGCGACAGCGCCTCCTCCATCAGCGGCCGTTCGGCGAAGTCGTGGCTGATCAGGATGGTCTGCGGCGCCGGACGGCTGTCGTAGAACTGGCCGATGAATGCCTCCAGTACCTCTTCGAGCCCCTGCGTCGTGTCGTGCTTGGGAAAATAGGCGCGGTTGCCCCAGTTCTGGCCCGCACGCAGGAAGAACACCTGCACGCAGCTTTGCGCGCCCTGCTGGTGCACGGCGATGACGTCGGCATCCTCAAGGTCGCCGGCGGTGACTCCCTGGTGACCCTGGATGCTGGCCAGTGCCTTGATGCGGTCGCGGATCGCGGCAGCGCGCTCGAACTCCATGGCCTCGCTGGCCTGCATCATCTGCTCGGACAGGTCGCGCTGCACCCGCTGGCTCTTGCCGCCGAGAAACGTCCGGGCATCGTCGAGCAGCGCGTCATATTCCTCGCTGGTGACGCGGCCGACGCATGGCGCCGAGCAGCGCTTGATCTGGAACAGCAGGCAGGGACGGGTGCGCGCGGTGAACACGCCGTCCGAACACGAGCGCAGCAGGAATGCCCGCTGCAGCGTATTGAGCGTGGAGTTGACCGCACCCGCCGAGGCGAAGGGGCCGAAATAATGGCCCTTGAGGTTCTGTGCGCCGCGATGCTTCTTGATTTGCGGCCACTGGTGGTCGGTGCGGATCAGGATATAGGGAAAGCTTTTGTCGTCGCGCAGCAGCACGTTGTAGGGCGGCATGTAGCGCTTGATCAGTTGCGCTTCGAGCAGCAGGGCCTGGCTCTCGGTCTCGGTGGTGACGACGATCAGGTCGTGCACCCGGCCGATCATCCGGGTGACCCGGTTGGTATGGGCCTTGCCGCTTGCATATTGCCCGACGCGGGCCTTCAGATTGCGCGCCTTGCCCACATACATGACGTCGCCATGCTGATCCAGCATCCGGTACACGCCTGAACCCGCAGGAAGTTTGCGCGCTTTCGTACGAATCAGCGCGCGACCGGAGAGGGCCGGTGCGTCAGTTGGCGAGGCCGCCGATTCGGAGGCCTCGTTCCCAATATCGCTGTTGATTTCGTCGTCCGGTATTAACGTCATGTGTGCAGGCATCGTGGTTAAGCGACTGGACTCTAGGATGGATTGGCGAACCAATCCAACAGGTCTGATCGGGTGTCCCAATACCCCATTTGTGGCGCGGCGTACTATCCACGGATTCTGTGGATAAGTCTGTGTACAAGGTCCCTGCGCGGGCGTGTGGGCCGCAGAACCCTTGGAGTCTCATCGGGTTGCCCAAATTATAGGCAAATTATACAAACTATTGAAAACAAAAGACTTTTGTAGCCGAAAGCGTCATGGAAGTTTAACGGTGTTGTAATCCATCGAGAGTCAAGCGCGCTAAGCCCTCTGTGTGCACAACTTTAGATGATGTGACCGCTGCGCCGCGATATGGGATGAATTGTGACATTTTTCAGGCACTTGTCCGCTCGATCTCAACGCCCACGCTAGCGACGTTCGCAAACGCGTCCAGCTTTTCCACGCGGACTCTCACGGTAACCACGTCCGGAGTGGCCAGGATTTCCTGGGCGATCTCCTCGGCCAGTGTCTCCACCAGGTTCACATGGCCGCGCGCGACGATCGCCGTGGTGGCCTCGACGACCTCCTGGTAGCAGACAACATGTGCGATGTGATCGGCCGGCAGCGGGTGCCGGTCCACCACGGACAGGTCCAGGTTGATCCGCAGGCGTTGGACGACTCCCTGCTCATGGGCATGGATGCCGATATGACCGTCGAGCATCAGGTCCCGTACGAAGACGTGGCGGATGCGCCTGTCGGCATCGGCGACCCGGAAGGGAACGACGGTGTTATCGGGATTGCTCATTCCGCTCCCATCACGTCAGGCGTCTGCCAGGCCAGATGCTGTCCGCCGTCCAGTGCGATCATCTGGCCGGTCATCGAAGGCGCGTCCAGGATCAGGGAGACGGCGGCGACGAATTCATCGAGCGCGGGTCCGCGCTCCAGCGGCAGCGCCGCCACCTGTGCCGCGAAATCCGCGTGAGACTGGCGGACATTGGGCAATGTGGGTCCGGGCGCGATGGCGTTGACCCGAATTCGGGGCGCAAGCGCCTGCGCCAGTGTCTGGGTCAGGGTCCAAAGCGCAGCCTTGCTGATCGTGTAGGAGGTAAACAGGGGCGTCAGCCGCAATACCCGCTGATCGATCAGGTTGATGATGTTGCCGGGTTCGTCATCTGGCAGGTTGGCGGCAAGCTGCTGGGCGAGCACCAGCGGGGCGCGCAGATTGATATCCATGTGCCGGTCCCAGCTCTCGCGGGTGACGGTCAGCGCGTCGTCACGCTCGAAAATCGAGGCGTTGTTGACCAGACAGGTCACCGGCCCCAGCGCGGCGGCCGCGCGTGTCACCAGCGATTCCACCTGCACCTCGTCGGCGAGGTCCGCAGGCACCGCTGCGGCGTGGCCGCCGTGGCGCTGGATGTCGCGCACGGTTTCCTCGGCGGCCAGGTCTGATTGGTGGAAATGCACCGCCACGGCCCAGCCGCGCTCGGCGAGGCCGAGAGCGATGGCGCGCCCGATGCGGGCGCCGGCGCCGGTAACCAGCGCTGTCCTGACCGTTTTGGTGTTCATGGGCCGATTCGGCTTCAGGGTTTCCTGTTGGGCTGCCTTCTATATAGACGTTCGACTGATTCTGGAAACCGCTTGAGGCGGGGCAGGGGCGCGTGCAGGGCTCAACCCGGCTTCCGGCGCATATCCGCGACAGGCAGTTGATCTGGTCCGGCCCGCTCGCCGGTCAGGCCAGCAGGCTGCGCAGCATCCAGGCGTTCTTTTCCGAAACCTGCATGCGCTGGGTCAGCAGGTCGGCGGTCGGCTCGTCATGGGCCTTGTCGGCCAGCGGGAACACCGAGCGTGCGGTACGGACCAGGGTCTCATGCGCATTCACCAGGTTGCGGATCATGTCCTCGGCCTTTGGAACGTCGTCCTCTTCCTTGATGGCGCTGAGCTTGGCCAGCGACTTGTAGGTGCCTGGCGCGTAGACGCCCAGCGCCCGAATCCGCTCGGCGACCAGATCGACCGCCAGCGCCAGTTCGGTGTACTGGGTCTCGAACATCAGGTGGAGGGTCTGGAACATGGGGCCGGTCACGTTCCAGTGATAATTGTGTGTCTTGAGATAGAGGGTGTAGGTATCCGCCATCACGTGCGACAGGCCTTCGGCGATGGCCTTGCGCTGCTTCTCGGGGATGCCGGTGTTGATTTCCATGCCCATGTCCTGCTCCATCCAAAGATTAGACTGATTCCAACATAGGCCCGGAAACGCCGGATGCAAGCGCGCGAATCGGCAGGGCGCTATGTGCTGGCGGGCTTGTCCGCCCGGGCTTGTTTCGCCGGCTTGCCGCGCCGGATGAACCGCCGCAGGGGACGGAGAAATCTGGGGTATCGATGCTCCATCCGGATAAACATGCGCTTGGCCGTGTAGGACTGGCTGAGGATGATCACCAGGCCGGCCGCAGCCACCGGAATGCCGCCGGGACCGGGCAGGATGCCGATAATCGGCCCCGCGATCACCAGCATCCAGCCGGTGCCAAGCAGCACGACTTTCTTGACGGTGAAGCCCTGGGCGGGATTGTCTTGCGGTGAGGCCATCATCAATATCTGGTGCGCCCATCACGCCACAGCAAGGAATTAGACGATGCCGGTCCCATCCAAGCGAGTCGTCTCGCTCATCGCCAGCGCTACCGAGATCGTTTGCGCGCTGGGAAAGCGTGACTGGCTGCTGGGACGGTCCCACGAATGCGACTATCCGCGGTCGGTCGAATCGCTGCCCCGGCTGACCGAACCCAAGCTCGACGTGCACGGCACGTCGCTGGAGATCGACACCCAGGTCAAGACTCTGCTCAAGGAAGGGCTGTCCGTTTACCGGGTCGACGTGGACCTGCTGCGCGGGATCGACCCGGACGTGATCGTCACTCAGGACCAGTGCGAGGTCTGCGCCGCCAGCCTGGCCGATGTGGAGGCGGCACTGTGCGACTGGACCGGCCGCGACGTGGATATCGTGTCGCTGCGGCCCGACTCGCTGGCCGACGCCTGGACCGATATCGAACGGGTCGCGGCGGCGCTGGATTGCGCGGAAGACGGCGCGGCTTTGATTGCCGTACTGAAAGCCCGGATGCGGGGTGTGACGCAGCGCTGCGCCGGGCTGCCGAAGCCCACCGTCGCCTGTATCGAATGGATCGATCCGCTGATGGCGGCGGGCAACTGGATGCCCGAACTGGTCGAGATGGCGGGCGGCGTGAACCTTTTCGGCGAGGCGGGCAAGCACTCGCCGTGGATGACCTGGGAGCAGATCCGCGCCGCCGATCCGGATGTCATCGCCATCCTGCCCTGCGGCTTCGACATGCCCCGGGTGCTGGAGGAGATGCCGTTGCTGACCGGCAAGCCGGGCTGGACCAGCCTCAAGGCCGTGCGTGCCGGCCGGGTCTATGTCACGGATGGCAACCAGTACTTCAACCGGCCTGGCCCGCGCCTTGCCGAATCGCTCGAGATTCTCGCCGAGATCCTGCATCCGGGCCGCTTCGACTTCGGCCACAAGGGCAGCGGCTGGATGCGCTTCGAAAATGCCCGCGAGGCCGCATGATCGTCACCGACCGTCTCAGGCTCAGACCTTGGCGCGAGGCGGACAAGCCCGCCTTCGCGGCGGCGACCAATACGGAAGCCGTGATGCGGCACCTTGGCGGCGTCATGACGCGCGAGGCGATGGACGCGGTGGTCGACGGCCAGATCGCGCGGCAGGCCGAACAGGGTATGTGTTTCTGGGCGGTGGAGACGCGCGCCGACGAACGCCTCATCGGTTTCTGCGGCCTGCGCTATTCGAGCCTTCCCGGCACCGGCCTTATCGACGAACTGGAGATCGGCTGGCGTCTGGCCGAAGCCGAATGGGGCAAGGGCTACGCAAGGGAAGCGGCGGCCGCCAGTATCGAATGGGGCTGGGAGAACACGCCGCGTGACCGGATCGCCGCGTGGACTGTTCCCGCGAACACGCCGTCGTGGGGGCTGATGATCCGCCTCGGCATGACCCACCGCTTGGACCTCGATTTCGAGCACCCGCGCTTCCATGTGGGCCACCCGCTCAGCCGGCATGTGGTGTATGTGGTGGAGCGGCCGGTCAGCTGACGGTCTGGAGACCTTCCGACCGGGGGAGCCAGCTCAAGGAAATGTCTTCGGCCAGTCGAATTCGGCGAACATGGCAAGGATATCCGCTTCATCGTAGTCCTCCTTGACGCTCGCGACGCGGAAGCCGATATGCGTGTCGCCTAAGGGATGAAGAAGGTCTCAACCCTCCAGGTGGCCCCCTCTCTTTCCACATCCTGCCAAAGCCGGCGGACGCCGGTATGGAGCGGCTGTCCCACCTCGAAATTTCCGTACAGGAAGTCGGCCCCCTCGATGCCTAGCCACAATACCGCCTCATCCGACAAGCGATGAAGGCTCTGATCCCAATCGAGCGAGCCGATCCAGATCGTCACCCTCACCTCGAGGCGGCGCGGCAATTCGGTCCTGTAGAAAATGGTGCCGTCCATGCCGTCGGACGCCTCGAAGCTGCGCTCCGCGCGCAGCAGCGCTCCGAACGACGTAGGGAAACGGATATTGCCGTGGGTGTGGATGACGTCGCCTGTGCCCGCATCCACGGTCCAAGCCAAATGGTCCACTGCCGAAGTGATCTTCAGATGGCGTTCGCGGACCGGGGCTGCCGCATCGGACTCGCCGCGTATCTCCAGGCTTTTTGCCCACATGTTGAGGGGGCTGACCGCGCGCGAGAGGTCGCCGAGGGCCTCGGCGAGATCTGCGGTACGTTCGAGCATCGATTCGGCCTGCTCCGTTTCGCCCTGCCACAACATGGTCATGCCGAGGTAGTAGTTGGTCTGCAGGCGGCAGTCATCCGGCATATCGTCAGTCAGCAGTCGGCTTAATCCTGCCCGCGCCTGTCTGAGTTGGTGGGCCTCCATCGAATACACCGCCTTTGACATGGCGGCTTCCCACCGGTCTCGGTCAAAGGGCTGCGGCTGGCGCTCGCCCCTGATAACGGAAATGAGCTTCGACAACATGATCGCCCCCAAATGTCCTGGCGCGGTCAAGAACATAAACAGAACATTTCGGGCGATCAACTATTTTGTCGACACCTGACAGTCAGTCGGCTGGGTTTATCCCCAGCAACTCCGGTACCAAGCGCATGTCGCAGAACGGATGGCCGGCGGAAAGCTCGGCGGGCTGGTGCGCCGGGCTGACGACATAGGCCAGCGCCTTCATGCCGGCCGCCTGCGCCGCCTTCAGGCCGCGTCGGACAGCTGGGGCGTGAAGATGCTGTGGGTGATCGTAACCCGCGTTCCCTTGGGGCTGCTCGACACGCCCACACTGGCATCAAGCTGATTGCTGAGCGCATCGACAAGGCTTGTGCCAAGCCCCGCTTTCGCCCCGTCGGCGGCAGGCGCCTTGCCGCAACCGTTGTCGGTGACCGAGAGCCGCCAGCCGGTATCGTTGGTGTCATAGGAGACGATAATCTCCGCACCGGGCGTATCATCGGGAAAGGCATGCTTGAGCGCGTTGATGACCAGTTCGGTGACGATGAGGCCGATACTGACTGCCTCGTGCGACAGGGCGGTGCCGGCCTGTGCGCGGACCAGCAGGGCTATGGGCCGGGCATCACCGATCATCGATCCCGCAAGGGTTTCGCACAACCGGTTCAGGTAAGGCGCCAGCTCGATGGAGTCGCCATGTGCGGACGCCTGGAGCTGTTCCTGGACGGCGGCGACCGACATCACCCGCTGGTGGGCATCGCGCAGGTGCAGGCGGGTTTCCTCGGACTGCACCCTGCGTGCCTTCAGCATCAGGATGCTGGCGATGATCTGCAGGCTGTTCGCGACACGGTGCTGCATTTCCTGGAGCAGCATCTTGGACTGTTGCAGCATGTCCTGGGCCAGCCGTTCTGCGGCGCGCCATTCCGTCACGTCTTCCATGGCGAGCAGGATCAGGCGTTCCGCACTGCTCTCGAAGTACACGCTGCGGGCGTTCAGCAGCATGATGCGATGGCCTGTGCCCGCGAAGTCGTGCTCGACCTGATAGCCTTCCATGACCGATTGCTCGGGGAGAATCTGCTCGAGCAGCACGCGAAGCTCGGGAATATCCCACTTGGCGTTTCCAAGCATGTAGATGGCGCGGCCTTCCACCTCCTGCTGCTGCATCTGAAAGATGACATAGAAGGATCGGCTGGCGGCGACGACGCGCAGCTCCTGATCGAGCACCAGCAAGGGCTCGCGCACCGTGTCCACGATCGCCTGCGCCAGCAGGTGTGCATCGGCGACCTTGGTGAAAGGGTGCGGGGTGTCGATGGGAGGGTTCAAACGCTGCTCCATTTCGGCTTCAAGCGTTGCAGCCATGGCGGCACAATAGCAGATCGGCGCCTGCATTGTACCAATTCGCACGGGAGGACAATGCGTCTAGGCGAACCCGAGCAGCGCCGGGACCTGCCGCATATCACCAATGGGATGGCCGCCGGATAGATCGGCAGGCGCGTGCGCCGGGCTGGCGACATAGGCCAGTGCCTTCATGCCGGCCGCCATCGCCGCCTTCAGGCCGGCGGCGCTGTCCTCGATCACCATGCAGTCTTCGGGCGCCGCGCCCATGACCTTGGCCGCGTGAAGGAACAGGTCGGGGAAGGGCTTGCCGCGCTTCATGTCCTGGCCGCTGAACAGCCTGCCCTCGAAATGCGATAGCAGGCCGGTGATGCCCAGGCTGGTGTTCATCTTGGAAACCGAGCCATTGGAGCCGACGCAAATCGGTATGCCGGCGGCTTCTAGCGCGACAATCAGTTCCTTCACATGCGGGATCGGCTCAAGCCCGGCGTGGAACGCCGCTTCGGTTGCGACGCGCACCTCTTCGAGCCAGTCGCTTCCCAGCGACAGGTCGTAGCGGCGGTTCACGTCCTCGACGACGGCCTGCATGGTGAGACCCATGTAGCGGGCCGAGATGTCGCCCGCCGCGACGGCGACGCCCTGCAGCGAGAGCAGGTCGGCGATCACACGGTCGCCGATCGCCTCCGAATCAACCAGCACGCCGTCGCAGTCGAAGATGACCAGCTTCGGCGGTGAAAGGAGCGGGAACGGCGAGGGTTCCCGCTCCATCATTTCCTGGCTGCTCAGCTAAGCGCCGCGCAGGCGCGCTGGATGCGCCGGCAGGCTTCTTCCAGCGCCTCGGTCGAGGTGGCGTAGGAGATGCGGAAATGCGGCGACAGGCCGAACGCGGCGCCGAACACCACGGCGACGCCCTCGGCTTCCAGCAGATAGTTGGCCACATCCGCGTCGTTGTGCAGCTCCAGCCCGGCCGGCGTTTTGCGGCCGATCATGCCGGCGCAGCTCGGATAGACATAGAACGCGCCCTCGGGCGTCGGACAGGACATGCCCTTCGCCTGGTTGAGCATGGACACGACGAGGTCGCGCCGTTCCTTGAAGATGGCGTTGCGCTCGGCGATGAAGTGCTGCGGGCCGTTCAGCGCCGCGACCGTGGCCGCCTGGCTGATCGACGACGGGTTTGAGGTGCTCTGGGACTGCATCTTGGCGATGGCCTTGATGAGCGGTGCCGGGCCGCCGCCATAGCCGATGCGCCAGCCGGTCATGGCATAGGCCTTGGCCACGCCATTCATGGTCAGCGTGCGGTCGAACAGGCCGGGTTCCACCTGCGCTGGTGTGTGAAACTTGAAGCCGTCATAGACCAGATGCTCGTAGATATCGTCCGAGAACACCCAGACATGGGGATGGCGCAGCAGCACGTCGGTCAGTGCCTTGATCTCGTCATAGGTATAGGCAGCGCCCGACGGGTTGGACGGCGAGTTGAAGATCAGCCATTTGGTGCGATCGGTGATCGCCGCCTCCAGCTGGTCGGCGGTCATCTTGAAACCGGTGGCGATGGTCGCCTCGACAATGACCGGCGTGCCGCCGCACAGCTGGACGATGTCCGGGTACGACACCCAGTACGGCGCCGGGATGATCACCTCGTCGCCGGCATTCACCGTCGCCATCATGGCGTTGAAGATGGTGTGCTTGCCGCCGCAGTTCACGGTGATCTGGTCAGGCTTGTAGATCAGCCCGTTCTCGCGCTGGAACTTGCCGCAGATCGCCTCCTTCAGCTCCTTCGTGCCGTCAACGTCGGTGTATTTCGTCTGGCCATCGCGGATCGCCTTGATGGCGGCTTCCTTGATGTTGTCCGGCGTGTCGAAGTCCGGCTCGCCGGCCCCCAGGCCGATCACGTCCAGACCGGCCGCCTTGAGTTCACGGGCCTTGGCCGTCACCGCGATGGTGGGCGATGGCTGGATGCGTCCAATGGCATCGGAGAAGAAGCTCACGGCGGTACCTTTCCTGTCTATGGAGCGGGTCGCAAAACGGGCCGGACCCTACGCTTGAGCATCCTTGCGTTCAAGCGGCAATCGAGGACTCGAAATACACCCTAGCATCGCCATATAACCAGTCCATGTCCGATCCAGTGCTCGCCGACAACGCCTATCCCTTCGATCCGCCGAAAGTCGTGCGGCCGCCGAAGGGCGAGGGCGGCATTCCACTGAAGGTGGAAAGCCCGTATGTGCCCGCGGGCGATCAGCCGCGCGCCATCGCCGAACTGGTGCAGGGCGTGCGCAACGCCGAGCGCGACCAGGTGCTGCTGGGTGTGACCGGCTCGGGCAAGACCTTCACCATGGCCAAGGTCATCGAGACCACCCAGAAGCCGGCGCTGATCCTGGCGCCGAACAAGACCCTGGCGGCCCAGCTCTACGGCGAGATGAAGTCGTTCTTTCCGTCGAACGCGGTGGAGTACTTCGTCTCCTACTACGATTATTACCAGCCCGAGGCCTATGTGCCGCGGACCGATACCTATATCGAGAAGGAATCCAGCATCAACGAGCAGATCGACCGCATGCGCCATTCGGCGACGCGGGCGCTGCTGGAGCGCGACGACGTGATCATCGTCGCCTCGGTGTCGTGCATCTACGGCATCGGGTCGGTGGAAACCTATTCGGCGATGACCTGCGAGGTGAAGATGGGCCAGTCCATCGACCGGACGACCTTGCTGCGCCGCTTCGCCGAACTGCAATACAAGCGCAACGACCAGTCGCTGTCGCGCGGCACGTTCCGCGCCAAGGGCGACGTCATCGAACTCTTTCCCAGCCATCACGAGGACCGCGCCTGGCGCATCTCGCTGTTCGGCGACGAGGTCGAGAGCATCGTCGAGTTCGACCCGTTGACCGGCGAGAAGACGGCCAGGCTGGACAGCATCAAGGCCTATCCCAGCTCGCATTACGTGACGCCGCGGCCGACCCTGGACCAGGCGATCAAGCAGATTGCCCGCGACCTGGAGATCAGGCTCGATGAACTGCGCCGTGACGGCAGGCTGCTGGAGGCCGAGCGGCTGGAGCAGCGGACCCGGTTCGATATCGAGACCATGGCCGCGACCGGGGTCTGTGCCGGCATCGAGAACTATTCCCGCTATCTGACCGGACGGCCGCCGGGCGCGCCGCCGCCGACCCTGTTCGAGTACCTGCCGCCCGAGGCGCTGGTGATCGTCGACGAAAGCCACGTCACCATCGGCCAGCTCAATGCCATGTACAACGGTGATTTCCGCCGGAAATCCGTGCTGGCCGAATTCGGCTTCCGGCTGCCCAGCTGCATCGACAACCGGCCGCTGAAGTTCGAGGAATGGAACGCCATGCGGTCGCAGACCGTCTACGTGTCGGCGACGCCCGGCCCGTGGGAGCTGGAGCAGACCGGCGGCGCATTCGCCGAACAGGTAATCCGGCCGACCGGCCTGACCGATCCGGACATCTTCATCCGTCCGGTGGAGAGCCAGGTCGACGACCTGATCGCCGAATGCAAGCTGGTCGCGGCCAAGGGACAACGAATCCTGGTTACCACGCTGACCAAGCGCATGGCCGAGGATCTGACCGAATATCTGCACGAGAACGGCCTGCGGGTGCGCTACATGCATTCGGATATCGAGACGCTGGAGCGCATCGAGATCATCCGCGACCTGCGGCTGGGCGTGTTCGACGTGCTGGTCGGCATCAACCTGCTGCGCGAGGGCCTCGACATTCCCGAATGTGCGCTGGTCGCCATCCTGGATGCCGACAAGGAAGGCTTCCTGCGTTCCGAGACGGCCCTGGTGCAGACCATCGGCCGCGCCGCGCGCAACGTCGAGGGCAGGGTGATCCTGTATGCCGACAAGATCACCGGCTCGCTCAAGCGCGCCATCGACGAGACCAACCGGCGCCGGAGCAAGCAGGAAGCCTACAACGAGCTGCACGGCATCACGCCCGAGAGCATCAAGCGCGAGATCAGCGACGTGATGCAGAGCGTCTATGAGGCCGACTACGTGACCGTCGAAACCGGCGACAGCGGCGTGCAGCATCTGGTGGGCCACAATCTGAAGACCCATCTGGACGACCTGAAGAAGCGCATGCTGGACGCGGCCGCCAATCTGGAATTCGAGGAGGCGGCCCGGTTGCGCGACGAGGTCCGCCGGCTGGAAGCCAGCGAACTGGCGGTAGCCGAGGATCCGCTGGCGCGGTCGACTGGGTTCGAGTCCAATGTGCCCGCGGGCAAGGGACGCTCCATGTCAGGGCGTCCCGGCACCCGTCAATGGCGCGGCAAGGGCAAGAAGCGGCGGTAGGGCGATCCTGGCGCGGCGGGCCATGCGGGCCGATTGACTGCGATCAATGCCGCCCGGCCGGGGCTGGCCGATGCTCCCTCCATCTTACCTGGATGGAGTCAGCCATGTTGCATGCCGAAATGGTGCTTGTCGTTCCCGTCCTCGCCTTCACCTTCCTGGTGATGGGATGGATCGTGTCCCAGTTCCGCAGCTATCTGAAACAGCGCGACGCGATCATGGCGTCGTGGGAGGAAGACCACAGTCCCGTTTACCAGGACAACCACCATCACCGCGAGGCGGCCTGACGTCGTTTGGCCGGTGGCGGGTCGGGGTGTGTTTGCTGGCCGGTGGGCCGGCCGCCGCCGCCAATGCGATGACGTGACGCCCTCCCGCCGGAGAGGCCAAGCGAGCATGGCCTCGTGCCGCCCATGAAAAACCGGGCTCGGTGATACGAGCCCGGTTTTCGCAGTCTCGGACGGGTTCTAGAACTTGACGCGTTTGTTCTGGCCGCCGTCGACGGTGACGTTGACGCCGGTGACCCAGCTGGCCGCCGAGGAGAGCAGGAAGACGATGACGTTGGCGACTTCCTCGGGCTTGCCGTAGCGGCCCATGGCGATGGTCGAGAGGACATGCTTGAAGAAG